>DAOUEQ010000140.1:0-39191 GCA_034430395.1 Anaerolineales bacterium | reverse complement strand
GGCATCTCCGAGAACGGCGACTACATCGTCATCTTCAACCCCTGCTATCCTGGCGTTCCTTGCTGGGCTGCGGAAGGTTCGATCGAGCTTTACGATGAGCTCGATCCCAACCGGGTCATCCCCGATCCGGCGTTGCCTGAAGGAGAGGAAGAGGGGAGTTCGGGGGATGGAGGGATTACATGTTCGAAAGGGTTAGGCGAAGAAAAGTGCATGTCGGCTGGTGGAACCTATCACTCAGGTGGAGCGGGAGACCCTTGGTGTGAATGCCCCCAATAACATCTTTTCCATTGTTGTAGATAAATAAGAAACAGGGCTGATGGACTCTTCTTGAGGGCAACCAAAGGCGAACTAACAGGGCGGCGCATGCGCCGCCTTTCTTTATACTACCGGTACGAGGCGGGTTCACGCCCCATGCACCAGCCACATGTCCTCATCCGTGAAGCACTTCTCTTCCTGCGCCTCACAGCCGGCTGCGTCCAGCTCGACATCGCGCTGGTTCCGGCTCCCTTCCAGGACCTCCTTGTAATATTCGTGTTGGATCATCAGGTTCATGACCTCATTGGTTCCGGTCCAAATTTGAGGCAGGCGGAAGTCCCTGACCATTCTCTCGATCGGATAGATTTCGGTGTATCCAATCCCACCCATGATCTGCATGGCCTTGTTCGAGACCTCCCATGCGGTATCCGTGGCAAATTTCTTGGCCTGACTCACCAACCGTCTACGATTCGGTAATTCCCTATCAACAGCAAGGGCAGCCATATACACCATCGCCCGGGCAGCATCCAGTTGTGTGATCGCCTCGGCAACCATGAAGCTGACCGCCTGAAAACGGCGGATCTTTTCACCAAATGCCCGGCGCTTGTCACTATAGCGGGCGGCGACATCAAGAGCCGCCCGTACACCCAGACTGGCAGCCGCAGAGGTGAGACGCTCGGGGATCATCATCTGGTTGAAAACCTCCGCCCCTCCATGAAGTTCCCCGATGAGATTCTCTCTGGGAACTTCAACGTTCCTGAAGACCAACCGCCCCGTGCCGCCACCGCGCGTGCCCATCAGACCATATTGATATTCGCTTTTAACGCCCGGGCCGCGTTCCACCATGATGGCGCTAATGCGCTGATGCTTGTGGGCGTCTTCCTCGAAGTTGGTGCGGCAGTAGACAAGAAAGAGGTCGGCTTCCGTGGCTCCCACGACAAAGCGCTTCTGGCCGTTGACTACAAAGGTGTCACCCTTCAATTCGGCGCGCGACGTAGCACCAAAGAAATCCGAGCCGCCGCGTGGCTCGGTGAGCGCCTCAGCAGAGATGAGCTCCCCCTTTAAAATCGGCTTTAAAAAGCGTTTCTTCTGCTCTTCTGTGCCGAATACATGCAGCGCCTCCCCGACGATAGACGGCATCACATAAGCACATCCCAGTGTGGTTCCCAGGACGCCGATTTCTTCCTCCGCCACAACCTCAGCCGTCCAGGGCAAACCACGCCCACCCCATCGGGGGTCAAAGCGCAGCCCGAGCAAGTTGTGGGCGGCCAGTTTTTCGACAAACTCGCGCGGGTATTGGATCTCATCATGATCCAGGGCTTGCACCAGATCGTGCGGGACTTCCTCACGGACAAACTGCCTGACCTCCTGTTGAAGGTCTTTTTCTTCTTCGGTTATCAGACTCTCGTAGAACATCTCCTCACCCCTCCTTGATGTGTAGGGCATTACTGTCATCGTAGCATTATCTTCTTGAAAAGAATACCTGGACCGGCCACTCCCGCGTTGGTCACAAGCCCAGGAAGGCCATTTCGGTGAAACCACGCGTCGCGACACGCTGCTTTTCAACGGCTATGCAGAAGAAGTAGGGCAACTTTACGCGGGGATGGATTTGAAGGCGAATTTCTAGAACTTTTTCCACCCGCCCGAGGCACAGAATGTGTATTATAAAGATGCTCGCGCGAGGACGCGAAGGAAGCATCCCGATTTGCGGAGGATCAATAATTCGCGCAGGGTGACGGCATCGGCTCACCGTTCAGTGCGCCACACCAAGCCCCCCAATTACCCCCAAAGGAGCCTCTGAATTGATTTCGATTTTCAAGTAAATTCCAGAAGAGCCACCCATAATGCGTGCTGTCCGGGTTGTATGTATCCCCAGAGGCTCTCATACCATCATCAAACAGGTCCGCGGAAAAAGTGTACGTGTCCCCGTTAACAGTATAATGCCCCGTGAGATGTTCGCCCGATTGATTAATGGTGAGTGAGAAAGGATTAGGCGACATCATACTGGACCATGTCATCCACGTGCCGCTCCAATCTGGATAGGGGATCGGTGTTGGAGTCGGCGTGGGAGGCGGCGTCATAATGGGTAGGTCACTGGTGTCACAAGAGACCTGAGCGTATTGCCCCCAGAGCCAACAGTGTTGTCCTGGGTTGTTTGGGCTATCGATCACCCAGTAATTCGGCACGCTGCTGCGGCTTACGATCTCCGCTTCGTCACCGACCATAAAAATATAGGCCAGGTCGTAGACGGTCCCAGGTCCTTTACGGCAGTTGGTGTTCTTGGACACGCTGACTTTAGGGACGCAGGGTGTTGGTGAGGATGTCGGCGTTTCGCTTGGCACTGGAGTGGAAGTGGGTTTTACTGACTCTTCCTCCTCACTTTTCAACCCTGTGCCCGGAGTGGGTGAGGTACCTGAATCAGACTGAGTCATTGCGCTGAGCGCCTTCTCCGTCCCGGCTACGCGTGTGTCCAACACCTGCATGGTTGCCGCAACACTGTTATATTGCTGATTTTGGACGGGGAGATTACACGCAAGTACGGCGAGTAATAATGAAAAGAGTGGCAGAAGCACAACTCGCATTCGGGTTGAGTCCATGCCAAACCTCCTTACTCCTACCATGGGACAACGCGCCAACATACCAGGGCTGCCTATGTATAGAACGTCTAAACCTTGTATTTTATGACGAGAATTAATAAATCCAGTATATGCGAAGAAAGGATTGGCACAAAAATTTTCTTGTTGTCAATGTGCTTTCCACATCTTTATACCTCGAAAAGACGCTATTGTATTCATACATCCTTGCCACTTTAACGCCTAAATTAGACCCAATCATGACATTAATCATCATAATAGAGGGCCTGTTTCAACGATGGTTATGAGAGATGGACCACAGAGGCGATAGTCCCATTGTTCGTTGGAAAGGGAAAAACCCTTCTGGAGCTCACAAGGATGATCAACAGGGGATAACCTCTACCTATTTTAGGAAAATGCGTAGTCCGAACGAGAGGAGTAAGAGGAGAAAGCCCACTACAATCAGGAGAAGCACATCGAATACAAGACCCATTAAGACCATGAGAGCGCCAAACAAGCGAAGATAGGGATCACGTAAAAAGAGCGGAATGCGATCCGATGGCATCTGGTGATCCACGCTATACCCTAACGTTTTCAGATGATGAATCAAGACCTTCGGGGATGGTTCCGTCAACGTCGATCCATCTTCAAACACCAGGGTCGGGACACTCTGGTTGCCGGCATTTATCTCCATAACGCGCAAGCGCCCGGCTTCATTCTTGTGAATATCCACGTAGTCATAGGGAACGGCGCCTCGATCAAGCGTTGACTTAACCGACCTGACTTGCGGACAAAAACGATGACCGTAAAGCACTATCTTCTTCGCCATTGACAACACCTGATGCTACTCGAGAGGACTCCATCTTTTGAAACGAATGGATTACCCCTTCCATCAATTCTTGATTATGAGATGAGTCGTTTCCGCGATTTCTCACCCCTTCGAGGGTTTCGTAATGACATGCTGAAAAATCTATTCACTGCGTGAAATCATACCCAAACATAGATCCGGAGATGATGTCAAGAACGCTTGCACTACCAGGAAGGTCAACCTTTGAAAATCTGTGCGTCGACGTAAGTTCATCGAGGTACAGGAAAGTATCCGCGTCCACCCATTGAACTCGGCTGCCAAATCCAACACCCACAGGAGGAACCCCCGTGCTCCCAAGGAGCAAGTTATGCGGCGCATCGCTGTACACAAACCGGGTTGAATCAGGATTCCACCCCTGCCAGGATAAATTCCCCGAAGCATAGATGCTCTCGGCCGAGCCATCGAGGGGGGCTACTACAAGGTCAGAAGCCGTCGTTGATACCTCACGCAAAAAGATGACCTTTGAAAGATCCGGAGCTATGGCAGGGGTTCTGCCTTGGTTACGGAAAAAGAGAAAACCTGTAATATCCAACAGTGGTATAGGCGGTCCCTCGACAGGCACACGCCAGACGAGAGCAGAATCATCGACAAAAGGATCTTCCGCCGGAATGAGCACAGCGACCGCACTCTCATCCGGAGCCCAGACGGGTACTGGATAATATGCATACTCGCTGTAGGTTATTACGAAGGGGAAAGTGATGTGATCCGGGCTTCTCTCGGAGCCGCCCGTGCGAGCGAATCCCAGGCTCGTCGGCAAGACCAGGGCCAGCATGTCGCCGCTCGGGGAGAAATAGAAATCCCCTCCCTGACCGGGATCAAGCAGCCGCGTCTGGACACTTGTATCAGCGTCGATAGACCAGAGATCGTTGTTCTGCACAAGACCCGGTCCCACAAAGATCTTACGGGTATTCAACAGGATTGTGTGTGATCCGGGGATGAAGTCGAATTGATGGGGAAGATGGTGTAGAGCCTCGCCCAGGGGATAGATTGCGTCGAGATCCACCTGAGAGAAGATCACCCATTCTGCACTCGTCACTGTATCGACAACCCGCAGTTCGTAGACCTCAAGGGAGGTGTCGTGCCATATGAAAGCCGCTAGCTGACCATCCGTGGATAGAACGACACGCTCGACATTCCCGCTGGTGGTCAATTGGATCGGCGCGGCGCCCTCCTCAACGAACCAGACATCTTCGCCGCTGATGTACGCCACCTGCAGCACCCCGGGTCCGGGGGCTGCGGTCGGAGACAGCGGCGCGGGGTCTTCGCTGACCTCTGCCGTCGCATCAGGAGATTTCGGGGCCACTGGCTCCCCCGCCTCATTCACACCCATAACTTCGAGCGTGGACGCGACAATTGTACCTATGGCGCTTTCATCGATGGCTCCATCACAACCGGCGAGGGTCAACACCATTACGAGAAATAGAATGATTAACGAACGTGTTCTCACGAATTATCTCCTCTCACGTGTTCGAAATATTGCTTGTCAACGCGGTTCTACCGACGTCATACTCAGCTTAATAATGCCTGGAAATACCACTGCGACTTGAGTGTGCGCTATTAGATTCCATCTTATTGCGAAATCAACTTTACTATATAGGAGAAGCCGATGAACGGCTAATAACCCGATTTTCTTATCTTCAGGTCAAGCAGTCAGTGACGTCGTTGCTCGAAATTAAACCGTTAGCCTCAATCCTCGCTGGCATTTCTGTAAAGGCCGTTCGCCAGATCGATGAGCACCTCAACAAGCGCCAGCTTCTCACGCCACTCGGCAGGGATGCCCTCATCACCATAGTAAGCGCCAGCGATCTGGCCGTAGACTGCGCCAGTGGTGTCAGCGTCGTTGCCGAGGTTGACAGCCAATAATGCGCCGGAACGGAAGTCCTCACTCTTGTGGAATGCCCAAAGCGCAGCTTCCAGACAGTGCACCACATATCCCCCACCGCGGATATCGGGAGGCTCCTTCTCCTTGAAAGAGCCCACAGTGATGTCTGCGATTGCCTGTGCGAGCGGCTCGGTTCGCCAGAGAAGTGGGATGGGTGAGAAGTTCTCAGAGAGCAGATCATCTTTCGTGCAACCCTGCAACACACCAATGATCAGCCCAGCGAAGTAACGGCAGGCGTCCATAGCCTCTGCGGTGCCGTGGGTTGTCCGCGAGCTATCCGCTGCTCGAGAAATTGCCTTCCCTGCGTCGGCAGCGTAGAACATTGGCACTGGCGCCAAGCGCATGAGTGAACCATTACCGGCTGATTGTGGATCTATCGGACCACTAAAGGGTTCACCCGTATGTTTGAATGTCGACAAGGCGGTGCTAACGGTGCCACCGATATCAAAAAATGCCCCGGTGCTGCTCATGTACCCTTCGTGCCGCCAGCGTACGTAGCGCTCCATCTGATCCCTGGGATCAAAGCCGCCTATTTCCACAAGACTCGCCGCTAAGCATAGCGCCATGGAAGTATCGTTGGTCCATTGGCCTGGCTCGAGTTCATACGGACCACCGCCGACCATATCCTCGATAGGTTCGAAGGTCCCCGGTTTTTCGAATTCCAGCGTGGTCCCAAGCGCGTCGCCAGCTGCTAGACCAAGCAGGGCGCCACGAAAGCGGGATGAGTCGAATGGATCTACATGTTTGCTGCGATTGCCCATAAGATTACCCCTCAACAAAAAAGCATTTTTACTCCCCCCATTGCGTCGAGGAAGCACAGCGCGGCCTGCGGTTTCTCACCCAGTAATTGCTGGACCGCAGCAGCATAGCGCCCGATCTGCGGACGATGTTCCTCCAGAGCGTTAGCAAGGGCATCATCATCTCGAATCTCGTCTGTCTTGAAGTCTATCAGACGCCAGGCGCCATTCACGCGGTACAGCAGATCGATGCGACCCGAATCCGATCCCCAGGTTGGATGCGGGCGTGTGTAGGGAACCTCATGGATACGCTCGGGTGCCGCCTCAATCTCGAGATAGATATCATGCTCCCGGAAGCGCCCGAGCAGCTTCTCAGTCTCGCGGATTGCTCTTCCGCGCTGCCCTGGATCGATCAGACCATGCGAAAGCGCCGTCATTTCAAGCAGCGGTTTCAGTGCAGCGTCGCCTGGGAAAACCCAGGAGCGTAGAGCATCGTGAACCATAGCACCCACAACCACAGCCGGCGGATGAAGCCGTTTCCCTGTCGCCCGCCAATCACGTTCGAGCGCACTGGCTATGTCCTCATCCATGCGCTCGTCACTTACAACGACGAGCGGAGCGTAGATGTTCTGCTCCTCAGATTCGGGCCATGCGGCTTGAGCTGTTAGCTCCGCATCACCCGGCTCCAGTGCATCTGCGACCCAGACCCCGACATCGCGGCCGTTGGGCAACCTAGCCTGCGCCCATCCACACGCCCTCTCCCCCAAGCTCTGCGGATCTAGTTGGAGCACCTCCAAGAAAGCTTTCATCCAACCCTCAGCGATCAGCTTCCCCCAGCGCAAGGAGAGGTGGCCATTCAAGATGAGCCGTTCCCGGGCACGCGTTGCGGCAACGTAGAGGATCCGGTTCTCCTCCTCTTGAGATTGCTGCTGGTCGATGTATCTTGCCAGGTTATAGATCAGCGGTGATCCTTCACGGCGATCGAATCTGAAAGCAGGTCCGGTCTCGGGTAGCAGATAAGCCATTTCAACTCTTCCCAGCGGCTTGCGGGATGAATCCGCCAGAACGACGACTTCAAACTCCAGCCCTTTCGCTTTATGGATGGTCATCAAGCGAACGGCGCCGAGGGCTTCTGCTGGTGCCTCCCCTTCCCTCGCTCCGACTTCCCGCAGCGTGCGCAGGTATTCGAAGAACCCCCGTACCCTTACCAGACCACTGGTGTGAGCATCCTGCAGGAGCTTATCCAGATTACGCCAGAGGCGGATGTGAGACGCGGCGAGAATGGCGCGGTAGTCGGTCGCATCTACGATCCTTTTGAGCAATTCGGCGACGGATATGCGATCCACGAGCGGACGGAATTCTGCAAGAAAATCCCGAACCCTGGCGGCTGCCTTCTGATCAATATCTTCCAGGTAATCTAGATCACCATCCAGCGCAGTGAGCAGGGGCTGTGGTTCACCCGAGTGCAACCGTAGAAGGTATAAGCCGGGATCGGAGATGCCGAAGGCAGGCGAGCGTAAAAGCCCGGCCAGGGCGGCGTCATTCGATGGCTCGCTAAGCGCCCGCAGAATATTGAGCACATCTCGGATTTCCGGCCGGTCATAGAATCCGCTCCCCGCCACAGTGACGAAGGGGATGCCCGCATCTTCAAGCGCTTCCTCGTACTCCCCGAATCCCGTAGATGCTCTGAATAGCAGCGCTACATTATCATAGACGCCTATCTCGCCGAGCTCCTTCAATTCAAGCAAACGCCCGGCGAGAGCACGTGCAGCTTGCGGTCGTGCTTCCCCAGCTCCTGACCCGGTGCCAATGATCAACTCGGTGAATGGTGGGGCGGCGGGCAGTTCAGGCTCATCTCTATTGGCGTTGAGCGGCGTATAGGGGACGCGATACAGTCGTTCGGGATCATCATCCTCACCAAGGATGGAGGCGAGCAGTCCATCCATCTCCTGCAGCAATCCGTTGTGCGTGCGGAAGGTGCGCTTGAGCTCGAAGTGCTCCCCGCGGCGTGCCTGCAAGTCACGCTGGACGCGACGGAAGACGCTCACATCCGCCCCTCGAAAGCGATAGATACTCTGTCGGGCATCGCCGACAATGAAGAGCTTTCCCGGAATTCCGCCGCACAGGGCATCGACAATCTCACGCTGGCGTTCATTCGTATCCTGGAATTCATCCACCAGGACCGCATCGATCTCATCCGACCAGCGCTCGGCGACATCCGGGATGCGTAGTAGTTCTAAGGCGCCCGATTCGAGATCGTCGAAATCCAAGGCTTGGAGGCGCTCGAGAGCCTGCGCGTACTGATCGCGAACTCGCTGGAAAAGCGTCCGGACATGTGGCAGGGCTGCAGTCCATACCTTCTCGAGCTCTGCATTCGGTGGTATGTCAGTACTCTTCGTTCCGCCAAGCCAGGGCGCAAGGCGTTCGTCGTAATGCAGTTGAAGGTCCGCTTGGACGGCTTTCGCCAATGAATTTTTCGTGCCCGCCCCGCGTTTGAGTCCTTCGCGGCGTAGAAGATACAATGCCGACGCTGCCGCGAAGAGATCGTCCTTCTCAAGCCCGGCCTGGGTTTGCGCCCATAGTTCGAGTAGGTGGTCAATCCGCCCGGCAAGTGTCGCCCCGGCATCCGCCGCTAACTCCCCGGACGCGTGCAGCTCTTCCAAGGCTCTTATACCAAAGGTGACGCCCTCAAATTCAACGAAAGCGTTGATAGCCTCACGAAGCGCGGCTTTTGCTCTCATCTCCAGATCGTCATTGTTGAAGAGCATAGCTGCGTCGAGCCTGCGGTTTAGCAAATGTGTGAGCAGCCCTCGCAGCGCATGCGCGCTGAAGACCGCATACAGTTGGACCGAATCCGGATCGTCGAGCGCCCAGAGCAGCACATCCTCGACAGCCCTGGCTTTCAGGGCTGCAGCAGCTCCTTCGTCGATGACGTCGAAGCGTGGATCAATCCCTGCTTCGGCGGGATGAGCGCGCAGGATTTCTGAGCATAGGCTGTGGATCGTGCCGATGCGGGCTGCGTCCATCCCGGCTTCGAGGTCCGCCCAGTGTCTTTTCTCGGTAGCATCCCTGGCGGACTCTGCCCGGATGCTCACGGCTTTACGCACACGATTGCGCATCTCACGCGCTGCCTTCTCGGTGAAGGTAATCGCCACGACCCGGCGAGGCGCCTTCCCTTCTTCCAGCAGTCGCACATACCGCGCCACAAGCGTGCGCGTCTTCCCCGTCCCCGCCCCTGCGGTGACGATGACATCCTTGTCCAGGCATTCCACAGCTTTACGCTGCTCGCCCGTCAGATTGACATCCCGATAATTTGAACCGTTTTCAGACATAGAACGTGATCCCAATCTCAAGAGTGCTTGTGCAGTTGGCACTCTGTCGAGCGCAACAAAACCACATCCAGGGAGTACGGGGGAGTGGTCCCTAGACAAGCTCGGGATGATAAGTCCCCCGGAGTTCCCCCGCTGGGGGGATTAAGGGGGAAAGAATTGTACTGCGCCCCAAAAACTGGACACTAAATCAGCAATACTTAGATAACATCAGCTGCCTCTGCAGCCAGAATGCTCTGCCACTGAAACTCGAATTCCAGCGGTGTCAAATAACCTAGCGACGAGTGGATGCGCTTATATATATAAACATCCTCGATGAAGCAACCGATCTGGCGGTATGCGTCCTGATAATTCTCATATTCAGCGAGATCCACCTCCTCTTCCTTGATGGTTCGGATAAGCCGTTCCACATGTGGATTCTGAGTTGGCTGGCCACCATCGGCCATGCTGATCTTTACCTCAGCCCCTTGCAGACGCTTCACGTAACCCCGCGCGGCATACTGGATGCCCTGATCTGAATGATGGATATCGGGCTTTCCCTGAGCCAGTGCCTTATCCAGCGCTGTGAGCGTCAATTGGAGATCCAGTCGTCGGCCCAAATGCCATCCACGCACCGCTCGCGTGAACACATCCATGATCACAGCCAGATACACAAATTCACGCCGAAGACGAATGTACGTAATATCTGATGCCCACACTTGGTCGGGTTGCAGGATCTCTAGCTTCCTGATCAGATTGGGGTAGCGGCCCAAGTTATGCCTGCTGTCTGTGGTACGCCGTTTCTGCGCTCTTGTCTTGATCTGCAGCCCCATTTCACCCATAAGACGCCTTACTCGCTTGCAGTTGACCCACCAGCCCTTGCGTCGCAGTTCTTCCGTGAGGCGGCGATAGCCATATGATGGCCAGTTTCCAGCTTCTTCCAGGAGTGCAGCCCGCAATGTTTCATCTCCCGGCTTTACAGAGCGATAGTAAAAGCTGCTGCGCGGGAAACCCAGAGCCTCGCATACTATCTTCACTGGATAAATATTAGCCAGTTCCACCGCTACTTCTCGCTTTCGCTGCGGTGTGAGCGCAATATGCTGGATGCTTTTTTTAACACCTCAATTTCCAGCGCCTGGCGTCCAGCCAGGCGTTCAAGCTCTGCTATGCGCGCCTTATCTTCGGCGGGTTCTTGACTCTGCTCTTCAAACACACTTACCGCGTTCTCCAGAAATTGTGCTTTCCACTTCGACAGCAGTTGCGATCGGATGCCATACTCGCGGCAGACTTCAGCACCACTCTTGAAACCGCTGAGTACTTCCATAACCACCTGCGCCTTGAACTCAGGGCTGTATGTGCGCCTCTGCTTGGCCATGCTTACACTCCTCTCATGAACATGATAGCTTCCCTTAGCTATCTGTCCAAGATTTGGGGTGCACTACAAATATCACCCCCACCCCTCCCTATACCGCCAACACCAGCCAACAACCGGACAATAGGGAGGGCAGCCTCCCTCGGGAGCAGCGGGCGCATAATTACCGGAGCGAACCCCCTCCACAAACCTGTCCACATGCATCCTCGCCAGCTCCATTGCCCCTTCGGGTCCCTCAAAAATCCCCTCATCCGTAAACGCTTTGAAGGAGCCCAGCTTCAACCCACCGGCCTTGGCCCCGCGGATCGTCCAATAAATCCCCTCCACTGGCTCGCCCAGCCCTAGCGCATCGCGTGCACCCATGGCGTAGATCGCGAGCTGCAGCCTGCGACCGCTGATAAGATCGTTTTTAGTCAGATGGCTGCCGCCGGTCTTGTAGTCGAGAATGCGCACCTCACCCTCGGCGTTGCGATCGACGCGATCGATCACTCCCCGGACGAGTACATCCCCACCATCAAGCGCGATCCGCAAAACAGGCTTACCCTGCAGACCAAATACTTGCTCATACGCATACGGCCGCCACCCCGCTGAAGCATCCCCCAACGCCTCAATCGTGACCTTGAGAATCTCGAACAGCTCCTGCTGCTCCAACGCCCACAAAGCCGTCGGCCGGAAGCCGTACTTCTCCGGCGCTTCGGCGAAAGCGGCTTCCGCTATTTCATGTAGGACGCGCAGAACCGCCGCCGTATCCGTGGGGTCCTCGACCGCCGGATAAACCTCTTCCAAAACGGCATGCAGGACCAAACCTAACTGCGCCGCGTCATAACCCGGTTCAGGTGGATCGCGCGGATCCAGCTTTAAGGCGGACGCGGAGAGAAAAAAGAAGGGGCAGGTGCCGTAACTCTCCAAACGACTGGAGCTCCAGACATGGTCCGGCCCATATGTTTTACGGATGTGCTCTATGATGGAGGAAAGATCCCCCTCATGATCCCCATCGGCTTCGCGTGCCTGCCGCACAGCCAGGACATCGCGAGCCGACCGCAATCTCTCCCACCGTGGCTGCAGCGCTTTATATTGCGGCGGCAGCGCGCCCCTGCGCACACCCCAGAAGAGCAGTTCTTCTGGAGAACCCGCCTCCACCAGTGATCGCGGCTCCTCGGAACGAACCCTTTGTGGGTCATCCGACAGGGATGCTGCCGCAGCCCGCCAGAATGGTGAAGCCTGCCAATACTCGCCGTCCTCGGCCAGGTATGGACGCGTGAGCAGCAGGAATTGATCTGCACGTGTGACTACCTGGTAGAAGAGACCGGTTTGTTCACGCCCCAGGCGAGGTTCAAGTCCAAGCGCCTCACGGGCGGCATCACTAAAAAAAGGATCCTCGCGCTCCACCTCAGGGAAGAGTCCCTCCGAAAGCCCGAGAACGGCAACGGCTTTAAAACGCAGACCGCGAGCATTCAGGACTTGTAAAACCAAGATTGACGGCTGTTGCCAATCGAGCTTCTTTTCGAAATAGGCGCTATCGAGAGCAGACCGGAGTTCGAGTATGAAAACTCCATACGCCGTCTCTCGTTCACCGGCCACCACCTCACCGAGCACAAGCGCCCGCAGCACTTCCCTGAACTCGAGTGCCGCGGCGCGGTCGTACAATGTCTCGCAGCGCTGGAAGAAGGACAGCTCTTCCAGCAAGTCTTCTAGCCATGCGACCCATTCCTTGGTGGTTCTTGGATCCGGTGGTTGAATGCGATTACTGAATGCCTTCAGCGCCTCCAACAGCACCCGGGCTTTTTCGCCGCGGGGCAGGTTCGGCCAGCGTGTCGCTTCGTCGTCCGAGCGGCGGGTTCCACCACCGCCCGCGGCGAGACGCTCCAATGCCCCACTCCATTCATCCAGACCTTCGATTATTTGCCCGTTAAGGCTGAGCTCATCCAGGGCGATAGTATCATCATCGTTGAAACCAAAAGGACCCAAATCGAAGTACGGGCAGGAAATCGCGTCGAGTGTACCCCGCCGTGGCCAGTTCAATAGCGGCAGGGTGAGTAATTCCAGCAATGCGGTGATGCCGGGCGCGTCCGGGAGAGGATCACCGTGGGTGAAGCGCAGCGGCAGACCGAATTCAAGCGCTGCTTCGCGCAGGAGGGGACGATAGAGCTCAGGGTTGGGCGTAACGATTGCGCATGCCTGCGCACGGATCCCATCGCGCACGATGCGGGCTTTGACCCAGCGCAGCGCTTCACGCGCTTCGTCGGCTGTCGTGCGCGCCTCAAGCTGGGTTATGTGTGCTGTTCTTTGAATGGGCGTTGGATCTTGCTCAAACAGCCCGGCTTCGAATTGAGCGAGAGGCGCTGGAAGACGTACATCCCCTTCCAGCCGCTCAATCACGGCTTCGGGAAGCGCCACATACAGATTTTCAAAGGAGCGTTTGAAACGACGGAAAGCGGTGCGGTCGTTCTCGGGATCGCCCGGGGTGGTGATCAACAGTTGCGGTACACGATCGCCCAGCAGTTTAAGGGCGGAAAGCTGAGAGCCGTGGAAGGAGTCGAAGCCGTCCACGACAAGCAGCGGCCATTCTGCACACAAGTCGGGATCCTCCTCGAGTGCGGCGACTGCCAACCAGTTCAACCCTTCCGGATCCGCCCACCCAAGACCTCGCAATTGCTTCTGGTAGTGTTCATAGAGCGAGGCGAGCTCTTGCAGCGTACTATCTTGCTTCGCAGTAAATTTGAGAAACGTCTCCGGCTGGACTTGTGCGCGCTTGAGTTCACCGAAGCGATCCCTCAAGACGCTTAGAAACCCGGGTTTGCCGGCGATATTATGGAAATGGGAGAGCTGCCCCTCCTCCAAAGCCTCTTCAATCACGCCCCGGATCAACCGCTGTACCACCGCATCCGACGCCAACGGGACGGGCTTGCCGGCTAGCCGCAGGATCTCGTGATAGAGCGTGCCGAAGGTGCCTATCTGCGCGCCGAATGCCCCGCCCGCCTCCGCCAAACGGCGGCGGAAGGATGCCACCTGGTAGCGGTCAGGGAGGATGACCCAGGTGGGATTCCCACGAAGCTGCTTCGTCTCTTCACGGACACGGGAAATGCACGCATGGGTCTTGCCGGTCGCTGGAGTTGACAGCAGGATTTTCAGAGACATTACCTTCGCCGGTCCCCTTTCCACATCTTTTTGTAGCACCTACCTTCCAGAAGGACAACTGTTGAATTGAGGAAAGGGTGGGCGTGAAGGTTGAATGAGCTGGGAGCCCGCGATAGGCCAGCGCGATAGATCATCTACCTAATTATTAGCAACCGACGCTGCAGCACCCCAACACCGACGATGGCGGTGCACTCCTCAAGCCTGTAAGATGAAGCGGCCGCCGTCCAGGGGATGCCTATACAAACTCGAAGCAATTTCGATAAGCTGTCCTACAAATCCCAAAATGAAGCGGAGTCAACCATTACTTTAAAGTTATCGGTGTTGGTCGAGCCCACAACCAAACCGAACCTGCCCTCCGGGTAACTATCTATCGTGTACTCACCCAGGAGCTTACCGTTTGCATACAACTTCACCTCACTGCCGTCGGTCATAACACCGAGTCGGTTCTCTTTGTTGGGCCCAGAGAGGATCAGTGCGGATGACTTCCAGTCCTGAATCCCCGTATATTCCTCCCCATCCCATTTGTATAGCCGAAAGCGTCCATCACACGAGAATTCAAAAATGTATCCCTGGCTTGGATCTGGCGCGCGGAAGATGAGCCCATATCGATCTATTCCGCTGCATTGATCACCCATCCTGGCTGTAATCTCGAGGTAGAAATCGGTCACCGCGCCTGCTGAAACCCCCCATTCATCGTACCCACCCCCTTCTTGAACCTCCATCACTAGCGAGCCGTCTTTCAGCGTGAAGGTGACATTACTTGTACTCAACAAGTACCACCTGCCGGCGCTGTCCATTGAATCCGTCCATGTGGGGGAACCGAGCGAGGCGATTTCAGCATCGACATCTGGTTCCGAGCGCTGAACGACCGAATCGTCTTCAGCCAGACACTCGGGCACCCACGCAATTGGAAAACCATACGGATTGATGATATGGCAATACGGAGTGGCCTGCCCGGCGTAAACGATAATCCACACACCACCATCTTTGGCTGCTATGAAGTACGCGCCCTGGAGGCCACCGCGGGCCAGGTCGCCCGTGATCTCCGAAACCGTGATGGTTGACTCATCAACAGGCGAATCCAGATATTCATTCATCGCAGCCTTGATCGCCTCTTCATCCGTAACAGGTCCGGGTGTGGGGGTTGCGGTTGGAGGGAGCGATGTGGGATCTTCGACCACCTCTGGTGTGATAGTTGGTGGGATTAGGACCACAGGCTCTTCCGTCTCGGTCTCGTCCATGAATACGAGAGTCGCCGCGACGGAGGTGCTTATGGCGTCTTCATCGGCGGGCATCGCACAGCCGGTCAAGGTCAGCAGTATTACGAGAAGCAGAATCATCATCCAGCGTATTTTCACGGCAACTCTCCTCTCAAATAGCCTATGGGCTTCCTGTCAGCATAGCGCATTCGCAGGAATTCGACAACGCTTCGGCAGGATGCCGAACAGGAAAATAGGAGCACCTGCGAACAAGTTTGATATCCATCCGTATTTGTGCGAAGATACGTATTCACAAATCGCAGAAATGTTTGCTTCGAAACAACCAGGAATGCCGACCACGCATTACGGCAAATGAACCGGGAGGGCAGATGAAAAACTCATCCTGGGCACTTTTGGCGATCGGTTTGATTTTGGTCGGGCTATCGACCACACAGATCCTTGGCGCTTCACAGGGCATCGAAATCATCAAGATAGCCGATTCCAACCCACCGACGACGATCTTCGTCCCCCCAGATACTTCGGGTGAAGCGCGGCCGGTCGTCTTGATCGGTCATGGATTCGCCGGTTCCGAACTTCTCATGCGCGGCTTCTCTTTCCCGCTGGCAAAAGCGGGGTATACCGTAATTGCCTGGGATTTCGATGGGCATGGCAGGAACCCAAGACCCTACATTCAGGATGGGAGAACAGATGCCCTGGTCGGGAACGCCGAAGCAGCGCTAGAAACAGCCCGAGCGCATGGTTACGTGACAAGTGACCAGGTCGCCATCCTGGGCCACTCAATGGGCAGCGGCGTGGCGCTCTCATTCGGGCTCGAGCATCCCGAAACAGCAGCCACAATCGCTATATCGCCGGTGCCGCGCGCGGTAAAGCCCAGTTTGCCCAAAAATCTACTGCTCATGGCCGGGGATCTGGAACCCCAGTTCGTCGAAAATGCCAGCCAATTACTGGCCGAGGCCGGCGGAGCTGGTGGTGATCCATCCCTGGGAAATGCGCGTGAGTTGAGAGTCATCTCCGGCGTCGAGCATATCTCCATCCTATTCAAAGCCGATAGTCATACTGTCGCCAGGGATTGGTTGGATGAAACCTTTGGTCCGCAGCCCGGCGCCGTGGATTATCGCGATCGGCGTATGGGTTGGTATGGGCTTGGAATAGTCGGGGTGCTGCTTCTCGGTTGGGCGCTCACACCACTCATGAATCAAAACTCCAGCACCCACGGCGCACCTCAACCAATCTGGCGACGGCTTTTCGCTCCGGTTGGTGGCGCACTTGGCGCTTCTATCCTTCTCTGGATCCTGAATGTACTGGGGGTTAGGTTGGATGCCCCGTTGGGGTTGGTGGTTGGAGGATATGTGTTGGTCTGGTTCGGGCTGGCGGGTCTGATCAGTCTGGCATTGCTCGGCTTTCGGCTCTCCCCTTTCTCGACGCGTCTCCTGCTCAGCGGATCAGTAGCTTTCGCCATCCTCTGGCTGGGTGTAGGTATGTTATCCAACATCGTCTGGATACCCTGGCTACTCGTTCCTAAACGATTGATATTGTGGCCTGTGGGTGCGCTGCTCACCTTACCCTGGTTCCTCGCCATCGGCGAAACGCTGCGCGCCGAAGGATTTCTGCGACGATTCGCAGGGTGGACTGGCCACAGCATCCTACTTGCCGTTGGGTTTGTTCTTTCCATGCGATTAATCCCTGGGCTCTATGTTCTCATCCTTGTCTTGCCTCTCCTGCCTGCCATCCTCGGGTTGGTGGAATTGGTTGTGGCTCGCCTACGCGGTAGTTGGCCATTCGCCATTACCGGTGCGTTATTTTTTAGCTGGACACTGCTGGCTGTATTCCCATTGACGTGACCAGGCTCAGCCTGGGATTTTCTTCGGGGTTGTTATTATCTACACAGATGATTCACCCTCGTTTGATACGCGCTCGATGATAATGACGCTAAGGGAACCGGCAGGAATCCCATCCATTTTCACGGATGCCGCAGCACCCATCCAGTGGTCAATAACCCAAATTCGCATACGCCAAGGGAGCTTTATTCAACTCATCCTGGCAACGCCGCCAGTCCGGCATGAATTTATCCATGTGCGCCACGAAACGATCGTTATGAAGACGTTCTAGCAGGTGCACCATCTCATGCACGATGATGTATTCCAAACAGCAACTGGGTTTCTTGACGAGCTCCAAATTCAACCAGATGCGGCGGGCTTTGATGTTGCAGCTGCCCCACCTGGTTTTCATTCGCTTCACGCCCCAATCCGCTACATCTTCGCCGATGATAGGTTCCCATTTTGTAATAAGGGGAGGAATGGCCCTCTTGAGTTGCTGGCGATACCAATCCATTAAAGCGCGCTCGCGTTTCTTGGCGTCGCTTCCTGTGCGCACAAAAAGATCGAGTGTGGCGTTGTTGCGAAGAGCTACTTTTGGTGGACCCTTGTGATAGATCACGTTCAGTAAGTAGCGCTGACCTTGATAGTGGTGGCTCTCCCCGGAAACATACTCCAGCGGCGTTCGTCTTTCCTGACCTTCGAACTTTGCCTGATGGCGCTTGATCCACGGCAGCTTCGAGGCTACCGCCTTTCGTATGGCTTCATCGTCCATTCGTCGCGGCGCGGAGACTCGCACTCTGCCGTTGGGTGGATAGACCGCAAAATACATGTGCTTGATGTCCTTGCGGATCACATCTATGACAAGACTGTCAATTCTTATCTGCTGCATCTCAGTACTCATGCTGTTTTTATACCAGCTTAGATGCCCATGCGCTATCGTAAATGTCTTTGATGTTTGTCATTTCGAGTGAGCTGTGCAGCTGCGACCGAGAAATCCCCATGATTTTGCTTGTGAGAGCCCAGCCTTCACCATTAGCCCAATTCGCATAACTGCCTGTACACTATCCCATCTAAAAGGATGCCAAGGTTATTGGACCTTGCATATTACATATCCTTGTCACAATTCGGCGCTCTTCAACGTTATTAATATGACTGTTTCCAACCTTAGGCGCGCGATCCAGGACCAGCATAGGAGAGAGGACCCCATCATGAGAACCATCAGCACACGAATCTTACGTCTTGCCCTAAGTCTCACCTTACTTATCATCGTTCTACTCCCCTCATCATTAGGAGAAGCCGGTGGCTCAGGTTGGTTCGTGAACACCGTCGACGACCTGGATGACGGTCTTTGCAATGCTGCGCATTGCTCTTTACGCGAAGCGATTAACATCTCCAATGCCACCCCTGATCAGCAAATGATCGCCTTCGAAATACCCGGCCCTGGTCCACACATCATCGAGCTTTGTGATGTGCTCCCAGCCATCACGGACCCGGTGATCTTCGACGGCACGTTAGAGGCCGATTATCCATACAACGGCGGTCCGGTTGTGGCGATTGCCCCTGGTCAAGGGGCGACCTGCTCAGCTCCCCCCTACGGGCTGTGGATTGAGGCGAGCAACACTGTCGTGCGCGGCATAAGTGTCGCCGGCTTCGACCAGCCGGGAGCCCCGATCTCCGGCGGCATCATCATCCACACCGGAAGCGGCAGCTTGATCAAGAGCAGCTATATCGGCCTTCTGCCCGGGGGAACTCCCTGGGGCAACCGCAACGGCATTCTTCTCGGATCCGCAGACCACCAGATACAAGAGAGCATCGTCTCCGGGAACACCTATGGTATTCACGCGCTACTCGGAGGACAGACGATTATCGCCAATCGCATCGGCACCGATCCTGACGGCATGTCGACCAGCCTCGACTTGCGCAATACAATCGGAATCTATATCGAACAGGGCGCGGACAATAACCACATTGGACTGAGCGGTACCGGGAACGTGATCTCCGGGAACGGGGATGGAATCTACCTCGCCTCCCAGGGCAACCAGATCCAAGGCAATATGATTGGAACCAACCGGACTGGGACGAGCGCACTTGGCAATAGCGTTGGTATTCACGCCTCCCAGGCTACCTACACTGTGATCGGTGGAACTGACCCCGGCAAGAGAAACGTGATCTCCGGGAACATCTCTGGCATCAGTCTCGGCGGGTATAGCACAGTGTGGGGAAACCTCATCGGCACAAACTCCTCTGGATCCGCGGCAATTCCCAACCAGACAGGCATCTCGGTGCAATCCGCAAGCTACATCCTCATCGGTGGAACCGGAAGCGGACAGGGAAACGTGATCTCGGGCAACTCCAATGCCGGGATCATCCTTCACGATGCTGCCACGCATGTTGAAGTCGTCAGCAACAAAATCGGGACCGACATCACCGGGACAAACCCTCTCGGCAACGGCCGGGGGATCTTTATCCAGGGCAACGGAAACTTCATCGGGCACGTCGCAACCGGCGGCGGAAATACCATCGCCCATAACATGGATGAGGGCGTACTGCTCGCCTGGTCGGCTTCTCAGAATCGCATCGAAGTCAACACGATCCACGACAACGGGGTCGGCGTCTTTGCCATGGACGACACGACCTCCGCAAACCCCTTCACTCAGAATATCATCTACGGCAACACCACGTTGGGTCTCGATCTAGCCCCAGTGGGTGTGAACATGAATGACCCGGGGGATGCGGATAGCGGCGCCAATCTGCGCCTCAACTACCCGGAATTTACAGCCGCAAACACGACCTCCGCCGAGGGGACAGCATGTCATGGCTGCACGGTTGAGGTTTATAAATCCGACAATGACCCTTCAGGCAACGGTGAAGCCGAGTCGCTCATCGGATCTGTTGTCGCTGGCCCATTTGGTGACTTCAGCATTACATACCCATCCCCACTAGCAATTTGCGACCGTATCACGGCCACAACGACGGATGTTTTTGGGAATACCTCCGAATTCTCCCCGAACGCGGCTGTGGGTTTGTGCATCGTCTTAGATCCTTCCTGGTTCTTCCTGATCGAGATCACGATCTTCATCATCATCTGGTTTGGCGTTTTCGTTAGAGGGAGACATTTGGGACGACCGGTAGGTGGCGCAGCGGGCATCGGTGGTGCGGCGGGTCTCGTCGTCGCTCTGGGCGCCTTCGGTCTGATGTCCGCCTTACCCAATGTCGAGCTTAACTTTCCGCGTGGCGGATCACCCAATGTGCCTAGTGGCCTGCCTGCATGTGAGCGCTTCCTAGTTCCCGGAAGTATGACCCCCTTTGAGGGCGCCCGGGGGATGCCCCCCTTCTCCCTTGGAGAGGAAGGCAATCAGTGGATGACTCTTAACCCCTATGGGGATGATGGCGAGCACGGAGACAGCAGCGTGATGGACGATGGCCAGCACGGCGATGGAATCGTCAATCCGCTTGCGGATGATGGTGAGCACGGGGACGGCAGCGTGATGGATGATGGCGAGCACGGAATGCCCGTCGATCCCTATGGTCATCTGACTCTCTCGTGGATGCCTATCGATCCCTTAAAGGATGATGGTGAGCACGGGGACAGCAGCGTGATGGATGATGGCGAACATGGGGATAGCAGCGTGATGGACGATGGCCAGCACGGCGATGGAATCGTCAATCCGCTTGCGGATGATGGTGAGCACGGGGACGACAGCGTGATGGATGATGGCGAACATGGGGATGGCAGCGTGATGGACGATGGCCAGCATGGGGATGGGATAGTCGATCCTCTTGCGGATGACGGCGAACACGGGGATATTCCGGCAGACTCCGTGATGGATGACGGCGAACACGGGGATAGGACGGCTTTCTTAGCGGAGGGCGGCGTACTGTGGCAGGTTGAAATGATCGGCCCAGGCGGTTTGACCATGAGCATGGTGACGAGCGAGAATTCCATACCGCTTTCAGCCTTCGGCATTAAAGCTGAGGGGTTGATGGTTAACGACCAAGACTATGATTCCGAATCCCTGGGGTTTGACGGCGTCGACGGGGAGTCTCAAGACTCCTTGATGGTTAATGACGAGGACTGGGATTTGACGAACCCCTTGGGGTTTGATGGCGTCGACGGGGAGTCTCAAGACTCCTTGATGGTTAATGACGAGGACTGGGATTCCGAACCTCTCTTCTGGCGCTTGACCGGCTATGCTCCTTCAGGCGATGGATCCATGCAGCCTTTCTGCCGATCGACGAACTGGACATCTTTCCAACTCGGTGCGCCCGAGTCACTACATACGCTTCCCTGGTCTGAAGCCGCGCCGCCCCCTCCAGCACCGGCACCGCTGCCTCCTGAACCGACACCTATCGTAACGCAAGAGGCGCCGGTGGGATGCGCCCCTACGTTCACGGCGAACATGAATCTGACATGCCGCTTTGGTCCGGCATCGGTTTACCATGAACTAGGCTATCTGCTTCTGGGCGAGTCAGCGACGATTGAAGGGCGCAATGCGGATAGCACCTGGTGGTGGATCCCCAATCCAGACTGGCAGGGGTACTGCTGGGTATGGGACGGCGGAGGTGATGCGATCTGCATACCAGAGGATCTACAGGTGATCGCCGCTCCTCCCCCACCGACCCCGACTCCCACGCCGCTCGCTTGCACCAGCGATTTGGGTCCAGACGCGTGCGCCGCAGCAGGAGGCACTTATTCCGGTGGAGTGACATCAGCGCCCGTCTGTAACTGCCCGTGACCATGATGGCTAGAAAGCGAATTTGTTAAGGGACGAATTTGTCGAAAGGGGATTCTCTTCAGGGAATCCCCTTTTCCCACTTTGAACCGATCTTGGAGTGCACCAACGATCACAAAGCATCTCCGGATGCTGGGGGAAACCATCTCCACGCTGCACTGCCGAATTTTCGAGAGGGACAGGTATATGTCATGCTGAACAGAGTGAAGCATCTTGCTCTTTGAACCCAGAGGGTCTTCCTACCTTGAACGAGATTCTTCGTCGCTACGCTCCTCAGAAAGACGTTGGCCAGGAACCTATTATTTCAACTGAACCGTGGACCCAAAAAGCAAACTCGCCCACCGTTATAGTGGGCGAGCGGTCGTCATTGTCCTTGCCGTAATCTTGTCCTATTCTCCAAAGACCGGGCAGGCTGAACCGCTGTGATGGTGCAGGTTGATCGACTGCGCCAGCTCGATGGCGTATGAGAACTCCTCCGGCGTGGCACGGCCATCAACCAGGATAGCCAGGATCTCGCGAAGGACCTCAGCATAGGGCATATCATGTTCGCCATCCGCATCACGGATGACATCACCCCACTCCACCGAGCCGTTGGTGAAGTTCAGCCAAGCGGTTAGGAGCTGCGCCCGGGCGCGCGCACTCTGGTCCATGTTATCGAGGACAAAGTTATCCAGCGCGTCAACCATCTCAGGTCGGAATTCATCGAATGAGGAAGCTACGAATGCGCTCAGGATGCTCAAATGAGCACGAAGCTCACCCTTGAGTGCATCCTTGTTTTCATTCTTAAAGCGCTGGATCCAGTACCCCAGCGAGTTACGACATCGTTCGTTGCCGCGCACGAGCACCTGGAAATACTTGGAGACTTTGCCGCCATCATCGTCGTAGATGTCCACCTTCACGTTGCGCATACCCGGCTTGTCGAAGACAACAGATGTTGTGTGTGTTACATAGAATGGGTAGGTTCCCAATGGGCTGTGGAAGGGATCGGCTTCGTTGCCCTGGTTGAAATAGGTCACCTCGTCGCCGAAGCTCCATCGGATCTTGAGGTCATCCGACCCCGGATCCTCGACGTCGATCGTGAAGATAGTGGGCTCCCCTGCCGTCGCCGTAAACCACTTGCCAATTTTGCCGGCAGCCTCACCATCATGGTTTAAGTTATCCTGCTCGCGGTAGAACGTGAGGTCAGGCGTCAGATCGCTCTCCAGCTCAGGCAATTGGTTTTTCACAAGAACATGGAGGATCGCTGTCCCGACTGCACCACTTTCATCAGAAATCGTCACGGTCACTGTATAGTCACCATCGTCACCGTAAACCCAGCGCAGCTCGAAAGTCTTTTCGGAGCGCAGGTTGACTTCATGGGTACCAGTGCCATCGCCATAATCGACGCTCGCCGTCCAGCGCTCGGAATCGGGATCTTGGAAGGAGCCCGTCAATGCAAAGGTCTCTCCTTCCTTAGCACAGTTATCTTGCTTCAGGCTGATAATGGGAGGTGAGCTTGTTGTGGGCACCCCCGTCGGATCAGGAGTCGGTACGGGAGTTGCCGGTTTTGGAGTCTCATCACAGAATGAGATCGCGGTCACCGCACCGCTGCTCTGTAGGTGGATTTCGAGGCGTGTCACGTTTTCCAGATTAATGGGGACAATTTGGAAGCTGTTATTACCAAACTGCTGCATACTGAATGTGCCAAGTTTGTTCTCACGCTGATCATAAGCAACGATCTTTCCCGTCGTTTCATCGGCATCGATGTCCAGGAGTTGGACTTCGTGGATCATGCTGGGTTTCTCGAAAGTGAAGATGAATGTACCACCGGCATAATGATCATCCGGGTCTTCCTGATCCCCATCTTCAGAGATGATGAGGACATTGCCGAGCGGCCATCTATTTTCGCCCGGTTGACCCTCTTCCCCTCCAGTTCCTCGCCCTGGACCACCAAAGTCCTCGTTGGGTGAACCTAGATCCCAATCATATCCAGTGGGTTTTGCACTATTAAAGATCATCGCTGGATGGCTGGAGGGATTATCTGTCGTGATATGGATTCCCAACGAAGCCCATTCTTCGTCGATGACCTGCCCTTTTGTCGTCTTGCTGCCAGATGCATCAAGTTCAAAATCCAATACCCATGAACAAGATTCTGGGGGATCCGTTGGATCAGGCGTCACCGTTGTGGGTACAGCCGTTGGCGTGTTGGTGGGATCAGCCGTCGGCGTATTCGTAGGCTCAGCCGTCGGCGTATCTGTAGGTTCAGGCGTCGGCGTATCAAATGGTGTGGGTGTGGGCGACTCTGTGGGCTCGGCTGTCGGTGTTTCCGTGGGCTCGGCTGTCGCGGTTTCCGTCGGTTCGATTGTAGGTGTCTCTGTAGGCTCGGCTGTCGGTGTATCCGTAGGCTCGGCTGTCGGGGTTTCCGTCGGTTCGATTGTAGGTGTCTCTGTAGGCTCGGCGGTCGGAGGTTCACCATGCGCAAAGATATCGCCCATGCCATTGTCGTCGGCAGGCACTTCATCTAAGTTGGTCGCTTCGGAATAGAAGGCGATTGCGGCTCCATCGGCACTGATCACGGGTGAATAATTGCTGCCGTTCGACTCAACGGCATAACTATCGACAGAAGTCCGGGTGGTGGTGCCCTGCAGATCCCGCACGAAAATGTCGGGGCTGCTGTTCAGGTCATCCGCAACAAGGTTGGTGGCATAAGAGCGAAAGACGATGAATCGACCGTCGGCGCTGATCGCCGGCTCGTCACTGGCCCCATAGAGTGCTTGCTCACCGCTGGTCGAAAGGTTCACCCGCTGAAGGGCACCGTCCAGACGGTCACGCAGGAAGATGTCGGCCATATTATTCGTATCGTCAGCGACTAGATTCTTGGCATGCGACCGAAAGACGATGTAACGACCATCGGCATTGAGCGCCGGGGCATAACTCGAGCTTAAAGCTTGCTCGCCGGCCTGGGTCACGCTGACGCGTTGGAGCGCTCTCGAAGCTCTGTTCCACAGGAAGATATCACGCCGGTTTAGAGTGTCATTCAAAACAAGCTGCGTTGAGGATGAAGAGAAGGCGACCCAATTCCCATCGGCGCTGATCGCTGGTTCTCCACTAACCCCATCGTTCTCCAACCCGACGAGCGGCGCACTGACCCATTGCAGAGATCCATCCGCACGATCGAAGATGTAGATCTCCTCCAGACCGGTGGTCGCGTCTGCTACGAGGTTCGTAGCGGCGGAGACGAAAACGACGAAGCGGCCATCGCTGGAAATGACCGGGTGGCTGCTGGCTGCATTGGCTTGACCACCCGAAGCGGGATGGCTCACGCGCTCGATGGTGTTGGCTTGGAAGTCGACTACGAAGACATCCTCAGCACCATTCGAGTCTCCGGCGACAAGGTTTGTGGCGGTTGAGGAGAAGACAAGTGTGCGGCCGTCGGCGCTGATCTCAGGCCAGGCGCTGGCGCCATCGGCCTCCTGGCCTTGCCCGTTCAGGCTCACGCGCTCGGTCGTACCGGAGGGCCAATCGTGGAGGAATATGTCCTCGACGCCATTGTTGTCACCGTCGACGAGGTTCGTCGCTTCAGAAGCGAAGACGATGAACCGACCATCAGCGCTGATGCTGGGGGTTCTTGAAACCTGATTGCCTTCGAAGCCAGCGCTGCTGATGCTCACGCGTTCCGTCACAACAGAACCCGCCATCGTCGCCTGCACAAGCAGTGCCGGACTGGCCAGCATAACAATGACGACTGCGCTCAGCAGTCTGGGGATGTGAAGCTTACTTGGAGTGGACATATGCCGCCTATGCTTGTTCCAAGAGTTAAAACATCAAATTAATTGCCGCCGGAAATACATCAGCCGCCGCCGGCGAACCGGTTTATTTCTCCCTCCACTCCAAGGTCGTGAAGTAGAGTATTTGTACCACCTTCATTCATATGAAGCATATAGTGATTCGTTCCTAGCGGGGATTTTCCGAGCAATCCACAGGTGATAGCAAATGGTTTCTTGTGAGGGAAAACACTGCTTAAGTGGTTCTCATCCGTGATCTTTGACTCCGCGGTTAAAATGACCTCCATGCCCCTGAAAAACAGTCCCTTGATATACCTGTAAGGCACCTGTAAAGTGGAGATACAAACGATCGCTGATATGCTACAGTAGATGCAAGCGAAGGCCAGGCTTGGACGGTCGGTTATTTAACCCGCGAATACTTCCGGAGCTCGCCGATACTGCGCCGCGGTCCGAATAGACTCGCAGGACACTGATGTATAACTGGAAAAACCATAAGCTAGGGAAATATACCCTCGTCAGCAGGATCGGCAGCGGCGGGATGGCCACGGTTTTTAAAGCCGTTGAGGAGGGAACGGAGCAGGAGGTGGCCGTCAAGGTATTACCTCCCTGGCTCGATGAGGAGGAGAATTTCCAACCCCGGTTCGAGCGTGAAGCCCAGATCTTGATGCGTTTGCATCACCCGCACATCGTCCCCATCCTGAACTTCGGTATGGAGAATGGGATATTCTACATCGTCATGCCGCTGATGGAGGTCGGCACGCTGCGCGAGCGCATACGAAAGGGACCGCTCAAACCAGAGGAAGGCGCGCACATCATCCGTCAAATTGCGGAGGCACTGCAATATGCTCATGACGCAGGTTTAGTCCACCGAGACGTCAAGCCTGGCAATGTCCTGTTGGACAGCGAAGGCAATGCCTGGCTCTCCGATTTCGGCACCGCACATGTCGGTGATGCCACGGTGAGTTTGACGGGGTCTAATGTGATCGGCACCCCACAGTACATGGCACCAGAACAGGCGCGCGGTGAGGCTGTGAGCGACAAAACCGATGTCTACGCATTAGGGATCGTGCTCTACCAGATGTGCACAGGTCAACTGCCCTTCAACGCGGATACCCCGCTGGCCATTGCGATGAAGCACGCCAGCGAACCGCTGCCTCCGCCGACTGCCATCAATCCGAATATCCCACTGGAAATTGGCAAGGTGCTGGTCAAAGCGCTGGAAAAGCGCCCTGAGGATCGCTATGCATCAGCCCTGGAACTGAGCCAGGCGTTCGACAGCGCTTTGCAGGAGGTCTACGACTCGAAGGAAGGTGCGCTCAAGCCCGGTGTGAGACGTCGATATGACGCGACTCAGGAGTACAAACCCGAGGAAGACTACTCCGAAGATAAGACATTGATCGACACTGCGCCAAAGAGACGGAAGTTAGTCCCGATTTTGATCCTGGCAGCGCTGATCCTCCTACCCTCCCTATGGCTGATCAGCCGTTCGTTTAACTCCGGCGCTGCAGCAGTGGGTGGTCCAGCAACGCACACGCCAAGCCCAACGGTGAACTGGAAAGCCACGGTGGATTCGCTCTCCACGGCAGTGGCCTTTGCGGCTGGGTCAAGTATGTCCGAAGAGCAGCTTCAAACAGCGATCGCGGCGACACTGCAGGTGCTGTTGATCGAATCGAGCGGATCGGATAACCCTATCCCCCCACCGGCGCTTGATGGCACACCAGAAGCGATCCTGGCACTGACAGAAACCGCTTCGGCTGTGAGCACATCGACGAGGACGCCAACAATCTCCCGAACACCTGCTACGACTGTGACGGGCGCGCTCAGCGTTTCGCCAGTGGCAAGCGCCACACCCTCGCCTACTGCGACGCAAACGCCCACGCGAACCGCGATGCCAACAGCCACGCCCACGCGAACAGCGTCCCCCTCAGCCACCTCCACCCTAACGCCAACGATCACCGCCACACCAACGCAGGATGTCTGCCCACTCATTACAGTCAGGAGCTTCTCGCACGTAAGCACCGATGCGAGGTGGGTGATCACGAACGATACCGGCGCGACGATCACGATCGAGGTGATCGATCTCATTTGGCCTGCATCGAATGATGCGCTATTCTATGTTCTCGTGAAAGGCACCACCGTTTGGGCAGACGAGGATGATATGCCACCTACGCACATCGATTCCTGGACCGGCAACCAGTCGGCGCGCGAGGTCATTTCCTCGGTAGAGCTGGTGGCATCCTTCGGCTATATCGCGGCCGGCTCTGGATATAATCTGTCCATCACATTCGATAACGGCTGCCAGAGATCTGCAGTTAATTGACCACTTGAACGGCTGGCGCGAATATTCCCGTGATCCCCTCAGTGCGCACATGGATAATTCGCACCGCACGAAGGGTACAAACTTGGTGAGAGATCGATTCTTGCGGGTTTCTGTGATCCTACCGAAGCGCTGGCTACATATCTGTAGTGGGACGATATGAACCAAAAACGCGACCACCAGCCGCGAAAAGTTTTGGGAATGACAGGCAGGCAGCTCGGTGTGTTGGTCATCCTTGCTATCCTTCTACTACTAGTCATTTTGTTAGCGCTGGCATTTACACTGGGTACCTTCGATGGCTCCCTGCCCTCCCTCCTCCCAACCAAACCTCCCACACCCACCACTGGTGAGGAGAAGGGCACACCGTTAGCGGATGCGCCGCTTCCCAAGGTTTCGCTGCTGACACCCAGCCCGCTGGCCTCCCAGGGCACCGGAACACCGTCGGTAACACCGACGGTGACACCGACGCTGGACACCACAACGACGGCAACCCAAACTGCGACGCCCAGTCCCACGCGGACGCCGCCGGCCGAAGTTTGCGATGAGATCGAGCTGCGATTCCAGTCCGCGACCAGCAGCAGCGCTTCCTGGCAGCTACAAAATCACAGCGGGACTGTTATCACACTCGTGCGCATCGAAATCGACTGGCCAAAGTCCAATGATGCCATCTTCAATGCCATTCTGAATGGAAAGACGATTTGGTCCGATGAGGATCTGACCCCACCGACGATCATGACTACCTGGATCGGTGATCCCGGGGATCGAAGCATAGATAGGCTATCACGGGTGGAGTTCTTCTTCGGCACTATGGCCGCGCCCGGTGGGTATGATCTATACCTGTGGTTCGACAACGGGTGTGAGGTCTCGGCTTCGAATTGAGCGCCTCCAAGTTGTTCTAAGGCAGGATGCACATGTAGGTTGTGTTCACGACCTATAGAATGCAGTTAAAGTCCGAGGAGAGCAATCATGGAATTTCTCGACCTTGTAAAGAGAAGGTATAGCGTTCGAGCCTACAAACCGGATCCGGTAGAGGACGCAAAGCTGATCGAGGTACTGGAAGCGGCTCGCCTGGCGCCAACAGCCTCAAACCGGCAGCCCTTCCAATTAATCGTGATCCCAACGAAGGGCAGGGAAGAAGAGCTGAGCCGCATTTACCACCGCGAGTGGTTTGTCCAGGCCCCGCTGATCATCTGCGCGTGTGGATTGCCGGGGGAAACGCGGATTGGCGAGCATGGGAGGGATTACCTTGGCATCGATGTTGCCATCGCGATGGACCATCTCATCCTTGCTGCAACGAATCTCGGATTAGGCACCTGCTGGATTGGCGCGTTCGACGCTGATGCTGCACGCGAGATCCTCGATCTACCTGATGACTTCAAACCGCTCATCTTCACCCCTCTTGGCTACCCCGCGGATTCACCCAAGCCCAAGCAGCGAAAGGCGTTGGATAAGCTGGTCCGGTATCTCTAACCATCGAAGTCCGCCCGAGACTCCTGCGCCGCATCGGCCAACCTGGTCGCCATTTCTGCTTCCTGGCAAGGCGACACGATCCGCTTGACCTCCACCTACTCCAGATCGACTTTGTGTTAACATCGACCATCACGTCCTCGACGATGAAATCTACGCGCTGGCGATCGACGTCGCTTCCCTTACCGCGTATTTCGATCCATACCTCGCGCCTAATATAAGGGCCGCCGCGCACAGCGGTCCTTAAAAACTTTGTACGCATCAACCTCGTTTATTTCAACGAAGCCCGTCAAACCGAGGTGAAACCCTTACCTGATCAGAGAGCACACGCGGTGATGCCCTCATTATCAGGTCCATGTCAGGCAGGAACAACGTTTCGCGGCGATCATGGGCTTGTATCACGAATAAATTTGTAGTGAATGAGGAAAAATAAACCTATGCACACAACAACCGAGCCCAGTGCAGCGCTCGCGGCAAAGATCACTGGGGACGCCAGTAAACAGACGTACTTCACAATCCGCACACTTGTGCCTCGCGAACACCGCGACGACGCCTTCCGCGCCTACGCTTACTTCCGCTGGGTGGATGATCAGATCGATGGCGACGAACTGACGCTGGAGGAACGCCTAGACTTCGTGGAAGCCCAGAAAGAACTCCTGGCGCGCTGCATTGAGAATCGTCCTCCTCGCGCCCTTCTATCAGAAGAGTGGCTGCTCGTCGATTTAACGCAGGGACCGCTGGGGCAGGACCCTGGGCTGCGCATCTACCTTCAGGACATGATGGACTTGATGGACTTTGACGCCCGCCGGCGTGGACGCAGGATCAGCCAACACGAGCTGAAATGGTATTCCCGCCGTTTAGCCACAGCGGTGACGGAAGCGGTGTATACCTTCGTCGGAGGAAGATGCGGCGCCCCCCGAACGATAGAGCGCTACCTGGCATCCGACGGAGCCCATATCACCCACATGCTGCGTGATCTTTACGACGACCTCGGTGCTGGCTATATCAACATCCCCATCGAAGTATCCGAAGGCGAGGCGATCGATCTCGATGCGGTTCATAGCGATCGCATCCGCCAATGGGTCCAAGAGCAGGTGAAGACCGCTCGCGCGTATTTCGCCGAGGGTGCAGCATACCTAGCTTCCAATCCAAACCCGCGCTGCCGACTAGCCGGGGCGTGGTATGCCGCCCGTTTCGAGGGCGTGCTGGACGCTATCGAGTGCGAGGACTACCGCCTACGCCGGGATTACAGCGACTGTAAAGCGTATCGCACGGTACTGCGAATGGTCTGGCGTGGGTTGCGTGCAGTCATGGCCAGGCCAATGCCCCTCCAGCGTCAGTACGCCACACCAGTACCCATTGAAGTACCCGTAAGGGAGCGACTGAAATCAACCCCGATCCTTACTGAACCACGCGGGAAGGAATGAAGTCGCCCGTGAAGAATGCACCCTCGATCATCATCGTCGGCGCGGGGATTGGCGGGATCGCTACAGCAACTCACCTGGCGCAGCGCGGCTTCGATGTAACCGTGTTGGAGAAAAACGCTCGCCTGGGTGGCCGTTGTGATACCTTCACGCGCGACGATCACCACTTCGACGTTGGTCCTACACTGTACGTTATGCCGCATGTGTATGAAAGCGAATTCGAGCATCTGGGAATCTCAGCCCAAGAGGTGCTTAACCTGCAACGCGTGGACCCGACGTATCACCTCTACTTCGAGGACGACAGCAGGCTCACGCTCACCTCGGATATGAAGCGTCTGAGCGATCAAGTGGAGCAATTTGAGCCGGGGGCCTTCCGTAGATTGCGTGCGTACCTCGAGGAAGGTGCAGAGTGCTACGATCTGGCCATGCAGCGACTGGTGCAGCGCGATTTCCGGCGAGCCACCGACTTCTTCCAACCTAAAAACCTGCCGCTGCTGTTCCAGGTGAAGGCGTTAACCCGTCACTATCGGCATATGGGAGCTTTCTTCGACGACCCGCGTCTAAAGGCGGCATTCACGTTTCAGGATATGTACATGGGCTTGAGCCCGCACCAAGCGCCGGCGACGTTCTCCTTGCTGCAATACACCGAGCTTGCACACGGCGTATGGTACCCAAAAGGCGGCATGCATCGTGTCGTTGAGGCGCTGGTTGGGCGCGCCACAGGAGCCGGCGCCCGGATCCACATGAATACCCCCGTGCAGCAGATCGACGTTGCCGCGGGGAGAGCCGGCGGCGTGACGCTGGAGGGTGGTGAGAGCCTGAAGGCTGATATCGTCCTCGCTAACGCCGACCTGCCCTACGTGTACCGTGAGCTGCTCCCGCAAGATGGCACGGCGGGCAAGTTGGCGCGCAAACGCTTCTCCTGCTCGACGATATCCTTCTTCTGGGGGCTGGACCGCAAGGTCCTGGAATTAGAACCCCACATGCTGTTCCTCTCTGAGGATTACCTGGGTGGATTCAGGGCACTACAGGAGAGCGGCATGGCGGAAAAGCCCAACCTTTACGTGCATACACCCACTCGTCTGGACCCTTCCCTGGCTCCGCCCGACTGCGATTCCCTCATTGGCATCGTCCCTGTCGGGCATCTTGACGTCAATCCAGATGGGGATTGGCAGGCGATTCGGGATCAGGCACGCAGCGCTATCTTCGAGCGGATGGCCTCGGTTGGGATTCGCACCGTGAGAGATCACATCAAATTCGAGGTGTGCTACACGCCATGCAGTTGGCGCAAGCGCTACAACCTGTTGAAGGGCGCCACCCACGGCTTGAGCCACACACTCACCCAGTTGGCCTACATGCGTCCACACAACCGGCATGCGCGCTACCGAAACCTATATTTCGTCGGCGCGAGCACGCATCCGGGTACCGGCATCCCCAGCGTGCTCATCTCGGCGCGCTTGGCCGCCGAACGCATCGCGGATGAATTAGGAATGCGCTCGGGCTAGAGATGCTTTCTAAGACATCCCCTTAGCCCACGCAGAAGATCACCACGTCAGTCTCGCTTATGTCATTGCGAGCTCTTCAACAGACTCAGGCTAAATCCCGCGAAGCAATCTCAACCCTCAAACAATAGGTGATTGTGAGTGAAGCGAAGTAATCTCTTCCATTCTTGCCGGGAGATGGAGATCCTTCAACTTCGCCCCCGAAATAGCCGGGGACTTCGCAGGAGAGACGTCGCCCCGACGGGCCCCTAGTTATGACAAGGCGGGAAAGAGTCTTTCCCTTCGTCCACCATCACCGCCTATGCCCAACGCGGTTCCTTCACCCACCAGTGCAACGCGGCAAACGCGAGTAAGTAAACGCATGCGCTTAGCCCAAAAAGCCAGTTATAGTTCATCTGGGCCAACCAGGCGCCGATCAACGGCGCAGCAATGCCGACAAGCCCCATGCTGGAGTTAGCCATACCCGCGTAGGTCGGGCGACGCTGCGGTTCGCAGAACTCCATGATCACCAAAATGCCCGAAACGATCATCGCTCCGACGGCTACCCCCATGAGAGCAAAGACAACATAGTACCAATCCGCGGAGGGTGTAAGCCAGGCCAAGAGAAACGCGAAAAATGAAACCAGCGCTCCCAGCTCCAGGGATAATTTATGCCCGAACCGATCGGCGAGAAATCCAAAGGTCAGGTTGCCGATGGTCTGGCCGAGCAGCAGCACACCTGTATAGACCCCCACCGTGCTGTCCGACACCCCCCAGCGCTGCACGGCTGCTATTGTGATAAAACCCGTCCCCATGCCGCCCAAAGCCATCAGCGATCTGGCGGCCAGGAAACGGCGAAAGTTGTGATCGTTCCGCAGAATATCGGGTAATTTAGCCCAATACTGGCGGTTGCTCGTCCTTGGCGTTTCGACAGGCTGAACGGGTTCGCGTGTCAGGGCGAGGAAGATCCAACTGAGGGTGATGCCGGCGGCGGCAACGGTAAAGATGTAGACGAAATTGGTCGGGAAGGGGAAGGTCTTCAAGAACCAGGCGCTGATGGCTGCTCCCAGCGCCCCAAGACTTGTACCGACAAACATACTCGTGCCAAAAAAACGACCACGCCGGTCCACAGGGAAACAACGAGCGATTAAGTCCTGCCAGGCGGTCGCTATCACCCCGGAGCCCACGTTGAACCAGGCATAAGCGGACAGGAAAAGCCCCAAGGCCAGCGTAGGTACACGCAGTGCGATCATGGGAGCGAACACCAAAATCCACATCGGGAGGCGCTCAAGGAAGAAACCGAGGTTTATAACGACCGGCTTTTTGCGGGCTAAACGTTCGACGCTGTTTGCGGTAAAGATCTGCGGCAGGGCCCAACCGCTTTGGGCTATGACTGCGGCGATCCCAATCGGCAGCGAACTGGCCGATAGTTTGCTGATAAAGAGGGGCACGATGGTCGTAGCCGAGATGAAGCTGAAGCCAAACATAAAGCCGGCAGTATCCATAAGATTGACACTGAAATTCCAGCGGTAGTTGCGCTCTACCTCTGCAGCAATCTCATCATCGCTGCGCGGGGGGGCGGGCCGGCTCGTTTGCAGCAGCCAGCGCATCGCTCCGCTAAATCCCGATCTAAGTTGGAATCGATAAGACATGCAAGCCTCGTTACATATCAATACAAGTACTGAGGGGGTTGACATTCATTGTCGGCTGGCTCATATAGTTTTATCCAAAATGGCTGCCGCTCGATCATTATAAGGTTTGATGAAGAAGTATGCTAAATTGGCAGGTACATACTGCCGGGTGATAGGTAAAAATAACTAGCACCCCAGCCTAGCTACCCCACCCACATCGAGCATACTACAGGGAGAGAATTGAATTGATGGGCTCGGGTGCAGGCTCCCCGGTAGGATATAAACCATGTGGACTACTGTTCAAAATCACCAAGACATTGCTTAAACCGCAGACCTCACGACTCGCGAATTTAACGAGTCGTGAGGTCTATAGTGGGCGCGAATGGACTCGAACCATCGACCTCACGGATCCTTGATTTCATGAACCGTGTGGTCAGCTCAAGTTAGGTAACCATCTGGACCACGGTTGTGTTCAAAACCCCTCCCTGGTTCTTTTTTTCAACCAGAACTTGAGGCCTATTAACACATGTAATCGGAATATTGATGAAACGAGTCCCGGATGCAATTGATTGTCAAAAGTTCACAAATCTTGATGAACCAAAATCATCACTATGGGACTCTCAAGAGGCATGGGATTCAAGCTTTCCAGCAACATATCCCTAATGGGATTAATCAAAAAATCTTCGAGATGTTTACTGGAACGGGCAAATATCTTCAGCGTCATAGGTCATGTTCGCTTCACCGTAAACCGCCCATCCCAATGAGCCAAGGATTTCACCCTGGTTTTGATCTGCAAAAGCCCTTGCAGCGGCACAACCATCCGCGACTTGCGTAGAGGCTTGATAGGCCTCCCAAAATGCGGATGCCATCTGTGCGAATGGGTCCCCGGGATTGCCTGCAGGGTGCAGGTCGAGCAGTTTTTGATACTGAGCCTCGGCTTCTTCATAATGCCCTAACAGGAGATTGGTTACCACAATCCTGAATCTGGCATAGGCTTCGACCCGATCCCCCTGATCCGGATCGGGAGGCGGATGGGTGGGCGTGGGTGTACCGGGATCGGTCCATTCAGGCATCCATTCGTTTCTCTCGACATTCCAGGCTTCGAGTGATGGATCTTCGATCGCCTGCCAGTAAAGCTCAAGTGCTTGTTCGAATTTTTGGAGTTGGGATGCCACATCCCCCGCCTGCACAGCATGGATTTTCAGCGTCGGAGAGGAGAACGCCACATCATAGAAATTAAACTCTTCCCCATTCCACATCCACGTATGGATTTCGCTGGTCTGTGGTGCTGATAATTGAGCGATATAACCCATTGCATTCCCGCCTCGGAGGATGATCTCGATCGTTCCGTTATCATCAACGTCCTCGAGGTCCATGTATCCGTTATACATAGATACCTGAATTCCTGGGGTAAACATGATATTTCCCATGGCATGATATGGGTGGTTCACCACCTCAGGAATGAGTGTGATGAAATCAGCGCCATTCCATTCATATACCTGTACATTGAGGGTATAGTTCCTCGCTCCCTGGTAATCAGAACTGAACAGCAGATCTGGGATGCCGTTCAAGTTTAAATCCTGGGCAAAGATCTCAACCCCTGCAAAATAGGGATCAGAGATCTCAGGTTGGACTTCTAGAAGTTCAACATACTGCCCATCGCGACAACCAAACACGTAGACGGGAAGTATGAAAAGCACGATCTCGTTAATCCCATCATGCGTTAGATCAGAAACAACCAATTCTGTCTTGGCCTGAAGCTCACCGAGTGCCCGACGCACCTCAGTCACAGAGCCTCCCGCATTGAGATAGGCCAACACTTCATCCGGTGCCGCGTAAAAATCCTCAAAGGGGTCGGTCAATATCAATGGACCCGGGGATGCCGTAATCGGGCATTCCGCTGCAGCAGCACGGGTTGATGTGGGAACTAGGCGCGGGTCATAGGTCGGTGTGATCGTGGGGGTAAAGCGGGGAGTTGGTGTGCGAGTGGGCGTGCGTTGCGTCGACTCGGTTGGGACAAGCAGGTTCCCTTGCTGCGTCACACTCGGTGCGGGGCTAAAGGTTGGCACGAGGATGGCGAGATCCATCGTCGGGGTCCACACCGCTGGCATCGTGGGTACAGGTAAGTTGACCAGCTCATCCTGGCCACCTCCTAACAAATCCTGGAGAGTGCCACATGCAATGAGCCACGTTACCAGCGCGCCTACCAGGATTACGGCGACCACGGTGCCAGCGACGTAGATATACCTTCTCCTACTCCGAGAAACCTTTTGGGCTGGACCCTCATGCTGGACCGGCTTTTGAGATGGCACCTCTTGAACAGGTGTGGGTTGAGGTCGATCGGAGGGCACCTGGCTTTCGGATGGCGGTGGCGCTTGCTCTTGGGCTACACCTGGTGGAGCAGCACCTGTGAGCTTTTCGAGCTTTGCGCGCGCTTGTTCGTTTGAAGGGTCGAGCTTCAAGACTTGCTTCAAGCAATCAATCTGCCGGTCTTGATCATCAAGCAAGTGGGCGAGCGCCCACCAGCCTTGTTTCAGAGAAGGATCCGCTTTGACGGCCTTTGCGATGAGTTCTCTGGCCTGTTTTCGATCACCCGCTCGGTCGAATTCCATCCCCTGGGCAAGCAGCTCTCCTGGTTCCATCGCGCTCCCGCTCCACTCTGGCTATATGGACAGTATGAGCCATCCAGCGGAAATGATCAAGCAGGGTGGCTTGTTCGGGGAAGATTTAGCTCGGTTCAACTAACTTATAGAGCTTCATCTTGCGCTAATTATCGGATGCCCAAGGAAATTTGGAGCTGCAGGCGATAGAGTTTAATAGTGGTACCGGGCCTGAAGAAAATCTATCCGTTCGTCACGCACCAGATAGACAATTCGGTGCTCTTGGGATATTCGTCTGGACCACGTGCCTGGGGCCAGATACTTCAAGGGTTCTGGCTTGCCGATTCCCTCGAACGGATCACACAGTATGTCTTCGATAAGCTTAAAGACTCGGAGAGCCGTCATGCGATCTCCCTCAACCCAGTACTCCAAGTCCTCAATATACTCCGGTTGAAAGACGGCTTCGCGATCCTTACTCGTCAAGACCGACCTCGGTCGTGAGTTCCTCAATCGTCATCACTTGTCCCCCACCCTTAAGTGCCCGGGCAAGCGCGGCAAGCAAACGCTGAGCATTCGCCGGTGAGCGAAGCAGATGCACAGCCTCGGTGAGGCTGGCTAACTCATCTGCGGAGATCAGAGCAGCAGGCTCTCCACCACGGCGATTGATGATGACCACTTCCTTATTCTGGGTCACATCATCCAGGAGTGATGCAAGCTTTTGCCGTGCTTGGGAATAGCTAACTTCAATCGTCATTTACTACTCCTTACTTGTACAATTATATTGTACAAGTATCGAGGAGTCTGTCAAGGTTGTTGCCTCTGTGTTTTTTCACAGGATTTGGATTGGCTGCATTAATTTAGGAGTGCGAGCTTCTGTTTGCCGTTATAATCGAAAGCTCAATGAAACGAGTTGCGGATTCGCCTCATCAGCGGAGGCATTCCAGTTTCGAAGGTTTTGATCGTCATCTCGCGCTGCTTATGCATCCATTCAATCAGGACACCAGTCTGTTGCGCACAGCAAGCGAAAACCTCTTTACGGTCGGGACTCGAGCCAGCAACAAGATCAGCACGACGCCCATCCAAATCCACGGTTCAACCACTCCCTGCTTCACCAACCAGACATAATGCACCGTCGCTAAAAAACCTGCCGCATAGGCTAGCTTGTGAAGCTGAGCCCATCGTTTCTTGAGTCGACGTTTCCACCCCTGAGTAGAGGTGATGGCCAATACAAGTAAAATCAAACCCGTTGTCAACCCGACAATGGCAAAGCGTTTTTCAAGCAGGGCACTCTTGATCAAGGTCAGGTCAAAGAAATAATCTACGCCGATGAAGATCGAAAAATGGATGCTCGCATACATGAAGCTGTACAGCCCTAACGGGCGACGCAGCTTTAAGAGGAGTTTATAGTTGAGAATGGTACTCACCGGGGTGCAGGCTAACGAAAGCACCAACAAGACCAGCGCGGTTTTTCCTGTACGCAGCGTAGCTTCGCGGATGATGTCGGCACCGAGATTATCATGCGTTAAATCCCACAGCAGAATGATCAGAGGAACCCAAACAACGATGTAGGTGATGATCTGCAGGGGGTGGAATCGACGACGTTTCATCTATAGTGCATCACGGTATGGGCGAGGGTAAATCTAGAACAATCCGCCGCTTACCCGATACGCGATCCTCCACTTAGAAATTTACCGCCAGGTCCATCCCGGAATAAAGAGAGGCAACTTCATCGGCATAGCCGTTGAACATCAACGTCTCCCGCCGGCCGAACTCGCCAATGCGGCGCTCGCTGCCCTGCGACCATCGAGGGTGGTCGACTTCAGGATTGACGTTGGCATAGAAACCATATTCGTTCGGGGCGGCATTCATCCACAGCGAGACCGGCATCTCCGTGACCAGGTCGATCTTGACGATGGATTTAATGCTCTTAAAGCCGTATTTCCAAGGGACAACCAAGCGTGCAGGTGCACCATTCTGCGGCAGCAAGTCCTTCCCATAGAGACCGGTAGCCATCAGGGTCAGATCATGCATGGCTTCATCCATGCGCAACCCTTCGACATAAGGCCATTGGTAGAAGGGGTATTTGCTGAATCCCGGCATACCCTCCGTGTCATAGATCGTTTCAAAGCGGACGTACTTTGCTTCGGTCTTCGGCTCCACCTGCGCTAGCAGCTTGCTGAGTGGAAAACCCATCCAAGGAATGACCATCGACCAGGCTTCCACACAGCGCAGACGATAAATTCGCTCTTCGATCTCGAAATTTCGCAGATCATCAACGGAGAATGTCATCGGGTTGTGGACCAAACCGCCTACTTGAATTTCCCAGGGTGATGTGGGGTAACCCTCAGCCAGCCTGGCGACATCAATCTTATCCGTTGAGAACTCGTAGTAATTGTTATAGTTGGTGATGTCATCGAAGCTGTTGAGCGGGTCTCCCAATTCGTCCACGGTAACACTGGCGGACGGATCAAGCTGATCCGCAGTGGGATCTCCCTCAAGCCCCGGCTCGAGTGTAAACGTCGGAGACTTTCCATTACACGCAGCCAGCAGGGCTGCCGCCCCCGTTAGAATACCCATGCTTTTCAAGATATCTCGTCGAGATAA
>DAOUEQ010000139.1:0-4187 GCA_034430395.1 Anaerolineales bacterium | reverse complement strand
CCCAATGAACATTGGCTCTCGATGCACCGCCCTTATGGCGCGATCAACGGCAGGATGGCACTCTTGAGTTGGACGGGTACGATGTTTGAGTATCTGATGCCGCTGCTCTTCCAACGCACGTTCTCGAATTCATTGCTCGACGCGGCGGCGAAGGAAGCCGTGAGGGTACAGATCGACTACGGCAGGAAGCGAAAGGTGCCGTGGGGAATCTCGGAATCCGCTTATGGAGATCTGGACCTGAACAAAACCTATCAATATCGGGCCTTCGGCGTTCCCGGGTTGGGTTTGAAGCGTGGTCTGGAAGAGGATCTCGTCATTGCACCCTATGCCACGCTGTTGGCGGTGAGCATCTCACCTGAAGAAGCCGCCTCCAACCTGCGCAGACTCTCCGCGGAAGGTTTGATGGCTGACTACGGCTTTTACGAATCTATTGACTTCAACCGCCAACGCGTACGGGAAGGTGAACGCGGGGTGATCATCAGGGCATATATGGCGCATCATCAGGGAATGAGCTTCCTTGCACTGACCAACCTGCTCCACGAAGGATCGATCCAACGCTGGTTCCATGCCGATCCACGGGTTCGAGCGGCAGAACCCTTGCTTTATGAGCGTATCCCTGTTTCACCGCCGGTGCACCACATCTCTACACGTGAAGGACCTCCGTCGCTGGTATCTGTATCCGAGATCGCTCCTTCTGTCAGCAAATTCAATACACCCCATACAGCAATGCCGAAAGTGGAGTTGCTCTCCAACGGCAGATACGCATTGATGGTGACGAACGCTGGTGGCGGGTACAGCCGCTGGGGCGATTTCGACTTGACGAGATGGCGAGCGGATACGACGACCGATTCTTGGGGAACATATTGCTACTTTAAGGACTTGGATAGCAACAAGGTTTGGTCCAACACCTATCATCCGGTGGATGAAGACTCCGAATCATATCAGGTGCGTTTCTCCGTAGATCGGGCGGTGTTCCACCGTTCGGATAATGGGATTGAGACCGAGACGGAGATTGTGGTCTCTCCGGAGGACGATGTTGAAATTCGGCGTGTCACGCTTATCAATCGCACCACCCGCACACACCATGTCGAAGTCACAAGCTACAACGAGCTTGCCATGGCTCCGCACACTGCAGACCGCCAGCACCCGGCATTCAGCAAATTATTTATCCAGACTGAAGCTGTCGAAACTCAACGCTCGCTGGTGGCTTCGCGCAGAGTGCGCGATGAAGATGATCCGCCCATTTTCGTCGCTCATCGTCTGACCTTCGATCGCGATGCCGAAGTGAGCATGCAGTATGAAACCGACCGTGAAATATTCATCGGGCGGGGGGGGACCAAGAACCATCCACAGGCGATGGGACGTACTTTGACCAACAGCGCCGGTTACGTATTAGATCCCATCCTGAGCCTGCGTCGGCTCGTGAGACTGCGACCGGGTCAGCGTTCCCAGTTTTCACTGATCCTTGGAGCGTCGGAGTCGCGCGCAGGTGTTTTGGCGCTCATGGAGAAATACGGGGAACCCTCTGCAGTCTCGCGGGCGATGGAATTAGCCTGGGTCTATTCTCAGCTTGAATTGAGGTTGCTGCGGATCCACCCCGATGATGCGCGCCGTTTCCAGCGCTTGGCGGCGCACATGCTCTACCCCAATGCGCAATTACGACCACCGCTCGAACGCATTCAAGGCAACCAAAAAGGCCAATCTTCGCTGTGGCCGTACGGCATCTCTGGCGATCATCCCGTCGTAGTTGTGAGCATCGGGGAGATGCTGGACATCAGCCTTGTCCGGCAGATGCTCCAAGCGCATACCTACTTGCGCCAGCACGGTCTGGTTGCTGACCTCGTTATCTTGAATGAGGAATCGAGTTCTTACGAGCAGCCGCTCAATGAGCTGATTGAGAGGTTGATCCAGGTCAATTCTATGTATACAGGTGTTGATCAACCCGGTGGCGTGTTCCTTCGCAGCGCGGACCAGATCCCCGAGGATGATTTGAAGCTCATTTTTGCCACGGCCTATGTCTCCCTCGTTGCCGCTCGCGGCCCTCTATCACAACAATTAGGGGCACCCTCTGAGAGTGTTGAACTTCCGGAGGAGATGCGAACGAAGCGGGTGACTGAGGAACCATCCGCGCGGCTTTCCTTCATGGATCTTCCTTACTTCAATAGCTTGGGGGGCTTCACACAGGATGGACGCGAGTATGTGATTTATCTGGGCCCGCAAACTCATACACCGACGCCCTGGGTGAATGTCATCGCCAATCGCCAGTTCGGCACGATGGTCAGCGAATCTGGGGTGGGTTTTACTTGGTGTGGCAACAGTCAACGGAATCGTCTCACCGAATGGTCTAATGATCCTGTTCTGGATCCCGCCTCGGATGCGATCTACATTCGAGATGATGAGAGCGGCGTGTTTTGGAATCCCACGGCCTTACCGATTCGGGAAAGACCAGCGTATCGGGCCAGACACGGCGCCGGCTACAGTGTTTTCGAGCATAACAGTCATGCAATCGAGCAGGAGTTGACGGTCTTCGTGCCTCAAGATGATGAGGGCGGGGAGCCTGTTCGCCTCCAGATTCTGAAGCTGCGAAACGATTCATCCAAGAAAAGGAAATTGTCCATCTTCTCTTATGTTGAATGGACCTTGGGCGAGGACCGGGAGACATCTCATATGCACGTTGTCACCGACTGGGAGGAGGGCGACCAGGTGTTGCTCGCTCGCAACGGCTATCACCCGGACTTCCCTGAGCAGGTGGCCTTTGCGGCGATGAGTCTGAATGCAGTTTCCTACACAGCCGATCGAGCGGAATTCCTCGGGCGTAATGGGACGATGGTGAAACCGGTAGGGCTGGCGCGCACTTCATTGGGGGGGCGTACGGGTGTGGGTTTGGATCCGTGCTCGGCGATCCAGGTTCAGATTGAGCTTGCACCGGAACAAGAGACGGAATTGGTTTGCATCCTCGGGCAAGCAAGTTCAAATGAGGAAGCCATCCGAATCGTGCGCACATACCGAGAGAATTTGGCGGTTCATGCATCCCTGGAGCGCACCCAGAGTTGGTGGGATGATATTCTGGGGACGATCCATGTAGAATCGCCCGAGCTATCAATGGATTTCCTATTTAACCGGTGGCTGCTGTATCAAAGCTTGAGCTGCCGCATCTGGGGGCGCTCTGCCTTCTACCAATCCGGGGGAGCGATTGGCTTTCGCGACCAGCTTCAGGACATGATGGCTTTCCTTTACACAATACCGAGTATTGCCCGAGAACATCTTTTGCTAGCTGCCAGCCGTCAGTTTCGGGAGGGAGATGTGCAGCACTGGTGGCACCCTCCAAGTGGCGCCGGAATCCGCTCCCGAATTTCGGATGATCTACTCTGGCTTCCCTATGTCACGGCGCAGTATGTCCGTGTCACGGGCGATGAAGCAGTTCTTTTGGAGAAAGTCCCATTCCTTGATGCCAGGCAGCTCGAGGATGATGAGCATGAAGCCTTTCTCATCCCCGATGCTACATTGGAGCAGGCTAGCCTATTCGAGCATTGCCGGCGAACGCTTGAACGGGGACTAACAGAAGGGCCGCATGGATTACCGCTTATCGGCACCGGGGATTGGAACGATGGGCTGAATCGGGTGGGGGTGAACGGCAGAGGGGAGAGCGTTTGGCTAGCATGGTTCCTGGTCGATGTGCTTCAGCGAATGGCCGACCTCGCCGATCGCCTAGGTGAGGACACTTTAAAGGTGCAATACTTGGAGAAGGCGCGGGTCCTGTCTGAGCGGATCGAGCGCGAGGCCTGGGACGGGGAGTGGTACATCCGCGCGACTTTCGATGATGGAACCCCACTCGGGTCATCTATTAACGATGAAGCGCGCATCGATTCGCTTCCGCAATCTTGGGCGTGGTTGAGCGGAGCGGCGGATAGTGAAAGAGCAAGCCGCGCCCTTGAATCAGCCTGGAGGCAGCTTGTACGCGAGGAGGATAAACTCGTCCTGCTTTTCACGCCTCCTTTCGATAAATCGCGCCGGAACCCCGGGTACATTAAGGGATACCCCCCGGGCGTTCGTGAGAACGGTGGCCAATATACGCATGGATCCCTGTGGCTCGCAATGGCGATGGCTCGCAAGGGAGACGGTGATCGGGCAGCACGCCTGCTGCGCCTGATGAATCCGATTGAGCTGACCAAGGAGTCCGAAAACGT
>DAOUEQ010000138.1:0-1837 GCA_034430395.1 Anaerolineales bacterium | reverse complement strand
GCGGCGCGATCGCTTTCGCTGCAGCCGCATCTCGATTAATAAAGGCATCCAAGCTATCACTCAACATGTCTCGCGCTATATCCGCCATCTTGGGCAGATCGATCAGTGGTTTAAGCAGAGGCTCATCGCCCATGCGGATCACCGTTTTCGCGATCCCGGAAGCGTGATCTGCCATGCGCTCCATATCCACCACGATATTCATTGCCGCTACGACGGCACGAAGATCGCCGGCAGCAGGCTGCTGAGTCGCGATGAGAGTCATGCAAGCTTCTTCGATCTTGAAACGAAGCTCGTTAATCCGTAGATCGCGGTCGATCACCTCTTGCGCCATATTCGTATCGCGCTGCTTGAGGCTTTCGATTGAGTTGCGGATGGCATCCTGAACGAGCGATCCCATTTTCAAGATGTCACCTTCAATCGCTGCGTAATTTTGATCGTATCTCGCTCTCGTACGCTTCGACATCACGACCTCCTACCGAAACTCAACCGACACGGCCGGTGACATAGGCTTCCGTCCTTTCCTCTTTTGGACGTGTGAAGATCTTCTCGGTGTCGTCTAACTCCACCAATTCACCAAGCCAGAATAGCCCTGTTTTCTCCGACACCCTTGCGGCTTGCTGCATGTTATGCGTTACGACCACGATGGTGTAATACTCCTTCAACTCAGCCATCAGGTTCTCGATTTCCATCGTGGCGATCGGATCTAACGCCGAGGTGGGTTCATCCATTAAAATGACTTCTGGACTTACCGCGAGCACCCTTGCGATGCAAAGCCGCTGCTGTTCTCCTAAAGATAGTTCTAATGCATCCACGCCCAGACGGTCTTTTATCAAATCCCACAACGCCGCTTGCCTTAAGGATCTTTCAACAATCTCCGCTTCGTCAACCCGGTTTCGGGTTAAACCCAGGACTCGAGGACCAAACGCGACGTTATCATAAACGGATTGTGGGAATGGATTTGGTTTTTGAAACACCATGCCAACCCGTTGCCGAATATCCACCGGGTCGAGATCGGCTCGGTAGATATCCACACCGTCTAGAAGAACATCACCCTCGATACGGATGCCGGGAATCGTGTCATTCATCCGATTCAGGCATCGCAGGAAGGTCGACTTTCCACACCCGGAGGGACCGATCAGAGCCGTGATTTCCTTCTCTTCGATCTTGAGCGTGATCTCGCTCAAAGCCTTGACCGACCCATAGAAGAAATCAAGGTTATTGACCTCAATCTTTGCCTTAGGATCTTTCGAACTCATAAGACGCATTTTACACCACTTAAGCCCCTTCTTCTGGTACCTTACAGGAGGCACATAAAACTCAAAGTTATAAATTCATTGAATTTGGAATGGCTTTATTTAGGCGTATAATTCACTTCTGTCAACCACCACCCGCTATATCGTCCTGGTATCTCGCCCCCGTCAGTTCCGGGGGTCGAAGGAAAGCGGGGTGGCTTGTAACTACGCTCCGCCGCAGTTCCGAACATGGTCCGGCTTTGGCATCCACACGTGCTACGTTTGGCTGGTTGACAACAGCCCGACGACCGATATTGATCGCCGCGATGTGGTCTGCAAATCCAGCGAACCCGCAGGCCACACAGAAGAACTCACTTTGAGTCTTGCGATTGGCTTTGTCCACACACTCACATTCGGGACACGTCCGGCTGGTGTTCCGAGGATTCACCAGCACCACCTGAATACCCGTCCGTTTCGCCTTGTACTTAATAAACTGGCACAATTGGTAGAACGCCCAACTATGCAGCGTGGCTCGCTGGCGGCGATGAACCGTTACCCGCTGGCGTATTCCACTCAGGTCTTCAAGCGCAATCGCCCGCTTTGTG
>DAOUEQ010000137.1:0-61153 GCA_034430395.1 Anaerolineales bacterium | reverse complement strand
TTCCCTGACGCGGCGAGCGCCTGAGCGATCGATTCGCGCACATCCTTAGCGCCTTGGGCTACACCAGCGAGGAAAATACCCTGGATTGCGGTTTCTGCAGGACCCAATTTAGGATGCAGTTCCATCAGGAATCCATCCTCGCTATGTGAAAGCTTAAGTTGATCAGAGAGCGTATCCTCCTGAGGCCGCAATCCCACAACCAGGACTAGCAATTCCGTGGGAATTCGCACTTTCGCTCCCAGCAACTCATCGTCTACTTCGACGTACCCACCTTGGAAGGTGATCGCGTCTTGTGGTGGAAGATCGAAATCGTAGCGGAAAAACTGTACACCCGCAGTCATCGCCCGTTCGTATAACTCCTCCGCCTGGCGGCTGTAGGTGCGGATATCCTTGGCAACGATGCGAACCTTCTTCCCCATCTCTCGCAACTGTAATGCTTGCGCGATCATCGATGTGCAGCAGTAGCGTGAGCAGCCAATTCCTTCCTGCCTCGAACCAACGCAGGAGATGAATGTTATCTTCTCTGCCTCCAACGTCTCCCGCTCAAGCATGGTCTCAAGCTCTACATTGGTGATCACGTTGGGATTCGAACCGTATGAAAATTCCTGGGGAGCATAGGGTACAGATCCGGTCGCGATGACAACCGCACCAACATCAAGGGACTGGCCATCATTGAGCAGCGCGGTGAAATTACCCACGTACCCACCGATCGTCTCGATCGTTTTACTCAGGTGAACGTGGGCGCCACTCGCTTCCAGATCTTTCATTTTCGCATCCAGAAGGTCCTCTGCCGGTATATCAGCCGGTGCAATCTTATGCAGTTGATTGAGGGTTCCACCCAGGTGATCCTCTTTCTCAATAAGGTGTGTTTCGAAGCCCTGATGGGCGAGCGCGGCTGCTGCGCTCATTCCTGCAATACCTCCGCCAACGACAAGAACGCGTTGGGTTAACGGTAAGTAGCTGATCTCAAGTGGTTCGAGCTTTCGTGCTTTCTCTACGGCCATTGAGACCATATCGATGGCTTTTACCGTTGCAGCTTCTTTGTCGAATTTATGTACCCAAGAATCCATGTTGCGAATATTAGACATTTCCAAGAGGAATGGATTCAGTCCTGCTCGAACAAGCACACCACGGAATATCGATTCGTGTGTTTTCGGTGAACAAGCCGCAATGACAACACGATTAATCCGATGCTCACGAATCGCATCCTCGATCTCTTTTTGCGTATTACCCGCACATGAAAACATCTGCTCTGAAGTGTAGACGACGTCAGGCATATCTTTCGCGGCTTTGGCTGTACGCTCTACGTCTACAACCCCGGCGATGTTGCTGCCGCAGTGGCACACAAAAACACCCACACGCGGTACATCAATGTCCTCCATAGGCTCGATTTCGGGTTCTTCTGGCCATGATCGATCGGTCAAGAACCGTATGGCTAGGGATGCCGCGCCGCTCCCTTCCGCTACGCTATCGGGGATATCCTTGGGACCGCTGGCACATCCAGCCGCATATACACCGGCTCGAGTCGTCACAACCAAACTACCCTGCTCTTCGAGCGACCGAATAAAACCGTCCCCATCGAGCTCGATGTCGAGCGTTTCAGCCAATTGAGGAAGACCCGAAGGTGGTGAGACCGCGTTCGCCAGGACGACCATGTCGTAATCATCCTCAGCTATCTCTGAACTCTTTGTATCTTCATAGCGGACACGGATATTGCCATCACCATTGGCTGAAATTCTCGAGGGTCGTGTTCGGATGAAGTTCACCCCCTCTTCCCTCGTGCGCTCTCGGAAACCGTCAAAACCTTTGCCATATGCCCGCAAATCCATGTACATAATATCTACGTGCTCGATGCCATGATCCACAGCCTGATAGGCATGCTTGAGCGAATACATGCAGCAAAAGCGAGAACAGTAGGGATGATGCCTTTGATCCCTGGAGCCAACACAAAGTACAAAGAGGATTTTATGTGGATGTTCACCATCAGAAGGACGGAAGATCTCACCGCCTGTTGGACCAGCTGAGTTTACCAGGCGTTCATACTCAAGAGCAGTGAGGATATCCGGGTGTGTTCCATAACCAAATTCGCGCAACTTGCGTGGATCGAAACTGTCATAGCCTACAGCGACAACAATCGCAGCCACTTCAGCCCTGATCATCCGCTCCTGCGGCATGAGAAAATCGATCGCTTCTGCCAGGCAAGCTTCCTTACAGCGATTGCACGGGATGTAGTTCGGCGGTGTATTCAGGCAGGAATCCAGATCGATGAGGTAGGGTCCAGGTACCGCCTGGGGTATCGGGGTGTAGATTGCCCGCCGAGCCGCCATTCCTGAATCGTACTCATTGGGCAGGATAACTGGGCAGACCTCGGTGCATTCCCCACAACGTGTGCATGCATCCGTCACATACCGTGCACGTTGCTTGATGGCTACACGAAAACGCCCAGGCTCACCTTCAACCTCTACCAGTTCAGCCATCGAGATGATTTCGATATTCTGGTTAAGATCTACCTCCGACATTTTTGGAGCTTCAATGCATATCGAGCAGTCAAGTGTTGGGAAATTTTTATCAAGAACTGCCATGACACCGCCGATGGTCGCCTCACGCTCGACGAGCATTACATGTGCACCGGCCTCTGCAAGGTCAAGCGAAGCTTGTATCCCAGCGATACCACCACCAAGAACTAAGATAGTATCGCTCATGAGCCACTTACCTCTTCTTTTGCGTAAGCAAAACCCGCTTCGAAGGCTTTCATGTTAAGCGAAAGGGTCTTCGGTTTTACCGATGTTCGAATCGCCTCCTCCATCCCCTCGCGGGTGATGACATCGGAGATCGCACAGAAATATCCCAACATCACCACGTTTGCCACGATTCTTCGGCCCATGCCTTCCGCTAACTTCGTTGCAGGAATCGCCAACGTTTGATCACCTGCTTTCGGATTTACCAAACCTTCATCAATAACGATTACACCATCCGGCTTCGTCTCACTTCTGTAGCGTGTATATCCCTCCTGTGAGAGCGCAATCAGAACATCTGCATTCTGAATAAAGGGATAGGCAATCGGGTAATCCGCAACAACGATGCTGGCAGAAGATGCACCTCCACGCGCTTCAGGACCATAGGATTGGGTCATCACGGCTTCCAGATCTTGATAGAGAGAAAGTGCCTTTCCCAGCAGAAATCCCGCCAGCATGACACCCTGACCCCCAAAACCCGAGATGCGTATCTCCTGCCTCACGTCTTCTCCTCCACGAGTATGGGTTGATATGCAGGCGCTTCTCGGTCGATAAATCGACCAACGTAAATCGGCTGGTCCTCCCTTAAATCAATCCCGAGTTGATCAAGAGGGGTGTCCGGTTTATGTACACAGCGTTCCCGATAAAGCAACATCTCATCGATCCCCTTCTCCAGGTCATTGGACTTACCAAATCCGATGGGGCATGGCGCAAGAACTTCGATAAAGGAGAATCCGGGTTTCTTGAATGTATAAAGGACGTCATCGATGACCTGTCGTACATGAATCGTTGTCCAACGTGAGACGAAGTTCGCTCCTGCAGCCGCGAGAAGGTATACAAGGTTAAAGGGATGCTCCGGACATCCGTATACTGAGGTTGTACTCATTGCGCCATATGGAGTCGTCGGCCCCATCTGTCCTCCGGTCATTCCATAATTGAAGTTATTCGCGCAGATAACTGTGATATCAATATTACGGCGTGCGGCGTGAATAAGATGATTCCCACCTATAGCCGCCAGGTCACCATCGCCGCTGAATACGGTCACACATAACTCTGGGTTGGCTAATTTCAAACCCACAGCAAAAGGAATTCCTCGTCCGTGTGTCGTATGATAGGAGTCGATGTTCATGTACCCTGCCACACGACCAGAGCACCCAATCCCCGAAACAACGACATGCTTCTCAAGTTCAATTCCCGATTTAATGATCGCCTGTGCATAGCAGCGCATCACGATGCCAATACCGCAGCCCGGACACCAGATATGCGGCATCCGATCGGCGCGGATCATACCATCAAGAGGATGCTCTTCAACGAGAAGAGGTTGAACCATTCTTAGTCACCTTTTCAATTGCCTCAAGGATGGGTTGAGGCGCGAGCATTGCTCCCCCAGCGTGGTGGACGCCAAGCACCGGTTGATCCACCTGTCGTTCAACCTCATGGATCATTTGGCCCAGATTCATTTCTGCCACAACAAAGGCATCCACGTCCTGTGCTAGATCGCGAATGAGCTGCTCTGGAAATGGCCAAATAGAGATAAGCCGCAGGAAACCCACCGGCAGCCCACGTTCACGAGCAACTCGCACAGCTCTTCGAGCCGAACGTGCTGTGCTTCCAAAAGCGATTACTACGACGCGTGCACCTTCTAGATGGAAAGCCTCTGTGCGGATAAGATCCTTTGTATTTCGGTTGATCTTCTGAACCAGCCGGGTAACTAAAAGCTGATGCGTATCTGCAGACATGTCCGGATAGCCGCGTTCGTCATGCGTCAAGCCCGTGAAATGAACCCGATACCCCTCCCCGGCATGAGCTAATGGCGGTACAAGGTCATCATCAATCGCTTTAAATGGGTTAAAGTCCTTTTTAGATCCACTCGGACGCTTTCTCTCCCAGTAGGGGATCTGATCCGCTTCTGGAATCTTCACCCGTTCCACCATGTGCCCGACCACTTCATCCGCCATGAGCAGAACGGGGACTCGATAGCGGTCGGCGACGTTGAAACTGTGTACGGTTAGATCAAAAAACTCCTGCGGTGACCAAGGAGCATAAGCAACAACGCCGTAATCGCCGTGCGACCCCCACCTGGCTTGCATGACGTCAGCCTGGCCCGGCAGCGTTGGCAGGCCGGTGGAAGGGGATCCGCGCTGAACATTTACAACGAGGCATGGTAACTCCATCATCGCCGCCAGCCCGATGTTTTCCATCATAAGGCTGAAACCGGGACCCGATGTCGCCGTCATCGATCTGGCGCCAGCAGCAGAAGCACCAAGCACGGTTGCCAAGCTGCCCATCTCGTCCTCCATTTGAATGTAGACGCCCCCAATTTGTGGCATCCGGCGAGAAAGCCGTTCTGCGATTTCCGTTGATGGCGTAATTGGGTAACCACCAAAGAATCGGCAGCCAGCAGCAATTGCACCCTCCGCGCAGGCATGATCACCGTTCATGAAGTATCTACCCGTTAGGATATGGCTGGAGGTCATTCTTCCACCTCAAGCGTATAAATCGCGAATTCTGGGCATACCATAGTGCAGAATTCACAATGTACACAGGAATCCTCGCGGTCTAAACGGATCTCAGGATAGTGGTAGCCTTTTTCATTGGTCATATCTGAAACTTGAAGAACCTGCTGGGGACAGAGCTCAATACACAAGTTGCAGCCTTTGCAGCGCTCGAGGATGAGGTGAACACGACCTCTTGGAATATTAAATTCGCCCAGGTTCACGGGAGTGCGTGCGAAGACTTTCATGGCGCCCTCGCATTCGATAAACACGGGCAGGATATACAGGGAACGCCCCGGAACATAACCGGAGGGTAGGCTTTCGTACGTTGAATCACAAGTACTAAGTGTCAGAGAAAATCAAGCGTAACGTCAATGAAATAATACAGTTGAGCATCTAAAATACTGTTTACTTGGAGGTTCGTATTCGGGGATCGAGTTTACCCCCGTGTTTGCTGAATGTATAATCCAATCCTGTCGCAACCAACTGTCGTCCGGGAGATACGCATACCAGCAAGACTTCCACACTCCAAAAGAGCCTTATGAACCCCTTCCCCACGTCAGGCATAAGTCCACTCTGCATGATAATGTCCGTAGTATGGATGACGAACGTGCGAGGATAGCCATGGCCCGACTGCACGAACATCAAGGAAAAAGTCTACTCGCAGAAGAAAAGATCGGTATCCCGAGAGGCGAAGCCGCACGTACGCCAGCAGAAGCGAAAAGGATCGCCCAAAAACTTGACTGTGAAGTTGTTGTCAAAGGACAGGCATGGGTGACTGGGCGTGCTTCGCGTGGGTTGATACAGCTTGCTGATACACCCGAGGCTGCTGCTGCTGCTGCGAGTTCTATTTTAGGTGAGGAAGTTGCCGGATTTGAAATCGACACGGTTCTGGTTGAAGAGAAATTAAATGTGAAGCGGGAATTCTATGCCGGCGTTATTATCGATGATATCGCCCAAGCGCCTAGAATTATCTTCAGTGCCAAAGGTGGATCGGGCATTGAGCAGATCGCAAGCGAGTATCCTGATTCGCTTGCCCAGATGCTTGTCGATATCCAATCCGGATTTCCTGACTACTACGCACGCGATCTTGTACGGCAGGTCGGCATTCACGGTAAGCTCCAACTGTCATTGGGGCTTCTTTTATCCCAACTTTATACCGTCGCTCGCAACTCTGATGCACGCGCAGCTGAAATCAACCCCATCGTGCTCACAGAAGAGGGAAAACTCATCGCCGCGGACTGTCGCATCACCGTCGACGATTATGCCGTATTCCGGCATCCAGGGCTGGAGATCGAGGTCGCTCGTGAGTTCGACCGGCCACCAACCGAGCTTGAGCGCATCGCCTGGGAAGTTGAGAAAGGTGATTATCGCGGGACCTTCTACTTCATCCAGATGGAGCAGAATTTCAAGCGCGGGGATAAAGTCATCGGTTTTCACGGCGCCGGCGGCGGGGGATCGATGATGAGCATGGATTCTATTCTTAATAGGGGCTACAAACTTGCCAACTTCGTTGACACAAGCGGGAATCCCCCAGCATCGAAGGTATATCGAGCCGCCAGGATTATCCTGGCCCAGGGCCCAATCGATGGTTATTTTTCCTCTGGCTCTGGTGTCGCTTCTCAGGAGCAGTTCCACAGCGCACGTGGTCTCGCAAAGGCATTCCTTGAAGTTCCATTGAATGTCCCGGCGGTGATCCGCTTAGGAGGCAACGCCGAAGATCGAGCAATTGCGATCATGGAACAGGTTAATGGCGCGCTCTCCGTACCTATAGAGGCCTATGGGAAGGATGACTCACCTGATTACTGTTCAGATCGCTTGGATGCATTAATAAAGACTTTTACGCCTGTTGTGGACTCAGCGCCGCCTGTTGAGAAACCCAAACCTGAAGAGCCCTACCAATTTGGCACTGTATCCGGCGGCACTGTCCTATTCGACCACGCTGTTTGTCGTCAATGCGATACGCATATCTGCATCGAGACATGTGTGCCAGAAATCCTTGCCCTCAAGGACGGCCTTCCCGTGTTGAATATCACCCCAGAAGAAGCCCTAAAGGGTGGCTGCATCGAGTGCCTAGCCTGTCAGGTTGAATGCTATTTTGGAGGCAACCGGGGTGGTTATGTTGAACTTCCGATACCAGGGCTGGAGTAAGTTATGCCAACCTTTATTGATAGAGAACTGTCTCAGGAGCGGATATGTCGATCCTGATTGATGAAAAGAAGAGCGTCCTCGTTCAAGGTATCACAGGGCGTGAAGGCCGAGCGAGAGCCTCCTTGATGAAAGAGTATGGCACCAACATCGTCGCTGGTGTCACCCCCGGTAAGGGCGGCAAGGATATTATCGGTGTGCCCGTCTACGATACAGTTCTCGAAGCCAGTGAGGCATGTGGGACGTTCGATATCAGCGTGCTCTTCATACCCGCTCCGCTTGTCCGGAGCGCAGCCCTTGAGGCGATAGAAGCTGGCGTTAAACTGCTGGTTATCGTTCCCGATCGTGTCCCGATTTACGACGTGCTTGAGATTGCACACAGTGCGAAAAAGCACGGTGCGCAGTTCGTGGGACCAAACACACTGGGAGTCCTCTCTCCGGGGAAAGGCGTATTGGGGATGATCGGCGGTCGTGCGGCATCCGCTCGCTCCTGGTTCTTCCCTGGACCGGTGGGGATCACGTCACGCTCCGGCGGCATTACCTCATCCATGGCCTACTACCTCGCGCAGGAAAGCATTGGCGCGACAACGCTTGTTCACGTAGGTGGAGATGTCGTCGTCGGCCTGCCCCACCCCGAAGTGATTAGACTTTTCCAGAAGGATCCGGAGACGAAGGCGATCGTAATGTTCGGTGAGATTGGCGGCAGCCAAGAGGAGCGAGTTGCGGACCTCGTAGATTCGGGCGAGGTGACAAAACCAATTATCGCTTTCATCGGCGGGAAAGCCGCCAAGAGCGGCACACGCTTCAGTCATGCAGGCGCAATTGTGGAAGGAAATCGAGGCACCTACGAAGGAAAAGTAAAGCGTCTGCAGGAGGTAGGAGCCACGGTTGTGGATGCCTTCGGAGACCTACCTCGCACCACCAAATCCGTTCTTGAGAAGCATGGGATAAAACTATGACCGATCTAAGTTGGAAAACCTCGATCACTGAGATCAAACCGAACGAGGTTCGGCTGCGTGGTTATCGGATTGATGAACTGATGGGATCCATCTCCTTCGGTGAGGCTGTGTACCTCGCCCTTAAAGGTGAATTGCCCTCAGCAGATGTAGCCAGGATGATGGAAGCAATACTGGTCTCATCGATCGATCACGGAGCATCACCTCCCTCTGCGCTTGCTGCCCGTACAGTGGCATCCACCGGTGCCCCCCTCAATGCCGCAGTAGCTGCTGGGATCCTTTCCATCAATCGCCATCATGGCGGCGCAATTGAAGATTGCATGAATATCCTGAAAATCGGGATCAACCGCGTCAATCAATCTGGTGAGCCCGTTGACAAAATCGCAGCTGCTCTTGTTGCGGAGCATCAGGATTCCGGGAGACGGATCGCGGGGCTGGGTCATCGCATCCATAGCAACGACCCTCGCACGGCGAAACTCTTTCAGCTCGCTCAGGAGTTGGGGATTACCGGAAATGGCATACAAATGATCCATGCTATTCAATCTTCCTTGAAAGAGGCGGGCAAAGCACTCCCTATCAACGTCGATGGTGCGATCGCTGCCGTGCTCATTGATCTCGACATCCCGTCTCAACTCGCGAATGCGATGTTCTTCATAGCTAGAGTCCCGGGGCTTATCCTTCAGGCTTATGAGGAGCAGACACGCGAGAGGCCAATGCGCCGCATTCATCCCACAGAAATCTCATACGACGGTCCTGCGCCGCGCTCTTTTGATTAATAGGTAAGTCAGCCACGCTTGGAGGTCTGTGATGCCAAACTCGATTCCCGATCTCATCCCAGAAATCAATCAGATCCAAGACAAAGATTTACGAGGAAAAGTCCTCGCAGTCTGGGAAGATGCTCTCGCAAAAGGAGGTTGGCAGCTTGACGACCTCGAGACGATGCCTTACACACTCCTGGTTGATCAAGTTGAGATAACCTTCCCCGAACATGTAAGTGTCGTCTGCAGATTGTGCATCGCCATGGAGGAAGTCCTGGCAGATGCATATGGTGAACGGTATTCGATCGATAAGGATGTACTGATCGCCGGCGCGCTGTTAGCGGACGTTGGCAAGCTACTTGAGTTCAGCCGCAAGGGGGATAAGTTCGTTTGGGCCAGCACGTATAAATATCTACGCCACCCCTTCACCGGAGTCGCCCTTTGCTATATGCATCAGATCCCAGAAGCCGTCATGCATATCGTGGCAACCCACTCATGGGAAGGTGACAAGTTCACGCGACGACCAGAGTCGATTGTCTTTCACCACGCTGATTTCACTGACTTCGACCTGACAAAATACGCATCACAACACCCTTGATTATGGAGACTTTGGGATAAAGAGGATCGCATGGGACAGACTTTCGCTGAAAAGGTTCTCGGACGGCACTCCGGTAAACGACAGGTGAAACCTGGCGATATCGTTGAGGTCACACCACAGGTCGCATTATCACACGATAATACCGCCGCAATCGTGGGCATCTTCCAGCGGATGGGCGGTAAGAAAGTGTTTAATCCGCAGATGCATGCGATCTTCCTCGATCATGCGTCCCCTGCTCCGACGTCTAAACACGCTGAAAACCACCGCATCATACGCGATTTCGTGCGAGAGCAAGCGATCCCCAACTTCTTCGATGTCGGTCGAGGTATCTGCCACCAGGTTCTCGTTGAAGAGGGACTGGCGCTCCCAGGCGAGATCGTCCTTGGCTCAGATTCGCATACGCTTCACGCCGGGGTAATGGGCACCTTCGGCGCCGGGATCGGGCGCAGCGAAATGGCCTCCATCTGGGCAATCGGAACGCTCTGGCTGCGAGTCCCGGAGAGCTTAAAAATCATCGTAACCGGGAAAATGCCCGCCTGGGTTACCCCAAAGGATCTCGCTCTGAAAATAATCGGCGATCTCGGAGCGGACGGTGCTTTATATCTATCCGTCGAGTGGCAGGGAGAGGTGATCGCGGATATGAGCCTGAGCGAACGTGCGATCCTCACCAATATGACGGCTGAGATGGGTGCGAAGAACAGCTACATCCCACCGGACGAGAGAACCCTTGCCTATCTCTCCGATCGGGCCAGACATGATTTTGAACCTGTGCAACCGGATCCAGATGCTGCATATTTGCAGGTTCTTGAAATCGACGCCGGACATTTAGAGCCAATGATCGCCTGCCCGCACACGGTTGACAACGTAAAACCATTGTCGGAGGTCGTGGGGACGAAAGTGGACCAGGCTTTCCTGGGAACTTGCACGAACGGCCGTCTGGAAGACCTCGCTTCCGCTGCAAAAATCCTGCGTGGGCGTAAGCTTTCTCCAGGGACCAGGATGATCGTCATACCGGCTTCCTCAGAAGTATTAAGGGAAGCATTGCGCAGGGGATATATAGAGGATTTTATCAACGCCGGAGCGCTCGTGGAGAGCCCTGGCTGTGGTCCCTGTATGGGCAACCACATGGGGGTCCCTGCGCCCGGTGAGGTGACGATCAGCACTGCTAATCGAAATTTTCAAGGCCGGATGGGAACGAAGCAAAGCGACATCTATCTCGCCAACCCTGCGGTCACCGCCGCATCCGCTGTTGCCGGGAAGATCGCACACCCGAATACCCTGGATTGAGGTAGACGATGGAAATCATCCGTGGTCGAGTATGGAAGTACGGCGATAACATTAACACCGACGTCATCTTCCCTGGCAAATATACATACACAATCAGTGAACCAACAGAAATGCCAGCGCACGCCCTCGAGGATTTGGACCCCGAATTCGCCAACGGGGTCAAGCCGGGTGACATTATCATTGCCGGTAACAATTGGGGCTGCGGCTCCTCACGCGAGCAGGCAGTAACCTGTCTGAAGGAGGGCGGCCTAGGAGCAATCATCGCTGAATCCTTCGCTCGCATCTATTATCGCAATTGTCTGAACGCCGCGCTTCCGGCGCTCATTTGCCCCGATGCCGTCAATACCATCCAGAATGGCGAACAGATTGAGATCGATCTGGATAAAGGCGAGATCCACACACTCAAGGGCAATTACTCCATTAGCTCTTTCCCAGAGGTTGTAAGGGAGATCTTCGATTCAGGGGGGCTTATTGCTTACACGAAGAAACGACTGGAAGAAAGCCAGTGACCATAACCATGAGTAGTAATTTTTGGCCGGTATTTACTTGAGTTCCTGCGAATGAAGAATCCAACGTTACGCAATCTGTGGAAGGCTGTATTTTGGGTTTCCTTCCCATTCGGGATCCTGTCTTTTGTACTGCCGATCTATGGTCGCCAGTTGGGTGCATCGGCGCTCGAGATCGGTGGGTTCTTTTCTGCCGTCTCGGCTGTACCGGTAATCGTTCGCCCCTTCCTGGGGCGGATTATGGACAGATGGGGTCGACGTCCCTTCCTGCTTTTAGGGTTATTCGGCTACGCCATCGCGATGGTCGCTTTCAGCCTCTCTAACAGTATTCTCCAACTCACGATCGCTCGCTTTATTCAGGGACTGGGCCAAGCATTCCTCTGGCTAGCCGCCTTCACAATCGTTGCCGACATTGCCCAGGAAACCGGCCGCGGCTACGATTTCGGCCTGATCGACGAAGCGGTTAGCCGCGGCGCACTTATCGGAACGTCTGCTGGTTTCTTTGCACTCTTCAGCCTAGATCAAATAGCTTCAACAGAGAGTCAGGTTTGGCTCATCCTATTCGCCAGCTATACCATCCCGACCTTGATAGCCCTCGGCATTGGCTGGCGTGGTGTTCCGGAGTCACTCCCCCAGAGGACCGGCAAAATAATCCACAGCCAGCCTCTTTCGAGGCAGCTCTTTACCCTTATGGTCATTGTTTTTTTTACCGGCGCTTCTTCAATGATGGTTTGGCCATTGCTGATGATCTTCCTGCAGGATACGCTTGGTGCGGAGGTGTGGGGGTTGGCAATCGCCTATTTACCGGCCGCTCTCATCAACGCATTCCTTCCATCACGAATGGGGAAGCTAGCGGATAGATTCGGTCGCACGCGTCCAATGGCTGGCGGCTTGATCTTAGGTGCCCTTGCTTCAATGCTCATCCCGACTCTGCGCTCTCTCGGAGCATTATCAATGCTCTGGGCGGTAGAGAACATCGGTTACACTGCTGCCATGCCCGCAGAGCGTGCTTTTGTAGCCGACATCGCCGGGGAGGATTTCAGGGGGACGAGCTATGGCCTATATACTTTCGCCTATTTCTTGGGTGCGCTTATTGGTCCAATCGCAGGAGGATGGTTCTATGATCGTGCGGGTCCGGCAACGCCTTTTTACATCAACGCCGGTGTGCTTGCCCTTGGAAGCATAATGGTACTTATTTTCCTGCGCGAATCTAACCGCTCCGCAGCTGTCAAAGTAAGTTTATATGACTGAGAATTCAAGAAATGTGACACTACACCATCCCTTCAAAACAAAGAGACCAAACGATAATTAAGAACAAACCGAGAGGAGCCTTAATCAATGTCAGAATATCGTATCGCATGGATGCCGGGTGATGGCGTAGGCGTGGATGTAATGGAAGCCGCGCAGATTGTCCTCGATGCCATAAAACTCGACGCGGAATACATCCACGCGGATATAGGCTGGGAATTCTGGTGCAAGGAAGGCGACCCACTCCCAGAAAGGACTATCGCCATATTGGAAGATTGCACCTGTGGATTGTTCGGCGCCATCACCTCAAAACCCACTGATGAAGCAGAACTTGAGCTAGCTCCGGAACTCAAAGGCAAAGGGCTGTCGTATCGAAGCCCAATCGTCCGTCTCCGTCAGCATTTTGATCTTTATACAAACCTTCGACCTTGCAAGGCATACCCGGGCAGCCCGCTGAATTACCGCGATGACATCGACCTTGTCATCTTCCGCGAGAATACCGAGGGCTTGTACAGCGGGGTCGAATACCATCCTCTCCCACAGGAAGTACGGGAGACGATGAAAAAATACAACCCGGCATTAAGCCGCTTTGATGCAGTTCCTGGAGATGAACTTGCTGTCAGCCTGCGAGTTATCACAAAAAACGGAGCTCTCAGGATTATCCGCCAGGCGTTCGAGTATGCAAGGCAATTTGGTTACCCAACAGTTACACTTGTTGAGAAACCGAATGTCCTGCGTGAGACAAGCGGATTGATGACCCGAGAAGCCCGCAAAGTCGCCAGCGATTACCCGGATATTGAACTATGGGAAACCAACATCGATGCACAGATGATGTGGCTCCTGAAAAATCCTGACGACTACGGAGTGCTCGTCACGAGCAACATGTTTGGGGATATCCTATCTGATCTTTCTGCACAGTTGGTCGGCGGCCTTGGTTTTGCCTCCAGTGGAAATATCGGTGACAAGTTCGCAGTCTTCGAGCCCACACACGGTTCAGCGCCGAAGTATGCAGGTCAATATAAGGTTAACCCCATCGCCATGCTCCTTGCTGTGAAGCTCATGCTCAACTGGTTGGGAGAGACCGATAAGGCGCAATCGCTTGAAGACGCGATCGCAAAAGTGATCGCTGAAGGAGAAGTGAGGACATACGATATGGGCGGAGAGAGCACGACACTCGAGATGGCGCATGCTGTCGTCAGTAAACTTTAACCACTCATAAATACATTTTGACTTTGGTGGAGGATGCGATGACCTCAATCAGTCGCACAATGGCTGAATTTACGGATGGGTTGCTCTTCGACGATATTCCTCAAGATGCGATCTACGAAGCGAAACGTTTCTTGCTGGACAGTATTGGCTGCGCGTTGGCCGCAACCCAGAACGAGGACATGCAAGCCATGTATCGCTTCACAGAGAAACTCGGCGGCACACCGGAAGCTACTGTAATCGGGACGGGCTCTAAAACCAACGCCCCGAATGCCGCCCTGATGAATGGCTTACTCATCCGTGCACTGGATTACAACGACATCTACTGGGTTCAAGACCCAAGCCATCCCTCGGACCTCCTCGGAGTTGTCCTCGCTTCTGCGGAAGCCAATGGGCGAAACGGTACAGACGTCCTCGTCGCCACTGTCATCGCCTATGAACTGGAAATGCGCTGGTGCCATGCAGCCACACCGGGGATTCGGGAAGTCGGGTGGCACCATGCCTCACTAACGCAATTTGTCAGCCCGCTCGTCGCCGGCAGGTTATATGGGTTGGGCATTGACCAGCTCATCGCCGCCATGGGTATCAGCGGCAGCAGCCACTTCACACTCGGCGGTGTTGTCGCCGGTCATCTCACGAATATGAAGAACACCGCCGACCCTCTCGCCGCACAAGCCGGTGTGTACGCCGCGCAGATGGCCCAGGAGGGTTACGAGGGTCCGGTGCATGTGATCGAGGGGAAAGAAGGGTTGATCGAAGTCCTGAATAACGTTACCTGGGATACGGATGCCTTGCTCGATGGGCTTGGCGATGAATATCTCATCACAAAGTGCAGCTATAAGGCTTTCCCGACAGAGGCACTCACCCACCAACCCATCAGCGCTGCTCTAAAAGTAATCCGCGAGTATGAGATCCAGCACGATCAGATTCAAGAGATCCTGGTAGAGACAACCACTCGCGGTGCAGACATCCTTTCAGACCCGAGTAAATACGAACCCGACACGAAGGAAACCGCCGACCACAGCCTGCCCTATGTGATCGCCGCGGCCGTCGTTGACGGGAACGTATTGCCCGAGTCTTTTGAAGACCACAAATTGAGGGATGCGAACATCCGCGCGACTCTGCGGAAGATCAAGGTTGTCGCCGATCCCGAGATCGACGCCTTGTTTCCAAAAGTAAAGCGCGCCTGCGTAACGATCACACTGCAAGATGGGAGCACGCACAGCGCTCAAACGGACTATGCGAAAGGCTCACCAGAAGATCCACTCAGCGATGATGATTTGTTTGCGAAATTCCGGGCGAATGCACACAAGACGATGGGCGAGGGAAGAATGGATGACATCATTGAGCAGACAATGGGATTTGAGCGCTTAGCCGAACTCGAGCCCTACATGGATCTGCTCATCTCAGAGAAAGCATGAAATCTATCGGCTGATTCCCTAATGGTGAATTTAACTTCCATTTGATCGGCCCGATCCTCCTACTTGCCAAACCTGACAGCCAACGTTGCATTGAAATGGTGAATATAAATGGGATTACGTGCTTCTGTGAGCAGGACATAAACGAAACTGAAATCTGAGCGAAATTCCCTCTAGTATTCGCCGCAGCCACTAATTCACAAACGCTTTTTGTGTCCAATAAACATAGCTGCTTCCCAGCAGGGCGATGGCAATACCGAGATCCAAGATTGCCACACCGATCAAGAATGGGTAATTGCTGTGAGCCATCCTGGATAAGGTTACACCCGCCAGGATCATGATCGTTAACGCAGCAAAGAAACCCAGACTGAAGAATTGCCAGATCTTTGGCTTGGATAAACCATCAACCCTGATCAGATTCTTTTTAATGCTGTTCGTGAATAAGTATTTTGCTTTCAATCCGCCGAAGAATAATCCCACAAAGCCGGCTATCCAAGGCCACACCAGCTCTGGTTCCATCGCCTCTGCTTCAACCAGCAAGCTGATCCCTTTTTGTAGCAATTGGATACCGCCGATATACCAAACGAGAGCGGCTAAGATTTTTAGGGTTCGGGGGGAAACTGTAAACAATCGCATTCCATCAATCCTTGGATAACTGATTATCGCGGTTCACTACTAATAAGATTGATTGTAATCGAAATAAATGCGAAATATAAAAGCGCCCCTAATTAATGTAGAACTCTGCATCCTGGTGGATGATGACTGATTGTTAAATCGAGGGATTTCGTTATCCATGAGCGCGGAGGCTCCAGAGTCACGCAAAGCATGAAGATCTTGGCTATTAGTGACCGCGTTGAAGGGCAAGTCTATTCAGAGCATAATCTGCACAATTGCGGAGAAATGGATCTCTATGTAGGTTGTGGTGACCTGCCTTACTGCTCTTTGTATTTCCCCACAAGCTCACCCTGAGCCAAGATGTGACCCTCCATGACCCGCATGAGAACTTATCCACTCGCACCTACCCAAGGAAGTGTTCCTTCCTCACTCATGATGTTTTCTACAGCTACGAGGTCGAGCATTGTATCCAGGGCGTAAAGCGTGAAAGTATAGCTAAAGGTGGAGGCATGAGGCGGATTTGGACCTCCATACTTCAGCTCTCCCCAACTGTTCTTATGGTGCCGGCTTCCATCCGGTAGCATCCCCTCAGCATCCGACGTGATGTCCTCTGGCAATGAACGGGTCTCAAGCTGTAATATTGTAGAGAATCCACTGTATCCATATGTCACCCCCATCCTGCAAGGGGTCACAAAGGACAAGGAGCGCAAAGCTCTGCGTACCTTCAGGTGGATCATCCCACTGCAAAGGAGGGGAGATATCCTCGCTGCGGCGTGTTTATTCTTGTGGGATCACCCCTACTGCGGTGAAGGCAGCGCTCGTCAGTTTGATGAACTCAAAGGTTGGTATTGCAGGTAAAAGCATCTCTGTTGATGGTTCAGGACTGGGTCCAGGTGTAGACGTGTTGGCTGGTAACGCGATTGTGCCGTAGTTTTCGACAAGTCCGCTGGGGTGGGTATTGGCGGTGATAATGGGCTGCAGGATGTAGAGATAAACAACGCAATAACTATTCTTGGCAATGCCAACTTTCTAGAGAGATTCTTCTTCGTCCTGTCTCCTGTATCCAATCAAAATACTGGAAACGGTCATTGTTGAAAGTATCAAATCCTCTTTAAATCTCGCTAAAATATCCTGAGTGGCTCTGCGTACGGATTATGCCACCTTTGCAGACAACATACTCTTCCATCCCTATCCTAGAAACAAACCAATGGCAACAAGCACGGGAGTGGCGATATTGATGATCACATTCAAACCCAGATAAGGCACTAATTTCTCCACACTCTCTGCAGAACGATAGGCGCCGATGATGACGGGTACAGCGATGAGCATCGTTAGCAGCCCGATGAGACTTGTACGAGGCAGGTAGCCAAGCATGACCCCGAGGACAATCGATAGGTAGGCTAGAAGCAATATGGTGCCATAGATAAGGCTGCTCACCTTTCTACCGAGGATTATCGGAAAATGTCGTCTACCTACACTGTGATCGGCTTCGACGTCCGGAAATTGATTTAATAGAAGCAAGTCATTGACCAAGAAAAAGGGGATAAGAGAAGCAATAAAGGATGTCCACGAGTATCCACCGGTGAGGACAAAATCGGTGCCCATGACCATCAGTGGCCCAAAACCCAATCCGGGAGTAATCAAACAGAGAACAGGGTTGTGTGTGAACCTGGGTGTATAGGCAATGATGATCAGAAGTCCGAGTGCACCTAGCGGTAAGAGGGAAATGCTTCTCACCCAAAGGAAATATACGCCTATCAGAGCTGTGATGATTATGGTTACCAGAGCAACGCTCAAAGCCTGACGCTCGAGTTCAGGACTCCTAGGTAAGGTACCGCTGCCGCCGCTAAAGGGGGTTCGGTGGGTTCTATAATCTAATCCACTCTTGAAATCAAAATACTCATTGAAGGCATTGACACTGATATGAGCGGCAAGCGCCCCGAAAAGCGCCAGTGTGAAATAAAAATAATTTACTTCCCCAATTGACCATACTGCGGTCCCGAGCCCCACTAAAACACAGGCAGGCGTTAAGATGACAAAGGGGAGACGCATTGGCCCCGTAAAGCCTTTCAGGTTGCTCACATTCTTGTCCTCCATGAATCAGCTCAAAATAATGATCCGTATCCAATATCACTTAGACCTTGTATCTAAAGATAGGTTATCTCATCACGCGCCTTTCCATATCGGCGATTCCTTTCGACAGCGCACCGGATGTAAATACACAACCACTAGTATTTAGAGATGGCATCCTTTAGCTGTGCACGGGCATCATCCGAATACCAGCACTCAATAAACGCATCTTCCCGTTCCGATAATTGCAGCGCGATCTCTCTCTCAATGGCGTGGAGACGACTGCTTTTGATCAGAGCAAATGCTTCCAAGGAGTCCGCTGCCAGCTCTCTTGCCTTCTCAATCGATTGCGATAGCACTTCTTCCAGGGGTAATACCCTATCAACCATGCCCAATCGTTGTGCTTCTTCTGGTACGAGGAATCCCCCTGAATCCATGACATCGCGCGCATTCCGATACCCGATTAATTTCCTGAGAATGCAATCCGCCACATAGGGAACGGGAACCCCTAACTTAATCTCATTCAATCCAATCAACTTGTGCCCTTCTGAGATAAATCGGTAATCACAACAAAGACCCAGAATACAGCCACCCGCGATCGCATGACCTGTAATCCCCGCGACGAGTGGTTTGGATGTAGTCAAAATGCCAATGCACATCTGATTGAAGGACTGATAAAAAGATCGGAAATCCCTCTCCTCGAGAGCAATCAAATCCGGGATATCTAAGCCGATGGAGAAAAATTTACTGTTTGCGCTAGTAAGCACCATCCCGAGCACTTCAGGATCTGCAGCTTGGCTCTTAAACGCTGAGTCAAGTGCCAGAACAAGATCGCCATTGATTGCGTTTGTAATCTCTCGATTTAGTTTTAGGACCGCGACCTGATTTTGATGCTCTATCGTTACGAATTCCTCATCCATCATGGATACCTCACGAGTCTCAGCTTCCTACTCTAGCTCGCAGATCGTAGACTCTAAATAGCTACTTTATCATATGACCCGCAAAAGATTAGGTCGTCCACTCATCATGGACTATCCCAATTAGAAACCACCCTCCTCCATCTTGGCTAAAGACTAACCGTAAGCTTCGCCAATCGAGTCCAGCATAGTCAGGGTTAAAGCCTGTGAAATGATATTCAACCATCACGCTCCCAGGATAGAAATCCTGAATATTATTTACCGTCCCTCCCTCGCCCCCTATCCTTCGGTTATATCCTATCTCCTCCGCATTGGCGAAATCATGATCATAAATGAACTGGTCGTAGTACTGCTCAAAAGTGAGTTCGATCGGCGTCCCAGAACCATCATAAGCTCCCCATAGGCGCAACGTGTCCTCAGAGAGGAGATTTGGAACATCCTCGACTGCGACCATAATGTCTGCTTCGCGCACATACGCATAGGGAGAAAAGCGTAAACCCAGCGTTGGATGGACCAGACTCGCGAGCCGATCCAGATCTCGATCACGCAGGGCTTCGATCACTTGGCTAGCTTTATAGCTAACCATCTCCTTCGTAGAGACGGGGGTGGCAGTGCGTGTCGCCGGCGGGATTGTGGGAGAAGGAATTTCACCGTCTGCAGCGCAGGACCCGATGAGCATCGCCAGGAACAAGACTATCAATAACCGGAAGGCAGTCATACTCGATACCTCTTTCGAGAAGCGATCAATTCTATTGAGTGTCGGGTTCTTAGAAATCCGGTTTGTCTTCCATCTCCAACAGGGCTGTATCGATGGATTGTATTTGATTTCTCAACATCTGTAGATTTTCGATGGCACGATCGAGTTCGTCATCTCTTAGGTCGTCATATTTAAGCCTATCATCATATTCCGCTGCTAAAAGAACAAGAAGCTTCCTGCGTTCTTGAAGGTCTGCGATCAGCGCTTTTGGATCGTCGCCTTTTCCCATGCTCATCTTATGGTCGGGTTCGTTGATTCTTATGGACGTCGTGTGCTCATGCCGTCATCCTTCCGATTATTAATGGTGCACCTAACTGCATTGCGCATCGTGAGTCATATTGCGATGCAGTGCCCATAGAGGACAAAGATCGCACAATGTCCACACGAGAATTCAAGGGCATTCTTACGAAGCGCTGTGGAGGGGGTGTAATCGTAAGATCATGACGTACATTTCCCCTACACCGGATCCATTCGCTTTCCCATGCGCATTCGGCTCTCAATTATATAACCGAGACTTCATAAAATGCTTGGACTTCAGCATTGCTTGAGCGTATTTGAAGGTTAAGCTTTGGGCAGTCACAGAAATAGGTCTGCCCCAGCATATCAGAATGCAGCCGGGGCAGGAAACCAACATTATCGGATGTGTATCGAGCTATCTTTGATATAGTTCCTCTACTTCTTTTCTTCTACCGCCTGACCGATCTTTGAAACTTCATCCCCCAGATCCATGAGAAGGTATAGTCCCTCAGAAATCGCGCGCAGGAAAACGAAAAAGAATCCAGCGATGGCAATCAGGAGCAGCGGCGTGGATAGATTACCGACCATCTGGTTCAACGTAACGATGGCGCCCTGGAATTCCACACCAGCGACCGACAATAGGAAGATGATCAGATTGATCAAGAAAAGCACGATCACCGCAAGAAACAACCAGGACAATAGCATCGCTTGCGATGATGTCGCCATTAACCTTTTGCCACTAAATAATTTTCCGTTATCTTCTTGAACTTCTGTTGTGTTCATTTCCATTTCTTCTGTCATATTTTCCTCCTCGGGAATCATTACTCGCCACATGTATTGCGCTCAAGGTCTGAGCGCTGCGGCAAAAAGTAGAAGGCTTTGACCTGCCGGAGTGAATTGTAAGCCATTATTGGCTACTTGTTAATGAATTTTGAAGACCAAAGTTGGCGACCGCTTTCCACGAGGCAAATTAATTTCAAGGGTCTATCGGGGAAGGCCGTGCGCTTTCCCTATCCGTATGATCGTTTCAACTTTTCTTCGAAGCGAGCCTTTTCGGATGGTACCTCGCTGTTAATAATGCAGCAGTGGATAGAGTCGCGGACATGAAAATCGGCTGTAATCATTTGCATGCGCAAGATACCCTCTTTCACTGCCCCTATCCGTTCAAGGGCTTTCTGTAGCAATGGGAGTGAACCACTGGATGCCACGCTCGATTCCAGAACGCCGCATCGTGCAATTCTACGGTGCCACGTACAACCCACTGCTTATCAAGCGAGTAGACAAGCGGATTCCACACATTTAGAGGTTTGCGGGCGTTGCTTCTAAGCCCTGAATGCCTTTTTACACACGCTGGAAATTGATTCTTTCGCCGAGAGATTTTTTCCCAAAGCCTTTGTCTTTAATTTTCTAGCCCCCAGAATTTTCTTTACAGCAGGTTAAGCGGATAACATCATCAGAGACACGGCAAATATCGGCTGCTTGTCCTCTTTTAAGAGCGGACAAGCAGCCGGCGGATCGCTTTTCTTATTAGGAACAGGATGAATTTCGATTTACGGATACGTGATCGAAAGGTATTGGATTAGAACTTCTTGTTCGGATGCGTTAAGCTCGGCGCCTTTGCCCATCATTTCCCGAACATTCAGCCCCCATCCTGCCGCACTCATCGATGCACGCTCGATTCGATCGAGCGTATGGCAAGCCGTGCAGCGCTCCTCGAGAAGCGTTTTTCCATCGAGTGTGGTCTCTGAATCTGTGTGACCTTCCGTCGCAGGGGATACCTCACCTGTTGATCCGCCACAGGCTGAAATGAAAACGCTCAGGAGCAGCGCGAGGATAATTATCTTGAATGTCGTTCTTCGAATCATCATTCGTATCTCCTTCCAAGAACCGGTGCTATCCGAGTCCTGTATCTAATTGGATATAGTACAGTAAGTATATCCGTATATAATCGATTATACCGCTTTGGGATCAGGTAAATACAGATAATCCAAAATGCTTCAAAACGCGCAAGCTCCGCAGCGTATTCCAGCGACTTGGACCTCCGGTTTTTTCCATTTCAAAATGGGTCTGACCCGGATGGTTCGCCTGCACTGGCCAGCGGTTATCTTTCCGCCGCTTTTTCAACAATACATCCAGAGCATCTTGCATTCTTGGATCGTAATCAACCCCAGCAAACTGGAAATAATCAAGCGCCCGTAAGATGTCGTAGCGCCAGCGGGAGGGATACGACAGCATCAGCATACGCTTGTCTATGATCTCCCCCGTACGATCCGAGCGAAATAAGTTGTGCTGCAAAATGAATTCCCGAGCCTCTACCGCAATCTGCTCAAATTCCTCCAGACGATAGGTATAGTTGTTTTTAGCATATTCCAATATTCCTTCAAGAACGGAAATTGTGGAATGCAAGGAACTATGAACAGCGCCCTGACGGTTTGCCTGGCAATTGAAGCCTCCGTCCTGCATGTGCTGCTCGAGAATGAAATCTACAATGGAGCGCAGCGCCTCACCCTCCACCTTGAAATAAGTTGCGAAGTTTAGAAACATCCCGTTCATACAAACATCACTTTGTTTTATCATCCTGGAGGGGTTGATGCCGCCATCAATCCCTATATTGTCTCGAAGGATCAGTAATATTGATTCAATGAGCTCCGGATGTTCAGGAGAGATCCCGAGATTTTTCAAATCCAAGATTGTGTAGTGGCTGGAAATCCATTTAGGTTGATAATAACCTCGCCCCCAATGCCCTTCTTTCTTGCGTAAATTAAGAAACCTTGCCCCCCACCCCTCGCTTGCGATGCGTTCGCGGAGAAGTGGTTTCTCTAAGGTCAAAAGATCCCGGTGAACCTGATATTGAATGGCGACATCTCCGTCAAGTAGCCAGTTTATGATTTGCTGTTTATCCATCGGTAGTGAGAATTCCTTATGAAAATCTCTAGTTCTACGCTTGGTAGACTTCTAGCATTTCAACTTTCGCTTCAGGTGAAACGATTAAAACATACTCTTGAATTGTCTCTAGATGTACCATTAGGTCTGACGGATCGATACCTGACGTTCCGTAAACCGTGAACAGCACACGTGTAGTACTTGGCTTAATCATTGTACGCTTGTCGGGCCCATAGATAATGCTCGAGATGACCCCATTGGCGTCGAAAATCATCATATCTTTCGCTTTGAGCTCCTGCTCTTGCCCGTTGAGCCGCACATAGCGTTCGTGCCCTTCTGCCACACCGATCGTAACGGGTAATTGCACATCATCGAGATCGTGACCTGCCGTCAGCATCAGATGTTTCAGCTCAGCCATGAACATCGCTTCGACCAAAGCCGCAGCTTGAGGTAACGTCTTATCTTTAAACACAATACTTTCCAGTTGGTGCTGCACGTGATAGGTCTTCTTGAACCGCTTGTAATACGATTGGTATGCAGCTAGCACAGGATGGTTTTTAAAACGCTCTCGATCGTACCCTGCGTAACGCGTGCGCAGTTCGCGCTCCAGGGATTCCTTATGCAGGGCTAGCGCTTCATGACGCTGCGGATTGGACACATTCCCCATCGCGAGGATCCCAAGAGCTGCGTTGGGGTATGTCGATCTCCAGGTTTCTGTAAGGACAATCATTGGTATATTATTCTCCTGACACCTCATCCAGCACCACAAATCACCTTCAGGATTCTCGAGATGGATCTTACGACATCGTTGGATTTGCAGGGAGTTCAGCGAAAATCGATGAAATCTTCTGATAAGACAAACGGACCTTTAGAAGAGATTATTCTCGAATCATGATTTCTTCTAAGATTTCAACCGCTCCACGGACATATCCGGGGCAAATGGTGTTGAACAGCCCCTCTTCTCTCGCTGCATCCAACTCCGTAGGCACAGAAATATTCCGACCTAGCAGCTTCCTACATTCAACAGACCCATAACGCTCATCGAACTCCGCGATGAATTCCCTGACTATCTTATACATATTCTCCTTCGTCTCTGCGTCTCCCCCAACCTCATGTCCGCAACGCAGTCCGATCACCATCAGCGCTCCGGTGACTGCACCACATGTCCACCCCATCCGGCTTATCCCGGCTCCAAATGGAGCAGCAATCGTCGCTGCCTCCTTCAAATTGATACCTAGTAAAGGGGCATATGCCATAAGAACGGACTGCGAACATAGGTACTCATCTTCAAAATAAGATACCGCTTGTTGAGCAAGCCTTAAATTTCCCACGCTATTGATTCCTCTTCAACCCACACATTACGCTCACCTATGCTGAGCGAGGTGCGAGCGTTGGCTGATTGACATCGTTATTGATCGCTGAATGCGGCATGGTATTTCACACTGCCAGTTTTTCCACTCAGAGCTTCTGGTTCCAGCTCCAATGCCATAAATACATCCTCTGGCACTTCGAAGTCAGAGTCAATGCCGAATCGGGACGAAGGTGAGAAGCCGAAGCGGGGATAATACCCGGGGTGTCCCAGAACAACAACCGCAGCAAAGCCCAACTTCCTGCAATAATCGAGACCAGTTCGAACGAGTGTTGAGCCGTAACCCTTGCGCTGATGCTCCGGCGCTACCGCTAAGGGGCTGAGCCCCACAACTTTAAGCTCCGGATAGCCCGATAGTACAACCGGCGTAAACATGATATGACCGACAACATCTCCGTTTTCCTCAGCAACGAGCGATACAAACGGCCGCACTTGCTCTCGCAAAACGTCTACAAGATTGGCTTCATATGGTGTTTCAAAGGCTGATAAATTGACATCAAACACGACATCCCGATCATTCTCTCTTTCAGCTCGAATAAACATAGGACCTCTGGCGACAGTTCTCGATTGTTCCACACATATTGGATAATGGCACCGGGGATCTCCCCATCCACCCACAATTCATGTATCCGACCGTATAACACAAAAAGTAGCGCTATTCACAGCGGCACAGCGCCTTGGAAAAGTGAGCGTGGTCAGCGCAAACGAGAAGCTCGTCACAGTTATTTACGCTCTCTATAGCGTCTACTTTCATTCATGACACATTCAACAAATCTCAAAGTTTTCTTGAATTCTTCAGGATCAGCAGGTTGCTTGACTTTCTTGGCCGGATTGGGTCGACCATCCCAAGTTCCATCAATCAATTCTGACCAGGACGTGTCTAAGGTAGATTTTGCCCATTCAGCGCCTTCTTGTTTTGATCCGGCATACCCATTATGAAGATCATGCAACATCCGACAATAGCTTAAGACAATGAACGACTGGTAAAAACGATTGTTGAATGACTTTGGATCATCTAGTATCTCCTGCCCCCAATGCATGATTGTCTCATAAATATCCTCCCTCAATAGTTCGGCGGATATGGGCTCTACGAGTGTATTAGGCGCCGGCCCCGCTAAGGTTACCCCCTTTTCACGAACAACCCAACGTACGAGGATTGTATTGCAATGGTCCGATTGAATCAGTGAGCGAGCACCATTGTCTAGATACCAGAGCTTGGCGCCTCGATTTGAAGAGTGGCGCAAGATTTCCTTCGGAAAATATGATCCTTCTAGGTGCTGTGCCCATTTGGATTCGAGTTGATAAATCTGACCATGCATTTCCTGCAATGCATTAATCTGGTCGACAGATAGTTCGTAATTAATAACAACAATGAAGTCGACATCGCTATGGATATCGAACCCCCCTACAGCAAAAGAGCCTTGTAAGTATGCGCCAACAAAATTGTCGCCCAGGATATCTTGTATCCCAGATAGAAGTTCACTTAATACCCGGTTGAGTTCTGCATAGGGTATGGGTAACATATCCTTCCACATTCGTAATAATTGCGCTGAAAGGTTTCAGGGGCGAAGTCCCCGGTTCCGCTCAGCACCGCTGAAGCAAAGCGGCTGGGGGTTTGGGTGCCTGTTCGTGGTTAAGTTGCATATCTATTCATCAACTATTGGAACCTTGGCGGAGCAGCCCAGAAAGCATTGATGGATGCCGCAATTGAACGATAAGCACTCCTGCTCCTACTGCAACAAGCCCTATGACCTCTCTCGTGGTGACGCGCTCTCCTAAAAATAAAATGGCAAGGATTGGTATCCAGATGAGCATCGTACTATTGATGATGCTGGATTCCATCGCTGAGAGTGTACGCAGGGTATGATTCCACAGCGTGAATGCGAAGGCAGTGTTCACCACCGCGAGCCAGGCAATGATTGCCCAATCTTGTACCCCGATGACGGGAAAACCTTCAACACGAATACCGATTGTAAGCAGAGCAGTAGATCCAATACCCATACTGATGACTGTTACAACAAGTGGTGGAAGTTCTCCTGAACGATTGACATCCCTGCCAAGGATTGAAGAGCCAGCATTAGCGAGGACCCCAAATAACGCAACAAGGACACCGATCACCTGAGTTTTCGGAAGCGATACTGGGCAAAAGTAGATGAATGCACCCAGGGTCGTGAGCATAATGCCAAGCCATTGAAATTTTGTCGGTCGTTCGGAAAGCAACGCAATGCCCAATATGGCTACCGTAATGCTGCTGAAGCTCCAAAGCAGGTTGACTGTCACGGCAGGCAAGTATGCGAGGGCGACAAATGATGCTCCTTGCGTTCCAGTGTAGAAGAGTATTCCGAGCAGTAGGAGCCGCACCCAAGTTCGTTTTAGCTGCGCAGTTAGTGCTCTTTTTCCGGGGGAAACGAGTAATACTATCAACAAGCATAAAAAAGCCAAAGTATATCGCAGGCCGGCGAAGGTGAGCGGTGGAATATTCTGCAGCCCAACTTTGATGAAAACCCAGGATGTTGCCCACAAGAACACCACAAATAAAACCTGGAAAACAGAAGTGCGATGAGAACTCATAAGGTGCATTATAAAGTATGCCTGCCTCCCAATACGTTCGAGTCACAACATCCCCTGTTCCGTCGAACGCCCCCCACGAAGCGATGTGGGTTTGGCGGGCAGAGCACATTTAGGTAGTACAGTATCTATCGTCAGCCGGTTCCATATCTAAAAGCAAAAATAAGCCTGTACAAAGGCTGCTCATGATAAAAAACAAATTGGTAATAGAATATAATTTTACGCTAAACACGTTAGGCTCAGGCGCCAACAGCATCCTTGGAACGCTTGACTTCCCTATTGCGTATGTGGGAATCGAGAATGCGCTTTCGAATGCGCAGACTTGCCGGAGTGACCTCAAGCAGCTCATCATCGCCGATGTACTCGATGGCTTCGTCCAAGCTCATCTCATGCGGCGGAGTAAGTCGTTGATCGATCTCGCGAAACGACGAACGCACGTTGGTGACATGCCGCTTCTTGCATACGTTGACCCCCAGGTCACCGGGTCGCTGATTCTCGCCAACCACCATGCCTTCATAGACCTCTACTCCAGGACCAAAGAAGAGCATCCCTCGCTCTTCTGCATTCTTCAGCCCATAGGTCGTGGTTATGCCCCGCTCCCATGCAACCAGTGACCCTCGGGATCTCCCAAGGGTGCCGCCTGAAATGGGAAGATAATCATGGAAAATGCTGTGCATGAACCCTGCGCCACGCGTGGCGGTCATGAAATGGTGGCGGAATCCCAGCAGACCTCGCGTGGGCACCAGGTAGCGCAGCCGCACAGCGTCACCCTGCACTTCCTGCAAATCTAGCATCTGTCCTCGCCGCTTGCCAAGCATCTCCACCACAGCCCCAACCGAATCCGGCTCGGTTTCGATGTCGACCTCTTCATAAGGTTCGAGCACAACCCCGTTCTCATTGCGAAGGATCACCTCCGGGCGTGAGACCTGAAATTCATACCCTTCGCGGCGCATAGTTTCTATTAGGATTGCCAGGTGAAGTTCACCCCTCCCGGATACCGTAAAAGCATCTGCCGTATCGGCATCCTCAACCCTAAGGGCTACATTGGTGCGCAGTTCATTGAAAAGTCTTTCGCGCAATTTTCGAGAGGTGCTCCATTGTCCCTCGCGTCCGGCGAAAGGTGAGGCGTTAACACCAAAGGTCATGCGCACCGTCGGTTCCTCAACATGGATGATGGAGAGCGGGACCGGCTGCTCGGGATCGGCAAGCGTCTCACCGATCGCCACTTCCTCCAAGCCTGCCACCACAACAATTTCCCCAGCGCTGGCATTTTCAACCTCGACACGCTCCAGCCCTTGATGGAGGTAAAGATAGTGCGCCACAGCAGGAGTTATCTCCCCGCTATGGCTGATCCGTGCCAACGGAGCGCCCGCGCTTAACGTGCCGGCGGCGATCCGACCGGAGGCCGTCACGCCGCGGTAGAGATCGTAGCCCAGCGTGGTCACCAGCATCTGAAACGGCGCATCAAGATCGACATGCGGAGCCGGGATGTACCGCAGGATAGCCTCGAACAACGGCTGCAGGTCCGGTCCCATTTCGGGCGTGAGGCCTGCCCGCCCTTCCACTGCATTGGTAAAAATCACGGGGAAATCAGCTTGCTCATCCGTGGCGCCCAGCTGGATGAATAAATCGAAGGTCTGGTCGAGCGCCCGATTCGGATCTGCGCCCTTGCGGTCAACCTTGTTGATCACCACCACTGCGCGGTGATCCATCTCCAGTGCCTTCCGTAAAACGAAGCGCGTCTGGGGCATCGGCCCTTCGGCCGCATCTACCAGCAACAGCACGCCATCGACCATGTTCAGAACCCGCTCGACTTCTCCACCGAAGTCGGCATGTCCTGGCGTATCCACGATGTTTATCTTCACCGCGTCCCCGATCGCTGCATCAAAGATAGAGATGGCTGTATTCTTGGCCAGGATGGTAATGCCTCGCTCGCGCTCGAGCTCGTTCGAATCCATCACCCTCTCTATCACTTGCTGGTTCTCGCGGAAGATCTTGGCCTGCTTCAGCATGCCATCGACCAGTGTGGTTTTGCCGTGATCGACGTGTGCGATTATTGCGATATTGCGTAGCTCTTTTCGGTCAATCTTCATTTCTGTAAAACCTCAACCTGTATACGTATTGCAAAAAAAAGACCCCGGCCTATAGAAGCCGAGGTCGGTTCACTAGTAAAATGAATCTTATCAGACTATAGCCGCTTTGTGAAGGTAAATCCCATACTGCCTTCCATCGCCGACGATACCGACAAGAAGAAGAACCTTAGAGTTCGACTAGATGGTCGTTTGCCCCCTTAATTACTTTCTCCCGACGTATACTCCGTATCCGAAATATTCATCGAGGTTCTCGGGAGCGATCCCATCCTCTTGTACTCCCTTTACGAATCTCCTATACGTTGGGCTTCTGGCGTAAAGAGATAGCATCCTTCCAAAAACACCCAGCATTCCTCTGCAACCATACCGACTGAGAAGTCCTTTTGCTTCGTTTTGGGTGTTTATTTCATTGGTTCTCACGATTATTTCTCTCAGGCCAGCGCCCTGCATCAATCCCATCCAACCTTCAGAAGTCAGATGTTCCACATTAGCACCCACATTCTGGGATGCCCAGGCAACCAATTCCGGTGGTGGGGGTGTCTTTAGCCAGGTTTACTCATTAAGCCCTACATATCCCCCTGGCTTTGTCACCCGTACATACTCATTAACCGCTCTCTGCTTATTTTCTGGAAAGGAGGTCACAGACTCGGTAATGACTGCGTCGAAAAGGTCATCCTCGAAAGGCAGGTCTTGTGCGTCTGCTACTCTGAATTCAGTCCTATCCGCTACTCCCTCTCTTTTCGCCTTTTCCCTGGATCTGTCGATCATCCCTTCAGAAATATCTACACCAACCACCTTACTGCCACATCTCTTTGCGATGTAGGAAGGCGTTACGCCGGCGCCGCAACCAACATCCAAGACATATTTGCTTCCACCAATATGGCATAGCTCAATGAGCTCTTCTGTAGCCACGAGACCTCCCAGGTGTTTTGTGAGGCCCACCTTAGCTGCAAAATCGAAAAAATCTGGTTTCTCTTCCATTTGATTGCCTCTCCATTCGATGATATTCAATTGTTCTGCATGCTAAGCCGCCCAATGCCACATCTATTATGGCAATCACCGGTCCCATCCCGCCCGATTTTGGAAGACTATCTTTAATCTTTGGATAATTGTCATCCATTATTTGTTCCCACCGGTAATAAACATCTGCATCCAAGAGAAAGTAGCGAACTGTCTATAAGAATAAACTCAGGGGGAAGGATATGTCGGACACGAGCAAGACAATTGGCTGATGAAAGTTATCTAACGGTTCCGAGATGCAAAGTCCTCTTTATTATGGGAGCGAAGTCCCGAGCACTTTTCGGGGAGGCGCCGGATCAGCCAAAGGTAAATATCGTTTGGAAAAAAACAACTTGCTCGAAGCACATTGCGGTGAAGCGCACTGGAAGGATAAGCGCAATTGCATCCAGAGAGAAATTATGGAGAAGATCCATCTTTATCTTTCTGAGCACATAGATAAGCAGATAGGAATAATACAGTCAGAAAGATTTGGAGAAGCCAGATTGGTATCGCACCTTTGATGGGAATATAGCCTTTGAGAAAACCATATAAGGTAGTCAGTGCTAATCCAAGAATTACAGGAAATATTGTGATTAGAAGAACACCTCTCCTCTCAAAGGGTTTCCGATCCGCCCAGATGAGCAAGGCTGTCCATCCAAACATTAACGATGCTCCCATTAGGAGAGCCAATCTAGCATCTACCGATGTAGGAACTTGATCTAGATTCAACATGCAAGCCATTAAAGGTGGGGAAACCATCGCAATAGCATTTACAAAATCTGCAATCGCCCCTACCCAATAGCTAGTTCGCAGCAATCTCCTGGAATTCATTGTCTATGCTTATATCCTTCCACGTAATGCTAGAGATCCTAACCCCCTCGGTTTATTTGGAGCCTTAGTTCTCAAAGGTGACTAATAGGGTCCGGCACATTTCCTTGTCATACACTACTCTTCAAAAATCTCCTCAGCCAGTTCAAAACTCGGCGTATGGACTATAAGCAGCTTGGCAGTTTCTTCAGTTTGATTTTCGTAGCTAAACCGCGTTCCCTGGTGGATGATACACACATCGCCGGTGGTAAGTTTTAGAACCTGATTGTCGACGATGAAACTAAGGCTACCGTCGATGACATAGTAGTATTTGTCCGATCTCTTGGACCACGCACGTTCGTGTCGAGCACCTGCAGGAACTGTGATTTCGGCCATGGATGAGCTGCCTTCCCGCCCGGCAGTATAATCATGTATTTCAAGACCATAGAATTCAAACGATTTCAAGGTTTCACGTTCTATCTTCATATCCATTCCTCCCCGCCATGTGAACTTCCTGCGTAAAACCCAACACTAAAACCATAACAACTTCAATGATTAAACCACGCCAAATCCCTCGGAGCATAAAGGAAATTACTTGTCGACATTAATTCCCTATTCACGGTAACGGTTTCAACGAAGCGCATTTCACTCTTATCCAACGATCCATTACTAGCCACTATATGGCTATGCGCACCGGTATCGCTGGGCTCTTCTAGGCCTAATTGCCTGCCCAGAAAACCCAAAATACTTCTCCTCTTGATTTCACAAGGAAAACTTGATCAATCCCCCACAGATTCCGTCTCTGCGATCATCCTTATCCAGAGCAAGATCAACCGAAGATGCCCGAGGGAGGACCTTCTTCATCATCCGGCCCGCTCCCGAGTGGGGGCACAGGCGGCGGCGCAGGTATCCCGGATACCCCCTCTGTCGTTGTGTCGGTTTCGCCCGGTTCAGACTCAAGCGTCACTTGCGGCTCCACCCGCTTGCTCAATCGGCGTGCGATCAGCCACAGTGTAAAACCTGCGCCTATGATGAGCAGGGCATGGAAGAAGGCGAGACGAATAACAGCAATAAACATCCCCAGCAATGCAATTTCAAACGCCCGGTAGAACGGTGTCCCCACTGCAGCAAAATCTTTCAGCATGTCGCGAATAAGATCACCGCGCCCCGCGCTTACAACCCCAATGACCATGAGCGACAACAAGCCACCGATGAGCAGCGGAATCCCCCACCAGTGACCGATATCACGCATCGAGCGGATGGTTAAAATCATGATCACGCCCAGCAAAGAAGCAGGCAAGAACCAACCCCACATCATCACAGATTTCAAGAATTGGAGCTGTCCTTTGAACGCCAGCACTTCTGCTGGTGTAGCATCCAGAGATTTGATGAGTTGAAGTTTATCGGGTTGCCCACGGATCAGATTTCCCAATTCAGTGATGGCATAATCCAGGACTTGCGATCTGTAAGGCTCGGGAGGTTCGCAAACCTCGATCGGTATCTCCCCTGTCCGCATCAATTCCTGACTCATGCTATCGATTTCATCCGTTGTACAACTCGGCCAGGAGTCGATCAGCGTATCGAGCATACGCCGTAAACCGCCCTTGAGGAGGCCTTCTTTTATTGGGACAAGGTCAATCGCGAGGCGCGGTGCAGGCTGATCGCTGTCTAACCAGGTGAAGAAAGAGCGGATGATATTATCCAGCTGTGCATCTACCCACTCGGGTGGCATGAGAGTCGTAAGAATCTCTTCGCGCTCAGCCTGTGATAGATACTGGAACATCGGCTTTAACTCTCCACCCCCAATGCCAATTTCGTCGAACCAGCGCTCCGACAGAAAACCCTCGGCAGCGATATTGTCCACAAAACCCGATCCGAGCAGCCGGTTGCGGAGAATTCCGGAAACATTCTCCGGTGAAAATATCACCTTTGCTAGATCTCGCCCTACCAGCGTCAACGGAAGCACAAGGATGAACACAAGCGCCACTACAATCGCAATTACCTTCATCCCTTTATTTAGACATCCACTGCTTCGCTCCATTTAACCCCTCCTCAGAGGCTTATTGTCCGCTATTTCCCCCGCTGGCCGTTTCGGCTCGGCGCGGGCTGCAACAAGCAGCCCGCCACCAATGAGCACAGCACCAATCCAGAAACCAAGATTGAGCTCTTCACCTAGCAGCAATGTCCCCAACCCCACACCCACGACCGGTTGGGCGAAAAATAAAAGGGAGACCAACCCGGCATCTAATAATTCGAGGGATTTATTCCAAAGATACATCGCCAGTCCAGTTGAAACAATCCCCAAATACAGCACGCCCATGATGACGCCAGGGGTTATCTGTCCGATGCCGACCGTCCTGATCTCAAACGCCGAGAGGGGTAAACTCATGGGTAAGCCACCCAAAAAGGCGATAAAACTAACGGCGACGGTCGTCATCTGTGAACCGACTTTTTTGACCAGCACAGAATATATACCCCATGTCAGGGCTGCACCCAGTAAGGCGATGTTTCCAAGTACCAGATCCCCTCCAAGGAGCACGCTTCTTGGATCGATAACAATAATGACACCCACTGTCGAAAGAACCAATGCTGCAACTCTACCCCATGTAGCCTTTTCGCCAAGAAGCCAGATACCGAAAATAAGAATGAATGCAGGAGAAGCTGAGGTCACAAGCGCAGCGTTAGCAGCAGTCGACAGATGCGTTCCTACAAACTGGAGACCTAAGGAGATACCATAACCTATGAATCCGGCCAGAAATGCCGCTAGAAGCCGTTTTAGAGGCCATTTTAGCCCTCCCTGGCGAGGAATAAAGACGGCCAAGCTCACGATTCCAAGCAGAAGCCGCAGATTTAGCAACGTAAAAGGGGGGATGACTTCCAGTACGACTTTGCTAACAACGTACATCCCACCCCAAATACTCGCTGCTGCAAGCCCTGCGAAAATGCCAAAACCGCTCAAAGGGATACCCTCTCCAGCAAGATTATACAAATTGGCGGGTTTGATGCCAGATTGGCGAGCCGGGCACGTGCTGCAACAACATCTGAGGATCTAAACCACCCGCAGGTTTAAAACCTGCGGGTGGTTTTACCGCTAACATCATTTAAGGCAATTCGATCTAATTAAGCGAAGAGGCTGACCTCACTGGTCAGCCCAATCAATTGCTGTTACCAACCATCCAACGTTCTAGCGATATCTCTCGATGAAAGTATCCAGCTTTTCTTTCGACGGGCGGAGAGCATCCACGGAAAGCTGTGTGAGCGGTAGATCGACGAGATTCTCTATCTCGTCAAGAGGTGGAGTTTCTTCATTGATGTAGATCAAACCCGTGACGAGTATGCCGCGGCAGCAAGAATCTTCAAGCATTTTCATAGCCGAAATTCGGTCAGTTGGATTATAGTCACGTTCCAATTTCTTGAATCTAATCTGGGAACCATCATGCATGTCCACATCGAGAACCTCACCCGGTTCAAATTCGACATGTATCTCCTTACGCTTTGGAACCCAGGTGATATCGTGCAACGGCTCTTTGCGGGCCCTTCCCCAGCGATAACTTTGAGAAGATTCATCACGATTGTTGAAGGTTACACAAGGGCTGACAATATCCAAAACCGCTGTACCCTGGAAATGAAATGCGGCCTTCAACAACTCCGTAACCTGGCGGGGATCCCCAGCAAAAGAACGGGCAACGAACCCCGCTCCGGCGACCAAAGCTTCCATACAGATATCAATCGGCATGAAGGGGTTAACTCCAACATTCTTTAACTCCAGACCCTTATCTGAGGTCGCGGAGAACTGCCCTTTTGTTAGTCCGTACACCCCATTATTTTCGATAATGTAGATCATCGGTACGTTTCGCCTGACGATATTCTTGAAATGGCTGAGACCGATGCTGGCAGTGTCCCCATCCCCAGAGAGCCCTATCGCTTTCAAGGAATGGTTGACCATCACCGCACCGGTTGTGACTGTCGGCATACGACCGTGAAGTGAGTTAAAACCAAATGACCTGCTTAAGAAATACGCTGGGCTCTTGCTTGAGCAGCCAATCCCTGACATCTTAATTATCCGCTCAGGTGGGATTGACAATTCATAAAATGCGGCAATGATCTGGCTGGAGATTGAATTATGCCCACACCCCTGGCAGAGCGTCGAGGGTCTGCCGCGGTAATCGGATTTGGTCAGACCAAGTTCATTCGGGATATTTGGTTTCGCTTGCTTGTCCCCTGCCTTAGTGTCCATTATTTCCTCCCTCGAGCACAAGAACCGCTTCTGTAACCCAGCGGGCGCTCATGGGTAGACCATTGTTATGCGTCAGAGAGATCAATTTTGTGGCCTGATCCGGCATCTCTAACCTGAGCAGCATATGCATCTGCCCATTGGTATTCATCTCAACCACATATATGCGATCGTGCTTGCGTATGAAATCATGGATTTCATCCGTGAACGGAACAGCGCGAATACGGAGATAATCGATCTTCGTCCCCTGCGCGGCTAAACGTGAAAGCGCTTCTTTAATCGCCGGATCAGTCGATCCGTAGGCGATCAGAGCAATAGCTGCGCCTTCATTCTCTTCTATAACGGGTTTCGGCATGTGTTCCCGTGCAGTTTCATACTTCCGAGCGAGTCTATCCATATTGGCGCTATAGACTTCCGGTCGCTCACTATAGAACGCTTGCTCGTTGTGACCCGACCCTCGCAGAAAATAAGCCGCTTTTGGATGATCCGTTCCCGGAAGCGTTCGATAGGGAATACCATCCCCGTCAACATCGCGATAGCGAGCATATTCCTCGATTTTTTTCAGATCTTCAGCCGTGAGAACTTTCCCGCGATCCATCGGCTGGTCAGGATATTCAAAGGGTTTTGACATCCATAGATTCATCCCCAGATCCAAATCACTGAGCACAAAAACCGGAGCCTGCAGCCGTTCGGCGATGTCGAACGACCTCCAGCCAAACTCAAAACACTCCTCGATATTTCCAGGGATCAACATAATCTGCTGTGTATCGCCATGCCCCAAAAAACGAGTAAAAAGAATATCCCCTTGTGATGTACGAGTCGGCAAACCTGTGCTCGGACCCATCCTCTGTACGTCCCAGATCACAATGGGGATCTCCGTGAAATACGCAAAACCGGCAAATTCCGCCATAAGAGAGACGCCCGGACCTGAGGTTGACGTCATTGCCCGAGCCCCCGCCCAACCTGCGCCAATGATCATGCCAATCGCCGCAAGTTCGTCTTCGGTCTGAATAATGGCGTAAGTCTGCTTACTCGTTTCCTCATCTTTCCGCAGTCTGGGCAGGTTGGATTGAAGCGCTTCGGCCAGGCTGGAGCCGGGTGTAATTGGATACCAGGCGACGAAGCTAACCCCGCCGAATATCGTCCCCAGTGCTCCGGCGGTGTTCCCGTCGAGCATAATCATGCCCTCGGTTTGGTTATCCCGCTCCACGATGTACTTATCCTCTTTGACCAAATTCTCACGCGCCCATAAAGCTGAGGCTTCTACGATTTGCATATTCAGCTCGATGGATTTCTCCCGACCCTTAAAGTGGGATTCTAACGCTCTCCGAATCTCGCCCATCTCAATTCCCAATAATTCCGAAACCACGCCAACATAGACCATATTACGCATGTAGTTTTGGAGGACGCGCGGAGGATTCTGTTCCTTGACGATCTGCTGAACAGGCATGGGATAGAAAACTACATCATCCCGGGTTTCGGGAATCTGAAATTGGTCAGGGTAGAAGCACACGCCCCCCTCTACAAGGTTGGTCAGATCCTCGTCAAAGGTTTCGGGGTTCATCCCAATTAGAATTTCCATCTTCTCGCGCCGCGCGGTAAATCCATCTTTATTGGCGCGCACCGTAAAGTACGTCGGCATACCCTGGATGTTCGATGGGAACATGTTTTTCCCACTGACAGGGATGCCCATTCGGAATAAAGCTCGGATCAGAGCCAAGTTAGAGGTCTGGCTGCCTGAGCCATTGACCGTGGCAACAACCATTGAGAAATCATTGATGATTTTCCCCTGCCCAGCGCCAGTCGCTTGCACCTCATTTTCGGCAGCTTTTGTATTCATATTAATTTCTTCTCCTCAATTCTCCAGCACACCGGAGAATGTCCCCCGTCTTGCTCGAATAAGATCCTCTCAAATGCAGCCTATTCGAGCAGAAAGCACAACAAAATACACGATTACTGCACAATAGCCTGGCTCAGATTATTGATTCTCAATCGATGCGGCCTTTCGCTCCTGAGCAGCCCATCCTTCTCCTACTTAGAATCATAAGGCTCGGACACCCTTCCCTGATCGAATCTAAACGAAACCCATAGAACAGGCGATCTTAACTTGCTCCCGTAGTTTGTAGATTTTGAGTTCGATTTCCTTTGCGAGTTCAGCAAGTGTCGGGAGATGCTTCACGGGTGCTGATGCACAGTTAGCGAGGGATTTCAGGAGTTCCGAGCCAAGTATAAGCCCCATGGCATTCCGCCTACAAGATCTAATTCATCGTATTCGTCCAATCCGTACAACAAGATGTGAGTTTACCACCCTGTCCTGGCATGGTCAACAAATTATCATCCTGCCGCTGCCCAACGAGCCACAGGCACCTTCCCCGGCATTTTTTGCTCAGATATCAATATCCCGAACTCCTTCTAAAAACCTGTTAAAACTTACGAAAAAACTCTCCCAAAACAGCACCGGTGAGGATCTCGTTCTTCAGCGGAGTTCTACGATCCATTTGGTAAAATCAAATGGCGCTATTTTGAAAAATGATGATCGAATTCATGATCCTTCTCTGGGTTTTAATTGCCGTAACTCTCCTTGGCCTTCCTCGCTGGATTCTTAGCAGGCACTATGCTAATCGGATCCACACTCCCGAAGGTGCTCAAAGCATGCCCACTGCGATCGTTTTTGGTGCAGGTCTTCGCCGCGATGGCCACCCCACGATGGTCCTAGCAGATCGAATCTCAACCGCGGTTTCGCTCTACCAGCAGGGTAAAGTGAAAACGCTGCTCATGAGTGGCTCATCGAATCCATCTGATTATGATGAGGCTGCAGCAATGCTTGAATTTGCCAAACAACTCGGTGTCCCTCAGGAGGATATCCTTGTTGATACTGAGGGTGACCGAACCTATCTCACCTGCGCCCGTGCAAAGCGTATCTATGGCGTGAAGCGAGCGCTCCTTGTCACACAGCGCTACCACCTGCCGAGAGCGTTACTTCTCTGCGATGCGCTCTCAGTCGAGTGTGAAGGGATCGCAGCCGATCTCCGACCATATTCCGCTCACGCAATCTGGTCCGCGCGTGAGATCGGCGCCACATTCCGCGCCCTTTGGGAAGCGGGAAGATTGAAAACCGCGGTAATATGGGACCAACGATCGAAAAAGGACACTTCATAAGATGACCAGCCGAGAAGAAGCTCTAGCCATTCTGGATGAATACATCCAGAATGAGAATCTAAAACGACATATGTATGCAGTCGAGGCGGCGTTACGAGATTACGCTCTCGATTACGGTGAAGATCCCGACCTGTGGGGTATAGCGGGTTTACTGCACGATTTCGATTGGGAGATCCACCCTTCTCTTGACACGCATGCTCTGGAGGGTGCCCCCATCCTGCGTGCTCGTGGCGTTCCTGAGGAGATCATCCAGTGCATTCTGAGTCATGTCGATTTCACCGGAGTTCCGCGCGACACCCTGATGGCAAAATCCCTTTATGCCTGCGATGAAATTACTGGTTTGATCACCGCTGCTGCATTGGTCCGCCCATCAAAATCCATCCTTGATTTAAGCGTAAAATCAATCAAGAAAAAATGGAAAGATAAACGATTCGCGGCTGCTGTGGATCGAGCTGAGATCGAGAAAGCCGCCGAAGAGCTTGGTGTGGAGCTTTGGGACCACGTCGACCATGTACTTCGTTCCATGCAGCGAATCGCGGATGAGATCGGTCTGGGTGAGTAGTTTTTCGCGTGATTGAATTTGCCCCACCAAAGATTCTAAATCTTGTATTGAGTCATCTCAGGATTTTCTCCGTCGCCGCTACGCGGTTCTCTCGAATGGACACCTTCAGATTTGAACCTGCGGGAGGGTCATTACGAGGTAAGCGAGAAATCCCTGCATATTGGAATAACGTAAATAGCCAGTTGAGCGAAATCTGAACATCAAAGTGGAGCCCCAGGCAGCTTGTTTGGGCGCAACCACCCATACTGGTATAATGTCTCGGCTTGGATGAAAGGGACAAATACGAAAATGAGCGACCCTAAAAATAAGACTGTAGCTGCTCCCAGCGCTTGCCCTGTATGCGGATCTAAGCTCGCAGCAGGCGTTTCCCGATGTGAAATCTGCGGCACCGCTGTGAAGAACCCTCCCACACGGGGGCGCCGAAGACAGGCTTCCCAGCTCACATTATCGCTCCCGGCTGCATTAGGCATCCTGCTCGTCTTCACCATCCTCGCCGTCGGATTAACCTATCTAGCAGTGCGCGGCCTTGGAGTGGGGACTCCCGAAGTTGTTGATGCGACGCCGACACTAACTCCAACTGAAACATCTACGTCCGAGCCAACACCGACCGATATGCCGGTCTACACACCCACTCCACTCCCACCTGTTGATCATATCGTTGATGCAGGTGATTCGTTGCTTGCGATTGCGGTTCGCTACGATGTATCCATTCAGTCGATCCTTCAGCTCAACCCAGGCTTGAATAGCGAGAGCATTTTGACAGTTGGTAAGCGATTGAGTATCCCCCAACCAACACCGACACCGTCACCCGAGCCAACGGCAACCTTGCCGCCAGCGGCGGCAACAATCGCTGCCTGTGAGACTGTTGTCTACACCGTGGAAGCTAACGACACACTAGGCGCCATCGCCGCCAATTACAATGTTAACCTTCGGGGAATCATGGAATTTAACGACATGCAGAGCGAGACCGTTTTCCTAGGTCAGATTCTTATCATTCCTCTTTGCGAACGAAATCCAACACCAGGTCCGACGCCAACACCAACGCCACCACCACCTTACCCCGCGCCCAATCTGCTCTTGCCGCAGGATGGATCACCCTTCTCGTTAGCGCAAGATACGATTACTTTGCAGTGGGCATCCGTTGGTGAATTACGAGAAAATGAGTATTACCGGATCAATGTGGAGGACATCACTGAAGGCACGGGCACACGAATGATCATCGATTACGTCAAGGATACGAAGTACATCGTTCCGATTTCCTTCCGCCCTAACGAATCGACGCCTCACATCATGCGTTGGTGGGTTGATGTCGCCCGGCAAACAGGTGTAACTGCAGCTGGAGAACCCAACTACACCTCGGGAGGCGCTGCCAGTTTGAAGCGCGTCTTTACGTGGTCCGGAGCTGCGCCTGGCTCAACCCCCACTCCCTAATCCCGAATCATCTCGAACCTCATCAAATAATGGGGCTGTCTGTTTGGACAGCCTCATTTTGTTTGTCCTAAGTAGGGGCGCACCCATGTGTGCTCCCGGATATCCATACAGCATGAGCTGGCTTTTAAACGGTTAGGGAATAGTCCGACAAACAGATAAGCCCCTGAGGATAAATATATTGCAGGATGCGTCTAATTTATGGTGTTAACAGTTCTTTTATCATCAACTGTCACTTCTACAATGATCGCGCTATCGTTATGTGTGGAATTTATGGCTACACGCAGTTTTTTGGGGGATTGAAGTTCTCCTAGTGCTCGATTAAGACGAAAACCAGAGCTTCCCCAGACCCTCGAACTCGGGCGTCTCACCATCGAAGGGACGGTCTTCTACGCGGATCCCTTTCCCCTTTTCAACACGTCCGATCAACCATACCGGAACTGCTTTTATGACCGCCTGCTCGAGAAACACCCCCATGTTCTTCTCCGGCACTGCGATTAATAACCCTCCAGACGTTTGCGCATCGAATAAGAGCAGTTGATTGTATTCGTCGATCGTTTCATCAAACAGCACTCGATCATGGAGATACATCTTGTTTTCAATGCTGCCGCCAGCAAAGTTGCCAGCTTCAGCATACGCTCTCGCACCCCTCAAGAAAGGTATGGAAGGGAGATGAAAACGCAGTCCCACACCTGAAGCATCGGCCATTTCCATTGCATGACCCATCAGGCTGAAACCCGTGACATCCGTAGCCGATTTTGCGCCAGCTGAATGCGCCAGCGATAATCCCTCGTCATTCAAGCGCTTCATCCACTCGATTGCCTGGGAAATGTCTTCTTCGAGAGCTGTACCATTTTTAAGTGCAGTCGTCGTTACACCCGTCCCTAACGGCTTTGTCAGGACCAGAATATCACCCACTTCAGCCCCCGCCTTGGTGAGCAGCCTGTCTGTTTCAATCAATCCGACCGCAACGAGCCCATATTTCGGCTCATCATCCTGGATCGTATGCCCTCCCGCGACCACGGCGCCTGCTTCTCGCACTTTTTCAGCGCCCCCACGGAATATCTCTGAAACGATATCAGTCGGCAGGGATCCCGGCACAGCGGCGGCGTTTAACGCCAAGATCGGGTATGCACCCATGGCATATAGATCGGATAGAGCGTTTGCCGCAGCGATGGCACCGAAGTCGTAAGGATCATCGACGACAGGCGTGAAAAAATCAATCGTCACCACCAGTGAACGCTTATCGTCCAACCGCCAGACAGCCGCATCATCAGGGGAACTTAAACCAACCAAAAGATCCGGATAAGCATCCGGCTGAAATATCTCCTGCAAGGGGCGCAGAACCTGCGCCAGCGCCTCAGCGCCTAATTTCGACGCTCAACCCGCGCACGAAGACAGGCTCGTTAATCGAATTTGACGACCCGAGACACTTCGAGGGGGTCCTGCTTTTTCATCCACTTCCTCGCTCCTGTGAGGATCTGATTGCTACAGATTATAAGCACTCGTAAAAACATAACCAATGTTCTCTTTCCAAGCGCCCTTAGTTTCCGGGCAATGGATCACCAAACCTTTTATCCGATGGCTTAACAAAGAACGCCGAAATTGAAAAAGAAAATCCGATGGCCGCCATGACCGCTGCTTGAACCATGACCTTGCGCGTTGCCTGCCGAAAAACAGCATTTCCGAGGTCCATCACAATGGAGAACATATCCGGCGTCACAACCGTTGGTCCTGCTTCACCGATTAGCCGCTCAAGCACCCACCCGAGTATGGGGAGTGATACCATGCTGAAGATCAAGCCAATGAGACCTGTAAACAGCAGTGGCACACCCCACCACAGCAGCCAATCGCGAATAGAACGAACTCCGAAGATCGTCACAAGAAGCAAAAACGTGATCGGAATTAGAACCATAAACCGGAGTAAATGCCGGAGCGCCCAGACGGATTGGATTGGATCACCGCCAAAGCCTTCGAATCCTGTTGAATCTGACATATCCAAGAAGGGGAGTTCGAACGTCATATCCTCTGGGATATTGGATGCTGCGGATTGGATTGCTTCCCGCATAAGAGGATCGATGTCATCCTTGAGGATTTCGGGGGGATTACAGAGCAGAGACTCGTCCATATCTCCCCCAAGAAGCTGAGCCTCTGTAAGTTGCAGGATTTGCTCGGGAGTGCAGTCAGGCTGCTTTTCCAATAAGGTTTGAAGTGCCTGGTAACCGATATCTCCTGCGAGGTTCGCTTTTAACTCGGCGAGAGAGATGGTAATCGGTTGCGGAGGAGCATCTGAATTCAGATTTTCGAATACCTGATCCAATACGCTCTCTACTGTCGTTTGTAGCCAAGCAGGCTCTATCAAAGTCGCAATCAAGTCTTCCCAATCATCGTCTGATAGGACGCGGAAGTAAGCTGGCGGTCCTGCTTCCGGATCTCCCGGTCCTGAATCATCTTCGCATTGATCAGGATTTTCTAAACAGGGGTTGTAGGTCATTCCATGGCGAATCTGCTCTCCAATAAAACCCGGTAGGCGCACATACATATCTTCTTCGATAAGTGTTGACTTATAGGCTTTGGAATTCAACAAAGTCTGATCCAAGTTGAACAAAAGCAGCGTTATCGAAGCGCTGACGATGAAGAGGAATGCAAAGACCCCGGCTATGAAACGACCGCATGTCCGCATTATCCTTTCCTCCTTGTTCTTTGCATTCAGTCCGTTTGGATTATTCTGTGTTATTGTGATTATTTATCAAAATCAGAGATCGAGCTGGGTGCCAATCCCCCGATCGATCGCTCTACGGTAGATCTCCGGCGCAACGGCCATATCATCGATCGCAAGTCCCAGGTTGATCGCCAGTACTCGCTCAAGTTCATTTTCACGCCCCATTTTTTTCCCGACGACGATTTCACCTAGATCGGCATACGGTTTGGGGGTCTGCTTGAAGTACCCGACAGAAGCATAATACTCAAACTGTGAATGATCGTCTGTGCTTATTTTATCCATCTCGGCCATCGCTTCAGGATACCAATAACTATCGAAATCCACGGCGCTCCCGAAGCTGCCCGCTTTCAACCAACCCTTCATAATCGTCGGGCTTGGATGTTCGAGTATCGGTCCGGATGTGACGACGAGATCTGCGTCGACAACGGCTTTTTCGGGCTCACTCACGCCCACAATTTCGATTCCAAGCTTAGCCGACATCTCCTGCACGTAATGATCCTGCACCTCGCGATCGATGTCATAGGCATATACAAGCTTAATATCGAAGAGCGCAGCCAAAGCTTCGAGATTCGTTCGCCCTTGAACGCCACATGCCAGAATCCCGGCAACTTCGCTCTCCTGACGCGCCAGGTACTTCGCCGCAAGGGCAGTAGCCGCTCCGGTGCGATAAGCCGTTATCCACACACAATCCATCACGGCATAGGGGAGACCCGTCTCAACATCGTTCAACACCAGGAGACCGGTTATGTAAGGCAACCCACGCTCTTGATTTTGCGGATACCCACTAACCCATTTAATCCCGGCCGACTTGAGTGAAGGGATGTATGCCGGCATGGCATGAATGAAGGCGTTCGGCTGTGTGTGGATCCCCGGCTTTGGAGGCATTTCAACCTTACCCTCGCCCTTCTCACGGAAAGCCTTTTCAAGCAGGTCGATAATTGTACTTACATCCAAATTAACACTCTCAACATCCGCTCGGGAGAGGTAAAGTAGTTTTTGCGTGTCCATGATTATTCCCTTCCGCTTAGTTTCTGTTTACAGTACACGAGGCTGACATCTTGAATTGTACACCTCGTTAATCATCGCCCCATCCAAGTGTGTCATAGCCCGAAGATGGGATGCCTCGCAGGGCAGATGGCACAGGGCCGCTCAAATCGTTGCCATAGAAACTGAACATACGCAGATTAGATAATTCGGCAAGTTTCGGTGGGGTGATTCCGCTCAGGTCATTGTTGCTTAGAAAAAGCCCTTCCAGCTTGGACAAAAGTGCCAGTTCCGGCGGGATCGTCCCGCTGAGTAGATTGCCACGTAGCATCAATTCTCGCAATTGGGATAGGTTAGTAAGCTCAAGTGGATTTTCCACTGAAAGTTGATTGCTATCCAAATCAAGTTTTCGCAAACTGGCAAGATCTCCCAAGTCAGGAGGAAGGCTGCCCATCAAGTCGGTGTTGTGTAGGATAAGTGTTTCGAGCACTGAAAGCTTACCTAACTCAGCCGGGATGGTCCCCTCTAAGTGATTGAAATATAAACTCAGTGTTTCAATTTTGATAGATTTCCGTGTTCGCGAGGCAGATTGCCAGTCAACTCGTTATAGTTGATCGCGATACTGGTCACATGACCATCCATACATCCCACACCAAACCAGGAACATGGGGAGTGATTCGCGAGCCAGCCACGCTGGTCTTTCCATCCGAACCCGCCAGTGCCGTCGTGGAAAGCAAAGAGAGCGGAGCATTCACTCTTTTGAATCTCGCACACCTACCCCACATAACCCGGTGTCTCCGCTGCAAGCCATAAGCTCAGCCATCAAGAAAACAACCGTGAGTACCATTCGGGAACCTGTCATTATTATCAAGCCTGGCAGTTGTTTTTCCTCCTGCAGGTCACATCAAATAGGGGGAGAGATGATTAATCGAAGTTCAGGTAATTCGGTACTTCGGTGAGTGCGTGCGCTAGGCGCGTTCCATGCCATGTCAGCAAGTGCCCGTCCAGAAGAAATACCCTACCTTCCTGTACGGCAGGAGTGCCTTCGAGGGCAATCATCGCTTGTTCTCGTTCCTCCTCAGCAAAGTGATAGGGTTCACTCGGAAGAAGAACCACCTCCGGTGCGAGAGTTTTGACTTCTTCAACAGTAACTCGTGGATAACGTGTATCGCGTTCGCCGGGTTTCTCCGGTTCGACCAGCCCTAAATCGGCGTCCAGCGGATAGCGGCGTTCCCGCATCTTGAAGATATTCTCCCCGCCCGAAATTGAGAGGACACTATCAACGTACGTCTCCCGGTTGATCGTCATCCACCACAATCCCGCCTGTTCGTCCTCTTCCTGCCAAATTGGGCAAAATACCCGCCTGGGGGATGATATTAGGGATGCTCTCCTTGTCCAATCCAACATTCGTTCGAGGTGAGTGATTCTCGGTGCCGCCTCGCTTTCTATTTGGAAGATACGAGCGATCGCCCAGAGAATTTGAATGGCATCATCAACATTTTTCGGAAAGGTGACCCACACCGGGATTCCCAGCTTCTCGAGTTCTTCAACCGTTTCTAGGCTGTTTTCCTCCTGATTGGCAAGCACAAGTTGAGGTTTAAGGGCCGAGATAACTTCAATATCCGCTGATCGGGTCCCCCCTACTGTGGTGGTGCTGGATAATCCCCCGGTTGGATCAGGGCAGAAATCAGTGATCCCGACAAGACGATCGCCTATCCCAAGCTCGATGATGCTCTCGCTGATGGAAGGCACCAGGCTTACGACACGTTTTGGTGGATTTATAAACATCAAGTGGGGGTTATGCCCGTTCCCATCGCTCATCTCATACCCACCCCTGCCCAAGCAGGATCTCTGGAGCCGTTTCACTCCAGATCTCAACCTTCCCTTGTGGACCGACACCTATGATCGTATCTGGTGCGATGCTGATCGCGTAGCTCTTCATCTGTGACTCGATTTTCTCCCGGACTTCCCTTTTCGACGCAGGGGCCGTAGAACCTAGCAAAAATAATGCATTTGGAAACCACCCTGTTCCATCCGTAATCTGATCGCTTTCCTGGTCGTAGATCCATTCTCCAAGGACGGAAACCAGGCTCCCTATCGCAATAAACACAGAATTCTCGGAGACGATTAAGTCCGGATCAGCAGGCATTCGTTCTTCAGTAAAGATGGTGACCCAGTTCTCGCTATTGCCGCCCAGCGCCATCACTAACTGCGCCTTTTTACAGATTGTCTGGAGGAGCGTCAGATCCACTTCCAAAGGATCGATCATTTTCAACGTGTCACCAAACCGCGAATTAAAACCGTTGACGAAGTGTTGAGCAGGGAATGGGACCTCCCCTCCAGGAGCAAGAATAACCAGCGCCCCTTCAGGGCTCAATATGCTATTAATTGAGTCCAACGCCGATGCTTCAGCATCGCGAACAAGCGGCGATTCACCAGCGAGGATTACCCAACCCTGAGAACCCCGGCGCTCAAAAATCCGGGACGCAGTCACGATCCCCTCTCCTGAAGACGCCAAGCACAAGCCGCAAGAAGCCCTACAGCAATCGGAAGGACGTTCTCATCGAAATCGAACTTTGGGTTATGATGCGGCGCATCAAGGTTACGTGCAGAATTACTCGAGCCAATGAACAAGTAGCAGCCCGGGACTTCCTGCATAAAAAAAGCCATATCCTCTGAGCCCATCACACGATGCTGGCGGTCAATTTCGAATGCAGGGAAGAGTTGATGTGCAACTTCCGCTGCAAGAGCTGCGGTCTCAACGTCATTGACAAGAGGCGGTGTAATTCGTTCAAATTCAAGCTCTACCTGGCAGCCTGCTGCAGTACATACACCGGTGGCGATCTCTTTCATACGTGCGATTACCATCATTCGTGTAGCTTCAGAAAAAGTGCGAATCGTGCCTTCTAGACGGACTGAGGGTGGAATCACATTCCAGGTTTCGCCTGCATGAATCGCCGTGAAGCTGACCACACCTGGTTCCAGCGGGTCCAGAGACCTTGATGCGATCGACTGACAAGCAGAGATGAGCTGTGAAGCAGCCAGAATGGGATCCCGGGCCAGGTGGGGCGAAGCGCCATGCCCTCCGCTCCCGCGGATTACGATCTCAAATCGCTCCGCTCCCGCCATGACCGCTCCTGGCGAAATACCGAGCCAGTGGAGCGGTTTCTCATTCCAGATATGCAGCCCAAGAGAACTGGAAGCGCCCAGGCCTTCGAGGGCACCCTCGGCAATCATGCGTCTAGCTCCACCCTGCCCTTCCTCAGCAGGTTGGAAGATGAATACGATCGTGCCGGGAAGTTTTTTAGATTGTGAGCTAAGGATCTGAGCAACGCCTAAACCAATCGCCATATGGCCATCGTGACCACATGCGTGCATTATTCCATCCTGCTTGGATGCATAAGCAGCGCCAGTTTCTTCATGAATCGGTAAAGCATCCATATCGAAGCGGATAAGCAGGGTTGGTCCAGGCTTTCCACCTACAAGCGTGCCGACCACTCCTGTCTCCGCGATGGCAGTCTGGACACTCAAACCCATCTCCCCTAGAGTTTCGGCGACGATCTTAGCGCTACGATGCACAGCGAAACCTAGCTCAGGGTGCTGATGGAAATCCCGCCGCCAGGAAATGAGCTGATCAAGATTTGCTTGCGCCTGGTTCAGGTAGGTTTTTATCATCTGCTTTTCAATTATTGACGCAACACTATCCGTCGAAATTTCTCGATGAAACGTGGATCATCCGGGGGGCAATCGGGATCGAGCATGCGTTTTCGCATCCGCTCCTCAAGGGCAGTGATATCTTTGATCTGGCTTCGATGTTTGCTCAAAGCAGCCACTTTCTGATTGAAGAACTCGGTAATGTCAACGGTAATATTTGGGTGCAATGTTCCAGAGACATAGACTTCGAGGACTTTATGCGGTTCTAATCCCTCCTGTTGACTGAGTTCAGGGAAGTAGAGTGCAGAACGGGCCGCTGGATAGACGGCATCCAAGGTTGCCTGACCTGCTGCCCGGTGATCCGCATGGTTGATGTAGTAATTACTTGGGAAGAAGTTCGTTGGATCGCATGTGATGACGACTTGCGGCCTGACTTGACGAATAACACGCACGATATCGCGCCGCAGTTCCAGGGTTGGTAGAACGTACCCATCCAACTCATTTAGAAATTTCACCTCATGCACCCCCAGGACTTTCGCGGCAGCTCGTTGCTCAGTCTCGCGTACCTCCGCCAATTCCTGGGTGGACAAACTCTCGTCGTCGGAACCTTTATCTCCACGAGTTAAGAGACAATAGGTAATTTCCCTTCCGGAGGCTGCCCAACGGGCAACCGTGCCACCGCAGAAGAATTCGGGGTCATCCGGATGAGCTAAAACTACGAGGACTCGATCGAATGTCGTCATATGCCATCTACCCTTGTGTAATTCAAGGCTGATTACTTGTCACAATCTCATTTGCTGTCTTCATGAATTTCGCAAGGGCTCTCGGTCTTCTGCTGCAAGGCTTTAAGTTCGTCATAAGGCTCGATCTCATCTTTGTGGAATTCAACTCTGCGGTCATCTTCCAACTTAACGATCACCGCATTCTTGAGAGGGAGTACGTCGATAACTTTTCCAACCCCTCTAGCCGTAATCACTTTCTTTTTCCGCTTCGGGAGATGCTTTCGAGCTTCTGCATATAGCTCATACTCGTAGATAAGGCAGCAGCGAAGACGGCCACACATGCCCGTTATCTCCTGGGGGTTAAGGGAGATCCCTTGCGCTTTAGCCATCTTGATGGAGATGGGACTGAAATTCGATAGAAAGCGTGAGCAGCAACGCTCTTCAATTCCACAGGCGCCCATGCCGCACATGATCTTAGCCACATCTCTTGGACCCACTTTCCGAAATTCGATGTGAGTTTTTCTAATCGATCGCCTCATTGCCCGTTTCAATGGTTCAAGGTCAATATTCTCATCACCTTCACTGCTGAAGATGAATGTTATCCGCGAGCCATCGTAACAATATTCAGCCCTGATAATCTTGATACCGACAATTCCAAGTTCATGGGCCTTCTCGCGGCAAGAAATCATCGCCTCCAGCTCACGGGTCTGCCACATCCGTCCCATAACAAGCTCACGCGCAGTGGCGCGGCGCTCTATAGGCTTATGCGATCCCTTTGGTGAATCCTTGCCGCTCAGCAAACCAGCAACCTGACCCATCTCACGCCCGCGAGAGGTCGACACGATCACATAATCACCGGTCTTCAGATCATCAATCTTGGTTGCATTAAAATGATAAAGCTTGCCGACTGGCTGGAAGCGAATGGAAGCAACGACTGTTCCTTCTGGACTTGTCATATTTAACACCTTCGATTAAATAACATCGTTAGTAGCTAATCATACTACGCCCGTATGAGAGGCAAAAGGGACCGACTTTCGATCGGCCCCTTGAATCGGCAACGAATGTCCCTAAAATTCCTCGATGGAGGTTGCCCTAATCGGTGATCTCGATCTTGAGATCTTCTGTGCCTTTCAGCTCTCCAGATTCAAATCGGGTGACGATCGCTTCTGTAATCCTGTTAAATGCTTCTGCAGCTGGAGTATCCGGCTGCGAGACGACAATGGGTGTGCCCTGATCTCCCCCCACCCGAACGGCTGCATCGATTGGAATTGTACCTAAGAAAGGTACACCCACCTCCTGCGCCATTGTTTCCCCACCCCCTTGCCCGAAAATATCGAGATGCGTACCGTCGGGTAGTTCAAGAAAGCTCATGTTTTCGATAACACCCAGCAGCGGGATTTCCATCGTGCGGAACATTTCAAGCCCACGCCGTGCATCTTCGATGGATACTTTCTGCGGCAGCGTAACGATTACCCCGCCAGAAAGTGGAAGCGTTTGTGCCAGGCTGAGCTGCACATCTCCCGTCCCTGGTGGCAAGTCGACCACAAGATAATCGAGCTGCCCCCAGGCAACATCGTTAATAAATTGCTGGATCGCACTGTGGAGCATAGGGCCGCGCCAGATCAGCGGTTGTCCTTCGGGAACCAAGAAGCCGATCGACATCAGTTGGACGCCGTGGGCTTCTGCAGGTTTCAGCTTGGAGCCTTCCTGAGGCGGCATCGCGGATATCCCCATCATCGTCGGCACGTTGGGTCCGTAGATGTCGGCATCAAGCAGCCCGACCTTCAACCCCTTCTTCGCAAGTGCCACGGCGACATTTACTGCAACGGTGGATTTCCCGACACCGCCTTTACCTGAGGCAATAGCGATGGCCTTGCCTATCTGATTCTCCTGTATGTTTTCGCTGGTGGATTGATCAGTCATGAGTAGTTAACCTTTGCTTAGAATTTGGGATTGATGGTTGACCTGATTGTTCATATGGATGACTATATCCGCGACAGCATCCTCAAACTGCTGAACAAGCTCGGTGTCTTCCCCTCGGAAGCGACGGACCGAGTGTTTTGCACATTGTTCGCAACCGTGTAATGCCCGATAGGAATGTGTTTGGCAGGTTAGGCAGTTGCATAAACGGATGATAAGCAAATTGAAGGCAAGCCGATCTGTGGAAGCAGCTTCCGCAATGCATGCCCGATCGACAAGATCTTTCCAAATATCGCCGCGCATCTCTCTCAACGTGGAGGCGACTCGCATAGGGAACAGAAATTCGGTCTCATGATGGTACATATAATCTGTAAACCTTATATGAGATATTCGTGATTCAATCTTCTTTCTTTACGGCCTTCAAAGCCTCTTTCTCTGCTCGAGCTGCCTCTTCCCAGGCGAAATTCTTCGGGCGAATCTCAGCGTAGTATGACGCCGGTTTGCTTAGGCGTTCTTTGTTGAAAATATGAGCTGACGAGCGATCGTAGGAAGCGAGTTCAAAAACATGGTCCATCTTAATCGCATCGAAAGGGCAGAATTCTGCACAAAGTCCACAGTTCATGCAGATATCAATGTCGATGTAGAACTCAGTTGGGGCTGGTATCGGTCTTCCGGTTTGTGGATCATTGGAACGAACGATCCAGATACACTGTGGCGGGCAAACTTTGCTACAGATTCCACAGGAGGTACACCGGTCTTTCCGGGTTCCGTCTGGCTCTTCCTCATAAACCAGGAAGGGGATGTAGCGGAATTCTTCTGGAACGGTTAATTTTTCCTCCGGATACTGGACTGTGAAAATCCCTCGCGCATCCGTACCCTGGCGTATTTTTAAAGCATCTTCGTTGTAATACCGGCCGCGCCCTAACCAGCGGAGATCGTCCACATACGTCTCCACAAAGTGTTTTAGCGTTACTCCAAGGCCCTTTATCAATCCGCTACCGAACATTAGCTCTCCGCCATCAACAAACCAAGTTATGTATGGTATTCGCTATCGATCCGTTTCGCCAAGAACGATGTCAATCGATCCAAGAATGGCTACGACATCGGCGATTTTGTGCCCCTTGCACATTTCCTCTAAAGGTGTGAGGTTGATGAAGGATGGTGCGCGCACATGGTATCGCCAGGGATTCGGTTTTCCATTTGAAACAACATAAAATCCAAGCTCGCCTTTCGGAGCTTCCACCCGCCCATACGCTTCACCTGCAGGTACTCGGACCTGATATTGCGGCTTGCCTGTCTGGATCTCACCCGCCGGGATGGCTTCGACGGCTTGTTGTAGGATTCGCAGACTCTGTCTTATCTCGTCCAACCTAACCAGATAGCGATCATAGACATCGCCGTTGTAACGCACGGCGACGTCGAAATCGAAGCGGTCATAGATTGAATAGGGATCAGCCCGCCGGATATCATACGCTACCCCAGAAGCCCTTAATACGGGACCAGCAGCCGAGTTTGCCAGTGCCTGCTCTGCGGTCAGCACGCCTACCCCTATCGCCCGTGCGCGCACAATCTCGTTTCCAGTAAGGTAGAGATCAAGCTCATCGACTTTCCGGGGCAGCCTCTCATTCGCAAGGACATTGATTGTCTCTAGAGCATCCTCGGGGAGATCCCGCGCAACTCCACCAAAGCGGAAGTAATTGCACATCATCCGCGAGCCGGAGACCGCCTCAAATATATCCAGGATTAACTCCCGCTCATTGATTGCATAAAGCATTGGCGTGAAAAACGCACCGAGATCGTTGAGTAAGAAACCGATCGCCCAGATGTGGTTAACAACCCGCGTCAATTCAGCCATGATGACGCGAATATATTCTGCTCGCTCCGGGGGCATGATGCCCATGAGCTTTTCAACGCCTAAAGCGTATCCGAAGTTATTGCTCATTGAGCAAAGATAATCCAGGCGGTCAGTGAACGGCATATTCATCAAATAAGTATTGCGCTCACCGATTTTCTCGTGGTTCCTGTGCAGATACCCCATCACAGGCTTCAGCCCCACAATCTCCTCGCCATCAAGTGTTACAACCATGCGGAAGACACCGTGTGTTGATGGATGTTGCGGACCGAGGTTAACAACGATTTTATCGGTTTCAAAATCTCGATTTCTGTTACCGTTGCCGTGTTCGATCTTACCTAAACTTGAATAGAGCGCGGCTTCCCCTTCTGGTGCCCAGCCCTCCGGCGTGAATTCTGAGGGATAGTGAACGTTCTTTCCAAATGGGTTGGCGTCCTCGATTCGCTTAACTTCCCCTTGGGGCCATCGACTCTTGAACGGCTTCCCATCCAGTTCAAAGTATGGTTCCTGCCAATCCTTGCGCAAAGGATGACCGTGGAATCCGTCCCATAAGAGAATGCGTCTGAGATCCGGATGTCCCTCAAAGCGGATCCCGAGAAGATCCCATGCTTCACGTTCCTGGAAATCTGCTCCGGGATAGATCGAGACTAACGAGGGTACAACGCTGTTGTCTCTCGGTGTCTGGACTTTAAGCGTAAGTGCTGGACCTCCTGTGCTTCGATAAAGATGATAAACAACTTCCATCTTGTCATCCGGCAGATAATCAACACCGGTAACCGAGGAAAGGTAATCGTAACCCATCTCGTCTCGCAAACGCTGCGCAGTTTCAACGAGTTTGGCGGCTTCTACAATGTATCCCTCATATCCCTGACGCTCATCGCGCGTAATGGCTTCTGGGAATCGGCCTTCCAAAGTGTCCTGGAGTTGCTTCGTCTCTTGCTCAGTCATCTTGACTGTGACCTATATCTTAATTGGCGGCTACACATCAGGCGTGGAATCCATCTCTTGTGAGACTGCTCGAGTCTGTAGTTCCTGGAAGTTCGGGATATCGCGAGGATCGATGAGATCCGGTCCGAGTATGGGAATTGGAATCGCTTCCTGAGCGTCCTTCTGATACCAGCTGACGGAACGAATGGATTGCTTGTCAATCTTCTCCTGGAGCTTGATTAGGCCATTGAGCAAGGCTTGAGGGGTTGGAGGGCATCCAGGAATGTAAACATCGACAGGCAGGAATTTATCTATGCCTGATACAACACTATAACCCTCTTTAAAAGGACCGCCGCCTGAGGCACACGCCCCCATTGCCACGACGTATTTTGGCTCTGGTATCTGGTTGTAAAGCCGTATGATTTGCGGGACCATTTTCTTCGTTACCGTGCCGGAAACAATAATCATATCCGCTTGGCGAGGCGTGGCGCGCATCACTTCCATGCCGAAACGAGAGAAATCATAACGGCTGGCTGCGACGCAGATCATCTCGATCGCACAACAAGCCAACCCAAAAAACATTGGCCATATGGAATTTCGCCGTCCCCAGTTGTAGATTTTATCCAGCGTTGTAACCATGACATTGCCCTGAAGTTCTGGGGGAATCTCGACTTCAGGATTGTTTAACTCGTCTGTCATGCCCGCCTCCATGAAAAAGGGCTCGTCCCTTCTCTAATCAAGAGCACGTGCCCGAAAAGAAATTATACTTGGTGGATATTCGAAGTCAAGATTATATATTCACAGGTGTAGACCCAATACGGACGTGACCTTCTCGTGGATGAGGTTTACGCGCCATCTCCGCCAGGCAGCTTGAACACCATAGGCACGAATCTTATTCCACTAATTTCTTGCTCGCTTCCACTACATAGAAAGCCGAATTTTTCATAGGCTTGAACCGCATTAGGGCTTGAATTAACTGTGATTTGATCAATCTCGGGGCTATTCTCTTGACAAATGGAAGTTGCTTCCCTGATTAGATTCCCTCCAATTCCTTTCCGCTGGTACTGATCATCAACAAAGAGCATAGAAATATGTTTAAACTCTCGAACCTCAATTGCACCAATAACATGCGATCCAATCTGAGCAACTAGGATGAAATGATTGTGCTGGGATCGCTCGCTTATTTTTTCTTCCTGCGCATACCTTAGAAATTCATCCGTCCCTTCTCGCGAATACAGGGGCATAATAAACTCAGTAAAAACGTCCACAATCAAGGCGGAGATAATCCCTTCCTCGCCTTTCTTCATAGGACGGTACAAGACTTCAGAAAAATTCATTACAGAAAATTAATGCACTCCATCCAACGAGCTCGTGGGTGGTCAGTTGATGCATCCAGGTACAAACCGGGCAAGCTATGAACTGCGAGCGGTTCATCTACGGCGGATGTGGAGGACCTTCGTCACCGTTGCAACGATGTCGCTTTCCTCATCTAGAATCGTTAGCTCAAATCGCGGCCAGTACACGTCACCTCCCTCGGTCTTCCGGCGAATCTCCTCCAGGTCAGCATCGGTGATGCGGATGATTGAGTGCACACGACCCTTGCCTGGCTTGATGAATTCGATTTCGGCTGATTTGTCCCACACAACGTAATCGCTTCCAAGCGCCTGCATGAGCAGGAGCATGAGATGTGGGTCCACTATCGAGTAGAGGCTCCCACCGAAGTGAGTCCCAACGGCATTCTGATTAAACCAGCGGAGTTTCATCGAGACGTGGAGTTCACGCCACTGCGGGTCAATTTCGGTCACCCGAATGCCAGCAAACAAGTAAGGAGGATAGATGTTCATCACGAACTTCATCCTGCGCGGTGTCCACTTCATCTCATTCCTACGGGTGAGCCAGCTGTCAATCTTGAGATACGAAATCCCCCGTACTTGGGGGGGGCGCAGTCCCCCGCTCCACCATGCGCCCCTCACGCAGCTCGCTCCAGCTCAAGGATAGGCAAAATCATTTCTGCCCTTCGGTATCACCCAATCTCTTTCCCATACTAATACGGTCCTCGACGCTATACCCAAGAGACTCGTAGAATGATTGGACTTCAGCATTGCTTGCTCGTATCTGAATGTTCACCTTAGGACACCCAATTTCAAGCAGAGACTTTTCGGCTTTTTTCATAAGAACAGACCCAATACCTTGTCTCCTGAAATCTGGGTGAACTGCAACATAGTAGACCCATCCCCGATGACCATCAAAACCCGACATCGCTGTTCCTACTAAATGACCATCAGCAATCGCCACATAGAACAGCTCAGGCTGGATTTTCAATTTAGAGCGGATATCGTTACCAGGATCGTTATGAGCCGGTGCGTTCGGGAATACAATCCTCCATAATTCGATGACTTCTCTCTCATCTGTGTACCTGTATGGTCGGATTTCCATGTGATGTTAACCCGTTCGGACTAAGGAACCAGCTCATCTACCACACGTTTCAAGCGTGAGAGCTGCCGTTAGATGACGCCGTCGTTGATCCTTGAACCACTGATTTTGTGCGCGAGAGCGCGGTCTGGTGTAGTGGTAGATAGGGAGCGTACCTCATTATCACCTGCGCTACCAACTTGTCTTCGGACGCTAGGCGAGCGAGGAGTTTCGATTGGACACCACACCGCGAATAAAGAGCGCGAAGGGAATGAAGCAGATCAGCCCCATGATAAAGGTCACCACAACATCGACCAAACTGAATGACGCAGCGGTCATAAATGGCTGTAACAACAATACGATGATCAAACCGATGAATAACATGCTGGCTTGGAAAAGCAAACCCAGGCCGGTCACGTAACCAAACGCTTTACGCCGCCAAAGCAGTACCCCACAGACTACCCAAGCCGGAGTGATCAAGAAATCTGCCGTGTGCAGCGCGAGTTCTGTTTCAGCAATCGGCGTATGGTTGATAAGCGCATTGACGATAGTGCCGATGACCAGCAAGAGGAACAGGAGACCCAGCGCAGCCAGGACTACACCTGCGAGGCGCTCCGGCACAGCTCCGGTAAGTCGTTGTTGTACTGCTTTTCCGTCAATGTTGGCGACCAGTCCGATGAGGGTGTACACAGTGAGCACAACAAGTGCGAGATACAGGAAAAATGGCATGTTGAGTGGCATGGCAAAGACATAGATGATGTACGTGTACAGCACAAAGAAAAGCGCACCCGGCCAGAAGAGCAGTCCGATCAACTTGCCGCGCCGCGTGAGCCATATCGAAGCAAGCAGCATCGGCAATCCGATGAGTATATTGGCCACGTCATTGGATAGGAACGCCTGAAGCAGCTCGTCCGATGGATAGATGATCGTTGGGTACAGGAGGCCAGCGACAGACGCAGCCGCCATCAGGCTGGCGATGATGAAAGAGAGCGCGTATAACAGCGTGAGATTTCCCTTGAGGGGCAAACTGGCGTTACGGTCTTGATTTGCTTTCATGCGTTTTAACTCCTCGTAATCAAGCCCAGACAGGTCAAGATGCAAAACGAATGCTATCAGTGGCGCGTGCCTCAGCGCCCACTGAGTTGGGGTTATGTCGCTTTTCCAAACACAAGAAGAATAACCAATTCCTCATAGCAACTGAACCCATTGTGACCGAAATCATCGCTCAAAATAATAAGAAATAGCGCGGTACCTGTTCCATAAAAGCACGGTACGACTCGCCATATGCCCTCAAGCATACCTCTTCCTCGGCCAGTATCCCGAAATGCTGAAACAGCTTGGATAGTATCAGCGTGAGAAGGGCCACCCATGAGCCAATCGTTAAGCATATCCCTAAAAATATGACAAATAGCGACACGATTTGGGGGTGACGCGATACCTTATAGACTCCCTTCGTCACCGGCTGATTTAGCAGAGTATCTTTGAAGTTCAACATAGCCACCACGAGACCAACCAAGCCGATGGCATATAGAATCAACCCGACGGTGAATACACTTGAATTGATATTCAAGGGCGTCATGATTATCAAAATCAAGCAGGCAAGGGAAAATGTTTTACCGATGATTGTAAAGACCCTCTGCTTCACATTCCAGCCAGACCTGCTAAACAATCGGGACACCACATCATTTGGAAAAATCAACAGAAGAAAGCCCTGGATCAAAAACTCAAATATAAGGAGAATCCAACCATTGAGCCATCCAATTTTAAGTGTAGGTAATAACTCCATGAGTCACCTCCGATAATAATCAACTTGCCATATCGACAAAAGTTACTGAGAGAACCAAGCAAAATTTCTTAGAAAGCTCGCGTCCTAACGGTCTCGAGTTGACATTGATCTCCCACACTTTGGAAGGCGAAGCCTCCATCCTGAAGGGAAGGCATCACGCCTCCGGGATATATTGTTACTCATATCATTAGAATATGTGTTGTAACCTATGTCTTTAGAATACTATGTAACCGATGTCCCGGGTTGGTTCAGGCTGACCTGTAACCAATTCTGGGTCACAGGAGACATCTAAGGAGCTTGGAAAGCCTCTGCTACACGGCCTTTCAGAAGCGGCGTTGATGGCGTCATACAAATACTTGTATTGGCGAGCTGGCTGTCATCTACGAGCGTCTGCCCCTGATCATTGCCTGGTTGAGTAACTATCCTTACATATTGATTGGAATGTTGGCAAACATCTGAATCTGTCATATCAACAGCTGCGACAACATCCCAAGCATAAACACCTTCAGGGAACCAAGAGCGGAGCATCCACCTTAATACCTCTGAGGCCAAGACGCCTTCTGGAGTGCCTGAAGCTTCCCAGGCTTTAGCATCCTCTTCGGTCCATACGACCTGGTTCGTTGCATCCAGAGGTACTAACCTGATCGACAATGAAGACGTGAAGACTTCGTTCGCCGCTATGGGATCCACCCAGATATTCCACTCTGCAACCTTGTTTGGAATATCAGGCCAGTCGCTAGCGATGTTTCCAGGTACATCAAGTGCTCCCCCCATTACCTCAACAACATTGATCCGATCGACAATCGATGGGTCCATTCTCAGTGCTTCAGCTAGATTGGTATGATTCCCTGTAAGAAGAATAGTGACCGGTTCTGAGGAGCGATTGACTACATCAACGATGAGTTGGCTGGCTGGAATAGATTCATCGGACTCTTCCGCATCGAGCAATTCGATTCCCCAGAAAATATCAGTCGATTCTCTCCAAACCTCTGGGAAAGCGTTGTCCCCCTCCAGAGGCGTTGCACGTCCAGCCGCGATCGGAATATCTGGGCGTTCAATCCGCGCTAACATGCGGGTAAGATTTTGAGCGAAGATTTCTGGGTGGGCTTCACCACACGATACAGTGATCGCTTCGACACGAATCTGCGGATTCTTCAGGAGATAGAGCAGGGCGATAACACCATCAGGACTGCCATCATCATCCCAAATCACTGGTATCTGCGAAAGACTTGATGATTCAATAGGTGTAATTGTTGAATGGATTGTCGGTTCTTCAGTAACAGTCGATGGCGATATTGCCGGTTGCTCTGAGCATGCACCAATTAGCGACAGCGCAAGAATGAGGAATAATACAGTCATCGCCATACGGATATTTCTGACTCTCATACCGTCCTCTCCTATCTGCTTATACGCTTACACCTACCGGTTTATAAGCTGCACAGGCCACGTTCTATGTTGTTAGCGGCCGGGGCTTGCCCGACCGCTACCTCATCACCCCACTCCTATCATACAACCTCGTTATGAAATCGCACAGCCTCCCCGGTCCGCTCCTGTGAGACGTTCGCCACCGTAGCATGAAGACGCAACGGACTCTGATCTTGGCATGAAAAGGATGCGCAAAATCGTACCGTTGCTGGAACCTGGGCGGAGGATTGGCCGATGATAGTCTACTAGCGTGCTGTCATCCAGGATAGTCGCTCGCTCATTTACACCACTAATTGACTTTCTCCACAATGAGCAGGAAGTCAACCTTAGATGTGGCGCCCATCATCTGGAATTTCGGCGATACCTACGGGACTACCGCAAGGATATCGCCTTCTAGCTGATTCAAGAAGCTTTGCAGCTTCTCCTGGGCTGTGTCTCTTCTGACCTTGAGTTGGTGGACTCGATATTTCATTGTTCCCTACTCCTTTATCTTCCCTTTGAGTGTAAGGCGAGGTAGACCGAGAATCCTGAATTCAGACTGACATTCGGCCGAGTTGAAATGGGCTGCGGCGGGATGATAGGCACGCCTAACGGCTTCGAGCTAAGCTGCCCGGTGGAAGCGGGCGACAGTCCCTCGATCCTCGGGCACGTGGGCAGGCAAGACAAGTATCCCCTAAAGCCCAGCCCGCCGGGTCAGCTTCAGTGAGTTGTTAGCCCGCTTCCTGTTTCTTGTATATTCGCGGCAATATGAGTGCATATATGGAAATGATGAGTAATGGTAAGTGCAAAAATCCCATCCAGCGTAATTCTGGCGTGAACCAGTGTGTGAGATTAAACGCCCCATACAACAAACCGTTAAACGCTGTTATCCGATAGGCCAGCATATTGACCTGCGGATAAAACAGAATCAACGAGAACAAAAAGATTGGTGCGGTGAAACAAAAAGTCAACCCGTAATCCGGCGAAACCAGAAGCAAAAGTGGACTGAAATCCGGTCGTACCCCATTACCAGAGGCAACATATGGCGCCCAAAACGCAAAGATCGCAAGAGGCAGTAATAGCAGATGTTGCCATGAGATTGACCGAAAAGAAGTCTGAAGTTCATTGCGAATGGAAACGGCCAGCCAAACCAACCCTAACACACCATACATCACCATTCCACCTGTGTGCAGGACAAAACCATATTGCCCGGTTGTCCCCATCGTCTGCACCAAGGCGATTATCAGATAATTCAATCCCATGTAACCTGCCCAAACACGTCCCATCTTTGCCGGCTGCCAAGCAATCAGGATGATCATCAAGATGGTCAATACGTGAAATATCGGAGCATAGGCCTTATAGGGGGTTGTGGCCACCATTAGAAGATTGACAATCACATCCTGTGTTTCTTGGGGAGGATATGGCTTCTCTGTGTAGATCGGTAACATGCTAATAATGAAAAAAACAGCGTAAAGAACTGGGTACAGCCATTTACGTTTTTTGATTAACTGGTTACTCATGATTCGCCTCTGATGTTTATAGCGATTAGTGGGCTAACGGTTGGCGGATGATCGGCTCGCTCTTGGATACTTATGGGTTCAAAACCGGCTGCTCGGCGAGTCCGATCCATCCGCTTGTTAGCCAGCATTCGTCCACGTTCAATCTGTCTGCGCAAAATTTAGACCTTTAGCGAGCCACGGAATCCCCTAGCGCCATAGTAGGATTCTGCTCCGTTGTGATATAGGAAGACAGTATCGTAGCGACGATCACAAAAGATGGCCCCGCCAAGTTTTCTAATATCAGCAGGTGTTTTCACCCAACTCGACGTTTTTGTATCGAAATTTCCAAGTATCTGTAACTCCCGATATTGTTCCTCTGTTAAGATCTCAATTCCCATGACAGCAGCCATATCAATAGCGCTATTTCCAGGTTTATGTTCTTTCCTTGACTCCAGCGCTTCGCGGTCGTAACAAACACTTCTGCGGCCTTTAGGACTTTCCGCCGAACAATCATAAAAAATGTATTCGCCCGTCTTTTTATCATAACCAACAACATCCGGTTCACCGCCAGTGCTTTCCATTGCATTAAGTGACGACAGTTTTTCAGGATCAGCTTCCAGTTTTGCTTGTATTTTGGACCATTCAAGACCTTTGTGGCGGTTCATATTTTTCTCAAAACGAACCTTCAATGTTTTTAGTAGTTCTTCACCTTGCTCTGGTGATAATTCCAAATTAATCTCAATTTTTGGAATAGGACGACCATTACCTTTCGATAATTTTTTTGCCATGAATTGACTCCTTTTTATTGCTGTTCATGTTGTTCATACTTTTAAATTATCGCTGGGGTATCTGTGTGTCAATCGTATAATTGCCTAAAGTTTTTCCAAAAGCTCACGAGCCGTTACTTCAATCACATTAGTCAACTTTTCTATTAAGTGACGCTCATGCGGGCTAACAGCCTCGAGCTGAGGCGCCTGGTCTTTCACCAACTCTTGCCCTTCAAGATAGCAAAATTGCTCCACCACATGCAAATCGCGGCGCACACCTGCCCAGCTCCGCTGTGGTCCCAGGTCGCCTCCAGCGAGTTGATTATATGAAAGCGCTGCACCCCCAGCTACACTAGTTGTATCCCGACAACGCGTAGCGAAGGAGGCGCAGCATGACTAATTATAAGATCGGTTGTGACGCTCATAAAAGGTATTCCCAATTTGCCATTCTCGA
>DAOUEQ010000136.1:0-60435 GCA_034430395.1 Anaerolineales bacterium | reverse complement strand
CGCATCGGATTGAACCCAGGTCTACGCCGAGCTGCTGTAATCCCCAGCCGATCCCAATCAAGCAAACCAGCAGGCGCTCGATCTTGTGCCGCCCTTCGCTACTCTCTGGATGTTCATGGGGAATCCCTAACCGGTGCAGTTCAAGGTGATCGCTACCCTGCAACCAACCATCATTGCCTTCTTCCGCAGGGCGATCTGCGGTGTCCAGAGAGCGAATAAACGGTTTGATATCCACGATGGGTGTATGATTAAAAAGATCCAGAGAGCCAGTGTAGATGCGATCGCCCTCGATGCGCTCTAAACGCGTTCGGCTGAGACCAATCGGGCTGGGTCGATTCGGTGAGCGGGTGGCAAAAACCCCATACTCATCTTGCCCTTCCGTCCATGGTGGACGTACACGAATTTTCGCTATCCGGCTGCGATCCAGGTAAGCGAACACGAGGATATGGCTGAACGTTTCTAAACCCTTCAGCCCAGCAATAAATTGTGGTGCTATCTGGATGAAGAACACCCCATCGCTGACATTCCCGAGGGCAGGTTGATAGGGTGCTTTATGCTCATAAGGTGTGTTCGCCTCACCGATGACCGACAATTGAACCGTCTCCACATGTGGGGATGAGGCTGCGCTAACGCTTTGAGTTTCTGCAGTGGATAAAATCGATAGCGCCCGTTTTACAACAACGGCATACTCACCTTCTACTTCTGCGAGGGACAGCATCTCGTTTAATTTATCCGCAGCATACTCCAGAGATAAGGGCTTTCGCTGCTCCAAGAATGTAATGTGTAATCGATGAGCGAGGCTTCCATTGGGAAGAAACTCGACATGCGCATGGACATCCAATAAACCTAGTTCACCTGCGGCGGCTTCCATCGCATGCATCATCCCACTCTCAGGTACACCCAACCCGATCAGCGCCGCGGCAAACTTTTCACATGAGATCCCTCCGCTGGGATCAACCCATAAAGTCGATTCCATCACACCAATCTCGCGCGGCCTTGTTGCCAGGCATTCAGAATAACGAAATTGCAGTTAAGACCGGTTTCATCCCTGGCATTAGGAAACCTAGTTGTACGCAATACGCGTCTTTTCGTCGGCGAGTGTGGGCTCAATGAGTGCTTTACCAGCTGGATCATCCCAGGTTCCCAGACTTGTATGCATGGTAAGGTATTTCTCGGGGATCGGGTGTGTGCCCACAATAACCTTCAAACCGTATCGCTTTGTCAGGAATTCTTGAAAGGTGTCGATATAAGGACAAGGCGGGTAGCCCACGACGAGCCCTGTGGCGAGATGAATGACCTCGGCGCCGTTCTTCACCATCTCGTCGCCTGCATATTCGATATTTCCCCCTGGGCAACCATCGCAAGTTGTATAGCCGACCAATTCCACATCTTGATCTGCATAAATGCTGAAGGCGCCCTCGCGGTTCTTCATCGCCCGGAAGCACTTCCCACCCGCACATTGCCGGTAACGGTCGCAAATAATAATGCCGATCTTCGTCTTAGTAGCCATTTTTTTCTCCTATCGCAATCATGATTCGAGTTTGTGATCTTCTTACACTTGGGTAGCCCATCGCCGCGCTACGACTGCGCCTGCAGCGATAAAGACCGCCGCAGCGATGAAAAGCGCGTCGTATGAAAATTCCCGCAAAAACAATCCGCCTATGAGGGAAAGAAAGGCAACGGGTATGATCAGCACGGAGTTAAGAGCTGCATAGGTGGATCGTTCCGGAGCCGGAGCCAACTCGAGCAATGCGCTCTGAAAACCGACACTGCGCCCATTCATAATCGCGCCAGCCAAGAAGAAAACCGGCAACAACGCCAGCCAGCCCCAACGTGACATCGCAATCGCCAGAAGAGGGGTCAACGTCGATAGGACGGCGCAGTAGAATATCATCCGCCGGCTTCCCGATTTATCTACGAGGCGCGCCCATACCAAGTTTGAAAGCAAACCGCCTATTACCTGAGCCAGCAAAAACCAGCCCACAGCCTCAAGAGGCGCATCCAATCGTTCGCGTGCAAAAACCACATAGAAGGGAAGCGCCATCAAGCTGAATCCGGTCAGGAGTTGTGTGATAATTAACTCCTTCATGCGTCGGCTGGCTGCCCGGAGTTGTTTCCAGTATTTATGCCAAGGCTGTAGATCGCGCACCGCAACGGAAGCGGAAGGCTCACGTATAGCCCAAAAACCCAGTGAGGCAATGATCAGCGCGATGGCAGCCAACCCAAATAACAGAGCATAACTATTCGGATAATTCAACTGTGCAAGAATACGTTGTGCTGCTAGTGCAGCACCGACAGACAGCGGCCCCGCTAAAGCACCTATGCCACCAAAAAATGCCCCTCTTCGATTGGTGGGAATAATTTTTCCAATGATGTCGGTGTAAGGGATATTGCCTAGGCCACCGCCTGCGTAGAAGATGGCCAGCATGCCTACTAAGATCCAGGCCAGGGTCATGGGGTGTTGATCACCGATGGCAAATATGAGCCAGGCGAGGGCACCCCAGCTGAAGACGCGCAGATATATGGCCGTTAATAGATAAGGCATTTTGCGCGGTCGTGGCTCAATCCATCGGGCAACGAAAAGCTGCGGCAGTGCTCCAGCTATGCTCAGTATGGTTATAAGGCCGCCTACCCATACGGTTGAGCCGGTCAGGTCGGCCACAAAAGCGGAAATGACCGTGGTCGGCTGTGTAAAAGAGACCCCCAAGGCCAAGAAGGCCCCATGCCATAATCCGGCGACGAAGTTGCGGCGACGCGTTGCCGCCTTGTCGACGGGGAGATCTGAGATCAATATGGACTTGGAATGCATAAATTACTCTCTACAAGAACAGAATGCGAGACGTCATATACATTGGATCGACGATCTTCAAAGTATGCGGCATCTCTCACACAAAACACAGGTGGGATGTGGGTTTAATGCCCCGCTTTCTTAAGCGCTGCTTTAACCCGTTCGGCTGTATAGGGCAGCTCGCGCATCCACAAACTGGTCGCATCATGCAGTGCACTGGCCATCGCCGGGGAGACCCCATCGATGGCGATTTCTGAGACCGATTTAGCACCGAAGGGTCCGCTGGGCTCATCGGTTTGAACAAAGATCACATCCATCGCCGGCATTCTGGCTGCGCGCGGGATGCGGTACTTGCTCAAGTTCGGGTTTAAGGGTTGACCATCGTCGTCAAAGAGCATCTCTTCTGTGAGAGCAAATCCGAGAGCCTGGGCCATCCCCCCTTCCACCTGCCCGGAGGCGGTAGCTGGGTTGATCACGCGTCCGCAATCCACGACCATCAACAATCTCTCCGTATTGATCTTCCCTGTTTCCATATCAACCACGATCTCGGCAAACTGCGCAGCTGTTGGAGGCGGGCTGAGGGGACTTTTGTGAGAGGCGGAGGCAATAATCTGGTGCTGGTTTTGCTGGTGCAGACTGCTTAATCCGATCTCGGCCAGAGAGATCGAGCGCCCATCCAGGGTTTTGACCTGCCGGTCTTGTAACTTCAAATCATGCATATCGATTCCGCCGAGCATCAAGCTGGCGTGCTCAAGAATCTGCTCTTTGATCTTCAGGGCAGCTTTACGAACGGCACCACCGCTGATATAGGTCGTGCTGCTGGCGTACGCTCCTTTGTCAAACGGCGTAAAATCCGTGTCTGAGGAATACACAATGATATCCTCCAGTGGGATCCCCAGGATCTCCGCGGCCATTTGCGCCAGGATTGTATCCGAGCCCGTGCCCAAGTCGGTCGCACCAATTAACAAGTTGAACGATCCATCATCATTCATTTTCAGCGTGGCGGAAGCCATGTCCAGATCGGCAATCCCGCTCCCATGCATCACCACCGCCATGCCAATGCCGTGCCGATAGCGGCCGTCTTGTTGACGATGTTTCTGCCGCTTGGCTTCAAAATCCGTAGCCAACCTGCCGATATCCACACACAGATCAAGCGCACTGGTCTGCAGTGACTGTTCTACACCTTCACGCCCCTCCCCCAGCGATTTCGATAAATGCATCGGTTCACCGACCTTGAGCCAATTGCTTCGCTTGAACTCGACAACATCCAAGCCCAACTTGTCGGCAATCTCTTCCATCAGAACCTCAATTCCAAATTGACACTGCATAGCGCCATAGCCCCGAAAAGCGCCTGCCGGGGGCGTATTTGTGTACACAACATCGCTGATGAATTGGACGTTTGGCGGGTTGTAGAGTGTCAACCCCTTGAACCCACCGACCATATTAACCGTCAACGCATGCGCACCATATGCGCCGGTATCGCCGATTAGATACAGATTTGCCGCCGTTACTTTCTCGTCCTTCACCCCGATCTTGTAACGGATGATATTTGCATGCCGGCTGCGCGAGCTGGTGAACTCCTGCGTGCGGGTATATTCCATACGCACGGGTCGATTGGTCGCTAACGTTAGATGCGCACATAGATCTTCCAGGATGAGTTCCTGTTTGTTGCCAAAACCACCGCCAATACGCGGTTTCACCACGCGGATCTGCTTCACCGGCAGACCGATGAGCGGTGCGACCATGCGGCGAATATGAAAAGGCACCTGCGTACTGGTGCGGATGACCAAGCGCTCGTCCTCGTCGAAGTAGGTTATGCAGACATGAGGTTCCAGGTGGACTTGCTGTTGCTTGGGTGTGCGGTAGGTTCCCTCAAAAAGATGATCCGCCTCACCAAAAGCCGCATCGACGTCCCCCGCATGCGCTTCGATGTGGTGCACAATATTGCGCTCAGGGTCGTGGATACTTTCGGTGTCCGGCTCATCATGAATAATCGGCGCGCCATCCTGCATAGCAGCTTCTGGATCCACGACGATAGGCAGGAGATCATACTCAACATCGATGAGGCTGAGAGCTTCCTGCGCCAGCTCGAGTGTTTCTGCTGCGGCAATGGCGACACGATCGCCAACATGCCGGACCTTCTTGTCCAGGCTGACTTGATCGTAAGGCAGCGGCTGCGGATAACTCTGTCCACCGGAGGCATATTTGATCCGGGGAATATCCTCGCATGTTAGAACTGCACGGACCCCGGGCAGCTCGCGGGCGCGACTTGCATCGATCCGTCGAATGTGCGCATGCGCGTGGGGACTGGTGAGCAAAGCGCCGTATAACATTCCTTCCCGACGAAAGTCGTCGGTAAATACTGGACGGCCTTGCACTAATTTCTTTGCGTCAACTTTTACTTCAGGTTTCCCAACGATATGGGTTGTGGTCATCTCCAGCGGGGTGAAGACGAGTGGAGGGAGCGGATTGCGGCTACCATCACGGCGATAGAAGGATCCCGGAAGCTTGAGATGTCCGATGTCTTCGGGTAGTATCTGTTCCAGATGCGTGAAGGGCTCGACGGGTTCATCACGCATCTTCGCAGCCGCACGCTGGACCGCATCTACCCCACGGACATATCCCGTACAGCGGCATAGGACCCCGTTTAAAGCATGGCGGATCTCGTCTTCCGTAGGATTGGAATTCTCGTCGAGTAGAGCTTTTGCGTGAAGGATCTGTGCCGGGGTACAAAATCCACATTGGATCGCGCCAGTCTCCATGAAAGCTTCCTGGAGTGGGTGTAGCCTCTCCGCATCACCAAGACCCTCTATGGTTGTGATCTTTGCCCCTTCTACTGTAAGCGCTTTGATTTTACAGCTGCGCTCGGGCTTTCCATTAATGAGAACAATGCAAATCCCGCACGTGCCATCATCACAGCCAGATTTAACACTGAAGTAGGAAGCGCGTCGGAGGGCAAGTAATAAGCTTTCGTCTTGAGCAACTGTAAGTGTTTTGAGAACGTTATTAATGGTTACGTTTACGTCCACCCCTTGCGTTTTCATGATTTCTGATCTCTCCTTAAACCCAATCGGGGTCAGGGTTTAGAATCTTCCTCGCCCTCAAGCTTTTCAAGCCATTGGCCGAATTCCGATTCACACCCTGAGCATAAGGATAAGTGATGGCGGATAGACGAGTGGAGCTCGTCTACAGACGCACCTGCCGCCAACAAATTCGCGTCGTACTCTAGTAAGGAGAAGCATTCCGCGCAGGTAATTTGAATCGGTGTTTTTGTATTGCGAACCAACAACAGCAGTCTCCATAATTGCGATGTACTTTGCCTCATCCTTGAAACCCTTTCGACGACGATGTATGCCGTCAATGGGTTGCAGCAACCGTTCTTCAGTATGGCACCCTCTCATCTGATTTTTCAGAAATGGAAGGTGTCATCGCCAGTCTGTAAAACCCTTCAGGTAGCCTTCCTGGGCATCTTCTTAATCATGCCCATGGGGTATCGAACCGCCCAACTTTTCCAGAGCAGACAGTAAATGTGTATTGACCCGGCTCATGGCCTCAGCCGCATCCAAGATTTCCTGAGCGGTTTCACCAGCTTGTTCTGCCCAGTCACGAAATTCCTGAGCATGCTCGTTATTGTGTTCAACCCAGTGTGGGATCAACACCCTCAGCTTTTCTATCTCATTCATCTTTCTTCTCTTCCTTTGTGATCGCTTTAAGGATGAGTTTATTTTTCATCAAATCAATCTGCTGTATCGCGGCGGGGATCACCCTGGGTTCTTCAAACAGCTTCGTCAATCGCACCCCCTCGGAGGTTGGTTCGACCAGCATCACGCTGTCCATGATCTTCTTGTCATCCAGATACACTGCGACTTGGCACATTTTTTTTACTCCTTCAGATCATCCCTAAAGCTCATAATTTCGAGACGAGCGGGATAACTTTCTTGCGGCTATGATCGGCAATCTCTTTAACGTCGGCCAAAAGCTCCGCGGAAAATGGGACCTCGATTTCATTTGAGATATGAGCGTTCCCTTTGCTCCGTACCACTTGCATGTAGAGTCGGAATGGTGATTTGGCGCTGCGAGTCATAATCAGATTGTCCACCACAGCTTCAAGCTCGGCGATTTCCTCCGCCTTGGCGGTTGTGCTTGCCGAGAAGAGATAGGTGAACCTTTGTGTGCCTTGAGCAGCTGCCTTCATCTTCTCCAAAATCCCTGCCCCATAGGTGGGTGAGAAAAGCAATAGATTTAGCGCCGAGCTAAAGATCAGAATGCCAGGTCCATCTTCTGGTAGCATGCCGCTGGCCTGCTCGATAGCGTGATCCCAAACCTCGGGTTTGACGACATTGGCCCAGAACCGATTATCCTCCGGCTCCGTCATGGCGTCTATCGTCGCATCTAACTCAATGAAGACGACCCTGCCTTTGTAATCATCCAAATCCAGATGGGCGACCTTGCTCAGACTAGCTTTGATAAAGCTGTGGTCGGGATACTGCAAGGACATGAAGATCACACTGCCACCTTGCTTCAGCCAGGCGGCGGCGATAACGTTTCCAACAAGGGGCTTGCCCGAACCACCAGGTCCGCTCAGCAGTGTAGAACTGGGGATGGGTAATCCATCGGGCAGCAGTCGATCAAACCAATCTTGTTGTGTATGTAGACTATTTATCACTTACCCTCTCCAATATTGCCGTTCCTTCGCTAGGAACTCTTGTCGCCCGGCATCATTCATTAAAGACACATCCGCCTTGATCAATACTCCCCCTGCGGATCCCACAGCCGCAGCAAGGCTGTTAACCATATAGTTGCTCACGTTGTCCGGGATACTGGGAAACGGCAGCACCAGGGTTAGGCTGGTTTGGCCTTCAGGGCTTATTACCACATCACGCAGCATTCCCAGATTCAATAAAGTGGTTGCGATTGCCGGATGCTCAACTTTCTCGATCGCAGCGAGTATGGCCTCATTTTGATCGGCATTCATTTTTCGTGAGACCTTTCTTCTTCGTTCTCATCCCCTCGGAATCCAGCTCCTGCTTTCCGTATATCGGTCCTCTCACTCTGCTCAACCTCAGGGTAGATCGAGGGTGAAGCACTCCAGAAGCGGATACCAAAGCGTTCCACAATCTGAGCCTTACCACTGCTCTCGAGTTCGAGCATGGTTGCGGCGATATCTCCGGGCGACCAGTGTTGGAGAGTTTCGATTAATTCACTCTCGCGCATAGGATGGCGGGTTATGATCCCAACGACCGCATCCACCAACGACTCATTCCCGCTGAGATCAAACGAACCGCTGCCAGGGTGGATCACATGGGCGATGTCACCAAGGATGGCTCGGGCACGCAATAGGCCATCCTCATCCGCTGGTTGAACCCACGTTTCCACCGGCGGTCGGGTGGGCAATAAGATATGCACTTCATCGGGCTGTATGCGCACCAGTGCATTAGCGATGTCGCGCAGCGCCGGTTCTGTATCGTTCAAGCCCTGCAGGAGCATGACTTCTACCCACAATTTACCCTGGTATTCTTTCCGGAATGTGATCAAGCCCTCCAACAGGCTTTCAAAGGGCAGCTCAGCCATCGGTCGGTTTACCCGCTGATACATTTCCTGTGTGCCAGCATCAAGGGAAGGCAGCACAGCATCGGCAAGCGCCAGCTCTTCACGCATCTCCGGCAGATACAGCAGGGAGCCATTCGTGATGACCGCTACAGGGTGTTGGGTTAAGACCTTGACCTCATTAATGAGCCATCCGAGACGGCTGTGAAGGGTGGTCTCCCCCGATCCAACAAAAGTGATCCAGTCGATATCTCCGGGGGTATGCAAAGCTAGCGCTTGTTTAACATCCGCCAATATATCTTCAGCCGGGAAGTACTCTTTTCGTTCATTTACCATCGGCTTTGACCGCCCTAGCTGACAATAGACACAATTCCAATTGCAGGTCTTGAGCGGTACGGGATCAACACCGAGGGATTGTCCCAGGCGCCGGGAATATACCGGTCCATACACAAATTTCATGTTGAAGTTCCGCCGAGGCGCTTTGCACAGTTCGTCCTCGCGTGCACCTCGCCGCGGTCCAAGGCTGGACGGCCTCTCGAGAGAACCATCATGACGTCGACCCGAATGCAATAATCCCTACACATGGGATCGATGCTCTAAAGAGGGTTCGATGGCTCCCGAATGATACGCAGATGGCTTGGTATTTATTTCCCCGCTTGTAAGAGCGCTCATTTCCCCCTCTTCCAGGGTATGAGACAGCTCGCACTTCCAGGTTCCGGTCGCATCAAGTGATGCGTGAGCCATCGCTATTTACCCCCGATGTTCATGTTCCTCGATTCAGTGATGATCGCCATGACCATGCTCTATGCTCTCCGCACATGGGGCAGCCCCACTAAGCCTACCCTCAAAGTAAGCGTCCAACGCAGCCTTCACGGTTCCATTGGCACCTGTTGCGACAGCGATGCCGTATCCATCGAAGAATTGGATCGCCCGCCCCCCCATACCACCGCTGAGCATAACATCCGCCTTCTGCCCATGGATAAACCCCGGAACCTGCCCGACTTCATGGCTGGCGTAAAAGGGATTCTCGATAAGCTGAATTGCTTGCACCTCAGTACCCTCTACATCAACAAGTGCAAAATAAGGGCAGCGCCCAAAGTGCTGACCGACAAGACTTTCCAACCCGTTATTTGTCTCTGCGGAAATAGCTATGCGCATCATTCATTCTCCTCATTGATAAGTTGGGTCAATTCCTCGGAAGCGACATACCCCGTGACTGTGATACTCTGCATACTCACACCGGGTACATCGGCTACAGCCAATTTGATTTGTTTAACCAGAGATACGGCGATCGGGCACAACGGGGAAGATGGCCGGAAGGTATAACGCACACGACCCTTATCGTCGGCTATGAGATCTTCGACCAGGCGCATCCGCAGCACATCGGCGCCGGTTTCCGGGTCGATGACCGTGCTTAATCGTTCCTGGATCTTCTCCATGAGTTCGTCCGCTTTATCAAGCATGGTCATGGTCACCTTCCATGAGTTCGCTGTTGACCCGTTCCCACAAATCCCTTAATGCCACGCTTGCAGGCGCCTGGGGTCTGAAAACCGTCACCGGTTGACCCTGGACAATGGCTTCTGTCACGCTGGGGTCGAACGGAATCTTTCCCGCGACCGGGATCCCCGCTTCGTGACAGTACGCTTCGATCTCCTCCGTGCCCTGGCGATAGAGATCGGATTTATTGATGCACACCATTGCTGGTACGTTAAAATGCGCCGTGGTCTGTAAAGCTCGGCGCATATCATGCGTCCCGGAAGCCGTCGGTTCTGCGACAATCAAGGCGAGGTTCGCCCCAGAAACCGCCGAGATGACCGGGCAGCCGATCCCAGGTGGTCCATCGACGAGCACCAGATCGTACGATTCATCCATGGCCAGCAGTCGTGCTTGCTGCTTGACCATCGTAACCAGCTTGCCGGAATTCTCCTGGGCGGGACGTAAAGCTGCGTGAAACATCGGTCCAAAACGGCTCGTGGAGCGGTACCAATGACCCGCCATCTGCGGCTGCATATGGATCGACTGCGCCGGGCATTGGTAAACACAGGCCGCACAACCATCACAGGCAATGGGGTCTACTTGAAAAACACCATCGGTCTCGTGCACAGCATCAAAGCGGCAGACATCCACACAAATCCCGCAACCGTCGCAGGAATCCTCATCGATGACGGCAACTTTGCCGCCACCGAACTCATGCGACTCCAGCACCTTGGGCGAGAGTAGCAATTCCAGGTTGGCTGCATCCACATCTGCATCCGCCAGGATCGCCTTGCTGCCGTTGGATGCCAGATGAGCGAAAGCAGCCGCAACACTGGTCTTCCCTGTACCCCCTTTTCCACTGAGGATGACAAGCTGCTTCATGCCCTCCCCCCGCCATCATCCAGGATCACTTCTATCCGCGAATACAGGTCTGTAAACCTTTGCTTATATTCAGGAGCAACCTCAACCAGGGATTTTCCCTGGGCAAGGTTTGCGCCCAACTCGCGATCGAAGGGTATGCGCATCAAGATCGGCATATCGCTCCCCCGGCAGTAGGCATCAACCCCGTCATCGCCGATTCCATCGCGGTTCACGATTACCCCGGCGGGGATATTGAGCTCCCGGGTGAGCTGGACCGCCAGGCGGAGGTCATGCAACCCAAACGGTGTTGGCTCGGTAACGAGCAGTACGAAATCAGCCCCGCGCAGCGACTCGACAACTGGGCATGAAGCACCAGGGGGAGAATCGATGATGCGTATGTTTGTTTGGGGTAGTTCCCGCCACCCCTTCAATTGGGATATGACCGGGACCGCCATGGGTTCGCCTATATTCAACACACCATGGGCGAAGATCATTCCGCCATTGACGCGGCCGCTTTCTAAGTGCCCCAGTAATTTTGGGATTTCGGTGATCGCCTTTTCAGGACAAACCAGAGTGCAGCTTCCGCAGCCGTGGCAAAGCTCTGGAAAGACGAGCGTCTTCCCTCCCAGTGTGACGATGGCGTGGAATTGACATACTTCCGCACAATCCCCACAGCCAGTGCAAACTTCGCCGTCCACCTCGGGGATAAGCAGGTCAACCCGCTTATGGTTATCGAGTGCGGGCCGTAGAAAAATGTGGGCATTCGGTGCCTCGACGTCACAATCAAGACAGGCCACCTGCCTGCCCGAGTCGGCAAGCGCCAAAGCAATGCTGGTAGCAACGGTCGTCTTGCCCGTGCCACCCTTGCCGCTGGCTACAGCAATCACCATGATCCCTGGAGCCCCCTTAATGCCGCTCTGAACCCGTTGCAGCGTGGACTTGCTTCAACTCTCCAGCCAGGAACTTCTCAATCAACTGCTCTGGTGCTCCGTCATCGGCTTCGAAAGCCTGGATCCCGGCCGCCTCGAGCGCAGTGAACGCGTTTGGGCCATAGCGGCCGGTGATGGTGGCATCCACGCCTTGTTCCGACAAAAACTGCACCACTCTCGGTCCGGCACCTCCACGAGCGTCCGCCGCTGGGTTGCGCTTCGACTCCCAATCACGCGATTCGGAGTCGATGATCACAAAATAGGCACAGCGTCCGAATCGTGAGCTGAAGCTCGTATCAAGTTTGCCGTCGTGTGAAGAAATCGCTACTTTCATCGTCCCTCTCCCAACCTTCTGCCTGTGTAACTTCTGTGGACCTTTATACGCGTGTCATGGGGGTGTTGCAGTTGGGGCACACTTGTTGTGAACATGGCTGCCCGGCAACGTGAGCGATTTTATGCCCGCAACTGGGACAGATGCACTGCTCGTCACTCGCGGCTGGACCAAACCCGCGCCGGCGGCCCATCCCGCGTCCCTGTCTCTGCCCTCTGTTGGCTCCTCGACGGCCAAAGCCGCGCCCGAAGCCTCCTCGAGCGCCGTCGCTGGGCGTCTTGGACTCGGCAGTATCGCCGCAATCACCTGCTGCCCGACCTGTTTGGGCACCCTCGCCCATCGGTCCAGTTCTATCTCTCCCTGGCATTGGAATTTCTCCTTTCCCGTTCCATAGTTGGTTTGTATTCAATCAGATGTAAATAAATTCATACCTTCTCGGAGATCATGATTCCTGAATTTCATTTTCATAAACCTGAAGCAAATGGTCCATCTCATCTCGCTGGCGGCGAAGACCCTTCATCAAGTCAGCCAGATAGGATTTTCCTTCGGGCAGGATCTTGTAGACCCGCCGCTGTGGCCCCTGGCTTTCCTCACCCCATTCGGATGAAACCCACCCCGCCCCTTCCATTTCACGCAGAGCGCGATAGATGAGGCTGGGATCGATTTGCTCGGGGTCAATGCCGAACTCGGATAACTCATCCAGTAATGAATAACCATGGGCATCATCCCGTGCAAGCAGAAACATAAGACAGGGTCGCAAGAATCCCATCAACCCCTGGCGTCGCCGCCCTCTGCCACCACCCCCTCCTCGTCCACCGGGCATAGGCCCTCCCTCACCCTAGTTGCTTTTCTTCTATAGTCTAATTATCTATTGTCATATTGTCAATAGTTAAAAAAAACACGATCCCATCGCGGATGCTGTCAATCTCAGGTCGCGGGACCTGGAAATTCAAGCCCGGTGGTCCAGAACGATTATAAAGATACTACAATCACTGGAAACTCAGCACGTCTAGAACAGGGAAAATTAACCCGTTCCTTATCCAGAGGGAGGGTGGAGCGAAAGTGTATACGCAATTGATTTTATGGCAGTTTTCAGCTGCTCTCAATCTTCCGAGCTGTACTTAAGAAGTGAAACGGCGATCCATTCTGGATGGAACAAAAAATATGCCAGGCACGTTACAATTGTGGAAAATTACTCATTCCACATAAGAGGATTTTGGAGGTCAAGATGAGCAAAGCTTACTTTCGAAAGGCTTTAGGATTTCTAACAATCACGATTCTCTTTCTTTCAGCGTGTTCTGGCAATAACCCTGTCCCTGACAAGCTAGAAGAAGCAGATGAAAACATCGCCGGTATGGCAAACCCCTCAGCAGTATATTGTGAAGGGCTTGGATATTCGATGGAGAATGTGATGCGCAACGGTGGCGAGGATGCCGATTGCGTCTTCCCCGATGGGACGCGATGCGCTCAGTGGGATTTTCTCTCAGGACGCTGCGGTCAAGAATTCACGTACTGTAAAACGCAAGGTTTTGATCTAGAAGAAGGGTCAAATATCGGAACATGCCGATTCCCGGACAATTCTTACTGTGACGAATTCCTATTCTTCTCTGGTGATTGTTCACCGGGGGACAATCCTGAACCAACAGAAGAAACCGCTACCCAGATTCTCGGTTTTTCTGAAGCGCGCGATTATATCGCCGCATACTTCTACAGCCAATACGGTATTGAGCAAACTGAACCCTGGATTGAACAGAATATCACAACGGAAGATGCTGTTGGCTCTTCAACAATCCGCTATGTCTCAGGCCCATTGACCATCGTAATTTCAGCGCCCGCCGCGGCGCCAGTTCCTTCATTGTATACAATTGAAGAAGCATCTTTTATCGTAAATGGGTTTTATTGGGAAGGCGCGTTGGGTGTTTATGGAGACATTACAGAAAGTATCGTAATTCCCCCGGCAACGATACTCAGCGAAGATCAAGCGCGTGATGCCGTTTTGGAATATATCCTGGATACATACGCCCTTCCCTCCTTTGGTGAGTGGATCGACCAGGGTTTTACCCACACTGCTGCCGATGCGATGGTGAGAGCATTTACATCAGGTTCCTGGGTTGTAGAAACTGAATTTGCCCCTGCTGCCCCCTTGATTGTAAGCTACCATGTTACGGTTCATAACGATTCAGAAGGGATCCGCTGGGAAGGTGATATTTCGTATCACGGCGAAATCGTTGAGCTCAGTTATACGAAATAGATGGCTGATTTGAGATGCTCGGATAATGTAATCTGCTAACTTAGAAGCAAAAACCCGTGGCTTAGATGCCACGGTTTTCATTTAGTGGGAGGCACAAATCCTCATGCTTCAGGATAATAGGCTAGACCGAGCCCCCCTGGCCCGACATGTGTGCCGACGACAGGACTGCACTCCGAAAGATAGATACTCCCTGGTTGAAAGCGGTCCTTAACCATCCGCACCAGCGCCTCGCCATCAGAGCGACAATCGGTGTTGACAACACAGGCCTCTGCCATTGCTTTGCCGGATAGGCGCTCCTCGGCAGTGTCCAACATTTGTCCAAGCGCTTTCTTCCTCGTCCGCGCCTGGGAGTGCGGTTGGATTAAGCCGTCCTTAAAGTGGAGAATCGGCTTGCTTTGCAGCGCAGTGCCAAGAAGTCGTTTCGCCCCAGTGATGCGACCGCCGCGGTGTAAGTACTCCAAGGTATCAACAACGAACAGTAAATGCACGTTATCGCGCATATGCTCTGCTGCAAGGACTACCTCTTCAATCGATTTCCCTGCGGCAGCCGCACGTGCCGATGTCAGAACAACGAAACCGAGGCCCATTGAACTGGCGTAGGAATCGACAATCCGGATCGGCAGGTTGTGGATTTCGTTCAAGGCGGCTTCTGGGCCTACAACTACGGGCAGGAGATCATACTCCACATTCGATGAGGTTGAGAGCTTCCTGAGCCAAGCCAGGGGTTTCCGCGGCGGCAACGGCAACACGATCGCCAACATGCCGCACTTTATTGTCCAGGCTGACTTGATCATAAGGCAGTGGTTGCGGGTAACTCTGCCCGCCGGAGGCGTATTTGATCCGGGGGATATCTTCATACATAAATATCGCTCGGACCCCTGGAAGGGCGCGTGCGCGACTTGTGTCGATCCGTCGAATTCGCGCATGCGCGTGGGGACTCGTAAACAGAGCGCCGTACAACATGCCATCCCGACGAAAATCGTCGGTGAAAACTGGACGACCTTGCACTAATTTCTTCGCGTCAACCTTGATTTCGGGTTTCCCTACAATTCGAGTAGCGGTCATCTCCCGCGGGGTAAAGACAAGTGGAGGTAGTGGATTACTGCCGCCATCACGGCGATAGAAGGATTCCGGAAGCTTAAATTGTTTGCCATTCTCAGGCAGAGTCTGTTCCAGATGCGTGAAGGGCTCGACAGGTTCATCACGCATCTTCGCAGCCGCACGCTGGATCGCATCCACCCCACGGACATACCCGGTACAGCGGCAGAGGACACTATTCAACGAATTGCGGATTTCATCTTCTGTTGGGTTGGAATTCGTCTCAAGTAAAGCTTTTGCGCGAAGGATCTGTGCCGGGGTACAAAATCCACATTGGATCGCGCCAGTCTCCATGAAAGCTTCCTGGAGTGGGTGTAGCCCCTCTGCATCGCCCAGACCCTCTAATGTTGTGATTCCTGCTCCTTCTGCTTCAAGTGCTTTGATCTTACAGCTGCATTCGGGTTTTCCATTGATTAGAACAGTGCATACCCCACATGTTCCATCATCACAGCCGGATTTAACACTGAAGTAGGAGGCACGGCGGAGGGCGACCAATAGACTTTCATCATGCTCTACGGTTAGCTTTTTAGGAACGCTGTTGATGGTAACGTTTACTTCTACCCGTTGCGTTTTCATGATTGGTGATCTCTCCTTAAACCCAATCGGGGTCAGGGTTTAGAATCTTCCTCGCCCTCAAGCCTTTCAAGCCATTGGCCGAATTCCGATTCACACCCTGAGCATAAGGATAAGTGATGGCGGATAGACGAGTGGAGCTCGTCCACAGACGCACCTGCCGCCAACAAATCCGCGTCGTACTCTAAGTAAGGAGAAGCATTCCGCGCAGGTAATTTGAATCGGTGTTTTTGGATTGCGAACCAACAACAGCAGTCTCCATAATTGCGGTGTACTTTGCCTCATCCTTGAAACCCTTTCGACGATGGTATGAACTCATCAACAGATTCGAAAACTGGCTCCATCCCCAGGGCTCCTGGTTGACTTCCATGTCATCCTTCGGATGGTGCTTCAAACTCGAATATCACAATGGGGATTGCGATTGGACTGATGTCATTTTTTTCGTACGACATTTTTTTAATATTCCTCACATCTGCTTGAGGTCAAGAACCGGTGTCCCATTTATCGCATCCAAACCGCCGACGGTGAGGGCATTACCCTCCAACGAGAGTATTTCAACTTCTGTTACGCCAATAGGATTAGGGCGATTGGGACTATGCAGGGTGAATACGCCGCGCTTAGGCCGGGATTTGTCACCGCGTGGGTGTTGCAACAGTTCGTAGCCTTTGCTTTGGTGGAAGTAAAAAACCACAAGTACTCTGCTCCCCGGTTCTAAGAATTTTAATCCTGGCATAAGGTCGGGATTGATGATGATCCGTGATTGTGAAACCAGCATTGTGTCGGGACTTACAGGCTCTTCAAACTCGTTCTCGACATGACCAATAGCCCGGAAAGAAATCGCATCATCGCTCATCGTCCCAATCGTGGGGCATGCGTTGGAGAGCGTGACCGTCATGACCAGGTCCCCTCCTTCATTGGATGTTTTTTCAAATGCTACTTGGAGCGCTTTGAAGATGTCCGCACTATCGCCCGAGATCAATGTGCTCATCGGTCCTGGGTTCACAAGCAAACCCTGACGACGGAATATCTCTAGTGCGCTATCGATTGCTGGCGATAGCGATCCCTTTCTGAGTGGATATAGGCTGACTTGAGCACTTAGGTTAAGAGGTGGCTTTATCTGGGGAATAGCGCAAAGAAATTGCAGGCTCGTGGGACCAGTATTCGAGAATTGATGCTGTTCATTGGCCATCACGAGCACCGTGTCTCCCACCCGAAGGGCATACTCCTGCGATTCACTGCGCAAGATTGCCTGACCGTTTAATATGTAGACCTCGTGCTCGTGTGCGTGTTGGTGATACGGCGTTGAGGCGCCTGGCTCTACCTCAAATAGACGCAGGGAGAAAGTGGGACCATCATCAGCCGCAACCCAAAGCCATCGGATCGTGACACCAGGAACTCCTTCCACCGGCTCTGCATTGACATCCAGTGCAGGTTTCAAATCCATAGGTTCATTCCTCCTAGCTCCTTAGCCGTCTTTAGGTGGATGATTCTGATATCGTCTCCGATGCCCATCGTACAGCCATGCCAATAAACCCTCCCCAGGGCAGTGGCAAGGAGCCCTGGTAGAACGGCCACAAGGTCGTTCTCCACAGGAGCCCTTGAGTATCACCACAGGCTTCATGCACTAAGTCGATCAGCTCTTGCGGTGTAAAGAAGCGCGCTTTTCCCCAGATTGGACCTCCCTGCTGGCGATACTTCCAACCGACCCAACTGCTCCGGTTGATCGTGCCAAGAATCAGGCCGATGCGGCTGACGCGCTTGGCTTCGATCAGGGCACGCCGGGGCTCTTGAAGGAACTCCAATGTGGTGATCAGGGCGACAAGATCAAACGACCCATTATCAAAGGGTAGCTGCTGTGCATCCCCGCGAACGAGATCGATCCTTCTTAGCCGAATCGCCTCAGACAGCATGGCAGAGGCGCAGTCCAAACCTTTTGCCTTAAAACCGAAGCTGCGAAACCAGCGAGTGAAGTGTCCAGTACCGCAGCCCACATCCAAAACTGATTGTGTTGTCGGCAACCTTTCCAGCAGCTTTTTTAGCAAGGACTTTTCGAGACAATCGGCTTGATGACCGACTGTAGAATACCATGCATCATAACCCGCAGCGATGGATGTGTCATTAAAAGGATTGGCAGTAAGTCTCTTCATCAATAGATCGTGGTTTCAATGCGACGACGGGGTGTGTAATTTGTGAAATAGCTCGGACAACTATGGATTTCAGTTCTTGTTTTTCGATCGATTGGTCCACAATTTTCTCTTCTTATTCGTTGGTGCCTGCCCCAATCCCCAACTTCCGGCAATCTATAACGGCCGGTTGGCAGGGCGTACGATTTCCTTCCTTTATTCCACACCAGTCATATTTCCTTCGTACCATAGCACTGGAGCTGGAGAGCGTCAACAATAATGTTATGTCTGTCCTTTATTTAATGACATTATACTATTAGTGGTACATATAAACTCTTATTATGGTATAGTGGATCCGTGAAACACCCAGGATTGGAGTGTTAGTGCGGATGAATGGATTAGAACATCCCAATGTAGGCGAGCAAATTCGTGAAATCCGCGAGGCCCGGAGACACTCTTTACGAGCCCTGGCTGATCGCAGTGGCCTTTCTCTTAACGCGATCAGTCGTATCGAGCTCGGTAAAAGTTCGCCCACCGTTGCCACATTACAGCGTTTAGCTACGGCGCTCTCTGTTCCGATCAGCGAGTTCTTCGTGCCAGGGAAAGAGTATGGCACCCTGCTGGTTCGTAAGAATCAACGCTTACGCACTGGAGGAGAGGGTGTGCTCATCGAAAGCTTGGGGAGTGGACTGCCCGGGCAGATGATGGAACCCTTCCTTATGACTCTGTTACCAGGTGCAATTTGTGGGGAGGAGCCCATCTCACACGCGGGCGAAGAACTTTGCTATTGCGTGGAGGGTGAAGTCGAGTATCTCGTCAATGAGGAATGGCACCGCCTGGAAGCAGGCGATAGCCTGCTGTTCCAATCACCCCAACCTCATATGTGCCGCAATACAAGTTTGAACGAAGCGATTGTACTGCTTATCATCCTGGCTATTGAAGAATACGCCCGTGTTGCACAGCACCAGCATTTGCTACCGAATGGTTCATGAATCAACGCGTTTTTTAATATATGGAGTTCTAAAGAGCCATTCAATACGATCTGGCCTTCGGAGGTTGGTGCTGGTGAAAAAAGATGAGGAGCCCGGTGTAGGCTGAATTTAGTTTATCGCATTTGTTTGGCCTATCGTGATCACGCAGGAATTATTAGAAATACGATTTTCATATTGAGAGTCCTGAATGGAGGGAAACAAGGGGAGCGCTATCATAGACATGAATATACCCAGTTTCTCTGGGCAAATGCATTCTGCCGAGATTGTCGTCTCATAGCCAATCAATGCTTGATGTGGAAGAAATAGGATTCGAGGCAATGTAGTCTGTGAACGGCTATAAGAAGGGAATGAGCAATGACCACAAAGGACATCCCAACATTCGAGGACAGCTGCCTTATCAGTTGTGGGATGCTGTACCCCGAAATGGCTCATCTATTGGAGACCGGTTTCTTAAATCCTTACCAGATTTATTTCACCCCACCAGGTCTGCATGCTCTTCCAGAGAGGCTGGAGCAGTATCTATTGGAAAGACTAACTCGAGCCCAAGAAGCTTGCCCCGATCAAAAGACCATTGTCGTGTATGGAAAAAAGTGCTATGTGAATACCGATGAACCTCTCAAGCGCGTTGATGCAATACTTCAGGAATTCAATCAAGATATCGTCAGGGTAGAGGGGGAGTACGGATACGATATGCTGGCAGATCGGGAGGATCGGCAAGAGATCAGTAGCGGAAGGCAGGATAAGATCTTATGGTTTACACCGGGTTGGCTTAGGAGCTGGAAGACCGTCTACCAAAACTATTTCGGTTGGGACAGCGCCGACGCAAACGCAAACTTCCCGGGTTTCTATGACAAAATCATCGTGTTGGATAGCCTTGGTTTTGCTGACGCCTATATGGCTGAACACACCGAGGAGATACTTGAGTTGTTTGATTGGACAGGATTGGAGGTGGAATTCCAACAAATCACGCTAGGTCGTTTCAAGGGATTGCTCATGGATGCTCTTGCCTCATCAAATGAAGATCCCGCAATGCAGGGTCAGTAATACAAATATCAATATAGGTATGGACGACTCGAAAAATGATGGCTAAGCCCCCAATTTAGACAACAGGAAATCATGTCGATGGCGAGGGTTTATGCTTAACTACATTTTTATCGCAACTCTTTCTCTCATTCATTTTCTCACCGGTCGATGGTTTGTGGATTTATACACAGGACCCAGAAGTTATTAGCACGAATCCAATGTGCCCATCCTACGACAGACAAATTAACCGGGCACTTTAAAATCTTAATGGATACAATCTATTAGACCGTTATCCGTGAGGTCATTTAATATCAAAAGGAGAGTTTCACAATGGCGACCCGATTTGATTACGCAACCATTATTACACCAAATGAAATCTTGGAGCGAAGCGCGATTGTGGTATCTGATGCGCACAAGATTGCCTACGTCGGTCCCATGGAAGCGGCACCCGAAGTTGATGGTCATTATCTGGATATGCGTAACCGTATGATCATACCTGGTTTGATCGACATACATGTCCACGGTGGCCACGGAATTACCTTCGGACTTGCGGACACCTTATCCGATGATTTGCATGAATATTCCAAATGGGTTGCCCAGAATGGCGTCGCGGGATTCTTAACCACGATTCTTGCTCCTGACGCTGAGCAATTAACCATGCTCATTAAACAGTACGTAGAGCTTTTTAAAAGCGAATTGCCCGGAGCGGAAGCCCTGGGTATCCATCTTGAGGGACCATTTCTGAACATCGAGAAGAAAGGTGCCCAGAATCCGGCATGGCTCCGATCTCCTTCTATTGCGGAGGCCAAAGCCTATTTAGCGGCCGGAAAAGGGTGGATTCGTCAGATGACTATGGCGCCGGAATTACCTGGTGCCGATGAAGTGGCGTCCTTGTTCCGGCAGGCAGGTGTTGTGCTAGCCGTAGCCCACAGCACCGCCGACTATGAGATCGGACGGAGAGCGTTCGAGGGTAATTGGACACATGTCACGCATACATTCAATGCCCAAATGGGATTGCATCACCGCAAACCAGGGCTGATTGGTGCTATCGCAGGCTCCGATGAGATTACAGCCGAGCTCATCGCCGATTTGATCCACGTCCATCCCGGCGCGATGAAAGTCCTCGTCCAGTGCATTGGCAAGGACCGCGTCGTTCTGATCACCGATGCGATGTCTGGCGCAGGCCTTAAGGATGGAATGTATGCATTGCTCGGCCATGATGTCACCGTCAAAGATGGAATGGCAACCCTGCAGGATGGAACAATCGCCGGAAGCATTGCGGTTTTAAACCAGTGTGTCCGCAACATGGTTCAAAAGGTCGGTGTGCCATTGCCCGAGGCGGTAAAGATGGCCACTCTCAATCCTGCCCGCGCGATGGGATTTGCGAACCGTGTCGGTAGTATAACCGTCGGCAAGGATGCGAATCTCGCTGTGATCGATGAGGATATCAATGTATATCTCACCATGGTCAGAGGCAAGATTGTGTACAACAACCTCTAGATTTAGCCGGAGCGATCTATCAATAAGGTATGCAACACTAGTTCCATCCATCGTATCCAATCGCATTGCTGACATCTATCACCCGTTTGGAGAGTATCAATAGATGCGGTGTAAAAATGTTTTCCACTCCAAATGGTGTGTAAATGGAATGTAGATTCAATTCCCAAGTGCAACCGACACTGTTGGAAGAAACCACAAGATTACATGTCAGCCATATCCCGTGGAGGATCTCGCCAGCATAGGCGAGTCGGGCTGAATTCGTAAGGGCTACCAGTGAATATGAACTATTCTTCTCAGATGTTAGGGGCATCCTATTGCCTTAGGAGTAAGGTAAATAAATTCCACGATTTGGGAAATCCTGAAAGTCTACGTTTCGTGAGGACGGCTGAATTTGAGAGCTTTGGGGAATAGGCTCATATCCTCCAGGTCGTGAGTTCCAGTCCTATAGAGGGGGAGGGGAAAAGGGACCCTTACAGTTACCTTCAGGTAGCGGAGTTCGGAGGAGTTTATCCTGAGCCCTTAGATTTACTCAGAGTGAACTCCGCGAAGGGAACTGAGGACCTTCAGGATACACCGTGCCGCACTGGTCATGGTGCGGCGAGAGTTCGAATCCGAAAGCAGGGGCCTTGGACCGTCAGGCTGGTGTCCCAAGGGTGGCCTTGCGATTTTCACCTACTCGGAACCCATCAAGTTACTACCTTATCGAATTTACTCATTCTGTACGTTGAGATACTTCGGAGCAAGGACGCATATGCTGTTGATCGTGTTGCAGCTAGTTAATAATCTTGTAATGAGCATGTGAAAGTTGAATCTAAGCCATACACTAACCGTCTTAAGCACATTTATCTTGCCACTTGACAACTCATAAATTAGATGCGATTATTTATGCAAGTATGTACTTGCATACACAGGTTATCAACAATGGATTCCCAAGAAAACTCCCGTTCTCCAAAAGAAACCCGTCAAAGGATCATCAAAGCAGCAGGGGAGATTGTCTCCAAGGTGGGATATGCGCGAGCCACCACAAAAGCGATTGCAGAGGCTGCGGCTGTCAACGAGATCACACTTTTTCGTCATTTTGGTAGCAAAGCAAATCTGTTTTCGGCAGCTATCGAGCAGTACGGTGGACCTGCTCTGGCCCCCGCTATCGAAACCCAATTAACCGGAGACTACTGCCAGGACCTGACGACCATTGGGAACCTCTTCATAAAGATCCTACTCGAGAGGCAGGAAATACTGCACCTGATCCTTTGTGAATCCGCCCACATTCCCGAAGTCCGCACCATATTGGCGCGCAACCCGCGGGAACTCCGTAAGATGCTGGCTCGTTATCTACAATCCCAAATGGAGAAAGGGACCATCAAAGAACAGCACCCCGAAGCCTTGGCGCAAGCCTTTTTAGGGATGTTCTTTGCCTATGCCATCAGCCTGAACATCCTTGATGAACCAGTAAAACCAGCCATTTCAAATTCTGAACTCGTCTCACAATTTGTAGATATCTTCGTCGCAGGGACATTGAGGGGAAAATGAACATCAAGAGGCAATCAAATGGACAAAGCTATCACGGTTAATTCTGTCACACGCCGGTTTGGCGAGATCACCGCCGTAAACAACTTATCATTTGATGTCATGTCTGGGGAGATCTTTGGTCTACTCGGTCCAAACGGCGCTGGCAAAACTACCACCATCCACCTCATCACCGGCATGCTCTCTAAACATGGGGGAACGCTTCAGGTATTAGGCTTTGATCCCCACAAGGAAACCCGCCAGGTACACAAAAGGATCGGTTACATTCCCCAGGAGACCAACGTCTACCTGGATCTCAGCGCTGTGGATAACCTTTGGCACCACGCTGCCCTTTATTGCAAGGATCTCTCAAATGTAGAAGAGCGTATCGGTGACCTGTTGAATTTGATGAATCTGTGGGAGAGACGCAAGAACCCCGTCCGGACCTATTCGGGAGGGATGAAGCGACGTTTAGCGCTTGCACGCACCCTGCTCCACGACCCGGATGTCATTTTCTTCGATGAACCCACCTTAGGGGTTGATGTCCAGGGCAAACATGTCCTATGGGAGTACATCAAGGGCCAGCAAGCCCAGGGAAAAACCATCATCATATCCACCAACGATATGATGGAAGCAGACTTCTTATGCGAACGCCTGGTCATCATCGATCAAGGTGAAGCCATCGCCCTGGACACACCTGAAATCCTTAAGGCTGAATTGGGGAGAGACATTGTCAACCTGCGCACTTCACCCGCAATCGAAGACCCGGAGGGGTTATTTGAAGGGTTGAATATCCAAGCAATGAAACGCCAAGAAACAGATGTCGTGCGTTTTGAGGTCAAGGACGCCGAAACACTTGTGGAGGAAATAATCACCCGGGTTACACATGGCTATCACCTAGAATCCATGCGCATCGCCCGACCATCTCTGGATGATGTTTTCCTCTATCACACCGGACGGGCACTGAGGGATTGAGTCATGAATCGCTTTCGACTCCTTCTCGTCAACGAGTTCAAGCTCTTTCGCACCACCATACCCATCCACATCATAGGGATCTTCCAGCCGACCCTCATGTTTTCGCTCATGGCTCTAATCCTGGTCAAACCCACCTTCGATATGCGCGTGGTTCGTCCAACCACCCCACTTGGAGAAGAGTTGGTTTCGGCGATGCATGAGGTCGGTTCACCTATTGGCGAGAAGTACATCAACCCCATCCTGGTTGATCCTCCTTCTTCCGGGAATCTTCCGGGAGGTCAGGTGATCATCGTCGAAACAGTGGACGGGACACCGACCGCTGTGCAGCGTTTCGGTTTAATTGATAGCAATATTGTCAAGAACTATCGCAACCGTCTTACTACCGCGGCCTTATCGTTGTGGAATACGTCCTTGGCTGGGCGATCGATCACTATTGAACAACACCCCTGGTTATCTAGCGATATCCCATTTGCCGTTTATTTCGGTATGGCGATGCTCCCCCTGGCAGCTTTCCTGGCAGCCGCCTTAATTGGCGCATTCCTTACCGCTCAGGAATTCGAATTCAACACCATCATGGAATATCGACTTTCACCCATCTCAATGTTCCCCATCATCTGGACACGCGTTGTTCGTCTAAGCCTCACCGGCCTACTATCAGCTATCGTGCTCTTATTCACCGTGGGAATAATCGGCGGTCTCTGGCCTTCTTCACTGCTGTGGGCTTCATTGATCTTCCTGGCGTTGGCGATCCTCGGAGGTTGCTTAGGGACCACTGTAGGGCTGCTATTGCAAAGCATATTGCCATCCTTCGTGATCGGGTTAGCTGTATCCTTCTTTACCTGGATCCTCGGCAGCGCTTTCGGCCTCTCGGCCGGGTTTGGCGGCGCCTACGAAGCTGTGAGCCGGTGGATGCCCAACACCTATGCGGTCGAATTGCTCTTCCCGCTCTATTACCGGGTGGACATTGGGCTAAGCCAACCTGCGATCCTCACTCTGACCACAGCTTGCGTGATCATGATCCTAATCACCACTTTCACCTATCGACAAAAAGTTCTTAAACGACATAGGTAGCAAAGATGAAACGCTTGTGGATACTGTTCAAATCAGAGTTCAACGCCTGGCGTCATGACCCCATCACCGCGATAGGTGGCATTCTGCCACCCTCCCTCATCCTGATTGCCTTTGCCTTACTATTCGGGGGACGATTGAGCTTCAAAATCGCTGTGGTAAACCTGGATCAAGGTCCATACGGAGTTGTGCTGCGTCAAACCTTCGACGAGGTCATCTCCCCCCTTAATAACATGCTGTACTACCACGTCGAAGACATGGACGAGGGTGAAGCCTTGCAAGCCTTTGAAACCTATCGAGTTGATGGTGTGTGGGTCATCCCACCAAACTTCTCCTCCCGCTTGGAATCAGGAGAATATCCCAGCATCGCTATGTACTTAAATAATTACATCGATGACCGAGCCAAAAACCATCGAATCTACTCAGCCGAGATCATCTGGCGGTTCTATGAAATAATTGGTCAACCTCCCCCACCTTTAGAGATAGCCGAGGAATACCCTCTACCCCAAATGGTAGACTGGGTCCCCATCATCGCTGTGGGTGTTGCCCTGCTCAGCGTCTGCCTGGGAAGCATCTTCAACATCTACGCCCTGACATACAAAGAACAAATTAGCAATCTCACCCTGGAGTTCGGCATGGCCCCCCGCTCATTGGCCTGGGTGCTGATCCCAAAGATCGGGCTGTCGCTGCTCTTTGGGTTGGTGAGCGGTACCGTCTTCTTGGTGGTCATCCGCTTCTGGCTCGGATTCTGGCCGGGGGGCTTTATTTGGGCGGTCTGGTTGCTGGCGGGATTAACAGCCATATTCTGGATCGGTCTCGCCGTAGTCTTCGGTCTTGTATCCCGCAATTACATGGCTGGGGCGATTGCCATTGTGCTCACGGCAATCATCGTCTTTTTCATCGGCGGTGGATTGGGTCTCGTGCGCTACAACCAGGCAGAAGTTCTCTGGTTTTCCTGGATGTTCCCCAACACTCACGCCATCGATCCCATCCGGGACCTGGTGCTTTTTAATCGTTGGCCCAAAGATTGGAATGTCACTCTACTTAAAATGATCGGCTTTGCTGCGATCGCATTGACTGTTGGCATGACGATTACCTCACGCAAGCTTCGCCGATTGGGGTAGCCAAGTTCCTGGATTCAACTACGAAGTGCAACTCTGGAGCTTGGAATAGGATCCCAAAACACAGCGATATGATATTGGTTTCTCTGAGATGTCTCGATCCATTGCAGTACTTATTGGATTCGAACCAGGGATCCAGAGATTTTGGGTTCTAATCCTGTACAAGGGGGCTTGGATCGTCAGGCTGGGTTTCCAGGGGTAGCCTTATGGTTTTCGATTTCAAGAAGCCCAGCGAGCATTAGATTTCAATTATCCTTGACGCAGAGGGTCAACCGAGCAAGAGCATTTGGGGTACAAAGCAGGAACACCACTAACTTAATATTCATTCTTCCATGTTGCACTTACGAGTTGAATCTACGCAATGTTCACTGGACAGAAACCAATAGGAAGTGTACATAGAACAATTGAGACGCAGTTTCTTTCGCCACGCTGTCTCAACCCCAATATATCCAGTAAAACAGAGAATATGATATTAAAGGCAATGGAGCCGGTGCCTAACCGACAATTTCAATCTGCTTCAGGGTTTAGAATGGCATTTAATGCTCTGCCAGTGGTGTCTCCAGAAAAATAGTCCGAAAAGCTTGTAAATTGGAGAAGGATACGTGGAATAGGAAGTTGAATTTTAATAGCGATCCTTATTAGCTTTATATCGATTTCTTATGGTAACGAAGCAAGAAGTATTCTTTTACCTCTAACGATATTAATGACTGAATTAGCCACTCAAATCATTCCCACCTTTGTATTAAGAGTTTTCACTGCAACATCTCCAGAATCTTCTTTTTATCTACAGGTATATTGTTGATGCGTACGCCAACCGCATCGTAGATGGCGTTGAGGATGGCTGGAGCCGTCGCCATCGAGGGGGCTTCAGCAAACCCTTTGACGCCTAATGGCCCTTCAGGGTGTGGCACCTCGACTAAAACGGGGATGATCTCCGGGGTCATATCTGCTCCAGGTAAGCCGCATTTGCGGAGGGTATCCATCAGATTGATGCCCTGTTCGACAACATACGCCTCTGAGAGGGCATAGCCCAGTCCCATCATCACCCCTCCGTGGATCTGCCCTATTACCGCCGCCTGATTGAGCACCTTGCCCAGATCGTTGGCAGAGACCACCGTCAGTACCTTCACCGCGCCCGTTTTCGTGTCCACTTCTACAACTGCTACCTGGGTATTGTACGCGTAACACCAGTGCGTGGCGCGCGACACAAACTTCGACGTCCCAAAATGGCTTGGTTCATCTTCGAGTAAAGAGACTGTCTCGCTGGGGATATACTCTTTCTCCACCACGAACTTTGTACCGATCTCCCCAAGCTCAATGGATTTGCCGGTTTCTGGGTCAACCACTTGCTTGCCTCGCAGTATCAATTGGCCCGGTTCCTGCTCCAGGATTTCAGCAACCTTACTAAAAATTTCATTTTTCAAGGAACGGCAAGCCATGACCGTGGCATTGCCTGTCAGAAAAGTCTGGCGAGATGCGGTAGTTGGTCCTGTGGGAGGTGTCAGGGCTGTGTCAGGACCGACGATCTCAATATTATCGATAGGCACGCCCAACTCCAGCGATACGATCTGGGCGATGCCTGAATAAGCGCCCTGCCCGTACTCGTGCTGGCTGTGCCGGAGAACAACGTTTCCATCACTGCTTAACTCAACGATCGCGCCGGCTCTCTCCCTCAGGCCATGGCCAAAACCAACATTCTTCACAGCGGAGGCCACACCGATCCCAATCTTCTTATCGCCATCGGAGGAGGGAACATCGATGCTTGCAAACATGCTTCGGGCGGCGGTGATTGTTTCTTTAATAGAAACAACCCCATCGGTTAGCACGTGATCCGCCGCGGTGGGCAAACCCACATCGAGGCCATTGATCAGGCGGATCTCAAAGGGGTCGATATCCAGTTTACGGGCAATCTCATCCAATTGCTGCTCCAATGCGACGGCCACCTGGTTGGCACCAAAGCCGCGCATGGCACCACAGAGTACGTTGTTTGTATGCCAAGCCCATCCATCCAGGCGCAAGTTGGGCACGTAGTACGGTCCCGCGCCAAAGACCAGTGTGTTCTCCAAGACATCGGCACTAAGTGACATATATACCCCGGCATCTAAGATCACCGAGGCTTCGATGGCCAAGATTTTGCCGTCTTGATCGGCGCCGCTCTTATAGTGCATCCAGGCGGGATGACGTTTAGCATGAACGCGCAAGGATTCCTCGCGTGATAATACGATCTTGACCGGCTTGCCCGTGAGCAGCGCGCCCAAGGCAAGATGCTGCTCAATGATGAGATCTTCTTTGCCTCCAAAGGCGCCGCCCATAGGCAACTGGACCACTCGGATTTTCTCCTCGGGGAGAGCCAGAATCTCAGAAAGCTGGGTGCGCACATCAAAAGCACACTGCGTACCCATTTTCAACACCACGCTGCCGTCTTCGCTGAGAAAAGCGATCCCCGATTCCGGTTCCATAAAACCGTGCTCGATGAAAGGCGTGGAATAATCATCCTCTACAATCACAGCACACTCTGCGAAAGCTTCATCTACATCCCCGCGCTCGATCATGGCGTGGTGGGCTAGATTGCCTTTTTCGTGGATCTTTGTTGCACCGGGTTTAGCTGCATCTTGCGGTGTAAAGACTCCGGGTAAGATTTTGTATTCGACCTTGATTTTGCCCAAGGCTTCTGCGGCAATTTCCGCCGAGACTGCATAAACCGTGGCAACGGGATCCCCGATATAGCGGGTTTTATCTTCCGCCCAGGCGGGTTGGTCGCGTTCGATAATGCCAGCCTGATTCTTGCCGGGGATATCTTTGGCAGTAACGATTAATTCGACACCGGGTATGGTTTCCGCTTCCGATGTATCGATATTTAGAATTTCAGCGTGTGGGTATTGCGCCCTTAAGATCTTGCCATAAAGCATGCCATCCATGCGGATATCATCACCGAATATTGTCGTACCGGTGACTAATCTCACCGCATCCCGGGTGAGCAAAGTCGATCTGACCTGCCTGCCCTCGGGTGCAATAGGCGGCGGGGTTTCATCCTTGCGAGTCATCTCCCCGGCAGCCTGGACAGCGTTGATGATATTGACGTAGCCAGTGCAACGGCATAAATTATTATTCCTTTTTAAAGCCGTTTTGATCTCTTCAGCGCTTGGTTGAGGGTTTTCATCCAATAAGGCTTTAGATGCCATGATCATGCCCGGGGTACAGAATCCACATTGCACCGCGCCCTGCTCAACGAATGTATATTGCAGAGGATGAAGCCCTCCATTTTTGGCCAACCCCTCAATGGTTTCCACCTGCCCGCCATTCACTTTGGACATGTGTACCAGACAGGCTCTGCGCAGCTTGCCATCAAGAATCACCGAACAAGCACCACAATGACCGCTGTTGCAGCCATTTTTCGTACCGGTTAACCCTAGATAATTGCGCAAGAATTCCATCAGGCTCATGCTTGGCGGTACCTCAGCCTGAATCAGTTCATTATTTACTGTTACTTCGACATTTAACATGTCAGACATGAAATGCTCCCTCGATTTGTCGATGATTCGACCAACAAACAAAATAAACCACAGATAAACGCTGATAATATGAGTCTGTTAAAAATTCTTCCCACATCTGTGTATATCTGCGGATGCTTTTAATTGGCAGGCCACACACGGGTTTCTACGATCTTATGCATTTTTTCCTGATCGACCAGCTTGCCATGACTGATGACAAAAACCGGCGCTTCGTGGTTGCGCAGCGCTTCGAGCACGTTAGGCTCATCCAGCACAACGATATTGGCTGGCGCACCTACCTTGAGATCGAAATCCTGCAAACCGATGCACTGGGCGGCCTTGGTAGTGACCATATCATAGAGCGTTTCCATATCCTCGCGGGTGGTCATCCACAGAAGATGCGAAACCAAAAAAGCCACTTCAAGCATGTTGTTGCGTCCGTAGGGGTAATAGGCATCGGAGATATCATCCATACCCAGGCAAACCAGAACACTTTCTTCAAGCAACTCACGCACGCGAGCATGCAGCGGGCCGGTATGTGGGTCGCTGACCACGCCCATTTGAGCTTGCTTTAGCAAAGCGGCAATTTTCTGCAAATAGGGTTTGGGGTATAACGCCATGGCGCGGGCGTGGTGGGCTAAGGAGCGTCCGTGCCAACCGCGCTTGATGGTTTCAAGGGCCATCAACTCCAGGGAGCGCAAACCGGGATCACCAGCGTCATCGACCAGCATGGAAACAGGTTTGTCAAACTCCTCGGCGATGTCATAACAGACCTTAACGTGTTCAGCGATATCGGCGTCTGTGAACTCGATCCAGGGGATGCCGCCGACCACATCGGCGCCCAGTTCCATGGCCTTGCGGACGAGATCAGCAGCGCCGGGTTCGCGCACAATGCCATCTTGAGCGAAAGCTACTACCTGAATATCAACAATATCCTTGAACTCTTCCCGCGCCCGGATCAGGGCTTTGGCGCCGATGAGTTTGGCTTTGTTGTCAACGTCAGCAAAAGCTCGAATATGCGTTCCACCATAAATAGCAGACAGGGCAACGGCTTTACGGACATTCTTGATGATCCAGGATTCATCGTAGGAATCCTTTACCCTCGCAGCCAGCTCAATGGCAGTCATAGCTTTGCCCATATTGGCACCATGGTAATCTCTGAGGGCCAGCTCATCCATCATAGGCAAGGTATAGACCTTACACAGGTGAAGATGGGTGTTGACGAAGGCTTCCGTGACCAGGTTGCCCCGGGCATCGATCACGGTTTGTGCATCGCCGGAGAGGCTTTCAGCAAGAGCAGCAATCTTAGTCCTGGTGACGCCGATATCGTAACGACTCTCCGGCTGACCGCGGAGTTGACAATTTTTAATTAGGATATCGAAATCGGCCATTTAGTAATCCCTTCTTATCCTGATATGTTGATCAACGGAGAGATTCTCCATCACTCCCTACCCTCTTCCAGTGGGAGAGGGCGCTATAGCCAGCACATCTGTTCCCTCTCCCGGTGAGAGAGGGTAAAGGTAAGGGCCACAATTACTCCCGGTGATAGGGCTTCAATAAGGCCGCGGGGTATGAGGCCTTCCGGCCAGCAACCACCAGAGCAATGATGGTGACGATATAGGGCAGCGCCAAAAACGTCTCATAGGGGATGGGCAGCTGCAAACCCATAGCCTGGAGGCGCAATTGGAGGGCGTATGTGCCCCCGAAGATCAGCGAACCTAACATCACCTTGGAGGGATTCCAGTTGCCGAAGATCACCAGGGCGATAGCAACCCAGCCGCGCCCGGCAATAATGCCATGGGTGAAGGCACCAAGCTGGGCCAACGACAAGAAAGCGCCTCCCATGGCCATCAAACCACCGCCGGCTGCCAGGACAATATAACGAATCCGAAAAACGTTGATCCCAGCCGCGTCAGCGGCTTCAGGATTTTCTCCCACGGCGCGTACTTTCAACCCAAAGCTGGTGCGATACATCACCCACCAGGATAGAGGCACAATGACTAAAAAGGCGATATAAGTAAGCAGATACTGATTCAGGACCGTGCCTAAAACCGGAATATTCGACAGATGAATGATTTGCTCAAAAGGCGGAATGGACGGTGGAGTTGAGCGCCCGCCGTAATTTAGGCGAAAGGCGTAAAGAGCTAATCCGCTTGCCAGCAGGGTGATCCCCAACCCGGAGACATGTTGATTGACACGTAAAGACACGGTGAAAAAGGCCATTAAAATACCAAGCAAAGCACCGCTAACGATGGCCATCAATAAGCCCGTCCACAGCGACCCGGTGATATCAGCAACATAAAACCCAACGAAAGCCCCCAAAAACATGATGCCTTCGATACCCAGGTTGAGCACACCTGCTCGTTCGGAAAAAGTCTCACCAATCGCTGCCAGCAAGATAGGTGTGGCAACCCGCAAGGTGGCCGCAGTCAAAGTGGCGATAAACATTGCTGCGACCATCATACCCTCCGAATTCGATAGCGTTGCAGCAGGAACATGCCCAGGATTACCAGCAGCATGGTAGCCTGGGTGACTTCACCGAGGTAGACCGGCACCCCCAAAGCCCGGCTGACCGTTTGGGCGCCGGTTTCGACCAAACCGAAGAACAAAGCCGAGGCCCCCACGCCGAGGGCATTTAGACCGCCCATGGTGGCGATGATAATGCCTGTATAGCCATATCCTGGGGATAATTCGCCGATCAGGTGATATTGGATGCCAGCGACTTCGACATAGCCGGCGATCCCGGCGATGCCGCCGCTGATCAGCGCCGCGATCAGCATGGTACGTTCAACGTGGATGCCAGCAAAGCGGGCACCCTCTTTCCCGAGGCCAACCGCCCTGAGCTTTAAGCCGAAGCTCGTCCTGGTCAGGATGAACCAGACCACCGCCACGGCTATCAGGGCGATCACAAGACCGAAGTGCAGGCGCGAGCGCTCCACAAGCTGCGGCAGGCGCGTGCTCTCAGCGATCTCCGGGGACTGAGGCCAACCCGATTGTGGATCGCGCCAGGGTCCATTCAGAATAGCGCTAATGATGAACAGGATGATTGAGTTGGTCAGCAGGGTGGTCACCACCTCATCGACGTTCAGATACACCCGCAGCAAAGCCGGGATTAACGCCCAGGCCATCCCTGCAACGAAACCGCCGATCACCATCAACGGGATCGCTACGGGCGTGGAAACCCCACCAAGTACTGTGCCAAGCCAGGCCGCAGCCAGCGCGCCAGCATACAACTGCCCTTCAGCGCCGATGTTGTAATAGCCAGATACGAAGGCCACCGTCACAGCAATCCCAGTCAAAATCAGGGGCGTAGACTTCACCAGCACTTCGAGGAAACTCACTCTGCCTGAGAGCGGGTCAATCAAGAAATAATAATAAGCCTCGAAGGGATTGGCCTTGCCCCAGATGATCAACCCGGAGGTCAGGATGAAGGTCAGTGCCAGCGTGATTACGGGAATCAGCCCACGAAACCACAGCGGTGCGCCGGTTTTTTCGAGTCTAAACTTGGGTAATGGCATTGTTGAATTTCTTCAGCACTCCGGACATCATCAAACCCAGTCGTTCAATATCGGCATCCTGCACCGGGAGTACGCCGACAATTTCACCCTCATACATTACAGCGATGCGGTCTGATAACGCCATGATTTCATCCAAGTCTTCCGAGATCAGCAGCACGGCGGCGCCTCGCGCCCGCTGCTCTAACAGTTGATTGTGGACGTATTCCGTGGCGCCCACGTCCAGGCCGCGGGTGGGCTGCGGGGCGATGATCACATGCGGTTGGTGCGCCAGCACCCGCGCAAGCAGCAGCTTCTGCAGGTTGCCTCCTGAGAGGGTGCGCGCCATGTCTGTTGGACGGGCCTTGATCTGGAACTGATCAATCAATTTTTGCGCATAATTTCTGATCGATTTCTTGTCCAGCACACCGCGTGATGTGAAGCGCCCAAGGTGCTCCAGGACCATATTTTCGGCGACGGATAGTTCTCCGACGATCCCAGCATGCCTGTCTTCGGGAATTCGTCCAACGCCTGCAGCCGTCATTTCCGAGGGCGAAGCGCCGCTCATCTCCTGCGCGCGCACCCGGATGCTCCCGCTGGTCGGCGTCCTGGTCCCGCAGAGGGTTTCGGCGAGCTCTGTCTGACCATTCCCCCCAACTCCGGCAATCCCCAGGATCTCACCTGCGTTGACGATCAGGGAAACGTCGGATAACGCCTGTAGGTCACGTTCATCGTCCGCACACAGGTTCTCGACCTGGAGTGTGGGCTGATCGGCGACGGTTTCGCCCTGCCGGGTGACCCCGAAGGTTTCGCGGCCGACCATCATCTTGGCCAACTCAGTAGGGTTGGTTGAAGACGTGTCAATTGTAGAAATCGCCCGGCCATCGCGCAGCACCGTCACCCGGTCGCTGATCGCCATGGCTTCATTTAATTTGTGAGAGATGAAAATGATCGAGATTCCCTCTTCCCGCAAATTTCTAAGAATTTCAAACAATGCATCGACTTCTTGAGGGATAAGTACGGCGGTAGGCTCATCAAGGATGAGAACGCGTGCTTCGCGAAAGAGCGCTTTGAGAATTTCGACTCGTTGCTTCTGGCCCACCGAAAGATGGCGAACGATCGCCGCCGGATCGATCTCGATTCCGAATTTCCCTGCCGAAGCAGCGACTTCAGCCTCGAGCGCCTTCATATCCAGGCTCAGGCTCTCACGATACCCCATGACCACGTTCTCTGCCACGCTGAATGGCGGCACCAGGGCGAAGTGCTGGGTTACCATGCCGATGCCTAACCCAATGGCATCCTTTGGCGACCCGATGCGCACCTGCTGACCGTCGACCATGACCTCGCCACGATCTTCTTGATACAAGCCAAACAGGATGCGCATCAGGGTGGTCTTGCCAGCGCCATTTTCCCCCAGGAGAGCGTGTATCTCTCCATTCTTCAACTGGAAATCCACGCAGTCGTTAGCTGTGACATCACCAAATTGCTTGGTGATTTGGCGCATTTCTACTGCATGCACAGCGTCTTCCTCATTGGAAATCAGGAACACGATTCCTCGTAGGAATCGTGTTCCTGATTGTCCGCTACTAGTTGGATCCTGCTGGGGCCGCCTCGTCGATATCAACACGGAAGAGACCGTTCAGGATCTCGGATTGGCGCTGGACAACCAACTCGAGGATGTCGGCGCTGATCTTGGACTCAAGGCCGTGATAGCCGGCCAGCGAAGCGCCGCCCTTGGCCATCATGCTGAAGTCCTTGAGGTCCTGAGACGTGAAGGAGCCGGCGATAACCTGCTCGATGACGTAGTCTACAGTGGGCTCCATGTTCCAGACCGGGCTAGAGAGCACGTGGTCAGGGCCCAATTCATTCTGGTCGCTCATATTGCCAAAGGCAAAGAGATCGTTCTCGACCGCTGCCTCAATGACGCCGAAGCGCTCAGCAAAAAGCACATCCGCGCCAGCATCGATCTGAGAGAGGGCAGCTTCTTTGGCTGCGGCAGGGTCGAACCAGCTGTTGATGAAGGTCACCAGGACTGTTGCATCAGGGTTGACTCTCTTGACACCCTGGATGAAGGCATTGACGATGCGATTGACCTCGGGGACAGGATGTCCACCGACAACACCGATCGAACCGCTTTCAGAAACGCCGGCGGCGATCAAACCGCAAAGGTAAGCCGGTTCGTGGATCCAGTTGTCAAAGACGGAGAAGTTATCGCCCGAGGGGCTGAAGCCAGACCCGAATGCGAAGGCGATTTCGGGGTAATCCGCGGCCACGCGGCGAACGGCTTCTTCGTTACCGAAAGCATCACCGAAGATGATATCCGGCTTGCTTTCTTCAGCCACTTCACGCAGCACGCGCTCCATATCGCCAGCATAACCGATGTCATCGGTGTACTCGTATGTGATGCGGCCTTCGCCTTCGGCCTTCAACAGAGCTTCATGGATGACGCCATCCCACGGCTCTTCGATAGCGGTCGCAAACGCGGCAAACACAAATGGCACGCCGGCCTCTTCAGCTCCTGGCTCTGCAGCGGGTGCCGTGGCACAACTGGCGATGGCAATCACCATCAACGCAATTAAGGAAAACATGGTAAAACGCTTGAGAGACATTGCTTCCTCCGACAGTCAAAATCTAAACAGATAAGATGGATGTAATAAAGCAACTCAATTGAGGGTCACCACCTCCTTTCTCAGATCGAATTTGGGGAGCAAAAGACCTTTATAAGATTGCTTGCCGACGTCTTTTTGCAGGCCCAAACCATTATGTCATCAGGCAGACGCATGGTCTCGTTAGCCTTGACGATTTCATCTGGAACATCAAATATCAGATCAACCCCGATCATCTAGCGTACGTCTATCTTGATAGACACAACCCAAAATTACTTGGTGACGTAGTAAACGCGAGCACCGCCCAATTCACGCCGAAATTCTGGCCACGCCAATAATGAGAATACTCTTATCTAATCCCCAAGGTAAATTAATAATTGTGTATGGACTGGAAGCTTGGCACTTCCTCCAAGCATTGTCTTGTCGAAATCCCTGTTTCTACAATCTTTTTCCCCACCCGCTATCCCCCACCACACTTTATCACACCCACCTTGCCTGCGCCAATGAGTCAGCCTCCCGGTCATATTATCCTCGACCGATTCTGCCGAGGGACAGCATATACTCCTTCATTAATGCTCAAATTTGAGTGCATTAATATATGGCTGATCGCTTATAGGTACGCAATTGTGACCGCCTGAGAGATTACACGGTTGGTTGGAGATTCGAGTTCTTCTAGGGTTATTTCATCCTGCAGAGGTGCGGGGCTTTTGGTTTGAACTTGTGTTTGGTGCAGCTTATTGGAAAGGATTTCTTTTGAATACAATCTCAGCCGGAGGTCTCCTGTTGCGTAATAGCTGTACCATTTGTTTCGTCGGCTCATCAATGATTGTAAAGAACGCCTTATATCCCTCACAAAGATATTTCAACCCAAACCCATCATCTGGCGTATGTTTTGTGAGGTTTTTCGAGCAACCGCCATTACCAGCAAAACATACTTAATAATTCAAGTAGTATTGGGGAAGGGATTCGCGTTTATTCATGCCAAACTTATACCTTTGATTCAACAGCGGAGTGTAAATCTGGATTCGAACCAAGTCTCCAGAGGTTATCGGTTTGAATCCTATAAAAGCACCCTACCCATCCCCCGTTAGCAAGAATCTGTAAAACCTTAAAGAATTCAACACTCTGGACCAATATCCCCGGGGTCCTTAGTCCAAATCCCAAAATGCCTCCCAAAATCCTGCTTTATTAAAGAAGAAAACGCCCTCTCGGGCGCTTCGTTCTCAGGTAGCGGGGCTCAGATTCGCCTGTCCAGAGCGAAGCGTTGGGAACTGAGAACCTTCAGATTATGAATTCGAATCCGAAAACAGGGGCTCTGGATCGTCAGACGGGGCTTCCAAGGGTGGCCTTGCGATTTGCGATTGTTTGGAACCCAACGAACCTTCATCCATTAACATTTTATCTAAATTACGAGAGGAAAGTAAGTCGCAAATCCAACTCGAAAATGGAGCATTGAAGGTAAGAAGAAGAGGTACACCGAGCCCGTATCAGCGGCATCTGGAAAAGATTGGTCTGAGGGGCAATTGAACGTTAAGATCATGGAGGACTCATAAAAGCTAGTAGCGGCATCATCGATGGGACTTAAGGAGATACGGCAGGAGCAAATCCTGCCGTATCGCTACGCCCTGCTATGATGTCTATGACGCGCCAACTCAAACTACTCCGTACGCTCTCCCAAAGTAATGCTCACCTGCATCTGCTCGCCATTTCTGAGTATCTCAACGACTGCCTTTTGGTCAGGTTCGGCTTGCTGCATGAGATCTTGCAGATCCTGGAAAGTATCAATACGCTCCCCGTTGAGACCGACGATGACATCGCCACCGATGCGGATGCGTTGCCCACCGAGCGTAAGAACCTTGTCACTGCCCCGTAGACCAGCCAAGTCCGCCGGTCCACCACTCACGACTTCAGCAATTAGAACGCCTTCCTGGTCCTGCGCTATTCCCATTGCCACAGCGATCTCTGGGGATAAGGTCATACCACTTATCCCTAACCACGCCGCAGAAGCTTCGCCAGGTTGGCGCGTCTCAGAAGCGCCCGTCGGGCGTGCAGAAAGGGTCAAAGAGATCTGCTCTGCCTTGCCATCCCGCAGGATCGACAATTGGACCTCCTGTCCCACGTCAGTATCCGCTACAAGATAGGCAACAAGATCATCGAAAGAGCGGATCTCTTGCCCATCGATCGCGGTGATCACATCGCCACCAACACGTACGGATTGGCCGTTGTTCTCGATGGTTTGGTCGCTTCCCTGTAAACCCGCCTCATCCGCTGGGCTCCCAGATACGACGTCTACAACCAAGGCCCCATGCTGATCCTTATCCAACCCCATCGCTTCGGCAATCTCCGGTTTGAGCGAAATGCCACTGATGCCCAACCAAGGGTGGTCAAATTGCCCTTTCGAGATCAGGACAGGAACCACCCTTTGCACGATAGCAGAAGGGATTGCGAATCCGACACCCACGGAAGCTCGCACGGGAGATGCAATTGCGAAGGTAACGCCGAAAACCTGGCCAAGCTCATCGACCAGCACGCCGCCAGAGTTGCCAGGATTGATGGGCGCATCGGTTTGGATGATATCAGGAATGTTGTAGCTCGAGCCTTGCACAAGGTCAGATTCGACCGGCAAGGAACGCCCTATGGCGCTCACGATCCCGACCGTCATGGTACCTTGCAACCCGAAGGGATTGCCAATGGCGATAGCCAGCTCACCCACCTTTACCTGCATTGAATCGGCTAACTCAACAGGACGTAGATCTTGTGCGGACATGTCGTTCACCTGCACTACAGCCAGATCGCTATCCGGATCCGATCCAACCAGTGTCGCCTCACGCACCGTGCCATCGAAGAAGGTGACCTCGACCCTATCAGCGCCATCGACAACATGGTTGTTCGTAACGATGTGACCCTCCTGGTCCCACACAAACCCCGACCCCATTCCCTGACTGTAGTACTCCTGTGGTCCTTGAGGGGAGGGTTGGTTAAAGAATGGAAGGCTCGGGATCTCGGACAGCGCGGAAAGAGCCTCGTTCTTGATCACCACGCGGATGTTGACCACAGAGGGATTCACCTGCGTATAGGTTGTCTCCAAAGTGCCCTCAAGCGCCGCGATGGCACCAAGTGTTTCCTCACCTACCGCCGGGGATACCGATTTATCCGAGGAAGGCACGGAGGCATCCGCTGGCTGTACACTTGACACACCGACATTGAGGGACCCCGGTTGTGCGTTTTGGCATCCTGTCAAGCTCAGAATCAGAGCCGACACCAACACTAACATGAATGACAGACGTCTCGCTTTCACTTGCACACCTCGTTTGATCGTACAGAATCACAGTATCTGACGAATATCAAACACGAATGATAAGCTAATGAGCGGCTGAAGTCCTTAAGAAAACCTTATCGCCAGCTTAAGGATCATTGAAGACACAGGCTAAGCAACCTAGATGCCCTTGGAACCTGGCACTGGAACTTCGCAGGGAGCGTGGTATCAAGATGGAGAAGAGGATGTCAGGGGAATATGGACAGTGAAAGCGCTTCCTCGCCCTATTTTGCTCTCGAGGCTCAACCGTCCACCATGAGCGACAACCAACTCGCGCGCGATGCTGAGCCCTAAGCCCATGCCTCGCGGGAAACGCGACGAGGCAACACCACGATAGAATGGCTTGAAGATTTCGTCTTGTTCTTCGAGCGAAATCCCTGGACCGCTATCGCTGACCCGTATCCAAAATTCCTCAATATCGGCGCCGGTCGATACAACGACTTCTCCCCCGGGTGGTGTGTATTGGATCGCATTACTGAGTATGTTTCCCAAGGCCTGCGCCAGCCGATCTCCATCCACGTCGATCACAGGCAGGTCGGGGGAATACTCAACCTTCCATTCCAGACCCTTGCTCACCGCCGCCTCTCGCCACGGTGTAAGCACATCGGAGAGCCAAGTGTCAACATGCGTGGGGCTTCTCATGAGCTCCAATGGACCTAAAAGCTGCTCATGCAGGTGGGTTAGATCGTTCGTCAGTCTTTGAAGGCGCCGGATCTCTACTTCTACACCATCCAACAACTCCTTACGCAGACTGACATCCCCTCCAGCTCCCCTTTGAAGCGCTTGTACCGCAGACAGCATCGCGCCGAGAGGTCGCCCCAACTCATGGACGAGGTTCGCAAGCAGCCGGCGCCTGGCTTCTTCCAGCTCGCGCAACCGGTTTACCAATCGATTAAACGCCGCCTTCAGACTGCGCATCTCGTCTGGTCCTCCCATAGGCAGTTCGTTTAACGTGTACCCTCGTGACAAATGTTGCACCGCATCCGTAACCAAACGTATGGGACGTTCGATGTTGAGAGCGAGCAAGAGACCAAGCCCTCCCCCCAGGAGAAGGATTGCGATTACGACACCCACAGATATCGCCCGCAAAGTACGGAAACGTCCGTAGACATCTGAAAAACGCTGAGCCAATCCCACCACGCCAATGATGCGCTGCGTCTGTGAGAATACGGGCACAAATACAACAGCCGTATCGTTTTGCCCGCTTTGGATGTCAGACAACCCCAGACTTACCTGCCCAGCCAACGCATCATCCAGGCCCGGTGCTTGAACCAACTGACCCAATTTTTCCTCATCGGTCGGATCGCTCGATGCGAGCAGGTGCGCTTGCGGATCGAGGAGCACCAGAGTAGACGGCAGTAGGTCACCGATGCGGGTCGCAAACTCCTTGGCTTGCCCCGTATCCAGCCATATTTCTGGTCGCTGTGTGGTCAATTCAGCGATCAAAACCGCCTGGCTCGTTAAGTCGCTGGTCAGATTGGCAAACAACACCTGAGTCCGCAAGATGTAGACAAATGCTACTCCTACGAGCGGAAGGCTGATGAGAACCGGTAGGATGTGACTCAGGAGGAGACGTCGGTGTAAACTACGCATTTGATCCTCACCCTGCAGCGAGCTTGTAACCTACGCCGCGAACCGTCAGGATTCTGCTCGGATGTTCGGGATCTGTCTCAAGTTTTTCCCGAAGCCAATGGATATGCACATACACCACTTGAGGTTCCCCCTCATACTCCGCCCCCCACACCCTCGCTAAAAGCGCCTCTGTTGAGATTACACGCCCAGCGTTTATGGCCAAGGTATGCAACAAATCAAATTCCCGTGGAGCAAGTTCAATTTTTTTCCCGGCTACGACGACGGTGTGGGCCGCAGGATCAATGACGAGATCGCCTCTTACAAGCGGAGTGCTCTCCTTGGCGGTTTCTTGCGATTGATCTACCCGTCTCAATACCGCTTTCATGCGTGCAAGGAGAACATCCAGGTCAAAAGGCTTCGTGACATAGTCATCCGCGCCAAGCTCCAATCCCAATACCTCATCTAATTCCCGCCGACGAGCGGTGAGAAAGATCACCGGTACCCCCAGGCCATCACGAAACCGTCGTAATGCATCTAAACCATCCATGCCCGGGAGGCCGATGTCGAGCAGTACAAGGTCAGGAGGCTCTCGCTCAGACCGCGAGAGCGCCGACTCAGCGTCTGCAGCAGTGAACACCCGGTATCCAGCTTGCTCAAGATTAAACGCCAAGCTTCTTCTTAGCAGGTCGTCATCATCTACAATAAAAATGTACTTCCCCATCATCAACGACTCCCTCAAGCCGATGCCTGTGCTGGCTACTTAACTCATCCATCCAATCTTTCGGTGCGTATGCGAACCTGTTGACTTCATCCGTGTGGGATACCATACTACCTGATCTTCTGCTTCCTCGACATTGAGTAGAATATCCTTGATTCAACTACAAAGCGCAACTCTGGATTCGAACCAATGATCCAGATGTTCTTTGTTGGAATCCCATAATCGGGGTCTTTGAGAATCAGGCTGAATTTGTGTGGGTTACCATTGAATGTACCTACGTTCTCCCAGATGTCAGGGTTCACCCTATTCCTTTTTGGTCCAAGAAAACGAATTCACTGATTTGGAAAAGCCCGACGGTCTACGTTTCGTCCGGGGGGCTCAATTTGTGCGTTTCAGAAACGGGCTGATAACTCCCAGGATACGAGTTCGAACCCTGTACAAGGGGGCTTGGAAGGAAAAAGGCACCCTTTCAGGTGCCTTAAGGTAGCGGTGCTCAGATTCGAACTGAGTACCTTCAGGTTATGAATTCGAATCCGAAAACAGGGGCTCTGGATCGTCAGACGGGGCTTCCAAGGGTGGCCTTGCGATTTTCGATTACTAGGGTTACCTTGGAATGCAGATCGCTTGTAACCCAAATCCGGCTGGGAGGTTCACAACGGTATGCTTGCTGATCGCCAGACCCAACTGAAAGGCGCTTTGACAGAGCCAAAGGATTCTGGCTTAAAAAGCATGCTGACCAACCGATCAAGGACCCCACTCGTCCTGCGCACACTCGCCCTCAACCAAACGGTTACGACAATCGAAATTCGTAGTTTGAGCACCCCAGCTCTGTTCTTGATCTCGCTGATACTCTATCTATTGTGTCTCTCTGAAGTAACGGCACTGATTCTGGGAATCTTCGCTGCAATTCACTTGCTGGCCTATATGTGGGTCTTAAATTCAGCCCACAATATACATGCACGACGAGATCTGCTCTCGGCGGCGGCGCAAGTTGGTGATGAAATCGAGGAGCGGATCGAGCTTGAAAACTATTCACTGCTGCCTCTCCTCTGGGCCGAGTTTGTCGATCGTTCAGCGCTGCCAGGATACTCGATGTCGGTCGTTGCCGCGCTAGATGCCCGAAGCCGCCGCAGTTGGGTTAACCGCACTCTGTGTTCGCTGCGAGGCATTTACCGCATGGGCCCCTGGGAATTGCTGACAGGTGATCCATTTGGGATCTTCCTTTTACGTCAATCTCACCAAGCCGATCGGGATCTGGTCGTGTTCCCACCGCTGGCTGAGGTGCCGGCTTATCTACTGCCTCAAGCCAGTGCGCAGGGGGATGCGCATTTCTTCCGTACGAATTTGCGGGCCGACTCGACCAAGGCATTTACCACACGACCATACCATCCGGGAGATCCCATGCGGCATATCCATTGGCCGACCACCGCACGCCGGGAGGGCATCTTCGTCAAGGGTTTTGAACCCGAGGCAAGATCAATCGTCTGGCTGCTACCCGATCTGGAGGCGAGTGTCCATCGTGGACATGGAGCGGACTCAACCCTGGAGAAGGAGATCATCCTGGTCGCCTCACTGGCTGAGCGGCTTCTCCGCCGGCACCTCTCGGTGGGTCTCTTCGCGTTGGATACGCTGCCGGTCGTCGTTCCGCCCAATTCGGACATGGGACATTTATGGAAGCTCTTGAAAGCATTGTCGCCTTTACAGGCCAATTCGGAGCAAGGACTGGCGCAAGCCTTGGAGCGTGTCACCCAGGTGGTGCTGTCCGGTCATCTGTTGATTAGTATCACTCCGTCCTTCGATACCGGATGGATCGATACCTGGAAAGCAAACCCCCATGCATCCGGGATCGGCCTGTATGCATTGCTGCTGAGTGACGAGAGTGTAAGCCAGCTTGAGAGCCAAATGACGATAACACAGCTCCGACGTCGGGATAGTCATGCTCAGATCGTTGATTCCCGCCAGATTCGGCCGATCGAGGCGTCCTATGGAGCATTGCAGCGCTGGGAATTTAAAACACTCCCATTGGGGAAGACGATTGTTGTTAAAAAACCGCGACCCGCTTCTGCGGACTTCAAGCGAGGTGGCCTGTGAGAGCCACCCTCCCCTGGGGCAGGCTGATCCGCCTCATGGCTCCACTGCTGCCGCTTGCAGGCTTGATCGAAGTGCTCGCGATCGCACTTGATCGAACCACGCTAGCAGGCAGCAACAACCAGAGCGTTAGGATCATGATCCTTGGTCTGGTCTTTGGCTTGCTGCTTGCTCACAGCCGGTTCAGTGGGTGGTTCGGAGTGATCTATGCCGCTTTGTTATCCACCTATACAGCGCTTGTAACCGCTTCCGACTTCCTCCCCTCTTTGCTCAACCTGCCCAAAAGGTCTGGTTGGGTTCTTGAGATGCACACCCGTCTGCAATTCTTCATCGATCACGTGTGCAGCTGGTGGTCATCCTATACATTTGGGGATCCGGTCCGGGAGAGCACCATCCTGAATTTCTTTGTGTGCCTGCTTTTGTGGAATCTGCTAGCCTGGTTGGGTTGGTGGACCCAACGTCAACGGCAGGGCCTGGCGGCGGCCCTCCCGTTAGGGCTGTATTTAGCGCTGATCGTGGGACGTTTTAATCTGTCGCTTGGGTATCTGCAGAGCTTTGCCTTCTTCGTGCTAATCACTCAGGTCATGATGCACTTCAACGCACTTAGCCTGGATTGGTCTGAACGCGAAGTCGATCATCCAGAGGAGTTAGAGTTTGACTGGGGCTTTAGCTCATTGATGATGATCCTGACGGCAGTGCTGCTAGCCCGAGCCCTGCCGCTACTTGCCACACCGGCGGGGTGGCAAGATATCCAGCGTTGGTTGCATCGGGAGCCAGTGACCGAAGCGAACCAGGCTGGCGGGATCGATCCGCGCGGGCGAACCCTGGAAAGTGCCTTATCGAGCATACCCGAACTGGAAGTCATCGGGGCGCCACCTGCTACGGGCGAGGCGATTGTGATGTGGGTCGGGATCAGCGATCCTCCGCCTCTGCCAGAGGGACTCCCTGGTAGCTATAGCCCCCCTCAGCATTACTGGCGCAGCCAGATCTATACCGCTTACAACGGCCGGGGATGGGAGTCGCTCAAGCCCGATGCGACCGCGCAGCTCCCCAATACCGACGTCGCTCCTGCTGACCGCTATTCGCTCCGACAGACCTACACACTCGACATCACCTATATCGGGGCACTCTTTGCTGCCAACCAGCCCTATGCCATCGTTGGTGACGATGGAGAACGGCCTCTTGAAACACAGATCATCCCAGCACCCACCAAGACGGGGCTCTATTCCTACACGATATTGTCCTGGAGACTCGCAGCCAGCCTTGACCAGCTCAAAACGGCCATGGGGCACTATCCGGACCTTGTCTTAGGCCGCTATCTACAGCTGCCGGAAGATCTGCCACCGAGGGTTGTTGATCTCGCCACCCGGCTCACCCGCGGCCTCGCTAACGAGTACGATAAGGCCAAGCGCATCGAAGCCTATCTACGCACAAATTACCCCTATGACTTGAGTGTATCCACCCCCCCGCCAGGCCGAGATGTGGTGGATTACTTCCTGTTTGAAGCCGAAGGTGGTTTCTGCAGTTACTACGCCTCGGCTATGACAGTAATGCTGCGGTCGCTCGACATACCCGCCCGGGCAGTTTCAGGCTATGCGATGGGCGGTTATGATTATGAGCGGGAGGCTTATGCGGTGCTGGAGGGCGACTCACATGCCTGGGTCGAGGTGTATTTCCCAGATTATGGATGGATCGAATTTGAGCCGACGCCGAATCGGCGGGAGTTTGACCATAGCAACCCCAATTCGTTCAGCGGCGAACTCGATGACACCCGCACCGAACCTGAGCAGATGGCACGACCAGTACCTTTGATACTTGTTTGGGGTATTGGATTTATTGCGCTTATTGTTTTTGCTGCCATGCTTCTATGGCGGCGACTGAACCGAGGCGGTTATCGGTTTGGAGACTATGGAGTTCCCGGGCAAGTGTATGGGGAAATGCGTGTCCTATTGCATGCCGCTGGATATTGTGGCCATGCTGCACAGACACCACACGAGTACCTGAATAAGTTGAGAGGCGAAATATCGCCCGAAATCAAGATGCTTCGATCGTTCCATCAAGCGACAGAGCTCTATTCGTGCGCGCGGTTTTGTGGCCGGAAACTCTCAGACGCGGAATTGATGGATTTACGGCATGAATGGCGAAGAAATCGACCCGGATGGTTTATTTGGGTGATCAAACATATATGGCTGAGCCAGTTAGACAGGTTCCCCCGCGAGCTTGGCAAAACGAATGCCTGAATAGCTCTTTGTACAAACAGAGCAGAAGTGAATTACATCTGAAGTAGCGTTGCAATTTCTGCCATACTGGTCTGGTCAAGAGGACCGAATTCCATCGCCCGGCAATTCTCCTCTGCCTGTGCAGCGGTTCGGATACCCGGGATAGGAATTGTCGTCGGGCTTCGTGCCCAGAGCCATGCCAGGGCGCCTTGGGCGAGTGTGCGTCCATCAGTTCTGAGGATTTCCTTGATTGCGTCCACTTTACTAAGCCACTCTGGATGTGGTTTGCCATCCTTGAAATAGGTCATCCAATCCGGACTCTTCTCCCCCCGGACGTCATCGAGTGCGAGCTCAGTGCCGGCTTCGTACTTACCCGTCAATAAACCCATCGCCAAGGGACCTCGATTAATGCTGGCCAGGTTTAACCGTTCACAGAGCGCAATCATCTCGGGATTATCGTCGAGCACATTCATCTGATGCTGAATGGCAACACAATGGGGTCCTTCAGCAAATACTCGCGCACGGTCGAGAAAATCGGTGCTCCAACCATAGTAGCGCACCTTGCCCTCCGCGACCAACTCCTCGAGGGCGTCACGCACCACCGATGCCCTATCTGGATCGTAATCATTCCAGTGAAATTGGTAGAGATCAATATAATCTGTTCCTAATCGCCGCAGGGAGGCCTCGCAGGCCTGGCGGATATAAGCCGGAGAGGCGTTCTGACCACTTACCTCGCCGGATTCCTCGTCGAATACATTGGAAAACTTCGTCGCGATGACGACCTGTTCGCGCACACCAGCCAGGTTGTGGCCAAGCACGCGTTCGCTGTGACCCGCACCATAGACATCCGCGGTGTCAAAAAACGTTACACCCATATCCAGGGCACAGCGTATCGCTCGGGCTGATTCATCATCATCAACCTCACCCCAGCCGAGCGGGGTTCCCTCGGACCAGAAGAGCCCGCCGATGGCCCAACAACCCATGCCGAGAGCACTCACCTCAATATTTGATTTCCCTAATGTTCTCCTCAATAATGCGGGCATCCATGATCTCCTGTTGGTGTCGCGCCTATGCAAACGATGCGCGTAAAACTTTTGAAAGACCAGGGCTCCTTTGGTTCACGCAAGGACCCTGGTGGGTGCCTCTCGTCGTCTTACCCTCAACCCAGCGCATGGAAGGTGGGTCTTAGCGCTGGATAAAGCTGTTTGTAGATTGGATAGAAGTCTTTGTAAATGGCGCTCGAATCGCCGGGTTCAGTCCGACCTGTGATAGCGATGACCTGCCGACACGCGCTCGGGACATCAGAGAATGCGCCCGTGCCAGTGGCAGCCAGTAATGCCGCGCCGTAGGCTGCGCCCTCCTCGGAATTGACGGTAACCAACTCGGCCTGGAGAACATCGGCCAAGATCTGACGCCAGATAGCGCTTCTTGCGCCGCCGCCTGTAATCCGAACCTGGGAGATATCCCCCAGCCCGGCACCCTTCATTAATTCAAAGCTGTCTCGCAAGCCAAAGGCGACACCCTCCAGCACAGAGCGACTCATGTGTGGCAGGCTATGACGTACGGTCAAGCCGACAAACGCGCCGCGCGCAAGCGGGTCTGGATGAGGAGTTCGTTCCCCTGTTAAATAGGGCAGGAAGAGCAAACCATCACTTCCCGGTGGGATATCTGCAGCGGGTTCAAGCAGCGTGTCGAAATCGACTCCCGTCGCAAAAGTGTCGCGATGCCAGCGCAGACTTCCGGCGGCGGAGAGCATCACGCCCATCAAATGCCACTTTCCGGGGACTGCATGACAGAACGCGTGCAGGCGTCCATCGGGCTCAATAGCAGGTTGATCTGTGGTGGCGAATACGACGCCAGACGTTCCTAAGCTAAGCGAGACGACCCCCTCTTCAACTGCACCCGTGCCAACAGCAGCGGCAGCCTGGTCCCCACCGCCCCCTACGATCGGTGTTCCCTGGTTTAACCCCGTGGCTTCTGCGGCGGCTGCGGACAGTGTGCTGGTTATATCCGTCCCCTCATAGGTTTTGGGCAACCATCCCGGGTCGATATCGAGTGCCTCAAGCATTTCCTGGGACCAGTTACGGGAGCGCACATCAAAGAGCAATGTTCCCGAACCACCTGCCCGGTCAATTGCGAACTCATCGCTTAGCTTGAAGCGGACGTAGTCTTTGGGTAACAGGATGTGGGCGATCTTTTTGTAGACTTCGGGTTCTTCCTGTTGGACCCAGAGTATCTTCGGGGCCGTAAAGCCTGTGAGGGCATCATTGCCGGTAACCTGGATCAGGTGCTCCTTGCCAAGACGCTCGCGGATATCATCACATTGCGCACCGGTGCGTTGATCGTTCCAGAGCAAGGCTGGTCGGAGCACATCTCCATTTTTGTCCAGGAGGACCAATCCATGCATCTGACCGGTGAGGCCAATACCATTGATGTCATCGGCAGACACCCCCGAGGATTCAAGGACAGCCTGGATACTCTCCACGGTTGCATCCCACCACAGACTGGGTTCTTGCTCGCTCCATAAGGGCTGCGGCGTTTCATATGTGTATTCAGAGGATGCGACGGCAATGACTTGCCCGTTACCATCAATTAGAAGGGCTTTCGTTGCTGTCGTCGACGAGTCAATTCCAATAAAGTGGCTCATCTGTCTACTCATTTCTGATGACCGAGAGAATGTCTGCCAGGTCATCCGTCCAATTGATGTTTTCGTAGAGCTCCCACCCCTCGATATGTTCGATGCAACCTCCTGGGGGAAGCTTAGAGACTGGAGCTAGAGTCTCCAGTTCCAGAAATTGAGGGTCGCAGTAGCACTCACTTGAGCTTCCCCGATCAAAATACTCCCCGCCTTGAACAAAGACTGTGCGTTTGACAAAGAGAGAGCCTTTGTTCCAGTATGCCATCCAGCCCACTGGATTAGGAAAGCCAATCTTGAGCTTACCGTCCTTCATGTGGGCATGGACAAGGATGGTTTCGTTGCCCCAGGTTATATCTTCCCCGTTGATGTCTGTATACGGCCATAGAGCGAAAGAACGGTTGGGTAATGTGGGGTTGTTATCGATGGAACCGGTGAATTGGGGTAGGATAGCAACGCCTCCGGACTTAAATTGGGTGATTGCCCAGGGAGCCAGGGTGCGTTCCCGATCCCCGCGATTCGTGAGGATGTGCCTGACCTCAACCGCGGGTAAATCGTCAAGCAACTGAATCTCCAGCTCTTTTTGAAGCAAGGTTTTCGATTCTATCTCCTGCGTGAGACGAATTCCGTTCCCAATTGCAGTAGCTCTTACTGCAGCATCATCGGGCAGGTAAGTCACTTGTGGGTCCTCTGGAGCGTGCCAAAGGCGGTGGCCCCCATAAAAATGGAAGAGACCCACTCCCGGACATTCCAGTGTTGCATCGGGAAGCTCCGCGAAGACGTTTTCGCCAGCATGGGTCTTTAGCGAAAGGATACGTGGGCCAACGGAGATTGTCGCCAGTAAGGATATATGATCATTGGCTATCTGAATACATTCGATGCCGTGGAAATCAACCTTCTTCATGTCTTCTCGCTTGTGCGGGTGTCAGTTTTAGCGTACACCCATGATGAGTTCAACGGTCAACTGATCAAGGCGTTCATACTTCAACCCGCGGGCACCAAGTGTTTGTCGATCAAAGGTAACGGCTTTCAGATCCGAAGCTTTTTTAGCAGAGTATTTCCCCTTAAATGCATCCATTTCGCCATCATCGCTGGTGATCTCTGCTAGGAGTGCCTGAATCTCAGCATCCTGGTTAAATTGAGCGGCTTTCTCCTTCAGGATCAGGTAGGTGCGCATGCAACCACGAGCGAAGTCCTTCACACCTTCGTAATCCTCAGAGCGGTAGGCGTGCGCATCGAAGTGCCGGTTGCCGGCATAGCCGTAATCCTCCAGCAATTTGACAAGGAAGAAGGCGCTCTTTAGGTTGACCGCACCGAAACGATAATCCTGATCGTAACGACCAAAGCCCTGATCGTTAAGGTCGATGTGGAAAAGCTTGTCGGATTCAAGCGCCTGGGCCACGGCGTGTACGAAGTTCAGGCCGGCCATGTGTTCGTGAGCGACTTCGGGGTTTACACCGACCATCTCGGGATGATCCAGACTTTCGATGAAGGCCAGCATATGCCCCGTTGTAGCATTGTAGATGTCACCGCGCGGTTCATTGGGCTTGGCCTCCAGCGCAAATTTCAAATCGTAGTTATTGTCCATCACGTACTCACAGAGGAAATTCATCGCCTCGCGTGTGTGCTGGATGGCTGTAATAGGATCCTTACCAGCATCAGTTTCGGTACCCTCCCTGCCACCCCAGAAGACGTAGATCTTAGCGCCCAATTCCACCCCAAGATCGATGGCGTTCATCGTTTTCTGAAGCGCGTAGGCGCGCACACGAACGTCGTTGGCGGTGAAGGCACCATCCTTGAAGGCTGGATCCCCGAAGAGGTTGGTGGTTGCCATGGGGACGCAGAGCCCTGTAGCCTCTAACGCCTTCTTAAAATCCCCAACGATCTTGTCACGTTCAGCTGGAGCAGCATCGATTGGCACCAGATCGTTGTCGTGCAAATTGACGCCGTAGGCACCTACCTCCGCGAGCAAATGTACAAGCTCAACTGGAGAGAGCGGAGAACGTACAGGTCCGCCAAAGGGATCGCGTCCAATGTTCCCGACGGTCCAAAGGCCAAAGGTGAATTTATGTTCGGGTTGGGGTATAAATTGATCAGTCATTAGCTTTCTCCATTGAATACCTTGTGGGCGCCGAGATCAGGCTGCCAGCGCATAACGTCTAAGGTTTAATCTCAACCGGACAGACGAAAACCCGGTCCATAATTACTTTCTTTGCCGGTCCAACGATTTCAAACTCGCCTTCCAAGCGAATATCCTCGCTGGAACTGCCGATCATCACCAGAATATTTCCGGGCTCGATGACAAGATTGAAGTCAAGATCATAGAACGCCAGAAGGTCAACAGGGAGGTGGAAGGTAACATCTCTGCTCTTGCCTGGCTGCAGAGCCAGCCGCGCATACCCCTTCAGTGCCTTCATTGGGCGTGGCACGCTGGCAACCTCATCACGGAGGTACAACTGGACCACTTCGTCACCCGAGACATCGCCCGTATTGGTGATTTTCAGCGATACGTCAACGGTCTCACTCGGCGCCGCCTTCTTCCGTTCAATGGACAGGTCGCTGTACTCAAAGGTGGTGTAGCTAAGACCGTGCCCGAACGGGTATAGCGGCGTGGCTTTCTCGGAGACGTAATCACCGTACCAATGTGACTTCATGCCTGAAGGTTTGTGATTGTAGAAAATTGGCAGTTGTCCAACATGGCGCGGGAAGGTCAGCGGAAGCTTGCCTCCCGGATTGGTGTCGCCGAAGAGAACATCCGCAACTGCAGCCCCGCCTTCTTCGCCAGGAAGCCAGGCCTCGAGAATGGCATCCGCGCTCTCCTCAAGCCAGGGCAGGGCATAAGGACGCCCATTAATAAGCACCACAGCGATAGGTTTACCGGTTGCCAGAATGGCCATTGCCAATTCTTCCTGTTTGCCCGGTAGACGCAGGTCGGCGCTGTCACGGAATTCTCCCGTCGTGCAGTTCGGCGTCAATCCAGAACAGTCACCGAGAATGAGTATCACGGCATCTGCCTGTTCGACGGTTTCGAGCGCTTCCTCAAATCCGCTTGCATCCGCATCCATATTGTCGCAGCCCTTGGCATAGAGTACCTCTGTCTCGGGGGAGACAGCCGCCTTGATGCCTTCAAGCACGGTGACAACCCGCACTTCATGCTCAGCAATCGCATCAGCATCGACATTATCGACAGCAGAATCATCATGAAGCATATAGGTCATTAAATCTTTGGTAGCCGCAAAGGAATAATCGCCTTGCTGGCTGCGTGCGTGATCTGCATTGGGACCTATTACAGCCAGCGTGCCGATGTCTTTCTTGAGCGGCAGCAGCCCGTCATTCTTGAGTAGAACCATGCTCTTGCAAGCAATCTCTCGCGCCAGCTTGCGCTGCTCGGTCGTTTCGAACACTTCGAGCACACGCCCTTCATCCACGTAGGGATGATCAAACAGACCAAGCTCATACTTCTTTTGCAGGTGCCGGCGTACTGCGGTATTTACGGTGTCGATGTTAAGTTCGCCTGCTTCAAGCGCAGCCCTGAGCGGATCGCCATAGCACGCTACAGTCGGCAGCTCCACGTCAATACCGGCTTCGAGCGCCAGGCGTCCTGCCGTTGATTGGTCTTCAGCGATATGGTGGAAATTATGAATCATCGAGATTGCTTCATAGTCAGAGACGACCAGGCCCTCGAAACCGAGTTTGTCCCGCAGCAGGTCGGTCAAGATGCGGCGCGAAGCGGCGACCACCTCCCCGTCCACTTCTGGATAGGAATTCATGATACTAGCCAGACCTGCATCCCGAATCGCAGCCTGGAATGGGGCGAGGAATATCTCGTATAGTTCGTGCCTGCCCACATGTACGGGTCCGCAGTTAAGACCGCCTTGAGATAGGCTGTGTCCGATGAAATGTTTACCTGTTGCCATCACACCATCAGTCAAATTTTCCCCCTGCAAACCACGCACGTAAGCCATGCCGAAGTGGCTGACCAGTAAAGGGTCTTCACCAAAGGTCTCTTCTGTGCGACCCCAGCGTGGGTCACGCGAAACATCCAGTACGGGGGCTAGCGACTGGCGTGCACCGATCGCCAGCAGCTGCTGTCGTATGGCCCGGGTCATCTTCTCGGCTAATTCTGGCTGGAAGGTGCTGGCGAGACCGATGATCTGCGGGTACAAAGTGCCGCCAAGCAGCATGGCACCGGAGCAGCTTTCCTCGTGCAGAATGGCCGGAATTCCCAACCGAGTTTCCTCGATCAGGAATTTTTGTAATTCGTTTCCAGCCTTTGCAGCAGCGACCGGGTCAAGCGATGATGCGCCGGCGACACGAGTGATCTGTCCAATGCCGTGCCCGAGCCTCCCCTTAATTTTTTCCGTGTCTAACAGCCCATCCGTTTGTAGTTCAAATATCCAATATGAACCGAGCTGGGCGAGTTTTTCGTCCAGGGTCATTTGCGACAACAGGGTTTCAATGCGTTGCTTGATTGATGTCATAAGACCTCTCTAGAAAAATTCTTATTCTTGCTTTGAATATTTGAGTGTTGAATACAAATTAGGGCCAGCACGTTGGATGAAGTCTGCTGACCGCACCCAGCAAGTAGAGATACAGACACGACGGTAAAGAGGGCACTAAGCTGTCGCATCCAGCTCATTTTCAAGGATCATTTCCCGGTACCATTTCGCACTGGATTTCGGGATACGCTGCTGAGTATGAAAATCGACGTAGACGATCCCGAAGCGTTTGGAATACCCAAAACCCCATTCAAAATTATCCAGCAAAGACCAGGTGAAATAGCCCTTTACCGGGATCCCAATTTGGATGGCTTTATTCACCATGTCCAAATGACGCCTGATGTAAGCCAGGCGAGCAGGATCATCAACCTCTCCGTCAGAACCAATCTCATCTGGAAAAGCCGCACCATTTTCAGTGATATAGATCGCCGGGAAGGCGTAATCAAAATGCAGGCGTCCCAAGATGTTGTAGAGGCCCTTTGGATAAACTTCCCAGTCCATGTCTGTGATTTCATCACCACGGAAGACTGTACGCGGTTCGTTATCAGCATCGCTGATGTCGCTTGATCTCACAATGGCGCGGGTGTAGTAGTTGACGCCCACGAAGTCAACAGGAACAGCCAGCGAGTCCAGATCTCCGGGTTGAACGAATTCCAGCCCATGGTCAAAGCTGTTGACCATATCCTGTGGGTAGCCACGACCAACCAACGGGTCAAGGAACCAGCGGTTGATATAACCATCCACCCAGGTCGCGGCCTTCTTATCGGCAATGCTGGGGGAGGCGGGTTCTTGGGGGGTCAAATTCAGCGCTATCCCCACATTTGCGTCCGGGCAGTTCGCGCGAAGAACCGGAACCGCCCGCCCGTGTGAGAGTAGGAGGTGGTGAGAAGCTGCGAGAGCCTCGCCCAGATCGGTATGACCTGGGGCGTGACGCCCCTCATAGTAGCCGATAAACGCGCTGACCCAGGGTTCGTTCACCGTGATCCAATGCTTGACCCGGTCCCCCAGCGCACGGCTGGCAACATCCGTAAACTCAATGAAAGCTTCCACGGTTCTGCGCAGCGGCCAGCCGCCCTCATCTTGTAATGCTTGAGGTAAATCCCAGTGGTACAAGGTGGCGTAGGGCATAATCCCCGCGTCGAGCAGCGCATCCACGAGCTGGCTGTAAAAGTCGATCCCAGCCTGATTGACATCACCCCGACCATCAGGCAATATGCGTGGCCAGGCGATCGAGAAACGATAAGCCTTCAAACCCAGTTTCTTCATCAAGGCCACATCATCACGCCATCGATGGTAATGGTCACAGGCGACATCACCGGTGTCGCCATTCTCGACCTTGCCAGGGGTATGGCTGAAGCGGTCCCAGATGCTCTCGCCTTTGGCATCCTGATCCCATGCACCTTCAATTTGATAGGATGCCGTTGCTGCTCCCCAAACAAAGTCTTTTGGAAAAACAAGCTTAATACCGCTCACATCATCCTCTCGTTGTCTGATCCTACGGACAATCCAACCATTCGATGGGTTGGCTACCGGCCTCACCCAATCCGTAGCCATAGGGAAACATAGGTCCGGAGCAACCAATCTGGTCGTCTGCACTGTTTGAATTAATCGGTAATTGATCGTTGGCGCGCGGCCAAGTATAGGGAAGTTTCCCGGTGAAGGGAAAATCGCCAAACAAAACGTCAACCACGCCGGCACCTTCCGTGCCGGGGAGCCAGGCTGCAACCCATACATCCGCCAACTGAAATTGCTCTGTGATGATCAACGGGCGTCCGGAGAGAATGATGACGACCAATTTACTGCTGTGGGAGCGCATGTTTGTAATCGTTTGTACATCTGCTTGCAAGAGGTTGAGACCACGCGCGTCACCAACCCCCTCAGCATAAGGCTGCTCGCCAACTATGACAATACCGACATCAGCCATGCCATCGAATTCACCGCTGAGATCGTATTCAACCCTAGAGTCCGATGAGACAGCCTCCTGAATGGCATCTAAGAGGGTTGTGCCAGGCTGGATGTCCCCGGATTTACCTTGCCACTCAATGGTCCAACCACCGCACTGCATTCCGATATCATCCGCACCCTGGCCAGCAACATAGATCAGGGGCGTATTGCTGGGTATCGGAAGAGTAGCAGGATTGTCCTTGAGCAAAACCAGCGACTCACGCACGGCCTGGCGCGCTAGATCTCGATGTGCATCTGAGCCGACCGATGACAGCATGCTTGGATTGGCGTAGGGATGATCGAATAAACCAAGCTCGAATTTGACAGTCAGGATACGACGCACTGCATCATCAATGCGCTCTTCCGAGATGTCGCCTTGCTGAACAGCCCGTTTCATCGTGTCGATGAAACGGATGTAATCATACGGAACCATATTCATATCTATGCCGGCGTTGATCCCCGCGACGGTGGATGTGTAGTAGTCGTCGTTGATTTGGTCCATGCCGCCCCAGTCAGAGACGACAAAACCCTGGAATCCGAGCTCGCCCTTTAATACATCTGTGATCCAGTATGTTTGAGCATGCATCTTGGTCCCATTCCAACTGCTGAAGGAAATCATGACGCTCTTTGCTCCGCCGTCCACAGCAGCCTGGTAGGGAGGCAGAAATAGGTATCGTATCGCAGCCTCATCAAGACGCATGTCACCTTGATCGAGCAGGTAGGGCTTGATAATGTCCTGGGTAGATGTGCCAAAAATCGTGCCGCCATCGCCCAGAAAATGTTTGGGCGTGGCAAGCACGTACAAGTCCTGTCCCGAAGCAGGATCAACTCCATCTGGCAGGGATTGCATACCTTGAATGTAAGCGCTGCCCAGTTCGGAAACCAGATCGGTATTTTCACTGTAGGATTCGTACGTTCGCCCCCAGCGGATGTCCTGCGGGACAGCTACCACTGGGGCAAAATTCCATTGGGCACCCGTTGCCAGCATCTCCTCGGCTGTAGCCTGACCAATTTGGCGGACGAGGTTATCATTCCGGGTGGCACCCAGGCCGATTTCCTGAGGAAAGATCGTCGCACCGAGCAGGTTTCCGTGACCGTGAGTAGCATCCACACCGTAAAGGATCGGGATTCCCAGCCGGGTGGATAATGCCTCGCTCTGGAAACCATTGATCATGTCTACCCAGGCTTCAACCGAGTTCTTGACTGGCGAGCCTCCTCCTCCACTCAGGATCGAACCAATGAAATACCTGGTGATATCCCCTCTCGCGATACTGTTTTTTTCAATTTGAGTCATCTGGCCAATCTTTTCATCCAGGGTCATCTGATTGAGTAGGGCTTGAACACGTATTGAAACCGGCTCGTCGGTAACAACAGTCGGTCTGGGTGTTGGAGACGCCGGCTGCCCACAGCCCGAGAGCAAAATGACCATCACCAGGATGACCGGAATGAGATAACGCATAGGAGATTTCTCTACATTCATAAACACACTCTATTCAAGAAAAACATGGACCTCCACGGATGTTGTCCCTTTCTTGGGAAGGGGAACCATGTTTCCGGAAATGGCGCTTCCATCGACCTTCAGCCAGGAGTTGTTGCCGATTCCACGCCTCTCGACATTGATCTCATAACGGACGCCTCGATACATACGCACTGCTTCGAACCCGTCCCAGTCTGATGGAATGACTGGCTCAATATGCAATCCCTCGTAAGTGGGGCGAATGCCCAGTATCCACTGGGTGATGGCGATATAATTCCAGGCCGCTGTACCTGTCAGCCACGAGTTCTTAGCTTCACCATGCGTGGGCGCATCCGTGCCGGCAATCATCTGGGCGTAAACGTAGGGTTCGCACTTGTGTACATCGCTGATTTCCTCGCGGGCAGAGGGGTTGATGCGCAGGTAGTAGTCATGGGCCTTGTCCCCGCGCCCGACCATAGCCTCGGCAATCATGATCCAGGGATTGGTATGGCAGAAAATCCCAGCATTCTCTTTGAAGCCGGGGGGATAAGATGAAATCTCACCCAGGTGCAAATAATACTTACTGAAAGCTGGCTGATGCAGGACAATTCCATGGGGTGTTGCCAGGAATTTGTCAACTGAGTTCAACGCTTGCAGGGCCCGTCCATCTTCCACACCCAACCCGGCCATCACACAAATCCCCTGCGGTTCGATGAAGATTTTCCCCTCATCGTTTTCTCTTGATCCCAACGCCCGACCGAAATCATCGTAGGCGCGGCTGAACCACTCTCCATCCCATCCGGCAGACCAGATGGCTTGCTCCATCTCTTGTGCTGCTTCTGAATAGGCCTTTGCTTGATCGGTCTTACCAAGATGATCAGCAATCGCCATCATCTCCTTGGCTGCTAATACGAACAATCCGGCGATAAATACACTCTCAGCGACCTTGCCCTCTTTATGGATCGTGGTCTGGAAAGATTCCCCCGGCGTATTTGAGAAACAATTTAAATTCAGGCAGTCGTTCCAATCTGCACGGCCGATCAGCGGCAGGGTGTGTGGGCCAAGACGCTCAAGCGTATATTGGATCGATCGGTGTAGGTGTTCCTTGAGCGGCGCTTCAGTGCCCTGCTGGTTCTCATAGGGGACGGGCTCATCGAGGATGTTCCAATCCCCCGTTTCCTTCAAATAAACCGCCACGGACAATACCAGCCAAAGGGGATCGTCATTAAAGTTACTGCCAACGTCATTGTTCCCACGCTTGGTCAGTGGTTGATACTGGTGGTATGCGCCTCCACTGGCGAGCTGTGTAGCAGCCAAGTCAAGGATGCGCTCGCGCGCTCGTTCTGGCAACATGTGTATGAAACCTAGTAAGTCTTGGTTGGAGTCGCGGAAGCCCATACCGCGTCCGATGCCTGACTCGAAATAAGATGCCGAGCGTGACAGGTTGAAGGTAACCATCATCTGATAGACATTCCAGATATTGACCATGCGGTTGGTGTGCTCATCCGGTGTGGTTACCTGTAACTTGCTTATCAGTGCGTCCCAGTATGCACATAAGGCTTGGAAAGCGTTGTCAACCTCCTCGGGCTGGAGGTACTTCTTGATGATCGGTAACACGGAACGCTTGTTGATAATTAATGAATCAGGAGGGTCAAATTTGTCACCGGCCGGGTTTTCATGATAGCCCAGGACATAGATGACCTTTTTGCTCTCTCCCGCTTTCAATTGAATTTTTACCTGCTGAGCGCCAATTGGTTGCCAACCGTGCGCGATCGAATCGGTTAATCGACCTGTTTCCACGGCTTTGGGCGAATCCCAGCCCCGATAAGGTCCCAGGAAAGCCTCCCGCTGGGTCTCAAAGCCGACCACAGGTTCTGAACATGCCAGATATGCGAAATGGTTCCGGCGTTCTCGATATTCAGTTTTGTGATAGATGATACCATCCACGATTTCAACTTCCCCGGTGGATAGATTGCGCTGGAAGTTGGTGGAATCGTCCATTGCATCCCACAAATTGAACTCTACAGATGAGAAAACCGATAATTGGACCGGCTCATGGCGCTGGTTGGTTAGGGTCAGTTCCCAGATTTCGAGGGTTTCCTTCAGGGGGGCAAAATACCTTGTGGCGGCTTCGATTCCAGCCAGCGCGGATCGGATAATGGTATATCCCATGCCATGCCGGCATTTGTATGAATCCAAGGGCATCCGAACTGGCTGCCATGACGGGGACCAAAACAAAGGTTCAGAGGATTGATTAGAAGGACTATCTACGCGTAGGTAGATGTACCGTCCACTAGAATCCTGCGGTGCGTTGTTATAACGGTAGCGGGTAAGACGGCGCAATCGGGCGTCTTCGTAAAACGAGTAACCCCCTGCTGTATTAGAGATCAGGCCAAAATAACCCTCTAAGCCAAGGTAATTGATCCAAGGCAGAGGGGTATCAGGGCGTTGAATAACATACTCACGCAGTTCGTCGTCAAAATAGCCATAACGCATGATGCCTCGATGTATGTTGTTGCTATTCTTTTATTGCGCCCATTGCAATACCGCTGACGATATAGCGCGAGAAGATGGCATATACGATAAGAATGGGCACAATCGTGATGGCCAGCCCTAGGTAGATTGCACCATATTCGGTCCGGTAGACATCCCCCCGTAGAGTCTTCACCAGCATCGGCAAGGTATATTTATCAAAGGATGTGATCAGGATGAAGGCGTTGAAGAAGTTATTCCAGGCAGCGACAAAGGCGAAGATGCCCAGCGTAACGGCTCCTGGAACAGCCATAGGAAGCATGATCCTGTGGAAGATCCCGATTTCACTCGCACCATCAATTCTGGCAGCGTCGATCAGTTCCGTAATGACCATTGATTCCAGGTACTGTTTCCCAAAGAATACGCCACCAGCATTGGCGATGAGCGGCAAAATGAGAGAGGCGTAAGTATCTGTCAATCCCAGCTTCGACATATATTGGTAAAAACCAATGATCGAAAGCTGCATGGGTATCATGACCAACACAATGACAAAGTTGGAAAATAACTGTTTACCTTTAAAATCGTAGACGACGATTCCATATGCTGTAAGCAAGGAGAAGTAAACGGTCACAAGTGTCGAACCGACCGCCACAAACATACTGTTGGAGATGCCATGGAGCATGTCGATTCCTTTGCTCAACAAGATTCTGTAGTTTTCGACTAAATGAACGCTCGGCAAGATACTGAGACTCTGTTGTATCTCTGTCGTGGAACGCGTGGCGTTGACGAGGAGAAGCCAGATGGGGACTAACGTGATCACCAGCAGGAGAACGCTTGAGGCATAGACGATCACACGCAAGAGATTGGTTTGGAGTTGATACATACTTTTCATCGTGATCACTCCTTCTCTCTAAGAAAGTAGAAAATCCCGAGTGCGCATAGGGTGGTCATAATGAAGATCAGAACGCCCACTGAAGATGCAGCCCCAAGATGACCTTTACTACTGCTGAACTTCGAGTACATCAAAATATTATTGGTCATAATGGAATAAACAGGTGAGCCTCTACCGTCTGTGAGCATATAGGGAATATCAAACATCTGCATCCCACCCACCAGCGATGTCACAAATATGAAAATCAGGATTGGTTTCAATAAGGGGAGTGTGATCCAGCGGAACATTTGCATTCCTGAGGCTCCATCTACCATAGCCGCTTCATAGAGATGGATGGGTATCGACGTCATCCCGGCCATAATGATGATGATTGTCTGGCCAAACCACATCCACCATTGGATGAACACTACCAGCCCTCGGGTAGCGGTGACATCCTGGAGGAAATGCATCGCTTCGTCCAAAATACCAGCCTGGACCGCAAACTGATTAACGGGTCCATAGAACGAGAATAGACTAAAAAACAAGCGCGCTACAGCAGCGGGCATCAATAAGTTCGGTAAATAAAAAATCGCCCGCCAAACCCCTACTGCTTTGATCCTGAGCCGGGCGCTTGTATACCATATAGACAACAACATGGCGATCCCGATCTGAGGAATAAAGTTCAAGATCCAGATCATCCAGGTGTTTCTAACTGCTTTCATGAAGAAATCATCCGCGAATAGGCGTTGAAAATTTTTTAGCCCGATAAAACTAGCTTCCCCGGACATGATGGTCGTATCCGTGAAACTTAACGCGAGCGTATTGAAAACTGGATACAAACCGAACACAAGAAACCCAAGTATGAACGGGGTAATAAAGAGATATCCATGTA
>DAOUEQ010000135.1:0-3059 GCA_034430395.1 Anaerolineales bacterium | reverse complement strand
GCCGCTGTGATCAGGTTCCATATGGTGAATAATTAGATGCTTGATTTCTTTCGGATCGATCAGGCTGCGCAAAGCTTCCAGAAACGGTTCAGTGTAGTTGGCTTTGGTGGTATCGAATAACACCGCGCCCTCGGAAGTTATGAGTAAATAAGCGTTATAAACCATGCCCTCGGGAACTTCCCACAAGGCTTCAAAATACTTAAGTTTTCGGTCTATGGTGCGAATCAGGTACAGATTGTCGGCAATTTGCTGAGTAATTACGGTATCCATAGTTGTCCTCGAGGTTTGAGATATTAATATTTTACATCATAGACAATATAGATGGATGATTCGCGCTACCAAGTTTATCCTGGTACAGCGTCATTTGAATATCGATGGGTAGAGCGCCTTGAGCTTAGAGCGAGCATCATCAGTTCTAAACGTCAGTCCAATCGTTCACCCGGTGGCGGGTCCAGTTGCCGTCGAGTGCGGCCCAAGCGGACCTATATCCCACAATATTTATCAATGGCCTTGGGTGCTTGTCGCAACCAACGTAGTTGGTCCCGATCATTTACGATGTATTTGGAAAATGAACCTCAAGGATAGGGACCACTTCCTTCCCTGTTGGCGTTTCATATAGCCCATCTTCCGCAGGTGTATTTTCATAGTAGTTGCAAGGGAAGATCATCTCCTGCCTGCGCCTACGATAAAAAATATCTCTGACTTCAGGAGAAGAACTACCCATGAGCAAGGTTTCGTTCAAGGTTTCGTTGGGATGCATCCAACTTGCATTTAGGAAGATTGTCACAAATACTATCTGGTAACCGTTACAAAGTTGACAACGACAACCTTTACAACCATTCCAGCATGTGCACGGGTTTTCAAGGAAGCGCAGTGTATTAGGAGCTGGCGAAGGAATTCGGCCACCTTGGTCACATCTCCACCCAATTCATCATAAGCATTGCCAGGCGAGCGAAATATGAAGGTTTGGCAACTCATCCAAAGGAGATAAAGATGAATCCCAAGCGATTACTTCTCCCAACATTACTCTTTCTTGGCTTTATTGGATTCCTGGTTTCTCCGCTGCCTGCCGAAGCAAGCATCTTCCTTGTTAATACCAGTGACGATCTGAATGACGGAATATGCGATGTCTCCCATTGCTCTTTAAGGGAGGCGATCAATTCTGCCAATGCCAACCCCGGTCCAGATATGATCCATTTCGATGTTCCGGGGTCCGCACAGGTGATGATTTCGCTAAACTCACCCCTGCCGGCACTCGTAGATGATGGCACGATCATCGACGGCACAAGTGAACCCGATTATGCCGGTTCACCAAAGATCTACTTGCGCAAGGCTGCTGACGTCATCGAAGTGGGGTTATCCATCGATTCAAACGGGAACGTGATCCGCGGTTTGGGTTTTATCTCCTTTGGGGTTTGGCCAGAAGGACAATCCTATAATTATCAAGACTTGATCGGTGGAGCGCTCGTTGTAGGTGGAAGCGGTAATCTGATCCAAGACAATACCATCGGGTCGGGCGCATGGTGGAATAGTGTGGGCATTTGCATCGTGGGTCCGGGCAACAGTGTGATTGAGAACGTGATCTCTGGGAATGGGGCAGGGGTTATCGCCAGTCACCCAAATTCTGTGATTCAGGGCAACATCATTGGTCCTTCCGCCGACGGATCCACGGCGGTGCATAACGGCTATGGCGTAATCCTCCATTACGGAGCCGATGGGACTCTCGTTGGAGGCTCGGCACCCGGCGAGGGCAACTTGATCTCCGGTAGTGAAAACAGTGGTCTTTACTCCAACTCCGATAACAACGAAATCTACGGCAACCTCATCGGTGTCGATGGGACGGGCACAACCGCGCTGCCCAATGACGGGCACGGGCTGATCGTCACGGGAGAGAATACTTCGATCGGAGGCAGCTCGCCCGGAGAGGGCAATGTGATCTCCGGAAATCAATTTTGCGGTATATGGGTCAATGATCAGGGCAACGTCATCCAGGGCAACAAGATCGGCACCGACATCAGTGGGACTATTATGATACCGAACGGCTGGTGCGGGATTGAGTCAGAAGCAGACCCCATTGTTATTGGCGGCACAACCCCGGCAACAGGCAACCTGATCATGGGCAATCTTGGACCCGGTCTTTTTATCGACGACCTCGCAAATGACAACTTCGTCGCCCATAACACTATCGCGCAGAATGACCAGGATGGTATCAGCCTCAGCCAGGGGGTTATCCAGAACACCTTTACGCAGAACAGCATCTACAGCAATGGCGAGCTGGGCATCGACCTGAATTCCGGGTGGGACAATAACAATGATGACATCCCGTACCCCGTGCTTAGCTCAGGCTTGGGGACGACCATCCAAGGCACTGCATGCCCGAACTGCCTGGTCGAGGTGTTTATCGCCGATCCCGACCCCACCGGGTACGGTGAAGGGAAGGAGTACCTGGATTACGGCTATGCGTCCTCAAACGGCTCCTTCAGCATCCCAGTCAGTGGCCCCGGGTTCTGCTTCCCTGTGACCGCCACCGCGACTGATTCAGATGGCAACACTTCTGAGTTTTCCTATAACATTAACGCGAGCTGCCTACACATTGGACCGCTCTACCTCTATCCGATCTGGACGTTCATCATCACCGTCTTTGGCGCCATCCCCTGGATCATGCGGCGAAGAAGACCATCCCTATCGAGGTGGTATGTCCCCCTGGGTGCGCTGCTCGGCGGTCTCATATTTATTCCCCTCATCGGGGCGCTGCCCTTTGTCGATGCGGATTTCACACCGATCTCTATCACCTGCGGTGATGGCGTCGTAGAGGGCGGGGAGCAGTGCGATGGAGACGATCTAACCATGTGCCTTTCCGGTCAGGTATGCCAGAACTGCAGTTGCGTGACGGAGGTCTGGGAACCATTCTGCGGTGACGGGGATGTGGACGGCGGGGAGCAGTGTGATGGTGATGATCTAAGTATGTGCCTCTCCGGCCAGGAGTGCCAGAACTGTCGCTGTACAACCATGCTCGGGTACTGCGGAGATGGCACTGTAGACGATGGTGAGCAATGCGA
>DAOUEQ010000134.1:0-8317 GCA_034430395.1 Anaerolineales bacterium | reverse complement strand
ATCGTCACTATTATCTGCCGCTGATCAGATCTCCCAGGATATCGCCGCCGATTCCCGCAACGCCCTTCTTTTCTCCAGTCTGCTGGAACTTAGCCGAAGCGAGGACTCTATCTGCCAATCTGGAGAAGGGTAGGCTCTGAAGATATACCTTCCCGGGTCCGGTTAAGGTCGCCAGGAACAAGCCTTCGCCTCCAAACAGCGCGTTGGTGAAACCGCCGATGAACTTGATATCGTAATCGATGCTGTCGTTGAAGGCGACCAGGCAGCCTGTATCCACCCGAAGTGTCTCGCCAGCCACGAGGTCCTTCTCCACAATGGTCCCACCGGCGTGGACGAAAGCCATGCCATCCCCTTCGAGGCGCTGCAGAATGAAGCCCTCACCGCCGAAAACCCCTGCGCCCAATCGTTTCGTGAAGGCGATCTCGATCTCGATGCCTTGTGCGGCGCAGAGGAACGAATCTTTCTGACAAATTATGCGCCCACCGAAATCATTGAGGCTTATGGGTATGATCTTGCCCGGGTAAGGGGCGGCGAATGCAACCTTTGCTTTTCCGCTAGCGTTGTTCAGGAAAGTCGTGATGAAGAAACTTTCCCCGGTGATTGCACGCTTTAGACCCTTGAAGATGCCGCCACCGGTCGAGGTCTGCATTTCGATTCCAGCTTCCATGTAGGTGAGTGTGCCTGCCTCGGCTCGGACGCCTTCTCCCTGGTCGAGCTCAATTTCTACGAGCTGCATATCATCCCCGTAAATCGTATGGTCAATGAGGTCTGCCATTATTTCCTCTCCTTATATGTGTCGTTGCGCGGATTTTCCAGAACAGCGTAATTGTAAGGTTAGCATGTCCCGGCTTTACCCATTCTAATCATCGAGATTCTTATCTTCATGCATGTCGCCGCGAAGACGCCGTAATGTCTGAAAACGAGCGGTCCGACGCTGCGCGTTCCGTGCGGCGCTGCGGCGGATGACCAAACCCAAAGCGGCCAGTGATGCGCCGAGCAATAAAGCGAGGGTGTTCGGCTGATGAATCTGAAGGGTGAGGATGAACACCACAAGGGAAATCAGGCCGATGATGATCAATGCGGAACCGAATCGAGAGGCCATAATCTATGGTTGAGCTCCTATCACCTGAAGTAGGCAGATGGGGCGCGGATATGTGTCACTCAGCGGATAAGGGTATGGATCTGCTCATGCATGTAAAGCTGTAAGTAGTAATGACCGCCGGCGTTCTTCCCGGAGGAACCCGATCCTTTCCATCCGCCGAAGGGTTGGAACCCAGGCCAAGCGCCGGTGGTCGAGCCCTGCGGCCGGTTGGCGTAGGTCACACCAGCCTCGATGTTCTCGAAGAACCAATTGGCTTCTTCTTCCGTACCGTAGAAGCCAGCGGTGAGACCATACATGCTGTCGTTGGCCAGCTTCATCGCTTGGGTGAGATTGCTCACCGGATGCACCATCGTGATCGGCAGGAACATCTCATCTTTCCACAGCCGATGGCTGTGCGGCACACCTGTGACGACCGTCGGTTCGCAGAAGAAGCCCTTTGAAAAAGCACCTTCGGTGATGACTTTGCCGCCAGTGAGGAAAGTGCCTGCTGTCGAAAGTTCTTTCGTGAACTTCTTAAAATCGTTGTAGGCACCTTTGTTGATCACAGGACCCATGAAGACGGTTCGATCCGTCGGATCGCCGACAGCGATTTTCCGGGTGATATCGGCCACTCGGTCGATCAACTGCTGGTAAACCGGTCGCTCAACATAAACCCGGGAGTTTGCGGAGCATTTCTGGCCTTGCAAGCCAAAGGAAGAGCGCACGATCCCGGCGGCGGCGCGCTCGATATCGGCGTTTTTAGAGACGATCGCGGGATTCTTGCCGCCCATCTCGAGAATCGTCGGGCGCGGGTACTGACCATCGGCGAACAAACGGAAGATTTTCATTCCGATATCGTATGAACCCGTGAAGGTGATGCCATCCACAACCGTCCCCTCGATGAGCGCTTGGCCGAGAGTCGAGCCGGGGCCGGTTACAAAATTCAAAACGCCATCCGGAATGCCGGCATCGCGGAAGCATTCGGCCAGTAAGCGAACCGTCCAGGGGGTATCTGTGGCTGGTTTCATAACCACAGTGTTGCCGGCAACAAGCGCTGCGCCGACGGGGCCGCCGGTTAGCGCCGCCGGGAAATTAAAGGGGCTGATAACGACCCATACCCCGTAGGGACGAAGAAGCGAAGTGTTTAAGGACTTGAATCCCTTTAATGGGTCTGTGCCCATCTTAACTTTGAAGCCTTCATTGACCTCCATTTGGTCGCACGCGTAGCGTATGAGATCCGCCGCTTCCGCGATATCGCCCAGCGCTTCCATGCGATTTTTACCCACTTCGATGGAGATGACAGCGGCGATTTCATAGACTCGTTTATCGATCTGCTTCGCCGCCTTTCTCAATAGTCGGACGCGCGATTTCCATGATCTCCTTGACCAATCGGGGAACGCTCTTCGGGCTGCGGAGAGTGCCCGCTGGGCATGGCTGGAGTTGCCCTTTTGGAAGGTGCCAAGAAGCCAATCCTGATTGATTGGTGACCGGTCTTCGAACTTTTCCTGGGAGCGAACGTCCTTGCCGTTGATGAGCATGGGATGATCCTGCCCAAGATTATTCTTAACCTTCTTCAACGCCTGCTCGTACTTTTGATGCAGCAATTCGGGCGGGTTATACATCGTCGCGTAGGTCAGCTTAAAGGTGCTGGATGGTTTGGCTGCCTTCTTACTTTTCTTTTTTGACATGGTATGGGAATCCTTGATGTATGCGGAGTAATTTGTTGAAAGTATACCTCCTCATTCGCCGTCGTCAAAAGGGCGTTGTATACTGCACATGAATCCTGTGGTCGGATGAGTGTGGCGACCACTGTGTGAAAAAGGGTGAAGCCTCTTGACCTGGGTAGAGCAGAGCATATACGCTGCGGGTGGGCATCATATTCCTGCTGTATGGACTGATTTTGCAGATTCAACAGGCATCGGTGCCATACTGCATCTCTCGGGTGGGAGTCCAGAATCGTTCCTGGGTCCACCGCCCCGGCGCTTCCTCTGGCTGATGGTCGAAGAGGAAAAACTAGCCGGATTGGAGGATCGCAGGTTGGCTGCGGAGTTCATTCAGACCTCGTTGCAGGCAGGCGAGAAAGTTTTGTTGCACAGTGCTGAAGGGCGTCATCGTACACGTTGGGCATACGTGGCGTATGGTCTTTATATGGGTCGTAGGCTGTCTCGGGTACTGCGAGAGGCGGCAGAAAAACCCTGGCTCGCGCCCTACCACACGGATCGTGACATGTGGGAAGCCTTTCAGGAGTATTCGAAGACTGTGAGATCGAGTTAATGGTCTATATTTCGGGGTAGACCCGAGGGGAAGGAAAGGACATGCTTTTCACTGACGCTGTCTTCGTGGGAATCGACCCAACGGCGGGCCAACAGCCCATCCAATACGCGGCACTTGACCGCGATCTCCACCTGATTGTATTGGACCAGGGAGATCTTGAGTCCGTGTTGGCGTTTGTGGCCTCGCTGGAGTCGGCTGTGGTTGCTGTCGATGCGCCGCAGGGGCCGAGCCGAGGTCTAATGGCGCGGGCGGATTTTCGCCAGCGGTATAACATGCGCCCTGAGGGGAGCACCTGGGCGAAATGGCGAGTTTGTGAGTATGAGCTTCGCCGGCGTAACATTCGCCTATACAACACACCAGAGAAAGAAGAAGAAGCCAAGGCCTGGGTTCGAACCGGCTTCGAGATTTTCCGCCGTCTGGAGAAAATTGGCTTCCGGAAAAATATTCTCGATGAGAAATCAAGCCGGCGAGCGATTATTGAGGCGCGGGCGCATTCTGGGTTCACAATTCTACTAGAGAGAAGACCTTTCCTGAAGCGAACTCTAGAAGGGAGATTGCAACGACAGCTTGTGCTTTATCTCGAAGGTCTCGATATTGCCAATCCCATGTATGCATTGGAAGAAATCACCCGGCATAATCTACTCAGTGGTCACCTGCCGCTTGATCGGCTTCACACCTATGAAGCTCTTGAGGCGATGATGGCGGCCTATACAGCATATCTAACTGGTCTCCACGCAGAGCGCATCAGCCAAGTCGGTGAACGGGAGGAGGGATTGATAACACTGCCAGCGATTGAAATAAAGGATTTTTATCAATAATTCGAACAGCTATACTCTCTAGGGTTGGCTACAAAGTGTTGATGTTATAAAGTTTATCCACCATCAATGTGGATCGACTGATCTTGGGAGATTCTGAGAAGATACAATAAACTTAAGAAGGATTCAGTTAATAATTAGCGTTCCACCGAAATCTGAACTTCACTGGGCCCTGTCGGTGGAACTGAGCATCTGACGTCTTTATGCGCCCTGAGGAGCGAGGGTGTATGGTTGCAGCAGGGATATCCTCTATGAGGGGGTGGTTTAGCCTCCACCTTCCGGGAGTGAGCCTACGCGGGCAGCTTAAATGGATGGCTATTGAATTAGTTGGCGGGCAGCCAGGGGAACCGGCTGTCGTTTTGTTATTACCTTGTGCCACAGTTGGAGACCGCAAATGATGCGTTTATTCAGCCCATGTTTTTACACTCGATAATCAGAATTAGCTCGTATGCAAGGACAAAGAGGTATATCGGCTAAAAAGCTAAGCAGTCAATACAGAAGGTTGTTTGAAACGGAGTCGAAAAATGGCACAGGATGGTGACGCTTGGCTCGAGGGTGCCAGCGGAGAATTGGTTGGCCGCGAGTTCAAGCTAATCGAAGATGAAACTGTAATAGGGCGCGGTGAGGAATCACAAATACAGATTCTGGATCCCAGGGCCTCGCGCAAACACGCTGTGATTCGACTCTCTACAACGCGCTACGCGATAGAAGACCTCGGAAGCACAGGGGGTACTTTTGTGAACGGCGAGGTCGTCCAATCTGCCGAACTCATGGATGGTGACACGATCACCATTGGCGAAACAAGTTTCCGCTTCCATTACGAACCCGACATAGAATCCGCGCCTACGGTAATGGCTGATGAGGATGCCATCGCGACGGTGATGGTGTCACCCGAAATGTTGGAATCCGAGGATGGAATAATAAAGTGCATGCAATGTGGCGCGGTGCTGCGCGCGGAAGAGAGGTTTTGTGGAGAGTGCGGCGCGCCGCGATCAGGTGGTGAGAAACCGCGTAGTGACGCAGATGTGCCAGCGAAGACCGTCCGCGCGGCGGATGAGCCACCAGCTCCGGAGCCAACGCGCCGGGCAAGCGCAATGCCAGAAGTACCCCCTCCAGCAGTGACACCACCGGGTCCACTTCCTGTACCCTCGCCACCGGCGCCTGTAAGTGTGGCACCGAAGGGGATCTCCTGGAAGTGGATCGCCATCGTGGGCGGAGGCTTTGTGGTCCTGGCGATTGCAACCGCGGCGACGCTCCTCGCTTTTGGGTTCTTCGGTGAAGATGAAGCCGAGAGTGTTGTTGCCCTTCCCGATTCTACAGAGACCCAATCCACCACGAGCATAGAAACGGCTGAAGTGATCGTTCCTACTCCGATATTCACCCCACTGATCCCGCCGACACTTACACCGACGGCGGAAGTTGTCGAGCTTCCAACCCCAGAGCCGACATCGACTACCGTCCCATCGGATGTTTCCCTGGGCGGCGCGAGTCAAATCGCCTTTGCTTCCAACCGCGAGGGCCGACCGCAGATCTACTTGATCAACGTCGATGGCAGCGACGAACTTCAACTCACGGATCTCGACGCGGGGGCTTGCCAACCCGCCTGGTCGCCGAATGGGACGCAGCTGGCGTATACCTCCCCGTGCAACGGCAACAGCGAGGAATATCAGGGCTCTTCGGTTTTCGTCATGAATGTGGATCCGCTGGGAGTCCCATCTGAACCGAATCTGCTTATGGTCACTGTGGGAGGCGGGGACTACGACCCGGACTGGTCGTATGATGGTCTTCGACTGGCCTTCACCTCCTGGCGCACTGGACGTCCGCAGATCTTTACGATCGGCGTCGATGGGAAAGGTTTACGGAATGTCAACGATGACCTTGCTTTCAACTGGGCTCCGAGTTGGGCGCCTGACGGTTCTCAGATCGCCATCCTCACCGGGCGAGGAGGACAGGAGGAGATCTGGCTTGTCCCAGATGATGGCGGGGAGGAGAAAAGATATACGCACAGCGATGGCAAAGATATTGCCCGACCCGATTGGTCTCCCGATGGTGCCATGATTCTCTTCGAGAAGGTGGTCGGTAATATCCCGCGCCTGATCGCTGCACCCGTTGTGGATGGCGGAGTGCGCGAGATCCATGTCTGCTTGGATGGGCGGCTCTCATTCCAACCGATGGGTGAGCCATCCTGGTCGCCGGATGGTCAATGGATCGCCTTCGAGACCTGGCCGGATGGTGCCAATCACGAGATTGCGGTGATGCGTGCTAGTTGCACTGAGTATCACCAGCTGACAACTGATGATGGTCTCGACTTCGATGCAGCCTGGAGACCAATGCCGTAAGGCGAATGAACCATTAGGCGTTCTGATGATGGATTACTAATTAAAAAAGGAATTGAACTATGGGTGATGGGCAAATTTACGCATGGTTGGTGGAGATGGGCAAGAGTGGACACCGTTATGCGCTTGAGGGAGATGATGTAACCATTGGACGGGGAACTGCGTGTGAAATCCGACTAAGCGACCCAAAGGTTTCACGCTCACATGCTCGGGTTGTTCTTGAAAGTGGTGAGGCCATTCTTGAAGATTTAAGGAGCGCGCATGGCGTGTGGGTCAATGGACAAAAGATCGATAAGATCAAGCTCGCAGACGGCGACAAAATACAGTTAGGAGATACGCATTTTGTCCTTGAGATCGAGCAGGACTCGATCGGGACCATCATGGTCCCAGCGACCAAGCGAGAACTTGCCCAAAAGCCATGTCGTTATTGTGCGAGCCCAATTTCCGAAAGTGATGCCTATTGCAGCACGTGTGGCTCCCTCGCCCGCGAACTCCCTGAACCCTTTGATTTCATCCAGCAAGCTTATCTGCAATTGAGAGCCCTGCATCAGTCAGGCAAGATGGATGCAGCGACCTTTCGTGCCGAATTGGAGAAGATGATCGTCGCCGATGGCGCTGGCGGCTATTGGATGGTGGGGCTCAAGAGCGGTCGATGGCACTGGTTTAACGGAAGCGATTGGATCCAACGTGAGCCACCCTCAACACCCCTGAAGCAGGCTCCCCTTGTTGATGCACAAGCTCCTCCTCCCCCACCTGCACCCCCTCCCCCTGAGCCAGGTGTGATAGACGCTGAAGAAGGTCAACGAACCAGGCGGCTTTTTTTGATCGGCGGTGGAACTCTTGTCGCTTTTTCGATCCTGGCTATTGGTGCCTATGCTGCCTATCAATTGATTAATGCGGATGGGGAGGCACCAATCGCTGAAACAGAAAACCAGCATTCTCCCATCAGCACGATTGCTGTCCCTGAACCAACGCAAACCGCCGCGGAGGCGGTGATTGAGCCCCCCAGCTTAACCCCAACGTCAACGACGGAGTCCCCACCCACAGAAGCGCCCTCCTTAACTTTCAGCATCCGTCCTTATGATCCAGGGACGGACGAAAACCTGAGTAGTCTGGCCGACTTCGCGGATTTTATTGAGGCGCAGAGCATCCCCGAACACGCTATCTATGAGGGATCCTGGTACGTCCAGCAGCCAGCCATCTTTAACATCGGCTGGTGCGCCATCGATGAGGGCACGTTAAACGAAAACCTCCAGGTCATTCAAATGAGCCTGGAAATCGACGGTCGTACTGTCGGACCTGAAAGCATGTTTGAGGATGAGTTTGGAGATACAGACCTGGCTTGTAGGTCTTCCCGCATCGTGGTGGAGTTCCTCGAGCCAGGAGAACACCGGCTGCTGTGGACGACGAGCTATGAAGAACCAATCTTCGATGGCTGGCAGGCCTTGGAAGCGGGAACCTATCTCAATGAATTTGTGTTCGATGTCCGCGATGCGACCACCATCGAAGACGACTTTAATGAGAGTTCAGGGAAGTGGGACGAAACCGTCCAACAGAACTTCAGCCAGTGGACGGAAGGCGGCAGTTTCCATATCCAGGTGCATAAAGGGAACTTCGTCGCCTGGTCGATTTATCACGACCTCGAAGTTGCTGACATCCTTGAACTGACACATGCGAAGCGAGTGAGCCAAGTAGAGGGTGCCTACGGCTTGATCTTCCGCTATCAGGATGTGAGTAATTTCTACTATTTCATGGTGGACGACACCGGTTATTTCATTCTAGGGAAGCGCCTCGCTGGGGAGTGGATCGAT
>DAOUEQ010000133.1:0-5331 GCA_034430395.1 Anaerolineales bacterium | reverse complement strand
GTATTCCCTCGTGGGCGCCGACCGCGATCAGGACGGCATCGAACCCTTCTTCAAAAAGGTAGTCGAGATCTTCGATAACTGTGTTGAGATGCAAATCGATCCCGAGATCGAGAATGTCAGCGATCTCTCGCTCGATGATGTTTGTTGGCAGACGGTATTCGGGGACGCCGACGCGCAGCATCCCTCCCGCGACGGGTAAGGCCTCGAAAACGCTGACCTGGAAGCCGAGCCGGGCAAGATCTTGTGCGGCAGTGAGCCCGCAGGGTCCGGCGCCGATGATCGCCACTCGTTTGTCTTGGGTGATCTCGGCCGGGGGGTTGGGCTGGCGCGGGTTTTCGTATACCTTGTCGGTGACGAATCGCTTCAGGGCGCGGATATTAATGGGTTCATCAATCAGACCACGGTTGCAAGCCTCTTCGCAGCGGTGATTGCAGATGCGGCCGCAGATCCCCGGAAAGGGGTTGTCCTCTTTGATCACACGCAGAGCGTCATCGTAACGGCCTTCGTGGATAAGAGCGATGTAGCCCTGGGCGCGTTGGCCTGCGGGGCAGGCATCGCGGCAAGGGGAGATTCCAAGCTTATCAATCGCGAAAGCGCCAGGGACGGCTTGTGGGTAGAGAATATGCGCTGCACGCCGTTGATTAAGCGCTTCATTAAAGGGGTCTGGCAGGATTACAGGGCAGACATCGACGCAGTCAGAACAGCCGACGCACTTATCGAGATCGATGTAACGGGGTTTATGTCGCAGCGTGGCCGTGAATTCACCAGCTTGACCATCGATCTTAACGACCTCGGTATCGACCAACACGTCGATATTGAGGTGCCGCCCGGTTTCAACCAGCTTGGGGCTGATGGTGCACATGGCGCAGTCGTTCGTGGGGAAGGTCTTGTCGAATTGCGCCATATGTCCGCCGATGGCGGATTTGGATTCTACGAGGTAGACGCGGTAACCCTGGTCAGCCAAGTCAAGGCTGGCTTGCATTCCGGCAATGCCGCCGCCGACGACCATAACAGCCCCTACAGGGGCAAGGTCGACAGGTGGGTTTGCCAGCTTGAGGGTGTCTGCCTGCGTACCGTCGATCACGGAACGCCCCTCCCGTGGCTAGGAGCCGCACTGGTGGTGTAATTACACGCTAACTTCAGGCTCGCCGTCCTGTCAATAATGATAGGTGGCGGGTCAATACAGTCAGTAGTGGCGGATGTCATAACCAGACTGGACAAACTTCATCCATTTTGAACAATACATTCGCCTGTGTAAATTATATAGTAAGGATTATGCGTTATGTCTCAGAAAGTTTAGCAGCTTGCAGAGCACTTTTAGTACATCCCAACAAACTTATTTGTACTCCTCACGAACAGGGTGAAAAACATCAAGGATGCGGCAATCCGTGATCGCTGTTCCTGCATGAACAGCGTTCGAAGGGATCACGGCAACGGTGCCCGGACCGAGGATTCTCGTCTCCCCTGTTATTGTTAACTCGAAGGTTCCTTCGAGGACGTTTGCAACCTGTTCGTGCGGGTGGCTGTGTTCGGGGAGATCGGCGCCAGCTTCGACTGTCCAATAGGCCAAGGTTATATTGTCAGTGTGAACGAACACAGCCCGATACCCCGGTACGATCTCTTTCGCTTCTATTTGGTCTAGATCGATGAATGGCATAGTGACCTCATTTGCTAGGAGTATGTGCCAGAAAATTGGCGATGATATCTCACAATGAATCTTTGTGACCTGTCGACGTATCTTGTCGTATGCGGATTATTGGATGCATATTTACAACAAGTCGTACCATTCCCCTCCTTCGAACTCTTTGAGGAAAATCGTTCGATCTTCATCATTTTTAATCGCTTCTCCCGCAGATCGGGCGAGACCAATGAATTTCTTGGCTTCCTCGATATTGCCAGCGAGCGCGTTCGCTCGAGCCGCAGCTTTGTACGCAAACGCGAAATCGAAATCTTCCATCAGATCGCTATAGTCTTTTGTGAGTTCCAGACAGCGATTGGAATACTGGATCACTTCATCGCCATTGCCGAGGACGGTTTGAACGCGTGAGACCAACCATTCCCCGCGTTGATGATGCAATCCTGTACCAACTTGAAGCCAGTGGTAGAGTGAGGCGTGGGAGGCGTGCAACATCTCCCAATCCTCGACCCTTGAGCGATCGGGTTTCTCAAGCAACTCCCACACTCTGCCGTTGATTTTCTTGGCGAATTCGAGCTCCGCTTCGCTCAACGTGAATCTCTTATCATCGCTCATGTGCATAAACCTCTGCTTTTGTGTCCGCGTTTGACCTTGAATGGTCGTTCTGGGTCAGTCTAGAGCGCGTTCAAGCGCAGCCATATACTCGGGCAATTGTCCAAGATACTCGAGTTCGTCATATTCCACACCTTCGATCTCATCCTGTCCAGATACTTCATGAAACCAGGTATTCTCGTTGGGTATGTAGACCGCCCTGCCGCCAATAGCGACGACGGGCAGGATGTCAGAGCGCAATGAATTCCCCACCATTAAGAATCGCTCAACTTCGATATGGTGTTTCTTAAGAATATCGAGATATCTTGCGGGGGTTTTCTCAGACACAATCTCGATCAGCTTAAAGAAATGATCTATACCAGAGCGGGAGATCTTCCTTTGTTGTTCGAACAGATCTCCTTTGGTCACCAACATCAGATCGTAGCCTGAGGATAATTGCACCAGCGTTTGCTCTGTGTGCTCGAGAAGCTCTACCTCGGCTGACAACATCCTTTTGGCAATCCCCAATATCACAGAGATTGTGTGAGCTTCGATCTTTCCATCTACGGCTTTAGCTGCAGTCTCGATCATCGAAAGCGTGAAACTCTTGATGCCGTACCCATAGACCTCAAGATTGGAGACCTCGATCTCGTCGAGTTTACGGTTCACCCAATTTGGTTCCCGATAGGGTGAAAGGATCCGCGCTAATTCATCCTTCGCCTTGTGATATAGCGATTCATTCTGCCAAAGGGTGTCATCGGCGTCGAAAGCGATGATCTCAATCATGGTCGGGTTAATAATGACAAGATGGGGTCCTAATCAGACTTCGACCAACAGCACCTGGAACTCAGGCAATTCGCGAAGTGAGTTGAGATCATCGTCCTGCTTCGACCACTCAATGAGATTGGGCGCACGTTTAAGGGCGATCTTGAGTGAAGCAAGCGCCTGTTGGGGTTTGCCATGAAGTGCATAGAAGCAGGCTAGATTGTACTGTGTGGTTCCTTGCCAGGCATCGCTCTCGTCCAGTGCGGACAACCCCTCGGCAACACGCTCCTGCAGTGATTGAGCGCCTTCAAAATCCCCGCGCTCGAGATAAATATCTGCGACATGATGCGAGGGATGATACACGCCGGTGAAGGCTACATTCTGCCATAGCGGCCGACCACCCGCACCTTCAGACACCTCAGTGCCCTCCAACATCTCCTCTGAGACCGCATCTAACGCAGCGTGGAATTGGCGATTTACCTCCGTCGCCCAATCTATCACCTCGTCCCAACTCCGGTCTTTGTTGGTTTCGTACACTTCATCGTTTGTCTTCTGAAAGTCCTCGATCTTTCGGGGAGGCTTACCTCCGGTTGCTGCCTGTAACTGAGTGACCAGCCGCTCTGTCCAGAAAGTGGCGTGCGCCAGATGGTCCTTCGGTGCCCAGCGGTCGATTTCCCCAGCGGCGTTGCACTCCTCGTAGCTGAGCAAATCCCAGAGCGCCTGTTCTTCCGCGTGTACATCCGCGACCAGTTCCTTTAATTTGGCTTTATTTGATGAGCCAGTCATTCTTCATCCCTCCAATCCTCATTATCGTCTTTTCTCGCGCGAGGTTCAAGAGAAAGAACCAAACCACAAGTACCGAGGCCTTGAATGATAATTGTTTAAAATGACGTCTATTAATATCCGTTGTAAAATCATTCATCACCAATATCCAAGACACGCCCACTGGGAACTCAAGACTGATGTAAAGCTTCGTAAAACCGGAATTATCCGCGAAGAGTAATAGGATTGTAGATATTGAGGGGATCCGAACAGCCATAGGATTGAAAAATTAGTTTCTTCAAACAGCCGACACCGGATGATCCCATTGAGCGCTTCCGGCATCTTACCTCTCATCCGGATCTGGGAAAAAAGTCGCAGCCTGATACCCCTGCGAAGGAGATCCCAGAGGTAGCGGGGATTTCACGCAAATTCAGGATCACCCCAGAAGCTTCCGATCGAACGTCCACGCTTTCAGCCATTTTGTTGTTGACTGGGAAGGGAGGGAAACCACGTCTCATACCATGGAGGATCCATTGGAGAGCATCTCCGTGGAAAGTCTGGAAGAAGCCGGGCGTGTGATCAGCCTTGGTTTGATGATCATGGGCAGGGAGATCGATTATTAGACCGCTTCTGTTTTCTGTTCTGTAGTGGAAAGCTGAATATTACCTTTGAGTGGGTTGGGACCGAGGTCTTGAAGACGATCGGTCATTTCACGCACGTACTCAGCAAAAGTAGCACCCATCCCGCCGGAGACATAGTTGATCTCCACGCGCTCCGGTTCAAGCCCGATACTCTTGAGTATCTTCTGTGTCCGTTGAACTCGAGCGCGCGCCCGTTCGTTACCGCGTTCGTGATGGCAGTTGCCTAAGCTGCAGGCTATGACCATTACACCATCGGCACCTTCATCGAAGGCGTCGAGTATGTATTGCATGTCTGTCTTTCCGGTGCAAGGCAAGCGCACGATCTTGACGTCGGCTGGATATTCCTGCCGCAGCGCCCCTGCGGTATCGGCGGCCATATACCCGCAGTAAATGCAAGTGAAGAGCGTTATTTCAGGGGTGAAAGTCTCGTTTTTGCTCATGGTTCTTCTTTGGAGCGCAAGGTGAGTGCGCCTTGTGGGCAGGTGGTCACACATGTGCCACAACCTGTACATGACCATGGGTCGACCATCGGCATACGTTCACCGGGGATGGAGATCAGTCCCTTAAAGTTACAAACGGGCAGACAGGTTCGGCAGCCATCGCAAAGCTCTTCATCCAAATGAACAATGTGGACAACCTCGACAGCCATGGACGTGACCACCTAATCTCCGGATAACGCAGCAGGGACTTGCCAGCGACCCAAGCCAATCCGGATCTGGTCATCGTGGTAATGGTGTAGTTGAATGGCCCGTGCCGGGCATTCTGCAGTACAGGTGCCGCAGCCCTGACACCGGGCTGGGTCGATCCATGCTGAACCGCCCAATTCTCCGACCCCACACAGATCGTACCGCATCTCCGGAATGCCGAAGGGGCAGGTTCGGACGCAAGTGAGGCAGCCGGTGCATTTCGTGCTATCGACTTCGGCGATCACGCCGC
>DAOUEQ010000132.1:0-9319 GCA_034430395.1 Anaerolineales bacterium | reverse complement strand
TGGCGCATGATCCTCGCATTGTCATCATGGGAGAGGATGTACAGGGGCTGCGATTGAACCTGTTGGCGCGTTTTGGTGAGAAGCGCGTCCGCAATACGCCCATTAGTGAAAGCGCCTTTGTTGGAGCTGCCGTATCCGCTGCGATGGCAGGGCTTCGCCCGGTGGTTGAAGTGATGATGGTCGATTTCATTGGGGTCACGATGGATGCGCTGCTCAACCATGCGGCTAAAGTTGACACGTTTTCAGGCGGTAAATGGAAAGCACCGGTTGTCGTAAGAGCTGCTTGTGGCGGTGGTTATGGTGACGGCGGACAACACGAGCAGAGTTTGTGGGGGTGGCTGGCGCACATACCAGGACTGACCGTGGTTGTTCCATCTAATCCAGCGGATGCGGGTGGGTTAATGCTCGCTGCAATCGAATATGACGGACCTGTTCTCTACCTTGAGCATAAATTGCTTTCAGATTATTGGCTCGATGCGGTTGGTGCAGGTGGACGCGAAACGGTGCATTATGATGTGCCAGCGGAAGGTGCGTATGGGCTTGTTCCGAAAGTGTGGAAACCAGTGCCACTCGCACAGGCCGTCACTCGAAGGGATGGGGACGATCTTACTATCGTAAGTGTGGGCGTGGGTGTGCATCGCTCTTTAGAAGCTGCACACATTCTTGAACAGGAAGGATATTCGGTGGGTGTCATTGACATCAGGACCGTTACCCCTCTCGATAAAAGTACCTTGATTAATGCCGTGTCAAAAACTGGCCACTTAGTGGTTGTGGATGAAGATTATGAGACTTTTGGACTCTCCGGGGAACTGGCAGCAATCGTCCTGGAGGCAGGAATTCAGTTGAAGTACGTACGTGTCTGCACAAGAGAGACAATCCCATATTCCCGCTTTTTGGAAGATCAGATACTCCCAAATACCCAACGAATTGTGGATACGGCTCTGCAAGTCATAAGTAAATAACGAATCACAGTTTATCTTAATCACATAGCGATATTGGTGCTTTAAACTTTGGTCTATCTCAGTTATTGAGGGAAATAACAATAGGCTCATCGTGATATCAAAATGGGAAGAAAGGTTCGAAGGGTACCCTATCAACTTGATCCAAAAGATGTGAAGGGACTCCCTCTTGAAGAAATTAGGGTCATTCTTAGAGGGGCAGACGACCTTATCATGACCGGTGGTCGATCCCTTCTATCAAAGATTCTAAAGGGTTCTCGACAAAGAAGGGTTCTCGAGCTCGGTTTGGACACAAGCCCGGTCTATGGGTTTTATAAGGAGCTACCTCTCGACGAAGTGATGGCCAGGATAGATTGGGTCATTCTGAATGGATACCTGGACATTGAATACGATTATCGATTGCCCATGCTTGTCTACACCGAAAAGGGTTGGGAGATAGAGAAAGAGACGTATGCGAGTGAATTGCTGCAAGGTTTTGATGAGAAGTTGGACAGCGATAGTACCGAATATGATATGTCATATTTGAAAGATAGGGATCGTGGGATGATCCTAGTATTATTGCGAAAAGTAGAAGCAACCGGTGATGATAAGTACATACCCTTGTTGGAAGCCTGGGGGAAGGTTGACTACAAGAAAGTCCGTAGCCGAATTCGTCAGGTGATCAGCAATTTGGAAGTTTGCACTTGCTAGATTGGCTCTCCGTGTGTAGGATAATTGAAACTAACACTCGCTGGGTTCCGAGTAGTCGCAAATCGCAAGGCCACCTTTGGGAACCTAGCCTGACGGTCCAAGCCCCCCTTTTTAGGGTTAGAACTCATAACCTGAAGGTCCTCAGTTCGAATCTGAGCCCCGCTACCTTAAGGCACTCGAAAGGGTGCCTTTTTCCTTTAAGGACAGCGTTCAAGGGGTATGTTTCAGGATTCGGACTAAGGACCCCGGGGATATAGGTCTAAGAGCATAAATTCCTAAAGGTTTTGCGTCTTGCTGGAAAATCGTATGGGTCAGGGTGCTTAAATTGGATTTAGGCTTGTTACGTCCAGGTTCCGGATCCAAATCCTGTTCATGGGAATCTGGGCCATCTATGAGCAAAGAGCACGTGATAAACGTTTCAATAATCTGCACACATAATCCTCACTTGGTAAATAATTTTCTGACGAACCTGAATTAGACAATAACTCTGGTTTCACGTACCTTAAAACTCGGTCTGCAAACTCAATGGATTTTCTCACAGTGTCCGCCTATATCGCATCTAGCCTGCTCTTGTCCGATGGCCTTCATCTCCCCTGCTGCGACAGCTGCATGCGTTTGTGTTTTCGTGGGAAGCGTTTCTTGAGATCTGGTGACAGCGGTGGTCCATCCCGGGTGCGTGCTTGTTCGAGTCCCTCAGGAAGATCGCTGTTGATGGACAGCCTGATACCCTGAGGGGCTAACGAACCCCTAACTCGGTTGATGCGCTGATTGTATTCGCTGCTGAGCGTCCAGCAGTCCCGATGCAGATACCGCCGATCCTCTGTGTCTGTGCTTGGAATTCGGGTGACGCTCGAGACATACTCATCACCGGCATGATAGCCGACGAGTGTGCGTAGGCGCTTCTCCATGTCGATGCGGTCGGTCCTAGCTCAGCACCGATCCTCTCTTCTGCTTCGGGCTCGATGACCAGTCAAACCACGAGCTGCGCGCCCTCTTGCCGGAAATCACACTCCAGATCTGCACCGAACTTGCGAAGGTGCTTGAGAGGTGTCATAGTTGATTTGGTCGTCGGTGTGCTTTTTACGCGATTTTACCGATGGCTTAAGGATTCAAATGATGACCACTCTTCCAACCAGCTTTTTCGCTACTTAATGTCAAACATTATCGGGCTGTAGGACTTTGTATATCGAGATTGATACGCCAATGGTAGTTCCTATGGATGCACCAGACCCAGCTATTTCACACCCTCGCGATCGACTTGCTCTCATCGAAGTGACGGCGCTGACGAAAAGATTTGGTTCCGTTGCTGCTGTTGAAGATGTAAGCTTCTCCGTGTTTCAGGGAGAGCTTTTCGGCTTTCTCGGACCGAATGGTGCAGGGAAAACGACCACGATCAATATGCTCACGGGACTTGCCAGGCCGGATTCCGGAAAGTTTGTCGTTAGTGGTCTGGATTGTACGATGAACCCCAAAACAGCCCAACATCTCATTGGCGTTGTGCCGGATGAAAGCAATCTATATCCGGAGCTCTCAGGATTTGACAACCTCTGCTTCTGTGCCTCGCTATACGGTATGTGTAGACTCGAACGGCGGGATCGCGCGCGATCCTTGTTAGCCATGTTCGGACTGGAGGATGCGTCAGATCGTAAATTCGGTGTCTATTCCAGAGGCATGAAGCGCAAATTGACGATTGCCGCAGGTATTATTCATCAACCTGAAATCTTGTTTCTGGATGAACCTACGACGGGGATTGATGTGGCCAGCGCCCGTCAGATCAGACAATTAATTGCTGGATTACATGATGCGGGGACGACGATTTTTCTCACGACACACTACATCGAAGAGGCCGAGCGCCTGTGTGAACGGATTGCCTTCATCGTTCAGGGCCGGCTCGTGAGAATCGATACCGTTGCTAACCTTTTGCAGCCCATCCAGGAACGCAAGGCGATCCTGATTTCTGTCACGAACACCGTAGATGATCTCCATGGCAAGCTCGCAGCAGCTTTTCCGCATTTTGATTTCCAGGCTGTTTCGGATGGGCAGATACGTGTTGAATCAGAAGACACCATCAACATCAGCCCACTGGTCAGGTTGATCGAAGATCAGGGCGTTGAAGTGACGGAAGCGCGTCAATTGAAGCCCTCTTTGGAGGACGTTTTCGTTAGGGTTAGCGGCATAGAACTGGAAGCCATGAGAAAGGAAAAGGAAAAGAGTGGAGGGGGCAGCGCATGAAAAGGTGGATTGCTTTCTGGAATATCGTTACCAAGGATATGCGGGCTTACTATCTGAAGCCTCCCAATATCAGTTGGGGTTTGATCTTTCCTTTGGCCTGGACGGGCATGTTCTTTATCAGGTCCGGCAGCGGTCTGGATAGTGTCCCTACACTTCTTCCCGGCGTGATTGCGATTTCCATCCTGTTTGGGACGACCTCCTTGCTGGCGGTGACGGTGACATTTGAAAAAAAGAGCCGGTCCTTTGAACGTTTGCTGCTCGCGCCGATCCCATTAGAGCTTCTGATGCTGGCAAAGACAAGCGGTGCGATTTTGTTTGGCGTGGTCAATGCCTTCGTACCCATCCTGCTGGCCTTATTCCTTGCGGATCTTTCTGAGGTTTCATGGATAACCGTGGTGCTTGCCAACTTAATGATTGCGATTTCCTCTACATTCTTGGGGCTATTTATCGCAGTATCGGTCAGTGAGGTCTTTGAGGCGCAGACGTTTTCCAACTTCTTTCGCTTCCCGATGATCTTTCTGTGCGGGCTGTTTTTCCCAATCAGCGCTTTGCCGGTATTCCTGCGTCCTCTGTCATACCTGTTTCCACTCACGTACGGGGCTGACATCCTCCATGGAGCCATTCATGCTCAAAGCGTGTTCCCCCTGGGTCTGAACTTTTCAATAATCGCTGGTTTTTGTATTCTGCTCTTTTATTTAAGCATCAGGAATATAAACAGTAAATGGATTATGTGATTACGGGGGTGGATTTAACTCACGAGTGTAAGGATGCTGATCGATATCCCGGTGCGGTCACCGTCTCATATGCACATTTGCGATATTTGTTCCGATGATCCTCTGCGTAAATAATCCTGTGCACAAGGGAATCGTGGATAGCCGGGTATCAAGCGATCGAAAATCGCAAGGCCACCTTTAGAAACCAAGCCTGACGAGCTAAGCCCCCTATTTTGGGAGCGGAACTCATAACCTGAAGGTCAGAGGTTCGAATCCTCTCCCCGCTACCTTTTGAGGAAGCGCCCGCAAGGGCGTTTTCTTTCTTTAAAGAACAGCTTTGAGGGGTGTATTTCAGGATTCGAACTAAGGACCCCGAGGATATAAGCCTGTGGGTTGATTTCTTTAAGGTTTTCCAGATTCTCGCAAAATGGAGAGGGGTAGGGTGCTCATTTCGGATTCGAACTCGTAACCTCCAGATCCTTGGTTCGAATCTTAACTTGTGGACCTAATTCTACGCTGATCAATGAATCTATCTTCCCTGCGAATATCAAGCGTTAGAAAAACATGCTACAGGTCGCCCCCGCGCTCTCATTCCCACCTATAAACATAAGTTCCATCAATCTCCCAAAGTCTTGACCTTCTAGTTACTGGAAGGTTTAGAATAGCTTAAGGAGAGAGCCCATGTATCAGATCGGTGAGGCAAGCATGCAGACGGGTTTATCGACAAAGACCATTCGCTACTATGAGCATATCGGATTGATCCCCCCGCCCGAACGGAGCAGCAACGGGTATCGGATCTTCGCCGAGGAAGATCTAGAACGACTCCGTTTCATCCGCAGTGCGCGGGCACTCAATTTTCCGTTGAAAGACATCGACGAAATCCTGGCCTTCCGTGATCAGGGTGAGCCACCCTGTCGATATGTCATGGCGCTGATGCAGAAGCAGATCGAGGAGATCTCTGAGCGCATCCGTGAGCTCGAAGGCTTAAGTGAGGAACTGCGCCGGCTGTATGAGAATGGCCAGAGTCTCCCGGAGGATGTTCAAATGAAGACCTGCATCTGCCACGCCATCCAGATAGATAAATAAGCAGATGAAGATGGAAGTTAATCTGATTAGGAGCCAGTAAATGACAGATAAATTGGACTTCGGTATTCTTTACTTTGAGGATTGCCCCTCATGGAAAAACGCGGTGGCTCTGCTCGAGAGTGCGATCAAGCAGCTTGACCTGGATGCGAACGTTGATCTTATAAGGGCGGAAACGGATGAGGCAGCACAGGAACAGCATTTTGTCGGTTCACCGAGCATCCGGCTGAATGGGGAGGACCTCTTTCCAGTTGATCATGAAAACTACGCCCTGGGCTGCCGTGTCTACCAAACACCCGAGGGCATGCGCGGCTGGCCGACAAAGCAGATGCTGGAAGCAGCAATTGCTGAGTGGATTAACCCGTGAGTCGTGTCCCATATGGACTGTTCCGTCTCTGGATAGTCGGCGGACGGAACGGGCAAAGATCGTCTAGGTGGCGATAAAGATTTCTTAACAGTCCTGTGGTTTACTCTTGTGTATCGAAACGTGAGGTGCGCTCATAGGTCAAACCGGAGTCCTTTTCCTCTGTACCGGCAACTCCGCCCGCAGCCAGATGGCGGAAGCCTTCTTGCGACGCTTGGGTGGCGATTCGTACAACGCCTTCAGTGCCGGGCTCAACCCCTCCACGATCCACCCACTCACTCGTCAGGTGATGGGCGAAATCGGTTACGACCTGGAAGGTCAGCGCTCGAAAAACCTGGACGAATACCTCGGCGTGATATCGTTCGACTACCTAATTACGGTGTGCGATCACGCCGATAGGAATTGTCCGTTTTTCCCGGGGGGCGGCGTTCGGTTGCACTGGTCCTTCGAAGACCCCGCCGCCTTTGAGGGCAGCCTGGAAGACAAACTGCAAAAGTTCAGGGCAGTGCGAGACCTGATCGAACAGCGGATCACGACATGGCTGGGGGAGCGACCGGTCCCTTCGCATTCGTAAACCGAAATTCGATTATGCGCCTGCGCTCTCTTTAGGTTTCGTGCTGGAATTGTCTGATACCTTCTGATCACTGCCTTTGCCGCGCTAAGCCAAGCTCCTCATACGTTTATGTAATTCTGCATATCTGCAAGATGATGTTCCGCATTTGAAGGTCTTTCTCCGAGATGTAGGATACATTCAGAGCGTTGAATATTCTTCGTCAGTCTTAACGGAGTGCGCAAGCCCCAATCTCTTGGCCTGCCGTAGATTGGAGCTTGATAGCCGGAGCAAGATGCAGCGCTCTCAACCGCCTTATTATTAATGCTCCTTGGGGAGGGATCATGGACAACGAAACCTTTGATAAGTGGCTCGCCGAACTTGATTTCAGTTTCTGGGGCACTGCACAGCATAAGGTCACGGCAGCGCAGTTCTTCGAGCGGCGGGAAAGCGAGGGCGCCGTGATGTTGGACCTGCGTTCTCCGGAGGAAGTTGGAGAATTGGCCATACCATTCGCTCTTCACATCCCGATCCAAGAACTGCCGTCCCGAAGGGACGAGGTCCCATCGGATCGTCTGGTTGTGACCTTCTGTTCCTCGGTTACGCGTGCGGTCGTAGCCTGGACCTACCTGCAAGTGCAAGGAATGGAAAATATCCGCATCCTTGATGCGAACTACGGCGAATTATGCGGTGAGCTCATACCAGGGAAGGTATATAAACGTGTAAAGAGTTCGGCATAGAATCGATCAAAATGCAGAGGTATGGGATCTGGCGTACTACCTACAGTCGAAGCGCCTGCCAGGGACCCTGATTTAAAGCACCGAATCCGCCCATCGGCGTTCCGGAAAAATCGGGACGCTATCAGAAATTCTGGATTCAGTTAGCATACCGTTCGAGTGGGGTTCCCCTCGTCCCGGTGAATACTTCATCCGAACTGGTCCAGGGTAGACAAAGAGAGTAAAGATCAAATGTTCAAAGAACTGCTCGTTGGCGTCCTCATCTTAATCGTGGCGATTGCGATGACGATGGTCGGCAAGGGGGGCGGAAATTTCTATGTCGTGATTCTGGCGCTGGCCAATATTCCGATGCATGAAGCCGCAGCGACCGGCCAGTTCATCCTCTTCGCCGCATCGGCCGCGGCATTGATTTTCTTTCAGACACAGAAGGTCGTCTCCTGGCCGCTCGCCATTTTGCTGGGGGGGCTGACCTCTCTGGCGGCGCTCGGCGGGGGATATTTTTCACATTATCTCAGCGGGTTCACGTTGAAAATGATCTTCGCGGTCTTGCTGATCCTTGCGGGAGCCGTGATGCTGATCCCGGTCAAAGAGCAGACCGATTCGTCCGATCGAAAACGCTTTGACCTAATCCGTCTCAGATTAGGCGAAGAATCTCTCCCGATCAACCTGTTGATTACTGTGCCGGTAACGGTACTGACCGGTTTTGCAGCCGGTATGGTCGGTGTCTCAGGCGGATCTTTCCTGGTCCCTTTGATGGTCCTGGCGTGCGGTGTGCCGATGCACACCGCGGTCGGCACCGCATCGTCATTGATCGCGGCGACGGCGTTGATGGGCTTTGTGGGTCATGCAGCCCAGGGAGATTTCAATCCCTCCTGGGCTGTGCCGCTGGCATTCGTGACGATCGTGGGTGGTTTGATCGGCGGAAGGTATGCATTAAAGACCAAGCCGAAAAATCTCAAACAGCTATTTGCCGTCACGAACTGGCTCGCGGCAGGGTTCATGGTGGTGAATGCCCTCAGCACATGATTTTGCGATCTCGTATTCGTTGCAGGCAATTCTGAGTCATCCTGCTGATAATTAATCTTATCAAATCGTTGATGCCCAATAAGGATTAAGCTGGCCGATTATTACCCAACCTGATTGAAAAACTTGATTTGCAGCATCTTGCCCGCTTAGGCGAGTATCTGAGGTTGCAGAGATACAACGCTGCGGTTCTGTCTATTTTCATCACTTAAATTAACGGCTTTACCCTGTGCTGGCTACTTATCCAATCCGCCAAGTGTTAAGGGGGTTGAAACTACGATGTTAGAGTTAAACCCTCTTTCAGCAAGTAACCTGCTTGCTATTGATCAAACTCAATGGATAACAATCAATCCTCGATTGGCATTATTAGCTCATCAATCGAATTGAACTATACCATCGACTGTTTTCAGGAGGGTTTCGTTGTGATTGAGTTCGATTGGGGGAGAGTCAGTTCAGATAAGCTGTGCGAGTGTAATCATGATGAAGGCCGCCCAATATCGGTTCGCTTATGATCTTGCCAGATTGTGATGGGAAACCTTTTTCATCGTATCTCCCAGGAATACGCTGATGGATTCCCTGGTGAGGCCGAACATTATTGTAGTGGCTTACGTATTCCCTCACTAAACGTTCAATTTGTTTTCGGCTCATTACGAGCATGTGATCCAGACAATCTCGCTTCAGACTCCCCATGAACCGTTCACAAAACGCATTTGCCTTCGGAGTTCGATACGGTGTCTTCAACTCTTTGATACCTGTGCTGGTTGCAACACATGAAAACTGGGGTCCGTACTTTCTATCGCGGTCTCGAATCAGATACCGTGGACCACTGTCCCATGGGGTAGCTTCTCTCAACTGCTGCGCTGTCCATGTATCGGTTGGCAAGACTGTCACCGCTGCGTGTACAACCCGTCTTGTTTTCAGTTCCAGGATCACGAAGATATAGATCGGTCGGAAAAACAGGTCATGAA
>DAOUEQ010000131.1:0-19639 GCA_034430395.1 Anaerolineales bacterium | reverse complement strand
GAACACCAGAGCGGTTGAAATCGACAAGCGAATACCCTTGGCGGTGGGAAAGCTTCCCAGTGTCCTCTTCAAGGTGGACACGGCGGATGCGGATCCGCTTCTCCCCGGCTTCGGTCTCTATAGTGAGCCAGCCATCATGTGCTAAGGGGATCTCGTATTGTGAGATCTGGTAACCCTTTGGGAGGTCGGGATAAAAGTAATTCTTGCGTGCAAACACGCTCGTCTCAGAGATGGTGCAATGAAGAGCCAAGGCAACGCGCAAGGCGAACTCTATAGCACGCTCGTTGATTACCGGAAGCGTACCGGGCATGCCGGTGCAGATCTCGCATACGGAGGTATTGGGTTCAGCGATTGTGGAATCAACGACGGCGCAGCCGCAGAACATCTTCGACTGCGTGAGTAGTTCGGCGTGCACCTCTAGACCGATGACGGGCTCGAAGGCTGAGTTTGTCATTAGATACAAGGATACCCGAGGTAGGCGTATTTATGAAATGAAGACGGATATCATCAGTCCAGCTTTGATTGTCCTCAGCCGTGCCGCTGCATGAAGCGGTGCATCCGCTCCAGGGCTTCCTCAATTTTCTCGTATGAAGTCGCATACGAACAGCGGACGAAGTTTCCATCGGCACCAAATGCATTGCCGGGGACGACTGCAACGCGCTCCTCCTCGAGCAGCCTCTCAGCGAAGGCCTCATCATCCATCCCGCTGGCCTCCACAGAGGGGAAAGCGTAGAAAGCGCCGCGAGGCTCGAAGGTTTTGAGCCCCAGTTCGTTAAAGCCATCGACGATAAGTCGGCGCCGGCGGTTGTACTCGGCAACCATCATCTCGACGTGCTCATTGCCAATCCGTAGCGCTTCGAGCGCAGCGATTTGAGATATTGTTGGAGCGGACATGATGGTGTATTGGTGGATCTTGCGCATTGCGCCGAGAATGGGAGACGGTGCGGCAGCGTAACCGATCCGCCAGCCAGTCATGGCGTAGTCTTTTGAGAAGCCGCCGAGTGTGATCGTCCGCTCATGCATGCCATTCAAAGAAGCGATGCAGACATGTTCGTGGTCATACACGAGGCGATCGTAGATCTCGTCGGAGATTACCAGCAGGTCGTGCTCCTTGGCGACCTCGGCGAGGGCTTGCAGACGCTCGCGGCTCATCACTGCGCCGGTTGGGTTGTTTGGATAACCGAAAAGAAGAGCCTTGGTTTTGGGTGTTATGAGCGCTTTGAGATCAGACGCCGAAACCTGGAAGTCATCCTCCACACGGGTTTTCAGGGGTATAGGCGTGCCGCCGGCGAAGATTACCTCTGGCTGGTAGGAAACAAAACAAGGGGTGGGGACGATGACCTCATCCCCAGGATCAAGCACTGCGGCAAGAGCCAGGTAAAGAGCCTCGGATACACCAACGGTGACGAGGATCTCGTCCCCTGGATCATAGGTTACATCATAAAGTTGGTTCAAGTGCTCTGCGAGTGCCTGACGAAGCTCGGGGATACCCGAGTTGGATGTGTAGTGGGTCTCGCCCTGCTCCAGGGATTTTATCCCCGCGCTCAGAATGGGTTCCGGTGTGACGAAGTCAGGTTCGCCAATACCCAGCGACACCACATCATCCATCGTGGCGGCAATGTCGAAGAAACGGCGTATCCCTGAAGGTGGAACGCCGGCGATGCGGCGAGCGACGAATTCACGCATTCTATTTTTCTCCTTCTTGTTTAAGAGCAAGGGTCTAGTTTTGTTGCCTCTGCTTACTTCTCCACTACGGGATCATGATTCTCAAGTCGCCGATTGATAAGTGGAAGATTAATAATTCTCATAAGAGCGAGACCTGCCACTCGTCCTGTAGTTCGCTATAGTACAGTTCGAAAATCTGACCATTTTCAGCTTGAACCTTGAAACGACGTCCGCTGGGACTGCGCCACCGGGCTTTGATCTCAACGATGTTTAATCGTTCCCCCTCCCACCAAAGAGCAATCGGGCGCTCGGCGTAGGTATGGCCCGAGAGGCATTCGACGGGATTGTGTTCCATCGGCATAGGTCCTATGTTGTTCACATCGTCGGATAATTCGTATTGGGCTGCCAGTGGCACTTAGCCCTGCGAAGGGCGATGATCTTCCCGATCCCGCAAGCGCTATGGTTCAGAATTTTTATGCCGCAAAGGGCCTGTACCAGGTGAGTTTCTTCAGTGATGACCCCAACACTTTTGCGAGCGAGCGGCTATAACACATCTACTTGTGAGGTATCCCCGATATTCAGCATATTGAATCTACCGGTGACCAGGGCGCCTCGCCCGACGAGAGATTCGGAGAGCAGGGCATTTTCAATGGTTGTCTCGTTCTCAATAATCGAGTCCTGAATGACGGAGCGCTGGATGACGCACCCGGATCCCACCGAGACATGTGGTCCAATTACCGCTTGGGATATCTCGGCGTTGGGATGGATAAATACCGGAGGGATGATGAGCGTTCCATCTCGTTGTTGAGCATCTGCGGTGTTATCCCGACCGTTGTCGAGTAAATAGCGGTTTGTTTCGAGCAAAGCATCGAGTTTTCCGCAATCTTTCCAGACCTGAACGGTCTCGACGCGCATCTTGAGTCCATCTTCAAGCATAATGTTGATCGCATCGGCGAGGTAGAACTCCCCACCAAGCTGGTCACCTTGTTCCATCTGTTTTTCGATCGCCGAAATGAGATCCTCCGCCTTCTCAAAGTAGTAGAAACCGGCCAGAGCGAGGTTATTACTCATATCATCCGGTTTCTCAACCAAGCGACGCACCCAGCCATCATCACTGACTTCGGTCACGCCGAAACGACGGGGATCTTCCACTTCTTTGACCCAAGCTACCGCACCTGCCTTCTCGCTCGGCAGGAGATGGAGATCGATCTCGATAAGCGTATCCACGAAGGCCATACACATCGGACCTTTGAGCCCCTCACGGGCGAGCCATATGGCATGCGACTGCCCGAGCATTTCCTCCTGGACAACATAGCGAGCGGATATAGCGGGGTAGACCTCGCTGACGTATTCCTCGATTTGCTCACCAAGGTAACCAACGATGAATACCACTTCATCGATGTCGGGCAGGGTTGAGAACATATCGAGGACGTGACCCAGGACGGGTTTGCCAGCCACGCTGATAAGAGGTTTAGGTCTGGACCAGGTATGAGGTCGTAAGCGTTTGCCGAAGCCAGCCATAGGGATGACGATTTTCATGTTTGCTTCCTTCCCTTTAATGCTAAAGATCTGGTTTACGCAGGTGCCAGTCCGTTTGTGTTTGGTAAGCGTGAACAGCGCGGAAGAGCGCCAATTCATCTAGATGGGGAGCATTCAATTGCATCCCAATTGGCAGGTCGTTTCGATCGAATCCTACCGGAAAAGCCATCCCCGGTACCCCGGCAAGATTGGCGGGCAGCGTGAAAACGTCCTCCAAGTACATTGCCAGTGGGTCGTCGCCATGTTCACCAATGCGGAAGGCTGTTGTCGGAGCCACGGGACAGGCGATTAAGTCAACTTCCTTAAAAACGGTTTCGAAATCGTCCTTAATCAGCGTCCGCACCTTTTGTGCTTGACCGTAATATGCATCGTAATACCCGGCAGAGAGAGCATAGGTCCCGAGCGTGATGCGGCGTTTTACCTCAGGACCGAAGAGTGCACCCCGGGTTTTTAAATATTGGTCCCATAATTTTTCTGATTTGAGGCGAGGACCGAAGCGAACCGCGTCGTAACGGGCAAGGTTGGCAGATGCCTCTGCGGGAGCGATCAGGTAATACACCGGCAGGGCGAGGTCCGTATGCGGCAGGCTGACTTCTTGGATTTCAGCGCCGAGCGCCTTAAATACTTCTACAGCGGAGCGGACGGCAGTTTCCACTTCGGCCTGTATACCTTCTATAAAGTACTCCTTCGGTACACCGATGCGGACGCCCGCCAGGTTGCTGTCGTCGAGGCGTATTTCAGGGACGGGGTCCGGCATGCACGTTGAGTCCAAAGGGTCATGGCCTGCCATTGCTGTGAAGAGCGGAAGAAGGTCGGACGCGGTGCGCGTCAAGGCTCCAACGGTATCGAGCGACGATCCGTATGCGATCAAGCCATAGCGGGAGATGCGTCCGTAGGATGTTTTGAGGCCTGTGATCCCGCAGAAGGAAGCTGGCTGGCGCACGGATCCTCCTGTGTCTGTCCCCAGGGCCGCGAAACACATACGCGCTGCAACCGCTGCCGCAGATCCTCCAGAGGATCCACCGGGCACCCGGTTTAGATCCCAGGGATTGTGAGTCGTGCCATAAGCCGAGTTCTCCGTAGATGATCCCATAGCGAACTCGTCGGTATTCGTCTTGCCCAGAACCACCACTCCACCGTCGATCAATCTTGAGACGCTTGTAGCCGAATATGGAGGGCGGAAATCTTCAAGGATGCGGGAGCCGCACGTGGTCGGAACGCCCTCGAGGCACAGTACGTCTTTGATGGCGACCGGGATGCCGTGGGTGAGGGGCAGAGGTTCTTCCGGTTTTTTACGCCACTCTTGCAGCTGTTGATCTGCGATTTTCGCCTGAGAGATTGCCAGATCCGGGGTTTGAGCTAGGAATGCATGGAGCTGCGGCTCAAGAGCCTCTATGCGCGCCAAACAGGCTTCCGTCAGTTCCGTGGAGCTAACATCTCCTTTACGCAAAGCGGAAGCGGCTTCCAGAAGGGAGAGGTCAGTCAGAGCGGTCATAGTTTCGAGTTATGGAGTACATGGAAGTGAAAGACCTGGGAAGCATCTATTCCAACACAGGAGGCACGCGGAACATCCCCGCTTCCGATTCCGGTGCGTTTGAGAGAATCTTTTCTCGCGGGGGGCAGGGGCGCGGGATATCGGGGCGCAAAGGCGCCCGCAGGGGGAGGACAGTTGCCGTGGGTGGAATTTGCGCAGTATCGACTTCGAGCAGGCGAGCGGCATATTCGAGGATGGAGGAGAGTTGTCCCGCATAGCGGCGCTCCTCCTCAGGTGTAAGCTGCAGCCTGGCCAGATCTGCGATGTGGCGAACTTCTTCAACGGTCAAAGACATCGTAAATGAATTATAGCAGAGGCAAGACAACTAAGAGAGTTATTGTCTCAACGAAGATCATAAAAAAAAACGGGGAAGGATTATTCAGCAAGTAATTGATTCAGGATCTGGTCGAACTGCGGGAGGGTCTGGGTATCGCAGAAGGACTCATCGAAGGCTCGGCGAGCATTGCTGCTCATAACTTGAAGCTTTTCAGGCTGAGTTCGGAGTTCGTTGATGAAGCGGATAACTCCATCAACATCCCCATGCCGCAACGATACGCCGGCATCAAAGCGCTTAAGCGCTTCGTCTACGTTGCTCCCCTCAGGGCCAATATAGAGAGTGGGGAGGCTCATCGCCATGTAGGCGTGCAGTTTGCTGGGGCTGATTACGCCCAGCGCCGATTCGTTCATCGTAATAAGAGCGATATCCGCCACTGCCATGGCTGAAGGAATGATCTCTCTTGGGATGTAGCGGAAGAGATGGATGTTCTGCAGGCTATTCGCGTCAATTGCTTGTTCGATCCAGTGCCACTTCTCACCACCGCCAATGAAGAGGAATGCGATGGGTTCGTCTGCCAGCCGTTTTGCTGCCTCAATGACCGTCTCGAAGCGGTGCCCGAATCCCGCATTGCCCATGTAGAGAATGACAAAATCAGCATCTGTAATTGATATTGTATCCACTCCCCAGGGATCTGGAGCGAGATCAGGGGGAAACCGAGAAGATTTCTCCCAATTCGGGATGACGCATGTTGCAAGAGCCTGCTCGGTTGAAACGTATTGGGATACGAGAAGATCCAACATGGCGTTATCGAGACAAACGAGTTGGTCCAGGCGTTTAAACAATCCGTGGTTCAATCTCCGGAAAAGCCGGCTGAAGAAACCGCCTGTCACAATCACGCCAGCTCCCTCGGCGATCTCAGGGTAGCAATCCATGTTCCATAGAACAACTTTTGTGGACCGATGTAAAATTTTATGGCAGATAGCCGCCCAGGCGATGAAGGGCGGAGTGGTCAGTGAAATGATGATGTCCTGCTTTGGAAGAGTGACCGAGCGGATGAAAGCTAAGATGTAAAAAGAGACATAATCCAATATCCTTGCGAGCACCGAGCCCTTGCCCAGCCGCGGTGTCCATAGGCGATACACTCTAGGATTTGTCGACTTCGATCCAGAAGCTGTGGTCGATTCGGAAACATAACCACCGCTGCTGGTGATGACAGTAACTTCGTCTCCCTGTTCCGCGCGGTGTGCGGCCAGGGATGCGGCTATATGCCCCGTTGGCGCAAAATCCGGTATATAAAACTGGTTAATGATGGTTAATCGCATACTTAAGGTTTCCGGGTTAGTGCTGATGTTTCCAAATAGAAAAGACCATCTTATCCAACTATGGATTTGACAGGAACATTCTAAGTGTTTTGACGCTCTTTTGAAAGAGATACTAGAGGGTCTGAGAAATCGAGTGCGGGAGGGTAAGCGTCAGGGTTTATTTAGCTTGCGGAAAGTGATAGTGGTTGAGATGGATGGTCATTCTGCGTTGAAGCACAGCGAAAGCGAAGAGCCCAGATATTCATTTGAGATAGCTCCTATCTTGGAAGATCGGGACCCTTCGTCGCGAAGGTTATTGTCATTAGGAGCGCCGGAAAGATGTCCGGGTTCATATGCTAATGCGTAATAAGCTAGACTTACTACATTGATGAGGGGAGTGAAAGGAACTTGAGGATGTCTGATTTTGGAGAAGGCAATGCTATGACCACAGATATAAGGAGCGATGCTATTCCAACCGAGTATGGGACATATTCCTGGTTTGAAGCCTGGCGGATGACCCTCACACGCCCAAACGAGGAGACGTTCCGCAGTTTAGTGGATGACCCGAACGGATCGCTCGGTCGGGCGTTGAGTTGGATCGCCATTACAAGCGCGATTTCTTACCTCATCAGTGCATTCGTGCAGTTATGGTTTTCAAGCCTCTTTGCCGGACCAGGTTTAATTGAAGCGCTCGAACAGGAAGCAGGCTTGTTGCTCCCAGGGGGATTGATGATTGCCGGTGTTTATGTCTGTGGTCTGCCTATGGTTGTTTTTATCAGCGCTGTTGGCATGCTCCTTTATTCCGGTGTGGTGCAGTTCACAGCGAGCGCCTTAGGGGGAGAAGGAACCTTCACTGAGATGGCGTATGCGCTGGCAGCCTTCACCGCACCTCTCACGCTCCTCAGCGGCTTAATCGGTTGGATCCCCCTGGTAAATTGCCTGACGATTCCACTCGGGGTTTACAGCCTGTTGCTCACCCTTCTGGCCGTGAAATCTGTCAACCGCATATCCTGGGGAAAGGCAATTGGCATTTTCGCCGTCCTGCTCCTGGCCGTTGTATTATTGGTCGTCGTTTTGGGTTTGTTGATCTGGATTCCGTTAAAGGATACCTTGCTGGCCCCTGGGGGATTGTATGGAGTTCCCTATTGATACGGCGGGATTATCTAACCGCGTTTCCCATAAAGGGCTTAACCCTTGTCAATAGATGGAAGGCCACTCTCTGAATCAGCGAGATCGAATTGCCCGTTGGAGCAGATCACGTGTCCCTGGGAACTCAAGCGGTTCACTAATTCAGGTTGACGCCCGAGCCGAGGGAACCGCAGCCTGGGGGTGGCTCCCAGCACGCAGACGTCAATGATTGCCTTTTCTATTACGGATTCGTCCTCGAGAAAAAGCCGGTTCGGTTCACCTGCGGTTGGCCATAAGCCGTAAAGTAAATGGCCTGAGCCGTCTGGCAGGCGCCCATAAGACAAGTTGTAGGCGCGCACACGCTTGTAAGAGATCTGATCGATCACACGTGTATCGGGCGAGAGAATACGAACAGTATCTCCTCCATCATTTAACGCAATGTGCGTGCGCGACCGGAAAAACGCTATGAATTCACCGGGTTGAAGTGTGGACCCCGGGAGTTCGTACGGCTTCGATCCTGCGCCGGCAATGTCATCTAACCACCAACCTCTCAGGTTGACAGCGAAGGGACCGAGGTTGAGCAGTTCGATGAATTCGTCCTTCGTGTCAATTCCACCTTTTCCCTCCCAATCATAATGCGGGCGAATCAGCACTTCGTTGATTACGATTTTCCCGGGGACCCAGGTTGGCACAGGCGTGGGGAACAATACAGAGTTGGGCTGGCGGGGTGTCCCTTGGATCTGCTTTCCCTGAGCGTCATGTCCGTTTCCTCCCCAACCGGTAAAGGTTCCCCAATTCCCGCGTCGGTCCTCGCCTCCTCGGCGCTCCATCGTCCTGTGAGTCCCCGCATTGCCTCCGGGCCAGGAGTCTCCATTCAGGTTAGCGTTGTCGATCATCTCTCCGCTCGGACTTTGTAACCATAGAGACTCTCCATCGTTTCTCAAACCGCCGTTGTAGATCTGATCGGCGTTGATATCGAGGACTGTTTCATCGTCGGTTCGTTCTAGAAGGTAATAGCCGTGGGCTGTAATCGTGCCCGCGAGATTGACGCGCAGATCGCTGCTGTCAGAAAGTACCCAACCCGTGAGGTCTATCGAGGTCGTCCCCGGGTTGTGCAGTTCGATCCATTCATCATTCGCTGAGGCATGAGTGCCTGCCCAGGCGACCTCGTTAATCATCACAGCTAACGGCGGAATGACGCTTGGTTGAGAAGTTGGCGTTGAGGAGGGTGGGGCGAGGAAAGGAGAGTTCATTTGGCGTGGTGTGCCCGGAACGGGACTTCCATGAGCATCGAGACCACCCCCGCCGCTTCCATCGTAGGAAGTCCAATTGCCAGGGATATCAGTGCCCCCGAGTCGCTCCATGCTGGTATGCGTGCTGTGGTTGCCTGCAGGCCAGCCGCTTGATCCGTCTGCGCTATCAATTACCACACCAGAGGGAGCGCACAGTTCTATGCGCTCCCCATTGTTATTGAGATTTCCTGAGTAGATCAGGTCAGCTGTGATGTTTGAGATAGTGTGATCGTCCGTTCGCTCCAGCAAGAAGTAGCTATAAGGGGCGATGCTGCCAGTGAGTATGACATTAAGATCCCCGTCGTCGCTGAGGGACCAGCCGGTAAGATCAACATGGACTGCATTTGGGTTGAAGAGCTCGATCCACTCGTCGCTGGAGGAGGCGACGGTTCCAGCCCAAGCGACTTCATTGATGAGCAGATATTGTAGAGGGTATTGGGTGTCTTTGGTCGGGGTCAAAGTCGGAGTTGGGGAGGTGAAAAAGATGGAGTTGTGTTGTCGGGGTGTGCCGTGGATCGGGTTGCCATCGCTATCATGGCCGTGCCCACCCCAGCCAGTGAACGTCACCCAGTTTCCGGATTGATCTTCTCCCCCTCTACGTTCCATGCTGTAGCGCAGGTCCGAGTCTCCGGCTGGCCACGAGCCGCCCACGATATTTGCGCTATCTACGGTAGACCCGCTGGGGTCGAAAAGGCGGATGGTCTCACCATCGTTACGCAGATTCCCCGAATAGATCTGGTCGGCGGGGATATTGGCGATGGTGCTGTCATCGGTTCGCTCAAGGAGAAAGAAACTTTGGGGAGCGATTGTGCCTTGCAGGTGAAGTTGAAGATCATCGCCATCCGTCAGGAGCCACCCCGACAAATCGAGGTTTTCCTCCGTTGTGTTGAGCAACTCGATCCACTCATCGCTTGAAGAGGCAAATGTGCCCGCCCAGGCGACTTCGTTGATCAAAACGCTGAGCTGGGGATAGGTTCGAGGAACTTCCGTGTTGGTTGAAGAAGGCGTTAGATGTAGCGTGTTTGTCGGTGTTAGCGAGGGAGTAGCCGTCTCGCTCGGTGTGGGCGAATACGGTAGATGTGTGGTGGAAGAAGGCGGTAGAAGCAGCGTGGCTACTGCTGTCGGCGAAGGAGAAGCTGTGTCGCTCAGCGTGGGTGTATAGGCCGGATGTGTGGTTGAAGATGATGTTGGTGTTTTGCTCGCGTCGGCGGATGGGGTCGATTCGACGGTAACGGTCTCACCAGGAGTGAAGGTTAGGGATGGAGTGGGGGATTGTGTCGGTGTAGAGGGTGTTTCAGTGGAACAAGGCACAGTGCCGGGTGGACTATCGAGCCACGGCATAGCACTTATTCGTCCGGGAAATGAAAAAGCGGACAGAAAGAAAATCAACCCGGCCAGCAGAACAGAGCGGGCCGGGCAGTTGGTACTTGCGTGATGGGTCATCACAATCCCCCGAGACCCTTGGTTTCGTAATTATCTTAGCACGCCTGTTCTATAAAGTCAATATGAGCAGATAAGGTGCCAACGGCGAATAATATCTCTTTGAATCAGCTCACAAGTGTAATTTCGCAACGATCACTGAAACTGAAATCGAATTTGTCCCGGAGATGCTCAACAACCGACCCAGATAATGTCTTGGTTTAAAACCGCCGAATCAGGTATTCTTCAATCATTCATCTGTTTTTGAACTTAGGAGTTGAATCCAAGATGTTTGATTGCTGACTCCTGACACATGAGCGACCAATCTCCGTATTATTCCCTTACCCCTTCGATGGTGCTCAGAGACTGATCTGGATGAGGGAGGTCTGAAGAGACCACTGTGGTATGCAGTGGTCTTCTCATGAGTGTGGATAGAATAAATATCCTGCTTTGGAACGATGCCTGCTTTGTACGGCAGGTCTCGCCAACTAGGTGAAGACAAAATACAGGCGCCTCATAGTTGGTAAAAACATCTCGATGAAGGCCACGTTGTCCTGCAGAGAGGTTACAGGTAGAACGGCAATCAGCGTCTGCGGAAAGCTTGGAAGACGCCCACTCCCAGCAAGGCTAACCCAATGCCCGCAGAAAACGCTAGCAGGACCAACGGCCAGCTGAAAGGAGCTGCTAGGCTGGCCGCGCTGGGTGGCTCTGTGCTGCCCACGACACGCATCGGAACAGCGGACGAGACAGCAACTAGCACACCTTGAGACAACGCAGAACAGGGCTTAAGGTTGAAATGGATCGGGGTGGAGGCATCACCCAGATAACGCAGCTGATAGCTGAACGAGGCCGTCTCGCCTGGAGCCAGACTATCGATCAAGACCTGCCAAACCAGGCGCGAGTCGCTTTCCTGGTATGTCTCGAGGTTGAGGCTATCCTCATCGTCGACCGACTCGTAATCCGAGGGGATATAGTCATCGCGCAGGGTGAGATTCTCCAGCGTCTCTTGGCCCTGGTTCTCCACCACGATCGTGACCTCAAACACGGTGTTTGGCTCGTTGATCGTCTGGACGGACGCGGATTTTTCCAACCGTAGGCTGGCCTCGATCAACGTCCAGCGCAGGCTGAGCGAGGTGGGATACAGGTCGAACTGCTGCCACAGGTACGCGACACGATCATCTTCCAGATGCTCTTCTTCGATATAGTCCTTATTTGAGCCCAAAAGTCCGTCAATTCCAGGCGGAAGTACTACACGGGCGCTAAATTCGTTGACCCGGGCGAGATTGCGTAGACCATTGAACGTCAAGCTGGGATCGAACGCGAAGGACTGCAGTAGGGTGCCATCGATGACGTCTTGGTACTGCACCTGGATTTCCTTGATCTCGCCGGGTTCGAAGGTAACCGGGTTGCTCATCTCCAAACCCGCCTCTATCAATGGGACCATCGCGTCGACGTAGCTCAGCTCGACGGTCTCAAGCTCCTCGCCACGATTGACCAGGACGTAGTGTATCTGTACCTCGGCTTGGTTAAAGAGTACCACCTCGGCCGAGACGGTGTCGATCACTACCGGGCCTTCATAGAACAGTTGCTGGGCTTGGGCTGTGTTTGCACCCCAAAAGCCCAGACACAGCAACACAAGCCACAACCCTCGTTTCTTCATCATCATCCCTGCCTTACGGACAGGTGTCCGCATAAAATGTGTCCTGTGAATAATCAATGAGTATCCGCATTCCCATGATTTCGATCTCGTATGGAGGAGGGCAGATCGGCCCGCTGAAGTAGTTCTGGGTGTAATTCTCCGGGTGTCTTCGGCTGCAGCCGGCGTCAAGATGCCCGTCACCCAGGTTGTCTTTCCAATCAGGGCACCAATGCTCGCCGTAGTAGTCATTCCACACATTACCAACGACGTGGGCGGACCAGCGGTCATTGAAATACCAACCGAGAACGTGGTAATCCATGATGCGCCACTTGCCCCGGTAGTGGACCAAGTTGAAAGCATGCCCGCCGCCCCAATAGCCCTCGTAGTAATCGGCACAGAAAACACAATCGCGGGGGATTCCGAGTGAACGCAGAAGCGCGGCGCGCAGAATCGCGTGGTCCTCACAATCACCGCAGTAATCCGCAAGCTGGTTGGCGTGACCCGGGGTAGTTGCCTTATCCGCTGTGCACCCCCGATTGCCGCTGGTTTGGATGGTGTAGGCCGCGCTCTGGATCTCGGGTACACCCGAGGGTCGATTGTCGTCTAAGACATAGCCCATGTGTTCGGTCACGTAGAAGGCCACGGCCTCCATCATGGCGTTGGGGTCGTTCGTGATGTCGCCAGCAGTGATCTCGTCGTAATTTCCCTTGAAGAGGCTTGAAGCCTGCCAGGGGAGCGTTGCCCGGCATAGCGGATCCCGCAGGCAATCGGCATATTCCATCATGGCGTCAATCGCTGTGCTCAGCACTATCGGATCGTTGAGCGAGAAGCGCCCGGCTTCATCGCCGCCACCCATGGGATTGGGACCCCACCAGTTGCAGTCCTTGCAACTGGCTGGGCAGTTGCCGCCGCAATCGACTCCTGTCTCCATCCCGTTTTGAATCCCGTCGGAGCAGGTTGCGTTGCAGGCTCGGATGGAAGCGTTGCAGCCCGCCGGACATTTGTAGGAGTAGTACATGGTATAGCAGCCTGTGGGGGTCAATTCGTTGTAAGTTTCAGCCAGCCAATCGCCGTTGATGCAGTAATCTTCTTGGCCGCCATACGTCACCCCGTATTCCCAGGGGTTAATCCCGCCATCGGTGTCCTCACAATGCTGGCAGGCCCCATTCTCACAGAAATTGCAGCCGTTGTCCTTTTCTCGCAGTTCGCCACCCGAACAATAATACTCATGCAGAAGCGTCGTGGAGGCACAGTAATCTGCTCTCCCCAAGGGGTCATTCTCGACCACGCCATACTCCCAGATGCGGTACCCCCCGTCGCTTTCAGCGCAGGGCAGACAGGCTCCATCGTCGCACAAGAATGGACAGGAATAGCTTTCCTGCGTAACGCTAAGGCCTTGACAGTAGAATTCCAGTAGATCCTGGTCGCTGGTGCAGCGGTCCTCGTAGGCGCCTGGGGTGTCATCGTCGAACATTGAATCGAATGCAGAAGTGTCAAAAGCGAATTCCAACTGCACCGCGTTTTGATATTCACAGGAAATTTCTACCTCGCTGCGAACATCGTAATCCGGTGAGCTGGGTCCGGAACAGGTCTGGGAAACACACGGCCCTAGCCCGATCACCTCTGGGCAAAGCGGACAGAGCTCGAAGTCACCGATGGCGCCATAGTCAATGCTCATCGACTCGCCTTGAACGTAGATATTGCCTGGAAATACGGGGTTCCCCTGCTCATCCCTTCCTAGAGCCTCAAATAAGTCGACACCATCCGGGTAAGGACCGCCTTCACCTTGGCACTTGGAGCCTTGGCAGGTTTGCAACGGCTCGCCATTGACCCATAGGGTCAGTTCGGCAAGGTCGCATCCCGGGGCTGCCGCGGCATTGAATCTCACTCGCTGGTTCTCAAAGGGAGCTGGTGGATCAGCTACCAGTGTAAGGGTTGTCCCAGAGCAGTCCCTTGTAGGTGGCCTCGTGGGTGAGGGGGTGGGGGTGGGCGAACCCGTCCTAGGCACGGCGGTTGTGGATTTCGGTTTTGGGGTGTTAGTGGGCGTCTCCGAGCTGGGCACAGCGGTGGTAGGCTGCGGTGGGGGACTGGGCGGCTCAAGGCGGTCGATGCGTGGATTCACCCAGACCGCACGATCCTGTGTATAGGGGCCTTCGGTCTCGACTCGCAGGATCAAATTCCCGCGCTGCCCAGCGTATGCGCTCAGGTCCACATCCACGGAGACAAGGTTTTTGTTGTAGCTTTTTCTGGTATCGAAGAGCGTCTTCTCGTCGCCGGACTCGACTGGGTCAGGATCGTAGATCAGAATAAAGCGTGCCCGGGCTTCAGTCATCCCTTCCACGAATCCCACCTTGGCCTTGAAGTGGTCGCCGGACTGCAAGGTGACCCCTAAACGATTGAAGTCAAAGGTCCCTCGAATAAAACCGTCAGGCTGCATGGTGGGATAAGTCTCGATCGTACGAGCCCCGTCCTGTCCATTTTCGAGCTTATCGCTACTGCTTAAATGGCGCACAAAGCCATTGTTGTCCCCGGGTGCGCCGGGGCAAGGGAGCTTTTTAGGCCATTCGGGGAAAGGTGCGCCGCTGAAACCGCCATACCATTCACCCTGGCACAACTGATCGAAGAAGGAAAGTAGTACCTGGGCTTGCGGCGGAGCTGCTTCGACTTGCGGTGGTCCGATCAGCCCTCTGCCAAGGATTATGATCAGCAGTAGCAACAGACCGAATCGACCCGTGGCTGCAGACGACGCGCAGTCCGACCTCGCTGTCCTGGCGGTTTTTATCATATTCATGAGTACCACCCCTGAGACTGCAACCCGGCGAAACGTTTCCAACCTCATGCCCAGGTCCAACAAACATAGCTTATAGCATTACAGGATGTGTATCAAGTGTATTCGTTCAGTATGAGCAGATGAGGCGTCTAATATGGGCTGACATAAGAGAAGGAATAGGGCATAAGGGATTCGAGAGAGGAAAGTGAATACCTGCTGCCCTTAGGGCATCCCAGCCGGGGCGTCAGGAGCAACATCGATGGCAGAGAGAGCCGCTTCGTCCACCCAGCCGATGGCTCCAGAAAAATCAACCTTCCACCAAAAGGCACCTTTCGCGAGCACTCCGTTTAGTCTATTCCATTGGTTAATAACAGTTCCTGGGGTTTCCGTATCTACCGAAGTCAGGGCAGGGAAGTTCGTTCCGGGACCGAGATGTATGTTTGTGGGGTATTGAGCGGTGACCTGTATCCCGGGCGAGAAAGCCGTTGACTTCTCCATCGGCTCGACGATAACCATCATCACCCCGTTAGCCACTTTGCGTTCATGGCCATCGGAAGGTCGGTTCACCACCTCGCCGTTCACCCACATTGTAGATGAGCCGCCGCCGTCGAGGTTGATACCCTCAGTGGCATGGAGCTTATCCTTACAGAAATTAGCCAACTCGAGAACGGTCATCCCCACGCTATATGCATCATCACGACCGTCGACGACGACGAAGTATAAATAGTCCTGGTTGTAACAGATTGCCGTTCGTGGATGTTGCAGCATGGCGCCGGCCTGCGCGAATTCTTGGATCTCGCCTTCGAACAGGAAGATAATATTTCCTGCGACGCTCGCGTACGACTTGGTCCACTCCTCTGATTCCGCGTACTTACAATCCTTGTCAAGGTGAGTGATCTCGAGCGATAGACCGACGGCATCCCCCTCGGTTAGAAACTGCATCAAATGGTCATCGGTAACTCCCCATCCGCTAAGAACCACATAGTCGAAAGGGATGGGGGTTGAGCCAGGAGCGATCCGGATCTCTCGCACGATGCCGGTGACCATATGTGGGTAGGGCATCAACATGGCGGGTCGGGTCAGCTCTACCAGAACGTCGATGCCCTTAGACCCTCTTTTGCTGTCGCGGTCGAATTGCGGTGTGAGCAGGATTAACTGATCTCTCCGGGGACGGGTGTTTATTCCGTTGATCTCCATGTGGTTCCCGGTTGTGAGATTCGTAAGCACTTGCTTCTCCGGGTGGTGGACTACACACTGACCAAGGAAGACGCTGTGATCTGCTTTCCATGACAGGCCACTGATGCCCGAAAGCTCGTCAAACCATTTTGAATACCACCCAGAGTGGATCATGCCTCCGTGGGGAATACCCGTCTCGGGGTCGTAGAAGGATCCATTGATCGCGACGATGACATGATTGCGGGCACCCCACGAATCATCCCATGCGTTGATACCATCATCGTAACGCTCGGCCATTCCGCTGACAGTCTCCAGCCCTCCGGAAAGCCTGCCCTGGGCGATACTGCTCTCGAGAATGACGTCCGACTGTTCTCGATCCAAGCGGGCAACATAAGCACGATTCGGGCCCGGAAGCCAGAACATCTGGAAATCGACCCCCATGGCAATACGCTCCCAGCCGGACGAAGCGCTTTGTGCTGCCTGAGCTGCGGGGCCCAGGGCCAGGGCGATAAGGCAGAGGGAAAAAAAGACAGATCGAGTTAGGGTATGCTTGTCCATTATCGATATAACCGGTAGGTGGTTTTTCCATCATACTTCGCATGGCAATCGTTGTCGACAGGACTTGAGTGTCAACACACACGGAACCGAAGCTATTTGCGAAGGTGTACATGGTTAAAAATAACCGAATCATGTACTATCCTCCGCTCATCCAGTTGTAAATGACACAAGACATGAGCGTAAGGGGTGCTTGCAAATATGAGCATGTAAGGGATAAGCTTGAGGTTATGAAGACAATAAGCAAATTTGCCCTCCTGATCTTGGTCCTCGTTCTCATAGTCCTCCCGGCTTGTACACTTCCTGATGGAAGAGACGAGGAGGATCCAATGGTGGTCACACAAACTTACCAGGCGCTTGATGCCATCGCCGGAGCGACGGTCCAGGCCATCCGCTCACAGGAGGCGCAAGCGACGATCCAAGCATCCATTCCCTCCCCAACCTTCACTCCCGGTCCGCCGACTCTCACGCCAACTCCGCCTCATACTTCGACACCTGTGGTACCAACCATCGTGGTCAGTGTGGACACCAACTGTCGGTCGGGTCCGGGGAAGGTGTATGACATGCTGGGAGCGCTGCTAGTGGGGGAAACGACGGAGATACTGGCCCGCGGCAGTGTTCCGAACTATTGGGTGGTGGACAACCCCAATTATCCCGGACATGAGTGCTGGCTCTGGGGGAAGTATGCCACGGTGAGCGGTGATACCCATCATCTGCCAATTCGCACGGCGGCTCCGACTCCCACTCCCGCCCCAGGCTCAATTCGGGGTTATGTCTACATTGATGGAAACCACAACGGACAGCGCGGTGACCCGGTCGATGGTCACATATCAGGTGCGAATCTCTTCCTTAAAGAGGGAGCCTGCCCTGGAGCTACGACGTTCGCAACCAAATCATCAAGCTCCGCGGATGGCAGCTATAGTTTTAACAATGTCCCGGCTGGGAGGTATTGCCTGTGGCGTGATCTGTCCCAGCAAACGCTTGACCCGGATTTCCATGGCATAAACCTTGAACCAGGCGAAGATCTCACCGAGGTGAATTTCCGCTACTTGCCGTAGGGAACGCATGGGCGCCCTCGTTTGACTTAGCAAAGGATTTCTCCTCGATATAGAAACTGATCAACGGGAACTAAAAGCTGAGCCATCCTTCATCTCCGCTTTTAGAAGGGTATATTGGTCCCATATGTTCATCTCCCTTGCTTCGACGCTGTTAACGATGATCCCAGCAACATCTTAATATCGCCGCTTTCCAATCAGTGGTATTCTAGATAACCAAGGGGAAGACAAAAAAATGGATCTGAACGATATCTTCAACCGCCCACCCCGCGTCCTTGTTGCCGACGATGATTGGCTGAATCGGGACCTGTTAAAGGCTTACCTGACTTCGTCAGGGTGTGATGTGGTAACGGCGGTTGACGGAAAAGCTGCTCTGGCGCTGGCGTTAGATGAGCCCCCCGATCTGGCTCTGGTCGATGTGCAGATGCCGCACATGGATGGTTTAGCGCTCTGTCAGGCGCTAAAAGATACACCATCAACTCGATTTGTCCCCGTTGTCATCGTCACTGCGCTGGACAGTGAGGATGAGAAACTCAAGGCGCTCGAGGTCGGGGCTGATGATTTTGTGACCAAGCCCTACAGCTCGATCGTTCTGCTAACGCGTGTGCGCTCGCTGCTGCGAATGAAGAAGCTGCATGACGATATTGAAGCTCGAAATCGCCTCTTAAGACAGGTCCTGGACCGCTTCCTGGCGGAGGACGTCACCGACATCATCCTTACCGACCCCGAACGCTACTTGCGTTTGGGAGGGGATAGCTACGAAGTGACGGTTATCTTCGCGGATATTCGCGGCTTCACGCGCTTCACATCCGAACATACCGCCGAGCAAGTCATTGAAACGCTTAACCACATTTTCCAGGCGCTGAGCAAAGTGGTCTTCAAGCACCGCGGAACTTTCGATAAGTACCTGGGAGATGGTTTCATGGCCTTCTACGGCGCGCCGGTTACAAGCGAAGACGACGCCAAACGCGCCGTCGACACGGCGATTGAGATGCAGAAGCTCTTTGGAGAATTGCGGGATGAATCGGGGGACAGATTGGCGGGGCTGGGGCTGGGGATTGGACTGCACTCCGGGGAAGCGGTTGTCGGAAATATCGGTTCCGAGAAAGTGATGGACTACACTGTTGTCGGCGATGTGGTCAACGTGGCAAAGCGCCTCCAGGAGCAAGCAGATGGGGGGCAGATCCTGCTGAGCATGGAAACCTACGAACGAGCCCACAAAGTCGAAGCAGAACAACTGGAGCCGATCCAGGTTATTGGCCGGCGGGAACCCATTCCCGCCTATATGATTCAAGTCTCCGGAGTGTGATGGATATATGAAATCCGACAATGGCAGAGTGCTATAATCTTGTCAAGCCCCAGTAGCTCAATAGGATAGAGCGAGGCTCTCCTAAAGCCTAGGCTGTGCGTTCGAATCGCACCTGGGGCACACCCGATAAAAAACGCCCTGGTCAGGGGCGCTTTTTTTATACTCAAAGAATTCGTTGAAGCGATTTGTATGGTCAGCCGGCAGAAATCTACTTCTTTGAGAGAAAACTGCTTAACAGGTTCGCTCCGAGGGAAACGACCTCTTCGCTGATGTCGCCGTCACCGTCCATGTCAAGGAATTTAGCTATACCAGGGACCGCGGATTCAGCCGATTTCCGCTCATTCTGGAGCAAACTTGCGACGCCTTGTGGTTCCATGGATTGCTTGTCTCGCAATTGACCCAGAACACCCAGAACGACCGGGGCAAGCATGCTCAGCAGTTGTACGGTTGTTTCGGAATCGAGACCGCTGGTGCGGCTGATGTTCTGTTCAAAGCCGCTGCGCTTATCGCCGAAGACATGACCAAGGATGGCTGATCCGTCGTCCAACGTCTTCTTCTTGGATAAGTTGCCGAGCAGGTCTTCAAGAATACTGCCGCTGTGATCGCGCTGAAGTGCCCCGGTTAGTGCTTGAGCACCATCTGATGTTGATGCATTGCGGTTGAGTGCACCAATCAACAGGGGGAGAGCCACCGTGATCGCTTGTTGAGTCTTGTCCTTGTCCACCCCAAGTTGCTCGCTAATACCACCCAGGGTATCGCCAGAGAGCAGGGGGATCAAAGTTTGTAACAGTCCGTCCATTGACAATCTCCTTCTAAGAATCGTATGCTGAAATGAGTTACTTTCGACATAATCTTACCATCGACTGGAGGATATCGACTCCACTCGTCAATTTTGAAAAACCAACAGAATAAACAAGCGGGATTAATTCACGTCCTTGGTTGATGAAGGTATTCATTAAAAGGGTAAACCAAGTCATGAA
>DAOUEQ010000130.1:0-1858 GCA_034430395.1 Anaerolineales bacterium | reverse complement strand
TACCAACGTAGTAACATTCTGCTCAGCGCGTGGCGCGTAGCCCCCAATACACTTTTCGCAAGTGGTTATATTTTTTTATCAACAGCCGAGAACTGCAACCTTTGTAGCGGCGTACGATCTCAGCAGGCGATCAGTTCGGTGGCGAAGAGGCAAACAAATGTACATGATCATCTGGAATTTCCAGAGCCAGAATTTCAAAAACCCAACTCAACGGTGATTTCTTCAAAGATTTCCTTCGATCTTTTGTACACAGGGCTCGTATGTACTTTCTCACGATAGCGTGGTATCCATATGAAAAGGTAGTCGATGAAAGGAGGGGCGGCTTTCTCCACCCGGTTAAGAGGTGGTTTCCGCTGCCAGAATTTAAATGAAACCATCGATGTGGAGGCGCGCTGCAGTTTGGTCCCTCCTCTTCACCATCACGTTCCTCTCGCCAGCCTGCGGATCAATCGCTTCTCAGGAATCTCCTAACTCAGCCACCCGTACCATTGAGAACAAAGGCTCGGATACGATCGTTAACCTAGCGCTCGCCTGGGCTGAGGCCTACCAGGAAATTCGCCCGGAAGTCCATCTATCGGTTACAGGCGGTGGTTCTGGAACGGGAATCGCCGCATTGATCAACGGGACCGTTGACATCGCCAACGCCTCCCGGCGGATAAAATCCGAAGAGCAAGCGGAAGCGGAAGCGAACGGCGTCACACCCACAGAATTTATCATCGCTCGCGACGCGATTGCCATCATCGTCAATCATGAGAATCCCATTGACAATCTTACGCTGCAATTGATCTCCGATATCTACAGTGGGAAAATCAATAACTGGAGAGAAGTTGGGGGAGAAGATCGACCGATCGTCCGCCTTTCACGGGAGACGAATTCCGGAACGCATGTCTACTTCCTCGACAACGTTTTGCGTCTCGGTGATGCATTGAATGAGACGCTCTTCTCTGTTTATACTCTTCTACTTCCATCCTCGGAGGGGATCACAGCTGAGATCCGCCAGAATCCGAATGCGATTGGATACGACGGCCTTGGCTACGTTACAGATGAGGTGAAAGTGGTTGCTGTAGGCATCAGCATCGATGGTCCCTTTGTCTACCCGTCTTCCGAGACTGTGAATTCAAACCTGTACCCCATTGCCCGAGATCTTTATATGTACACGGCGGGAGAACCTTCGGGCGAAATCAAAGAGTATCTTGATTGGATAATAAGTCCACAAGCTCAAGAGATTGTCAAGAAACTAGGTTTTGTTCCCATTACTCCATGAGGGGAAAATGAAGGCTGGCGAATTTAAAGAGATCCTCATAACAAGCTTGATTAAAGTCTGCGGTTTCTCCGCCATCATCTTTGTGGGTATGATCTTCGTCTTTTTAATTAAAGAGGGATCGCCGGCAATCTTCCGGGTTCCACTTGAAAACTTCCTTCAACTTCGTTGGTACCCAATCGAAGATCGTTTTGGGATCCTACCATTAATCGGTGGATCACTCGTCGTCACAGCCGGTGCCGCTATCTTCTCCATCCCACTAGGTCTCGCCAGCGCAATCTACATAGCTGAGGTGACCCCCCGCTGGGCGCGTGAGATCCTAAAACCGTTGGTGGAAGTCCTGGGCGGACTTCCGTCGGTCATGTTGGGATTCATCGGAATCCTCATAATCACACCCTTCCTTCGAAATGCTCTTAACCTACCTACAGGTCTCACCGCTTTTGCTGGCTCTTTAATCCTCGGCGGAATGGCGATCCCAACGATTGTAAGCGTTGCCGAGGACGCGCTCGATGCTGTCCCAAAAACTTACCAAGAAGCAGCGCTTGCTATGGGCGCAACCCACTGGCAAACGATTTGGAGAGTAACTCTCCCGGCCGC
>DAOUEQ010000129.1:0-13629 GCA_034430395.1 Anaerolineales bacterium | reverse complement strand
GTTCATGCCTCTGATACCCGCAATAATTCTTGTTTTCTCCACTATTGACATCATACTTTCTTCGAGGGAGATAAGTTGTGAGTGCCGCTATCGAAAAGACCCCCAGTACGGAGCAATGTTAGATGCGAGCATATTTCTTCAGTGAGGATGGAAGGAGGATCCCATCCGTTACAGAAGACGAAATGCGAGAAATCGACCGGATTGCTGTCCAGGATTTCCAGCTAGGCGTTCTCCAAATGATGGAAAACGCGGGAAGAAACCTGGCTTCCTACGTGATTGATACCTTCGGTGATGGAGCAGGATTAATCACCATTCTCGCTGGGTCGGGTGGAAATGGTGGTGGAGGCATCTGCTGCGCTCGGCACCTACATAACCGGGGCTTTAAGGTCCAGCTCCTTCTGACCAGACCTCCGGAGATCCTAGACGGGGCGGCGGGAGCGCAATACTCGATCCTTTCGTCTACCGGAATTGTCGCATCAGGACTAGAAGATTCAAAAAGACTGATCTCCGAAGCGACCGTTGTCATCGACGCCTTGATCGGTTACAGCCTGCAAGGCGCGCCGCGCGGCGACACAGCCCTATTGATCGACGCGAGCAATCAATGCGCGAGGAGTGTGGTCGCGCTCGATATACCGTCGGGTGTTGACGCAACAACAGGGGAAAGCCCTGGCATATCGATACGAGCCGACAGAACAGTTACATTGGCTTTGCCTAAGCGCGGCCTCGATCCTTCGCTGTATGACCTTTACCTGACAGATATCGGCATTCCACCAGAAGTTTACCTTCCGCTGGGGATCACCATTCCCCCATTCTTCGCGGATCACTTCTTATTGAAGCTCATAGCCCGTGATGATATCTAGCATATCCATCTCCGTTGAGTTGATTTCGCGCAAACAAGGCATCCTGTATAATCGATACCGTGAGTGAAAAAGAGGATCGACTAGTGTCCCCTGGCAATCAGGGGGATGATAAGAAAGAAATCCCTATCCGACCGCGTTACTTGCACGAAATGATCGGACAAGATCGGGTTAAACAGAATCTGGCAATTCTGATCGAGGCTGCCAAGGGTCGGAACGAGGCGCTTGATCATGTCCTCTTTTACGGACCTCCAGGTCTGGGGAAAACAACACTGGCTCATATTCTCAGCATGGAGATGGGTGTCAACTTCAAGATCACCTCCGGCCCGGCGATTGAACGAGCCGGTGACCTCGCGGCAATCCTAACCAACCTGAAAGCAGGGGACATCCTCTTCATCGATGAAATCCACCGCCTCGGGCGTGCAGTCGAAGAGATCCTTTACCCTGCCATGGAAGATTTCGCACTCGACTTGACAATTGGAAAAGGGCCAAGTGCACGTTCAATTCGACTTAAGCTTCCCCATTTTACGACCGTAGGAGCAACAACCCGTCTTGCACTTCTGACCGCCCCCTTACGAGCCCGTTTCGGCGCTATTCACCGGTTGGATTTCTATGCCGAGGAATCGATGGTGGAAATCGTACGAAGAGCTTCCGAAGTATTTCACGTGAGCATGGACGAACCTGGGATCAGAGAGGTAGCCTGCCGCGCACGAGGAACCCCCCGGGTCGCTCTGCGGTTACTGCGCAGGGTCCGCGACTTCGCCGAAGTTCGAGCCGATGGTCGAATTACACAGGAAATCGCCAGACAGGCTTTAGCCCTAATGGAGATCGACGACCTCGGCCTGGATGATTCGGACCGCCGAGTCCTGGATACAATTATTCGGAAATTCAGCGGTGGGCCAGTAGGTCTTCAAACAATATCTGCATCGATCAGCGAAGAGCCGGACACGATCATGGATGTCGTCGAACCCTACCTGCTCCAACTCGGGTTTATCGACCGCACACCGCAGGGGCGCGTCGCCACGCTAAAAGCATACGAGCATCTTGGATTACCGCATCAAGACTCATCGCAGAAACGTCTTCCCGAATTGTAAGCTGCGCCGAAGGACTATGGATCTCTCTTCCCTCGCACGTTGGGTCATCATCGCCGGCACGGCAATAGTCATCGTCGGTGTTGGTTTATGGTTGGTGGGTCACTTCGATCTGCCTCTTGGCCGTCTTCCAGGAGATATTCACATCGAAAGGGATGGATTCTCATGCTTTTTACCTCTGGCGACATCAATTCTCCTGAGCCTGCTGTTGACCCTGGCGCTCAATATCTTGCTCCGTTTCCTTAACCGGTAACCCGTGCGAACTGCGGATTTCGACTACTACCTACCTGAAGAACGCATCGCCCAGAGACCCGCTAAACCACGGGACAGCTCTCGCTTACTCGTGTTTTACCGAGATAATGACCACGTTGAACATCGGATTTTCCGCCAACTTCCCAATTATCTCGGAGCAAATGATGTCCTCGTGCTTAACGAAACACGGGTTATCCCCGCTCGACTGAAAGCCCGAAAAATCCCTGGAGGTGGGCGCGCCGAGGTTTTGCTGCTGCGTAGATTGGGGGAAATGACCTGGGAGGCAATGGTAGGCGGTAGTGGTCTTAAACCCGGCAGGAAGCTTCAAATCTCTAAGGGTCCACAAGTGGAAATCCGGGAGGATCTTGGGGGGCCACGGCGGATTATTGTCTTCTCTGAAGCAATTTCTCCTCTTCTGGATCGATTGGGAGAAATGCCCTTACCCCCTTATATCCACACGCCATTAGAGGATCATAGCGAATACCAAACCACATTCGCAAAACACCCTGGATCTGCCGCGGCACCTACGGCGGGATTGCACTTCACACCAAAAACCATTGCTTCCATTGAAGACAAAGGTGTTCGCATCGTCAAGATCATCCTCCATGTCGGTTTGGATACCTTCGCTCCAGTTCGCGAGGATGATCCAAATGAACACCCGATCCATAGTGAATGGTGCCAAGTCCCAATGGATGTCGTTCAAGCAATTAAAAACACGAAGGAAACGGGCGGAAAGGTTGTCGCCGTTGGGACAACAACCGTTCGGGCGTTGGAAACCGCAGCGCGAACAAATTCCCAGCGGGATATTTCCCCCTTCGAGGGACAGACGTCACTCTATATCTTGCCGGGATTTGACTTTCGTGTCGTGGACGCAATGCTCACAAATTTCCACCTTCCTCGCTCCACGCTGTTGATGATGGTCTCCGCCTTTGCCAGCCGGGAACAAATCCTACCGCTTTACAAAATGGCCGAAATTGAAGGATACCGCTTCTATTCCTTCGGCGATGCCATGCTCATCTTGTAATTGACTTTCAGACCTGGGTATGCAATACTTCGCTAAGAGTTTTGAACGCCTCTCCTTCGCTATTTTTGAAAGAGGAGGTGATGCCAATGATCGAATCTTATGACCAACGTGCTGCGGCATCCCTCCTCCATCGTGGATAAGGATGCCGCAGCACAAACCAAGAGCCGTCCTCGCGGACGGCTCTTTGGTTTCCGTGGCATTCGTGAACAATGGGGGTATGTACGTACCGGGTCGCCATCCTTCAGGCGATGAACGTCTTCATATATCCGAGTCCGGCAATGAGCGCAACAATGGCAAGAAACAATCCAAGAAATGCGATAATCCCCCTACGTCCGAAAACCTGCGCGCTAATCCCGCCCAAGACAGCATAGATCAAGCTCATTGAAAGCCAGCCCAAAATTGGAGCCGCCTCCGGGTTGAAGAACCACACCAATCCCCTTGATGCTGCTCTTAAGCCATAATACTTCCATTCAGGCAAACACACGGTAAAAGGATCCGGCGACATTCGCACCAACGCCAATGCGTCTCGGCAATCTTGATCGATGGCAATCGCTATTTCGACAATTCCAGCTGTAATAAAAAAGAACGCCATAGCGAGCAATGCTCCTACCAAGAACGTCTTCTGAGTTTGTTCAAGCTTTAGCTGCGATACGGTCTGCAAGGTAAACGCTCTCCTTAGTTGAAGTAATCAAGAAAATAGGTTGGAGATCTCCAAAGCGCACACGATAAATCCTCCCAGCGATCGTTCCATGGAAAGGCTATTGGAGATCCCAGTAAAGGAATTCTTCGACATTGCTTGTGAAATTCAGAGTTTGGGCTGCGCTTATGAACAAGCCGAACAGCCCTTCACTATGCGTAGTATCAGCGAGAGTCGTGAGCAGCTCGCCCTGGGCATAGAGCTTCAACTCATTTCCTTGAGCCAAAACACCAATCCGGTGAGTTTGATCCGAGCCGGATACAAGATAAGTGCTTGGCGTCCAGTCGAGAATTTTGCTCATCTCATCCCCATCCCATGAACGCAGGGAGTAACGACCGTCGCAGGAAATACCAAATAGATACCCAATATAGCCCTTGTCAGAAGCAGGAGCGCGGAACATCAATCCATAGGAATCTCTACCTGAGCAGGTTCCTACGGTTCCAGTTGCTTCAATATAGAAATTTGCGTCGTTACGCCAACTAAGCAACCACCCGTTGTAGTAATCTGCATTGAAAGCAGTCATGACCAGCTCATTCTCAGCAACTACAAAACGGGTGTGGTCATCCTCATATATCGCCCAATCGCTCGCATCCTCAAAATCATCCCGCCATGTCGGTTCACCCAAAGACGCCCTTGGATCCGATGCGCCCAACGTAGGGGAGGCTGTAGGCGTCTGTGTGCTCGTCGCTTTAGGTGTTGCGGAGGGTTCGATGGTCGCAGTTGCACTGGCCGTAGATTCAACAACCGGGGTGTTGGTTGGGATCAACTCGAAAGGCGGAAGAAGGAGATAGTCCCAGGCAAAATAGATATCAGACCTCACTTCATCGACGTCCAGGGTGACTGTTTTTCCAATTAAACCAGACTCGAACGTTGATAGCGGGTATGTCCAAATGCCTGGCGCCAAGACCCCCGCGTTTAATTCACTCTCCGGGTCAATCGAAACGCAATAATCCCCTGCTTCCAGCCCACTGAAGAGAAAGAGTCCATCGGCAGCCGTGATCGCTGAACTTCTCCCTGAAGAGGGGCATGCTCCATCACCCAGCCTTACCTCCACGCCGTGAAGTCCAATCTCAGCAGCATCCAATTTCCCATTCGCAACCCAGCTCATCCCATCGGAACTGCGAATACATCCTTCCGGACCCGACTCCATTTGAATCCCCTCTGGTGGGGATGCACAAAGGTCATGCCAAACCCGGCCTGCAATCCCGCCATTTCCCCCTCGATCGTCAATCACATCACCAGTCCCGGCTCCGTCAATGAAGGGTATGTTACACGAAGGAAGAACCAACAAAGCTGCAAGCATGAGCAGGATGACATGTATGCTGCGGTAATGAGTTATCTGTTTCATGAGAACCTCACAAACTTTTCGTCACAGGAATAATCAAAACCAATTCGCCAGTACTCTGTCTATCGGTAAAGGCTGATTTACTATGGGTGTACAAGGTGCTATCTGCATCCAAAACAGTTGAACTGCAGAGTCGCTGGTAAATTGTAAACGAAAAACAACCGCCGTCACTATAGCATGACGATGATTGTTTCGAAAGGCGCAAGTGCCCCCACGGGGTTTCGAACCCCGGTTTCGGCCTTGAGAGGGCCGCGTCCTGGGCCACTAGACGATGGGGGCAACGGAAGTCATTCTACCATTCGTGTTTTTAAGCGTCAACAGAGAGAGGTGTTGCGGGACATCCAAAGCGTGTGCAGCGTGTATTTTTGATCTTTCACCACAACGATCATCCATCGGCAGTACGTCCACTTTGAATTACCCGTTCGAACGAGTTAGGCGCACTTCGTAGATTTTTGGTAGATGAAGCCTGGGAAAAGTTGATCGGGAAACCGGCATATATAGGGTTGCACCTTTAAAATTTCGTCTTGCAGAGGGGGTTGTCCACAGTGTGGTCCATGTCATCGGAATCACCCCTCTTTACTTGTGCAATCAGCGAGTTAAGCCCTCCCATGAAGCGCGAAAATGTGGCGAAACCCACATGCTATAATATTCAGAATATTTTTGTCCAAATTTAACCGGGTTAAGTCCATTAAATGCATCCACAAGACATCAACCGAGAACTGCAGCGCATCCTTCCTGGCGTTCAGAAACCAGGTCGCTACACAGGAGGCGAGCTAAACCAGGTCGTAAAGGACTGGAAAAGCGTAGACCTAAGCGTAGCGCTGATTTTTCCAGACCTCTATGATCTCGGCATGTCCAACCTTGGACTCGCGATCCTATATGATGTCTTGAATCGCGAAAAGGATATCCTAGCTGAGCGAGTTTATGCTCCCTGGCCGGACATGGAAGCCGCGATGCGTCAATCCGAAATTCCGTTGTACTCTCTGGAGACGAAACACCCGATCTCTGAGTTTGACATCCTCGGCTTCTCGCTTCCCTACGAAACCCTTTATACAAATACATTAAATCTCATCGACCTCGCTGGGATTCCACTCTTTGCGGCAAAACGCCAACGAGATGATCCAATCGTGATCGCTGGAGGCCACGCAGCGCTCAATCCGGAGCCGATGGCCGCTTTCTTTGATGCATTTGTGATTGGCGAGGGCGAAGAAGTTATTCTTGAGATCGCTCGATGTGTTCAAGCCTGGAAAGTCAGCGGACATTCGCGAGAGGGACTTTATCTCGAACTCGCCAAGATCTGGGGCGTCTACGTACCCAGTCTATATCAGATCCATTACATGAAGGATGGGACCATCTCCCAAGTTGAACCCCTCTATGAAGATGCGCCATTCCCGATTCTGAAGCGCATCGTAGGAAAAATGCCCAAACCAACCACGCGCTTCATCGTGCCCTTTATCGACGTTACGCATAACCGTATACCCATTGAGATCATGCGCGGCTGCACACGCGGCTGCCGCTTCTGCCAAGCCGGCATGATCACACGACCTGTTCGCGAACGACCCATCCCTGAAATTCTTGACGCCATTCAAGAGGCGACCCGTTTCACAGGCATCGATGAGGTCGGGCTTCTCTCGCTGTCCTCTTCCGACTATACGCAGATTTTGCCTTTAGTGCGTGCCGTGAATGAACGTTTTAGAGAGCAGCAGATAAAAATCTCGCTTCCCTCTCTGCGCATCGAGACTGTATCCGTTGAGTTGATGGACTTGCTACATGGACACGCATCGCGCTCAGGTTTCACACTGGCTCCCGAAGCTGCAACAGAGCGTATGCGCGAGATTATCAATAAACCTGTCGACACAGAGCTTCTCCTGGAAACCGTGCGTGAGATTTACAGACGGGGATGGCATACGATTAAGCTGTATTTCATGATCGGCCACCCATCCGAAACCCTTGAGGACGTCCGGGAAATTGCTAAGCTATGCAAGACGATCTTGGCAGAAGGTCGGAAGATCATGGGTAAACGGGCAAAAGTGAACGCGGGGGTCAGCACATTTATCCCTAAAGCGCATACACCATTCCAGTGGACCCCATGTGATACTTCAGAGCAAATCGTGATGAAACAAGATCTTCTAAAGCAGGAGCTGCGGGGTCGAGGCTTAAAATTAAACTGGAATGAGCCCGGGGAGACGATGCTTGAATCCTGGCTCTCTCGTGGCGATCGAAGGATGAGTGATGCAATCTACCGTGCCTGGAAAAGCGGAGCGAAATTCGATGCCTGGCATGAACACTTTGATATCAAGCTTTGGATTCAAGCTTTCGAGGCTGCTGATCTGGATCCCGCATTTTACAGCCACCGTGAGCGCCCGATTGACGAGACCCTTCCATGGGATCACATAGACGCCGCGGTTAAGAAGCAGTTCCTGACCGAAGATTACCTTCTGAGTCAGCAGGGAAAAACACGAATGGATTGCCGTGAGCGTTGCTTCGCCTGTGGGATTCTTTCGAAGTTCGCTGATTTGCGCCGGGAGAACCCCGGCGAGAGCTGGCAATGCCCCGAGGCCCATTCACCCGCTCACAGCTCAAGCAAAACCCCTTCACTCGTGCATAAAACATAAAATGGCAAATGAAGCTCACTATCGTTACCGAATAACCTTCACGAAGGATGAGGCGCAGCGCTATACAAGCCACCTTGATCTTCACCGAGCCTGGGGACGCCTCCTCCGCCGAGCTATGCTCCCCAGTCTCTACTCAAAGGGGTTCAATCCCCGGCAGCGCATTCAATTAAGCACGGCTCTGCCTCTCGGCTGTACAAGCGAACACGAACTTGCAGACATCTGGCTCACTGAAGAACTTCCCTGCGGCGAGATACTCAAACGGCTGCAACGCTCTGCACCACCGGGAACCAGGGTTCTCGCTGTTGAACACGCTGCGTTGAACGAACCTGCTCTCACCAACCAAATCGATGCGGTCTCGTATCTTGTTCAGGTCGATGCAGATCGAACAGAAAAAGAGCTCTCAAGCGCTATTCATAAACTCCTCTTAACCAAGACGGTAGAGCGGGAGCGCCGGGGAAAAAACTATGACCTCCGACCGCTCATTTTGGGACTAGAGATCGCAGGGAGTGGGATGGAACGCCCATCGATCAAGATGAAACTGGCTGCAAAAGAAGGTGCCACAGGGCGTCCGGAAGAAGTCCTCTTAGCCTTAGAGCTCGATCCCTCAACAGCTAAGATCATCAGAACCCACTTGCACATTGCTCATGATATTTCCTCATAGCGCAAGTCCTTGCCAATGATCGGGCACAACAATGCCCTCACAGTTAGATCTCCAAATTTTCCAACATCAAAGGTCCAGGACAACGCTTGTGCTTATAGCTCTTCAGAACCTTCAGATAGTTCGGCGTGAGTCACATTATTGAGGTTTCATACAACATACTCGAGCCCCGAATTGGGGCTCGAGTACCTCTATAGCTATGTTTCTTTGGATGTGAGAAGTTAGAGAGCGAAGAGATTCATATACTTCATCGCCAAGTTCAAATCACCCTTTAGAACGATCTTCTTTGTGGCAATGGCCGTCATCGGGTTTAGCCTACCTGTGATCATATCGATGTAATCCGCAGCTTCAGACGTCAATGAGAGGTTGGGTTCTTCACTGACTCCCGGCTCAGCCGTGCACGTCTGATCCCTGATCGTGCATATCCAGTCCCCACCTTCCTCACCCAGGTGGAATTGGATCACGGCATCTACTCCTTCAGCCTTCTCCGGGATAAGCGCCCCCGGCATGCGTTCCATTAGGTCTTTCACTGTTAATGCCATCACATACTCCTTGGTTAAGTGAGTGTTCTTTTCACGAAATTATCCGGCTACTGGAGCAAATTCTCAAAGATACCTGCCGCCCCCATCCCGCCTCCGATACACATTGTGACAATGACATATTTCGACTTGCGGCGCTTCGCCTCATGCATGATCTGCACAGTCAGCTTGGCTCCAGTCGCACCGAGCGGGTGACCGAGAGCAATCGCTCCACCGTTCACGTTGAGCTTGTCTGTTTCCAATTCCAGTGTACGAATCACCACCAGGCTCTGAGAGGCGAATGCTTCATTCAACTCGATCAAATCGAATTCTTCAAGCTTCATCCCAAAGCGCTCCAATACTCTTGGGACAGCTTTGATCGGGCCGATACCCATGATCTCCGGCGGAACGCCTGCTGCTGTGAAACCTACGAAGCGCATCCATGGTTCTAAACCCAGTTCATCTGCTTTCTCTGCGCTCATTATTACAACAGCAGCCGCACCGTCTGACAGCGGCGATGAGCTTCCGGCCGTGACCGATCCTTTCGGGGAGAAAGCCGGTCTCAACTTGGCGAGGCCTTCAATCGTCGTATCGCGCCGGACGAGTTCGTCCTGATCGAAGATCACCGTATTTGTCCCGTCAAGTGTTGTCGTCGTGACCTCCAGGGGGACGATTTCTTCTTTAAACCTGCCAGCGTCCTGCGCTTCAGCGGCCTTCCGGTGGCTATGGAAGGCAAACTCGTCCATATCTTCGCGGCTTACATCGTATTTCTTCACAACGTTTTCCGCGGTTTGCCCCATGCTAACGTAAACCTCAGGAACGGTTTCCATTAATCCGGGATGCGGACTGATCCGGAATCCAGTCATGGGAACCATACTCATACTTTCCACGCCGCCAGCGATGATGATATCGGCTCCGCCGGCAATAATCCGTTCACAGGACTGGGCGATCGTCTGCAGACCCGATGAGCAGAAACGGTTGACCGTCATCGCCGGGACCGAAGATGGAAATCCGGCGTGCATTGCGACAGGTCGAGCCACATTCAAACCCTGGCTGCCCTCTGGGAAAGCACACCCGATCACGACATCATCCGCGATGGATTTGTCCAAATCGCCGGCGCGCTTCCAGGCTTCTCTGACAACCGCCGCGGCCATGTCCTCCGCTCGGTAATTCTGCAGCGTCCCTCGCTTCGCGCGTCCTACTGCGGTTCGTGCTCCTGAAACAATGACTGCTTCTCTACCCATAGCTCCAACTCCTTCGAGTATTGCAATCGTTTAAGACGGGAGTGAGGCGTTTCGTGATGACCAGACTGCGATTGCATGTTAGGTTGTTGCCCAATCATCTCTCTCTATTCCCTGTCGACTACGACACCTTGATTCCCAACTGCTAATTTCTCAGCGGCTTGTTATGTTCAATCATATGGGCCAATCGATCGAGTGTCTTCGGCTCGTGGCATAACTCAATGAACGCCTTCCTTTCCAATTCCAGGATGTATTCCTCTGGAACCCATGTTGGATCGGTCAGGTCCCCCCCACAGAGAACCCACGCTAGCTTGTTGACGATCGTAGCATCATGCTCGGTAGCCCAGCCGGCTTCTCTCATTCCCCACACTGCAGCTTTCAACGCGGCTAGAACATCCCTGCCCGCAGCATATACACGCTCTACGTTTGGCGGGCGATAGCCCTCCGCGATCATGGTAAGCGCGCTATTTTTGGCCTCTGCCAGGAGATGCTCATTCTTCATCACTATCCTGTCACCCGGCAAGAAGAAACCCATCTCAAAAGCCTCAAAGGCACCCGTCGCGACTTTGGCCATTGCGGTTTGCTCAAATACTTTCTGCATAACAGATATCGGATCTGCGTTTGGAATGCGCATGACCGGATTGATAACCCTGCGGATTATCTCCTTCGTACCCGTACCGGCAGGGATCACTCCCACGCTCATCGTCTCGACCAGACCGATGAAGGTTTCAGGAGCCGCAAGCCGCTTTGAACAAGCCATACTAAGCTCAGCACCTCCACCAAGGACCATGCCGTGCAGCGCGGCGACAACCGGCTTTGGGAAGTAACGCATTCTCATCAAGACGGATTGCATGCCCTCAACCATCGCCTCGATCTGATCAAAATCTCCCTGCTGAGCAGCCATCCAGACCAGGAAGATGTTCGCTCCCGCTGAAAAGTGACGCCCTTCATTGCCGATCACGATCGCATCTAGACCGCCTTCGTCAGCGAGATCCATGCTGTGTGTGAGCATGTTAAAGATATCCTGGTCTAGCGCATTCGCAGTGCTGTGGAACTCGACCAGGCCCACTCGATCGCCCATGTCAATCAGCGAAGCGGAGGCGTTGCGTTTCAGGATCGCGCCCTTCTTCGCTTTCAAGCCGGCGATGGGCAGGATTCTCTTATCCTTTTTTAGCGGTTTATACTTCTTCTCTTTCAAGTCGTAGTAGCTGACTGGCTCCCCCTTTTTATACTTATAGAAGGATTTGGTCCCATCTTTGACCATCGTCTTGACCCAAGATCCAACTTTGATCTTCATGTCCTTCATCCGGTCAAGCGATTCCTTTACGCCCAGCGCATCCCAGATCTCGAAAGGTCCAATTTCGCTGGCGAAACCCCACTTCATCGCCAAGTCGATATCGACAAATCGGTCAGCGATCTCCGGCACACGGCGGGATGCATACCCAAGAGCGAATGCTGTCGTCTCCCAGATATAGCGGGCTAATCGACGTGTCTCCTCGGATGAATCCTCATCATCGACCTGGGATAGGATCCAGCGGAAACGCTCACCAAGATCTTCCTGCTTTTTACCTTTGCTAAACAATTCAAAACGCGGATTCTGCGGAGCTTTATGCTCCATGGTTTCTGGGTCCAGAATCCAGAATTCCTTCGTTCCGTCTTCCTTGTCAACCCGCTTATAAAAACCCACTTTGGTTTTGTTACCCAACCATTTGCGTTCGATCATCCCTTCCAGCATTTTGACCGATGCTTCATGCTGCAGGACATCGCGGGTTTCGTCATCAGGGATTAATTCGTACAGGTTCGATCCCACGTGTGCGGCAATATCGTTGCCGATGAGGTCGCGCAAGCGGTAGATCGCCGTCTTTGGTCGCCCTACGAGGACGCCCATGATGGTGTCGATTTCCTCGATGCTGTATCCGTGATCCAGAGCATAGGCAACCTCATAGGCGCTCATGATGGAAAACATCCGGTTGGCGATGAAATTTGGCGTATCCTTACAGATCACCACACCTTTCCCGAGTGTTTCCTCACTGAAGTTAACGACGTAGTCTAGAACCTCCGGCAGTGTTCCTCCATGTGGAATCACTTCGAGAAGCTTCAGCCAGCGCGGAGGATTGAAGAAGTGCATCCCCAGGAAATGACCCTGGAAACCCTTGCTCCGCCCTTCCACCAACGCTTGGATCGGTAAACCGGATGTATTGGTGGCAACGATCGTGTGCTCGGCTCGGATGCCATCAATTCGTTTGAAGAGATCTCGTTTGATATCGAGATTCTCAACGATAACTTCGACGATCAGATCGACATCTGCAAGCTGATCGAAGTCATCTTCAAGGTTCCCAAGTGAAATAAGCTGCTTGGAAGTCTCGCTCAGAACGGCTGGTGGGCGGCTTTTTGTAACCGCCTTCCACCCCGCTTCGACGATTCGGTTGCGGACAGATGCATCATCTAAGGTTCTTCCCTCTGCTTCTTCAGTAGCGGTTAGTTTAAAGGGTACGATGTCGAGCAGGAGCGTGGGGATTCCCAAGCCTGCAAACAGTGCGGCAATTCCGCCTCCCATCGTTCCCGATCCTATAACGGCTGCTTTTCGAATGTTGTATTTCATAGAGTCCCCTCCTAAATATGGGTCATAGATTCCCGACTCACATTAAGAGCTTCATACACACAGCTCTGTGAGACCAAGGGAGCTGACAGGGTCTTACGGTGATCAACTCAATTCATGTCGAGAGTATTCCAAGATCCGTCGGGCGACGATCAAGCGGTTTATTTGTCCTGTCCCCTCATAGAGATCGTTTATTTTTGCATCTCTGAACCACTTCTCCAACAGATGTTCGCGTGAGTAACCAAGTGGTCCCATCAACTCGACTGCACGCTGTGTGATCTTGACAACTACATCCCCGGCTTTCACTTTGCACATCGAAGCTGCGATCGTATTAGCCTTACGTTCATCCGCCAACCACATCGCTTTGACCGTGAGCAGCCATGTCGATCGCAGCATTGTCTCCATGTCGACGACCTCACGCTCGATGTTCGTCATTTTACTGCGAGGAAGACCATAGCGAATTTCCACACCCTGTTCCTGGAGCATCTCCTTCAATAACTCGAGGGTTGCACGTGCGATTCCAAGTGCCGAGGCGGCGACAAGTGGGCGAGTAGCGTCAAAAGTCGCCATCGCACCCTTGAAACCCTTCTCGGTCTTCTTCTTTGTAACCACTTCAGGGCTGCCAAGGATGTTGTCGAAGGGGATACGACAATCCTGAAGCAAGATCGACACGGTATCGCTGGAGCGGATTCCAAGTTTATGCTCCATTGTTGTAACTGAGCAGCCGGGTGT
>DAOUEQ010000128.1:0-1961 GCA_034430395.1 Anaerolineales bacterium | reverse complement strand
GCCCTCGTGCTCAGCAGTTGGTATGAGTTCAACTTGCCATGAAAGACTATCCAAACGTCTCAATCATCGTTCCGTGCTTTAATGAGGTCCGAACGATCACCAAACTCTTCGAGGCGATCCTTCGCCAGAGCTATCCACTTGAGTCGATCGAAGTGGTCATTGCCGACGGAAAATCGGACGACGGCACTCGCGATGCGATCCAAAAATACGCTACTCACCATCCCGAGATGAGTATCCGACTCGTAGATAATCCCGAGAGAATCATCCCCGCTGCATTAAATGCAGCGATCCAGGCAGCCTCTGGGAAGGTGATCGTTCGTATTGATGCACACTCGGCGCCAAGACCCGACTATGTCGATCGCTGCCTGGCTGTACTTGAAGAGACAGGTGCAGCAAATGTGGGGGGAGTATGGGAAATTCAACCAGGTGCGGACACATGGCTGGCACGCGCAATTGCAGCAGCGGCCTCGCATCCGCTAGGGGCGGGCGACGCTCGCTATCGTATTAGCGGCGAACCAGGCCCGGTGGACACAGTACCCTTTGGGGCGTTTCGAAGGGAATGGTTGGAGAGGGTTGGTCCGTTCAACGAGGAATTGCTTACGAATGAGGACTATGAGTACAACGTTAGGATAAGGAATGCTGGAGGACTGATCTGGTTTGACCCATCGATACGCTCGATTTATTACGCCCGACCAGATCTGCGCTCACTCGCCCACCAATACTGGCGCTATGGGTTTTGGAAGGTGCGCATGCTCCGGCTATATCCGCATACGCTCCGTTGGCGTCAGGCGCTGCCACCGATTTTTGTTCTCTCCGCAGTCATCCTGACAACTCTTGCATTCCTTTTTCAGCTCGCTAGACTACTCTTAGCGGTACAATTAGGCGCTTATTTGCTTGTCACTTCATTTGCGGGTTTATTGGAGTCGATTCGTCGAAAAGATATGGGTCTGATACTTGGTTTCCCTCCAGCGATCTGGACCATGCATTTTTCCTGGGGCACTGGATTTCTATGGAGCGCACTTAAGGGCTCGCTCAGGGGTCGACATGGCACAGATTGAATTCAGGCGCGGGCGATGGAGAATGGGCGCCGGTGAACGGCGCATCATTCTCATCGTCGGCGATTTCATCGGCGCTGCATCCGCCTCCTTTCTGGCGCTCTACCTCTGGGCGCAGATCGATTGGTTGGGTTTCTCCCCTGTGTTTGTCCGCTTCCGAGCAGGGTGGTTTTTCTTTCTTCCTCTCCTGTGGCTATTTTTAATGATCAACAATTATGATGTAATTCGCGCTTCATCTTGGGGTGAGACCGTGCGAGGCGTGCTTTTCTCGGGAATTGGTGGCGTCATCCTTTACCTCATCTTTTATTTCACCTCCGACCCGGGGTCGCTGCCTCGCCGTGGTGTGCTGTACTTCCTCATCCTTGTCATCCTAATCACTATTGCCTGGCGCTGGCTCTATATAAAGGTCTTCACCGCACCTGACTTCATGCGCCGCGCATTGGTGATCGGAGCAGGGGAAAGCGGAACCGAATTGGTAAACGTCGTCCGTGCCATCAACCCGCCACCCTTTACCACTGTTGGATTCATAGATGACAATCCAGCCAAGCAGGGCGTCGAAGTCGCGGGCAGCCAAGTCCTGGGTGACAGCACGGACCTCCTTTCAATAATTGAAAAGGAAGGTATAACGGACGTTATCGTGGCGATCCTCGGACCCATGAACGGCGAGATGTTCCAGGCGATCCTCGACGCGCAGGAGAAGGGAATCTTGATCACTCGCATGCCGGTCTCCTACGAGGAGTTGCTCGGCAGACTCCCGATAAACCATCTAGAAACGGATTGGCTGGTGAGGTCTTTCGTCGATGAAGTGCGCATCTCGCCTCTTTACGCGATGTCCAAACGCATTCTTGACATAGGGGGAAGCATATTGGGTTTGCTCGGTTTTCTTGTGATCTATCCCTGGGTGGC
>DAOUEQ010000127.1:0-2290 GCA_034430395.1 Anaerolineales bacterium | reverse complement strand
CGATTCGACCATCCGGAGAGATAATGTCTTGTAAGGGTTCGTCAGGACCTTCAGTTAACCCATGCACCTCACGCTCGAGAAAGTTGCGGGTGCCATCCAGATCTTGAACCGCATGTTCACTGCCCATAGATGCCTGATGAATAAGTTTGTATAAATCCTGCACTTCCATAAGGGGGTAGCGTTTAAATTGAAGCGCAAGAATACGGCGGAAAATCCCCCCCTCACTTGAGTCTTGAACAATCAAATCAGCGTTGACCATCTTCGGTTATTTCCTGATGCGAGCATGATATTTGACTACTTTAGCCAGAGAATATCGGGGAAAACCCACGTAACTCTGCAAGTGGATAAGTCTCGAAGCATCAGAAACAAAGAATCGTCCCCTTCTGGGGGACGATTCTAAAAGCGGCAACCTAATAGCACAAACTCCTGGCCTCCATAGCTCATGTCTAAGGCTGTTATACAAACCGCTTGCGCAATGTTGAACTAACAAAATCCATGCTCGCCACCACGACAGCGATGGCCAGCATCTGCGCGCTGGCAGCCCGGTAATCAAGCAGGTTGATGTTCTGCTGCAGAAGGAAACCGATGCCTCCGCCGCCGGCGAAACCAATAATTGTGGACATGCGCACATTGATGTCCCAACGGTACATGGTAAACGAGATGTAGGGTGGGATAATTTGCGGGACGACTGCATAAACGATCGTCTGCAGTCGGTTCGCGCCCGTAGCCTGAACTGCCTCCAAGGGTCCCGAGACGATGCTTTCTACCTGCTCGGAATACAATTTGGCTAAAGCCGCGATCGTGTGCAATCCAAGCGCCAGCACACCCGCGAAGGGTCCGATACCCACCCACACTGCAAAAACAATCACCATAACCAGGGGTTCAACGGAACGGATTGAATTAAGAATCGTTCTGGTGATGGCGTAAAGAGTACTGCCGATAGGAATCGAGTCTTTTGGGTTTGACCGCGCGGCGAGCAATATTCCCAGCAGGGCACCTGTGCCTCCAGGCCATAGATATACCTTCAGGGGATCGGCAAACTGATAGAACCAATGAATCAATGCTCCCACCAGGAAGAAAAGGAGCGCTCCGGCGACCGCCGAAAGAATATAATTGATTATCTTTACACTTCCTGCTGAGTAACGGTCGCTGATCCTCTGCCCCAAGGAACTTAGTGGGCTTCCAACGACGGCGCCTCCTGCCAGGGCGATAAGCGCCGGTGTACTAATATTGAGGACATCACCTAGCTGGGAAATAAAGCTCCCCAAAAATCCGAGCGAACCAAGTGGTTCGATCAAGGCTTGGCCTGCAGAAAGAGCGGATTTCGCCAGCAGCTGCAGGAAGATGATTCCGCTCGCTGCACTCAGGAAATAGACAAATATCCGCGAAATTCGAACGACCAACCCGGAGGATTCGGTTTCTCCCCGGGGTAATCCCCAGCGGATTAAGGCAAAAGCCAGTACGGGGCTAATGACCAAGCCGCCGAGGTTTAACATGCTATTGGTAGAGAGGTAGCCGCTTAGTGTTCCGAGCCAGCGGGTGATGAGGAAGCCCAGCCCAATACCCAGCGGCCAGCCGATGATCGTCATTGCGGTGCTTGTCAGTGAATATTTAACATCGCTCATCAGGTTGCGGGCTGCGATAAAGCTGATTGGGATCGCCAAAATTGTGCCGAAGGTGGTTGCTAGAAATGCTAGGAAAACGGTCTCGATGATCTTATCCCAGGTTACAAGGGCTGTACCCGTAAGTTTCGGCGCGCCAATTGGAACACGTGCGGTTGCCCGAATGTACTGCGCTTCGGCGACCGGCTGGCGAGTGGTCATTTGCACGCTGACCTGAAATGTGCCGTCCCTATCTACGTTAAAATTTCCGAGCTGAATTTTTGCCCCACTTGCGGTGATGAAATTGATTGGACCTTTTGAGCCTGGCGGCAGTTGATACCCGTTAACGGTAACGGTTCCTTTCGACTCGATACAGGCGACATCCGTCACCAGGTATGGTCCGCTCTTATCCGGTTCGGGGAGGTCAACCCCGCCTTCAGGACAGGGGAGGTAGATCGGTGCGTCGATATCAGTTTCGTCTTGTTCGAATTCTATGATATCGGGATGGGCCAGTGCCCGGAGAATGCGGGTTAATTGTGTCAAGCGCACTTCTGAGCTTGTTTCTGCGAAATTCACTTTGGTAACCTTGAAGCCATAGGCATAAACGATAAGAGCAACAAGGACGGCGAGCCCAAGTCCGATGGATTTGATTAGTGATCTTTGTTTGTTCACGATGGTCTCCCTTACCC
>DAOUEQ010000126.1:0-2393 GCA_034430395.1 Anaerolineales bacterium | reverse complement strand
TGGCTCTACCAGTTGTGGACACGGACAATGTCCTCATGGGGATCATCACCATCGACGACATCGTTGATGTCCTTGCCGATGAGGCGACCGAGGATATTCACAGGTTGGGAGGAGCCCAGCCGTTGGGTCAGCGTTACTTCAAGGCAAGCGTATTCTCCGCTGCTCGTAAACGGATCGGGTGGCTGCTCCTCTTGTTCATCGCAGGGAGCCTTACGGGAAATGTCCTGCGCCATTTCGAAGAGAAACTTCAGGCTGTTGTCGCTCTCTCCTTTTTCATTCCTCTTTTGATTCTTGAGTTTAGACAATTCTGAAAAATCCTAGAATGTAAGCCGATCATCTGCACCTTAACAATCGAGTTTCATGTCAAATAACAAACGGGATTTGGCTGTTTTAATCCCTTGCGCACTACCGGAAATCGCTCCCGCTGTTTCCTTGGCTTGCCTTGTGGCCATCCTGGAGGAATTCCGCGCGGTTTGGGCGGTAATGACGGGTTATCAATCGCGCGAAAAACCATTCCGATGCCTCTTTTCACTCTCCCCGGCGTAAGATCACGTTGCGGTCGTTGCCAGGGTAAGGGTTGATCCTGCACGATCGGTCTTGCCAGATATAGCATCCACATTGCTAGACTGACCAAAGTACTCCAACGATCAGCAGCTTCCACCAACTGAAATTGCGGCAGTGTCCACCAAAGCCGCTGCTTGCGAAAGCGGATGCTGGGCTCGATCGGCCACCGATGTTGGTAAGCTTGCCATATGGTATCGGCATGCACCCGAATACTCTCAGGCATGGCCGGTGGAGCTAGCCAAGCCAGCCATAAGGGCGCAGGAGGCTCATCCTTTTCCAAATGGGTTTGAACCTGGACAACATCAAACCAGGTGTGCACCGACTGCCGGTCATGCAGGTCATTCCAGCGCCGGATCTCTACCGATCCCCATCGCGGATGCTGAAGCGCTGCGAATTCATCGGGTTCGCCCCAGGTCTCGGGCTCTTTGAATGCAAATCGTGGCCCATGCTTTCGAGGCCGTCCTCGCTTCCCGGGTTTTCTCTCTGGGGCCGGGCGATAGAGCACCCGATCTTTCCTTAGTCGAACCACTTTTCCGCAAGGCTGGTCTTTGAGCGCATCCAGGAAGTGGTGATTGCCGTATTTGGCATCGGCAGCCACAATGCCCAATCCATGCTCATGTGACCCACGGGCTTGACATAACCGCTTGACTTGCCCAACACCGACTTCCAGATCGGTCTTCTTGCTGGAAACACGCTCTATGTCAACCGACAGCGACCAACTGCTGTTTGGCTCAGGCACCCAGTCTAAGAGGGAATAAGCGTATCCAATCACTGCCACAGATCCTTGATTGGTCCTGCTTGGTTGATACACATACTTCCGGTCGGGCAAGGTGTGTGCTTCTGGTCTTGCCCATGCAGTGCAATCCAGAGAGAAGAATTGAATACCTGTCTCGGGAACTTGCTTCGCCAGATAGCTTCTCATCCAGGTTGTGTCTTGTTGCCCTTTTTCCAGTGCAGCATAGGCACTGGACCAGCGTCGAGTGAAGGCTGTTGAGCAACTTAACATCGGGAAAGATGTAATTTGATCTTTTAGCAATAGTGCATCTAGAAGCTCAAACTGGGCATCCTTCCGGCGCACGAAGCCGCTTTCGTAAACAGCTTGACGAAACTCGATTAACTTGCTAATCTGCTTTTCGGTGTTGATTTCTTTTGTCATAAGAAAAGTCTACACCGATGGGCGGTATAGCGCGAGTCGCTAGCCGCCCGACTTTTTGTCAAAACTCAAGTTGATTGGCTCGGGCGGAAACGCCGGGACGCAGACAACCACGACGATAATCCGATCGCTAGCCACGGGGGAAATCGACTCGAAGGATGTGCTACGCGCTTTATGGCACGAGGCACGAATTGGCGTACTCCTCGGCTTGGTGATGTCCGTCGTTGCCTATGTAATAGCGCTCACCTGGGAATCATCCACAGCGCTATCCTTCACCGTCTCCATCGCCGTCTTTCTCATTGTCCTTTGGGCTACCATGCTTGGATCGCTGCTGCCCATCCTGGCTTACCGCTTTCGCATCGATCCAGCGGTCGCCTCCGGACCATTGATGAGTACGCTTGTGGACGCCACCGGTTTGTTCATTTACCTCACTGTCGCCGTTTGGCTCTTGGGATTGTAGGTAGAAAGATATGCACAGGGGATTGAATTTGTCTTGATCAAAGGCTGAGAGATGAAGAGGAACCGGACTTAGCGATACCCTGCGACCATGATATGCACATTGACTTGCCAAGTTCTCTCTTACTCGATCTTTTCGCCTGGGAGGCCAAGGGTGCTTCCTGCACACCTCGATGGGTTCACCTAACACATCAGCCGATTGGGAATTAATAAGGGTTCC
>DAOUEQ010000125.1:0-20445 GCA_034430395.1 Anaerolineales bacterium | reverse complement strand
CCTGGCTTAAACAGAAAGGTGAATTCCACAATCGCGAGGCTGCTGTGGCGAAGCTCTTTGCTACGGAGATGGCCGAGGATGTCGCCCGCAACGCCATACAGATCCTGGGCAGCTACGGCTACAGCCGTGAATATCCCGTTGAGCGCATCTACCGCGATGCACGGCTCATGACGATCGGCGAGGGCACAAGTGAAGTGCAACGAATGGTCATCGCCCGGCGCGTCTTGGGCAAGGAGTAACCACAGTTTGGTACCCTGATATACACCTTTAGATGGAACTGATCAAAGAAAAAATACACCGCCTGCGCTAGAACATGCACAGGCGGTGTTTCCTTGTGTGCTAATCAGGAATTATCCTTGATCTTTATCCCCTTCGAAATATCTCCAGGATTACTGTATCGCTGCCTGTAAAGCGGCATCGAGCTCGGCTTCCCCGACTCTCCCTATCCACTGACCTATGATCTCGCCTGTTCCGTCGAGCAGGAAGATACGGGGTTGGTACCGGTAGCCCAGCTCTCGTTTGAAAGATTCCGTATTGGGATCATCGATCCATCGAATTCACGAAATAGGTAGTTAGAGATCATCTTTCCAGAGAGATAACTGGGCTATAATCTTCGTAACACAAGCATGCGAGGTGCTATGAAGCAGCCAATTGTTGAGTGTATTCCAAACTTTTCCGAAGGACGACGCGTCGAAGTCGTTGAAGAGATCGAGAACGCCATCCGCAGCGTGGGCGGGATTTACATACTCGATCGCCACATCGATCCAGACCACAACCGCTCTGTGATTACGTTCGCTGGTTCCCCTGCCGAGGTAGCTGCAGCCGCTTTCGAAGCGATCAAAGCAGCTGCAGGGAAAATTGACCTGGATCAACATTCGGGCGAACACCCGCGTATCGGCGCAACCGATGTTATGCCCTTCGTGCCGATCTCCGGAGTCACAATGGACGAGTGCGTTGAGCTTGCAAGGACGCTTGCCCAGCGCGTCGGAGATGAGCTTGACATCCCCACATATTTGTACGAGAAAGCCGCAACCCGACCCGAACGAATGAATTTAGAGAACATCCGCCGCGGTGAATACGAGGGCTTAAAAAAGACGATCGAAAGCGATCCCACAAGGAAGCCTGACTTCGGTCCCCAGAAGCTAGGATCAGCTGGAGCGACCGTCATCGGCGCTCGATCCCCTCTGGTTGCCTTCAATGTATATCTATCAACGGACGATGTATCGATCGCCCAAAATATCGGCCGTGCGGTGAGGCACTCTTCTGGTGGGTTACGCTATGTCAAAGCGTTGGGGATGCTTGTTGAAGGCCGAGCGCAAGTCTCGATGAACCTCACTGATTTCACCCGTACTCCAGTCGCCCGCGTTGTAGAACTCATCCGGCGTGAAGCGGATCGCTACGGTGTCTCAGTTGTGAATTCCGAGTTGGTGGGCTTGATCCCACAAGCGGCGCTCGTCGATGCAGCGCAGTGGTATCTGCAGCTCGACCAATTCTCAACCGACCAGGTCCTGGAGAACCGCATCTTCGCCGCGATGGATAGTGAGGAGCGTGATGAAAGCGTATTCCTACACAACCTCGCCGCAAGTTCGGCAACACCCGGTGGCGGTTCTGCTGCTGCTTTCGCGGGTGCAATGGGCGCCGCTCTAGTTGCCATGGTCGCCCGTCTTTCGGTTGGCAAGAAGAAGTACGCCAAGGTTGAGGAACGAATGCAGGAAATCTCATCGCGTGCTGACATACTGTGTGACGCTCTCCACAAGGCGGTGACACTCGACGCCCAGGCGTTCGATTCCGTCATGGCTGCGTTCCGGTTGGCTAAGAAATCTGCGCAGGAGAAAGCCACTAGAAAAGAAGCGATCGAACGTGCCACGCATGTCGCCGCGGAAGTACCGTTGCAGGTATGTCGTGATGCCGTTGAAGTTCTCACCCTCGCAGCAGAAGTCGCGGAGAAAGGGAACCAAAACGCCCTGAGCGATGCGGGTTCTGCCGGCGCTATGGCAAATGCTTGTTTGCAGGCCGCGGCGCTCAACGTCAAAATCAACGCCGGCAACGTCGCGGATCGTGAAGCCGCCCAAAGTTGGCTCGAAGAACTGGCCCGCTTGGAGACTCAAGCCGCTCAAGTCGAAAAGACGCTCGGCGCAGCTCTTGAGTAACACGTTCGCAGTTACTTATCATAATACCAATAGCTTCATTCAAGACCAAAATAAAATCGCACCCTCAGAACCCATTCCGTGGTCCATCGAGGGTGCGAATAATTTTCGGTGAAATCCCCGAATTTCCCTACCAGCCGCTGTCGGCGAAGATCCGTTCGAGCAACGCGCTGCGCTCAGCCAGCGACATCGGCCGCGGCTGGGCATAGTTCTCAAGCAAGGCCGTCAGAAGCTCCGTGCTAATATGCCGACCATCATAGAACACATGCCGGTCGATGAATTCCTGCCGCAGCTCATCCGTCTGCATCTGGTCAAAGAATAGATTTCCAAGCCCGAAGTGGATGAAACCTCCATTGTGAAAGGCAAACCCTAAAGGCTGATGGGCCTGGCTTCCACTAGTTATGACCGCGCCTGCATCAATAGCTTCACGAAAAGCATCTTCCTGTGCAGGGCTGGGAGCACCCAACTCCGCCCATTGGAACGTGAAAATCGGCAAGTACCCATCCTCTGCTAGTATCCGCAGTTCCTCACCTAAACGCTCCCAATTACAGGGAGCTGCGCCTGGTTTCTCATCAGTAGCCCACGCATATTTCGGTCCAATCTGATTGCACCCGAGGAATGCCAACCGATTCCCATTGTGCTCTACTCGCACAGCCCGGAATGCATCATCCAGATCTTCACCGCCCCCGAAATATTCCATTCCATGTTGTCGGTAATGATCGAGGGTGAAGATCAATTCATCTGATCCGTAATCCAAAACATGATTCCCGGTCAGTTCAACCAAGTCGATGCCCAAGTCGACAAGCAGCTGTATATACTCCGGGTCGCTGCAGAACTTCAGCTTCTCCTGCACTGGTTGTGGGTCCGGGCACTCGGAGACGAAGGGAACCTCGTTGCTGACGTGCGTGAAATCAGCCTCCCTCAACAATTCACCGATCAGCTCCCCTGGATACCCGATGCCACGAGTCTCCATCCTCCAGGCCGTAGCGCGGGTGAGCGCTGTAACACCGGTCATGACCAGAGTCGTCAGCTTATTTGATTCGTGATTACTGAATGGGGTATCAAGCCCGGCGCGTAGTTGTTCTGTCGCTTCTGGGTCACCGCTCGCACCGAAGGATGCGATCAGCGGATACACCTCTCGATCGAAGTTCTTTCGAATTGGTGACTGGCCATCCAATTCCAGGACCTTCCAGCGTGGTTCCAGATCCTCGAACGGGACGATTGCATAGGCAGGTCTTTCCTCCCAAGTGAGATCAAGGAGATCCTCGGGCGCGGTGATATACACACATGAACCGGATGGTGTTCCCAGAACATCGGCCATCACATCGAAAGTCTCCTCTGAAAGGAATATCCGCCTGCCTTCTTGCGCTTCCCCCGCCCAGAGCGCCCGCAGGGATTCGTAGCTCATTCCATCCTCAACGGTTGGGAACGGCGCTACAAGCGCATAAACCCACTCCGCAATCTGTACCTCTCCGCCTGGTTCAACCCGCACCTGCGCCGTGGATGGCTCACCGGTAAGTTGGAACCCTCCCACACCGTGGTCCACAAGATCTACCACCCGCGTCCATATCTCCTCCGGCAATCCCGGAGAAAGCCAAAGATTGATTACGCTTGTGGTAGGCGTTCGGGCGATCGATTGGAACGGCGTCGGAGGAACAACAGTCAGTGATACATCCCCTTTGGTCGCAGGCAATGTTCCTGATTGCACAGGACCTTCACCACTCTGGCACGCACTCATCAACAACGCTCCGAGGAGGGCGAAGCCAGTAATGGCAATTAAGCGGCGGCGAGACGATAACGCATTCACAGCAGGAGGCATTATGCCACGCACATGTGATGTATGCCAGATAAAATCAAAAAGGATCAAGTTCGAAGCTTGACGGAAATTGGCCATGATGGTAACTTACATCAATGATGATTCGTCGATTAATCGCTGCCCCAGGTTTCCCGCCTGTCCCTAGCTGCAAAACAGCCTGGGCATTGGTTTGCGTTCGCTAGAATAGTTGAACCCAAAACCAGCGGACAGCCGTAATCGGTGAACCTATGCCCCGCAGCACCGGGGCTTTTTCTTTTCATCATTTCACTCCGGAATCTATGCACCTTGATTGAGCCGGAGATCTTGGGAGGTAACACCATGAGAATGAGCAAACTCTTCAGCCAAACCTTGCGCGATCGACCTTCCGAGGCTGAGATCGCAAGCCATGAGCTTTTACTGCGGGCGGGGTTCATACGCCAGCTTGCAGCCGGGATTTTCACTTATATGCCATTCGCGAAGCGTTCGCTGACCAAGATCGAAAACATCATGCGCGAGGAGATGAACGCCATAGGCGGACAAGAGATCTCCATGCCAGTCATCCACCCGGCCGACATCTGGAAGAAAACCAAGCGCTGGTATCAGATTGGCTCTGAGATGGGCCGTTTTAAGGACAAAGCAGGGCGTGACATGGTATTGGCAATGACGCACGAGGAGGTCATTGCAGATCTTGTCTGCAAGGAAATCCATTCCTACCGCCAGCTACCGATGTTGGTCTACCATATCCAAACGAAATGGCGGGATGATCCTCGCCCGCGAGCCGGACTAATTCGCGTCCGTGAGTTCACCATGAAAGACAGCTACAGCCTCGACGCGGATATGGAAGGGCTCGATCGTCAATACCGCGCCCACTACCAGGCATACTTCAATATATTCCACCGCTGCGGCGTGCCTGTAATCGCGGTGAAGTCCGATGTGGGCATGATGGGTGGAAGCCTGGCTCATGAGTTTATGTATCTCACCCCCGTCGGTGAAGACACGCTGTTGATCTGTGATGATTGCGGCTACGCCGCCAACCGGCACATCGCCCGTTTTCGGAAATCCAAACCTGAGAAAGAAGAATTGCTGCCGGTTGAGAAAATCGAAACCCCCGAGATGACAACCATTGAGGGTCTCGCTGATTTCCTCGGTGTTCCCAAATCGCGCACCGCCAAAGCCGTGTTCATGATCGCCACGATCCCCGAAGGTGCCGATGAGCATGAGAAATTTGTGTTCGCCATCGTCCGGGGGGATATGAACTTGAATGAAATCAAGCTCGCCAATACCGTGAAAGCGAAAGAACTCCGTCCGGCGACGGACGAAGAGATCCGCGCTGTCGGCGCCGTTCCCGGTTACGCGTCTCCCATCGCAGTGAAGGATGCACTTGTCATCGTCGATGACATCATCCCCGATTCGCCCAACCTCGTCGCCGGCGCAAATGAAGAGGGATATCACCTGAAGAACGTCAACATCGGGCGTGATTTCGTGGCGGATGTAATCGCCGACATCACGCTCGCCGAAGATGGCTCTGCCTGTCCGGAATGTGGTGCAAATATACACACCTCGAGGGGTATCGAGGTCGGGAATATCTTCAAATTGGGGACCCGTTATAGTGAAGACATGGACAGCACGTTCCTCGATAAAGATGGCGAGACACAATACGTGATCATGGGGTCTTACGGCATTGGCAGCGGCAGATTGCTCGCCTCCGCCGCCGAGGAGTATAACGATGAGAACGGGTTATTGTTGCCCATTACCATCGCCCCCTATGAAGTCCATTTGCTCTCGCTGAAGGGCGCAGAGGATGCTGCACAAGATGTGTACAAAGAGCTTGTCGATGCGGGTGTCGAGGTTCTCTACGACGATCGCGAGGAGAGCCCCGGAGTGAAGTTCGCCGATGCCGATTTAATCGGGCTCCCACTCCGTGTCACCGTGAGCAAGCGCTCCCTGAAGGAAAAATCGGTTGAGGTTAAACGCCGGAACAGTGAACAGACTGAATTGATCCCCAGAGCCGAGACGGTCCAACGCGTTCAGGCGCTAATCGCCGATCTCTATCTAGAGATTCAGGGTCTCGTCGTCGAAGTACCGTTTGATGATTAGACTTAGTTACCTGCAAGCGAGAGAAATACATCCTCGAGCGTAGGGGCGGTTTGTTGAATCCGAACATCGTGAAATCCAGCAGCGTCTAATGCATGTTCCACGCTATGGACGCTGCTCTTTTCGTCTATGATTGCCCGAAGGTGATCGCCGGACAAACTCACATTTCTTACGACAGGAAGTGTTTCGAGCAAATCCAGGCTCGCCAGCAATGGTGTACAGTGGACACGCCAGATGGCACCCGCAACCTCGCTTTCTTTCAGGTCCGTCGGTGTGCCCATCGCCATAAGCCGGCCGCGACGCATAAAGCCTACGCGGGTGCAGTACTCCGCTTCGTCCATATAATGAGTTGTGACGAGTATCGTCACCCCGCTCTCAGCTAACTCATAGATCAGATCCCAGAAATTCCTACGCGCGCCGGGATCCACCCCGCTCGTTGGCTCATCGAGAAAGAGTATTGTAGGTTTATGTACGATCGCGGTCGCAAGTGCCAGACGCTGACGCCAACCAAGCGGGAGTTCACTCGCCCTTTCATTCTGTATCTTTTCAAGACCGAGTAAATTAATGGTCGCCGCCAACACATTGGGATCACGAATACCGTAAACACCCGCGTAGAAGCTCAGGTTTTCGAATGAGGTCAATTCATCGTAAAGAGCGAATTTTTGTGACATATAGCCTACGCGCTGGCGGATATCTTCCGCTTCATTCACCGAATCAAAGCCCAGGACTTGCGACTGCCCTACACTGGGCAGCAGTAACCCCAGCAGCATTCGTATCGTCGTCGTCTTTCCGGAACCGTTTGGTCCCAAATACCCCAACACCTCTCCGGCTCGTATACGGAACGACACATTATCCACTGCCGTAAAATCCCCAAATCGTTTGGTCAATCCCTCACTGATTACAACCACATCGGCCTGGTCATTCACGATCACTGCTCCAATAAATCTACGAACACGTCCTCCAGGTCTGGGGAGGCTGATCTAATGCTTGTTAAATGAAGTCCCTCATTCTCGACGGCCTTCTGCACTTCCTTGATCACTTCCCTCTCCGTGCCTACCGCGATCCGCAAATGGAGCCGGTCGCCAAAGGGTTGGACGCTCTCCACAGATGGGATCTCACGTGCGATGCGAGCTATGGCCCGAAGCGGCTCTCCTCTCACTCGCAGCAGGCTTCCATCGAGGCTTTTCGCGAGATCTTGCGGCTCACCCTCAAGCAGGATGCGGCCTTCGCTCATGAAACCCACTCGATTGCAACGCATCGCTTCGTCCATATAGGGCGTGCTCAGCAACGCGGCAACGCCACCCTGGAGCAGTCGTACCAGCAGACGCCAAAAAGCCTGGCGGGTGACCGGATCGACTCCACCTGATGGCTCGTCGAGGAGTAATATCGCCGGTTGGTGAATCATAGCCGCCGCTAACCCCAACTTCTGCTTCATCCCTCCAGACAGCGCGCCTGCTTTCCTGTCCCCGAATTCCGCCATGTCAACAAACTCCAGCGTCTCCTGCGCTCGTTGACGCCAGTCATCTCCCAAGATGCCGCGGACCTCTGCGAAGAAACGCAGATTCTCAAGAACGGTCAGATCGCTGTATAGACTGAATCGTTGGGAGAGATAACCAAGATTCGCACGTGCGATATCGAGATTGCTAGCTAGGCGCCTACCAGCGAGATAAACCTCGCCCTCGTCTTGGACATACACACCGCACAGGAGCCTGATCACCGTCGATTTCCCAGCTCCATCGGCTCCCATCAAGCCGTAAACTTCACCGGCCCGGATTTGCAGTGAAACATCTTCCACTGCGACATGGTCGCCAAATCGCTTCCAAAGATGCTTCGCTTCAATGAGGATATCGTCAGTCATCTTCCGCCACTCTCACAACACAGGTGACTTCAATTCACCGAGCAATATACGATTGGTTATCCATCAAAGAGGACATCCGCCGGCATACCTGGCTTCAATCTGTTCATTGGATCAGCAACCGACAGCTCCACAGCAAAGACCGTCGTTTTGCGCCCCTCCTCCGTTTGGACGTTGCGCGGTGTGAATTCGGCTTGATCAGCCATACGTAGAACATACGCGTTGAACGCAAGATCTGGGAAGCTGTCCACACTAACCAATGCCCGACTGCCAAGCGCGATTTCCCCATACCTATCCTCGGGGACATATACCGTGATCGTCAGACGATCAAGATCCCCGATCCTCAAGGCAGCAGCGCCTGGCAGTAAAACTTCCCCGGGCTCTACAGTGCGGGTCAAGACCACCCCGCTGATCGGCGCTTGAATCACAAGGTCATTGAGCTGCAAATCGATCGTTTGGAGTTCCACATCGGTTTGCGAGTATGCCAACGCTAGCTGTGCTTGTGCATTCGCTAACTGCGCTTCCAACAAAGCCACTGCGGCTGGGTCAGGACCTTCTTTCCATTTTTCCAGCTCAATCTCTGCATCGTTCACACGTGTTTCAGCAACGGAGACATCAGCGTCGAGTAACGCTTGTTCAATATCGGTTGGGGAACCCAGGTACCAATTGAGATTCCTTTGAATTGAATCCCGGTGTTGTCTCGCGGCGATAAGGTTTGAGAGTGCCAGCGCCTTCCCTGTATCACCACTGGCATGGTCGTAACGCTGTTGGGCAACATCCACTTCTTCGTTTGCCAATACAATGTTCGCCTCAGCAGCTTTGATTGTGTCTGAACTGGCGCGATATCCCTCCTGGCGTACGTCATGAATATAGTTGACATCATCGAGTGCATCTCGAGCATGCGCCAACTCCAATTCAGCCTGAGCCGCCATCATCGGCCAATCTTCATACAAATCATCAAGCGCCTGCTGCACCATCAACAGTTGTAATTTGGCTGCGGTTACCGCAGCTTCTCCCGCAGAAACAACGCGGGCACGCTGGACTCGCAAGAGTTCGTCATCCAGACTAAACAGTGGTTCCCCCTGCTCCACATAAGCCCCCTCATCGACGTAAACCTCCATAACCCTTCCGGGAGATTCCGGTCCGACCAGCACACTGACCGCTTCGACCGTCCCGGATGCTTCCAATACGCCACTTCTTCTGCCGGAGACGCTGATGAGATAGATCACAGCGATCACCACCGAGCAGGCGAAGAGAATAAGCGGGATGTATCTTCTTATTGCACTACGATCCATTGCAGCCTCCAATTCAACCACCCGCCGTCAATAGGAAGAGGGCCGGGGCTTTGTCATCATTCCAATCGTTTCTGTAACCGCATCGCAGCTAAAAATATGAAGGACACGCCGAAGATCACCAGGGCAAGGATCTCCTTTTGCAGCGAATCGACTCCGACACCCTTGATCAACAGCGAGCGGATGATCGTCAAATAGTATTTAAGTGGAATCAGGTAAGAGATCCATTGCAGCACGCGCGGCATCGCTTCCACAGGGAAGAAGAAACCCGAGAGGAAGATACTTGGAAGGAGTGTCGTGAATGTCGTAAGCGTCGCCTCCTGCTGCGTGTTTGCGACCGTTGAGACCAGCAGCCCAATGCCCAGACCGGTGAGCAGGAAGAGTCCCGATAAAAGCATTACCAGACCCAAGCCGCTGCGAATGGGTACCCCAAAAAGCCATGAACCAAGCGCCAGGACTTCAACCGTGTTAATCAGCGCCAGAACGGCGTATGGCAGGATCTTCCCCACAATGAGCTCCCAGGAACGGATCGGGGTAACGATCAACTGTTCAATCGTGCCGCGCTCGCGCTCCCTGACCACAGCCGTAGCCGTAAGAATTGAGGTTATCGAGTACAGGATCATCCCGATGACACCCGGGACCATGAAATAGGCGCTAAGCATGTCGGGGTTGTACCAGACCTGTGTCCTTACCTCGAGCGGCGTTTGCACTACGGCGCCCTGCCCACTCCTGGCCAACCTCTCCGCCATAACATCTGTGGCATGAGCCTGGGCGATAAGCTGAGCCGCGGACAAGGAAGTTGAGGCAACAGTGGGGTCGCTGCCATCCAGCACAAAGGCGATCTGAGCGGTTCCCTCCCCAGCCATCTTTTGGTTGTAGTCCGGGGGAATGATCAACCCTGCCTTCGCATCCCCACGATCGATGAGTGTGAATATCTCGCTTAAGGAATCTACGTCGTACGCCAGGTGGAAATAATCTGCCGCCCGGTAGGCATCCAGCAACGCACGCGCCTCCTGCCCGCGGTCTTGATCAAAGATTGCCAGAGGGACGTTTCGCACGTCGGTTGTGGCCGCATATCCCATCATCAACAACTGCATGATGGGGATGAGAATGACCAGTATCAACGTACGTGGATCGCGTATGATCTGGATGAACTCCTTACGAATGATCGACAGCAGACGGATATTGACCATGTGCTAACCTTCTTCACGCTTATTAAAGATCAGGGTGTAGTTGGACAAGTTCCCAAGACGTGACTTCAAACGAAAACCTGCTTCGCTCGCTAGCGCGTTGAGCGAGCGCGGGAGCGAGTAATCCGGATCGGTTATAAACTCACTGAAGGCGAGTGTGCCACCACACCGAAGAACCCGATGAAACTCGTGCATGGCTTTGCCCGGCGCGGGGATCTCGCCAATCACGGTGATCATGTATATCGCATCGAAGGTGGCATCCGGAAAAGGAAGCTGGTGGACATCCGCGACCCCGACTTCGATGTTGCTTGCTCCTTCTAGTGCCACCCGCTGTCTTAACCTTTCGGCAATTCGGGCCTCGATGTCGATCGCAACCACCCGCCCCGCCTCGCCGACCGCTTGACCGGATGCTAGCGTGTATGTTCCACTTCCCGGACCCACCTCAAGCACGCGCATGCCGATACGAATTCCATGACGGGTTAGCATGCTCTCCGGGGGTTGAATACAGCGCCGGATTGGATTATCGATGAGGTTCGTTAGAAAAGGCGGGATCGGAAATTTATAGATGCGCCGTACCAGCCGAAGGACAATCTGGAAGCTGATGAAAAAGATGAGCAGCCAGAGCAAAATGCGCATCGCAACCTGGAGAGTCATCGTACCCTCATTCGGCGAGAATCCCGTGGAAAAAGATTTGCAGGGTCTGCTCGAACGCTTCTTCCAGCGGCATATCGACAAACTGCGATCCGACAAGCTTCTCGGCAAAATACTGCATGAACATGAGACCGATAAACGAGCGCACGATACTCTGTAGGGGGATGTCTATCAGTTTATTCTGACTTTCTGCGAAGGGACCCACGATGCTCATGACCTTCGGGAAGGTCACACCGACCAGATCTGGCAAGTGTCGTGAGTTGAATTCAACGATCTCAATGAAAATCAGGTTGAGGAATCCGGGCTGGCGCTCAAGCGCGGCCATCATGCTCATAGCGGCGTTGCGCACGAACTCCTCGATCGTAGCGCCTTCGCTCGCTTGAATGACCGGGACGATCTCGTGGACGGGGTGGTACGCTTCGAGTACCGCGGTGAAGATCTCCTCTTTTCCTGAGAAGTGGTTATAAATCCCGCCGAGAGCAACGCCCGCCTCCTCGGCGATCTGGCGCATCGATGTGCCGTGGTAGCCTTGCCGAAGGAAGTGTTGATACGCCCCTTCCAAAATCGACGCTCGTGTGAGTTCACCCTTGCTAGCAACGCCGGGTCCCATCCCATCATCCTTTTTATAAACGAACGTTCGTTTATATACTAGCGAAAAGAAAAGAGCCTGTCAAGCGACAGACTCCAAATATTTCTGTTTCTATTTTAACCACCCATTCAACCCACCGAAGCGGGCCAAGGTAAGAGTTTAATTATTGATCGCCTCGAGGGCCGATCTGACCAACCTGCCGCAGCAAACCCAGGACGCCCATACCCAGCTTGAGCCCATCGGATGTGCCCAGTTGTACAACTCCACCTTCTTGCTCAGCACGCTGGATCAGGACGAAGGCGACACCGAGGCCTGTGAGTGCGCCCGCGAGAACCCCAACGATGAGGGTGCGGGTCTTCCAGTTTGAATCCTCAGTCATTTGTATCTCCCTTGAATATTCTCACGATGGATACAAGCCAAACGCAGCTCGCCCGCAATGCGGCTTGAGATGATTTCATCACGATCAACGGGCGAACGGCAATGTCGCCAGTTCGTTGGGCGGCGTTCTCAGCCTGCCGGAAAACTCTCCTGATGATTTGAAACCACTCCGGCAATATGCCGATGAGTTTAATTACCCCGTATATCGTTAACCCCATAAGAATTAGCGGGACCAGCCCCAGAAGGATCGCTGGTAGAAGGATCAACGTCAGCGATGCATCCGCCCAGGCGCTCGTTGAACCAAACTCTGCACGAAAGATGAGGAAGCTGACGCCCGCAAGGGCCAGGACCGCGATCGAGAATGGGAGATAGATCCAAACCCAATCGTCACGTTTCTCTGTGGGTCGAGAGACATCCTCAGGGAATAAATCGTCGAAGGCAGTGGGCGAACCTGATGATTCTTGATTCATTAGAGCTATTGTAGCACGCTGTAGGGGCTCTGCGGAAACATCCAGATCGATTCTTCAGAAGTACAATTCACTTGATGGATTATTGCCCACGTATTCGTTCGCCCGGACGACTACACGGCTTCCACAGTGTAGGTTAAAATGGAGACAAGCTAGAGGAGGGTCAGATGTTAAAACAACCGGGATCAGGGAAGGTCGCTGTTCTGAAAACCTCCCCGGAGACAGTTTTAGATGACATTCAGGAAGTTATGCGGCTTGCAGATTTTGAAGCCGCTCTCCCAAAGGAAATTCAGACCGGGTTGAAAATCAATATCTCCTGGCAGACCTGGTATCCGGGTTGCTCCTCGACCCCCTGGCAAATCGAAGGCGTGACACAAGCGCTCCAGGGCGCTGGTTATAAAGACATCGTCGGTGTTCATAACGACACTGTTGTGGTCGATACAAGAGTCGGCGAGTTCAATAACAAACACCGCTTTGTCACCGACAAATACGACATCCCTTGTATTTATCTATACGAGGAAGATTTCGAATGGTTTGAATATGTACCCAAGAACCACAAATTCCTGGTCCTCGACAAAGTCTACCCACAGGGCTTATTCATTCCCAAAGCAATCGTGGGCATGAATATGATCCAACTGCCAACGGTTAAAACACACGTTTTCACGACAATCACAGGGGCAATGAAGAACGCCTTCGGCGGATTACTTCACCGCAACCGCCACTGGACCCACGCGGTGATCCACGATACGCTCGTCGACTTACTCATGATCCAGCATGAAATCCACCCGGGCTTGTTCGCGGTGATGGATGGCACGTTCGCCGGCGATGGCCCTGGACCGCGGGCGATGCATTGGCACCAGAAGGACATCCTACTAGCCTCGGCCGATCAAGTCGCGATCGATGCTGTCTCCGCCAAGCTCCAGGGTTTCGACCCAATGCAGCTCCGCTTCATCCGCCGCGCGCATGAACTCAATTTGGGCATCGGAAACCCTGATGAAATTGAGATCGTCGGCTACGATATCGAGCAGGAACTCCCCTGGGGATTCATCCAGACAGACACATTCGCCAGCCGTGGTCAAAAGATGATTTACCATGGTCCCTTGAAACCATTCGAAAAACTGCTGCTGCAAACCCCCCTTGTTCCCTGGTCCTACTTCGCCAGCAACTTCTATCACAACGTATTTTGGTATCCTTTCATAGGTCGCAAACGGGTTGAGGCCGCTCTGGAGAACCCGTGGGGCAAGATGTTTAAAGACTATGGGGATGGAGAAGTCGTCCTTCCCGGCATGGAGCCAAAGACGGTGATCCAGGCTATCGTGGGTTTGACCTTATTGGCCGCGGCGGCGATCGGAGGCATAAGTCTGCTTCGCGGACGATGATGGACTCCATCCGTCGACGGCTGCTAACAGGTCTCGTCCTCGGCTTCGTTGTCGCTCTTGGGTTGGCGCTCTTCAGCGATATCCGCCAGGTGGGTTCCCATTTGGCGGCTTTTTCTTGGTCCTTCACGCCATTAATCATTGCCGGAACGCTTTTCAACTACAGCCTGCGATTTATCAAGTGGCATTTCTATCTGGGCCAGATCGGCACGCATAATCTCTCTCCGTGGAAAAGCGCACAGCTTTTTATCGCCGGTTTCCCTTTAGCCGTCACGCCGGGGAAAGTGGGCGAAGCGTTGAAGGGTGTTTGGCTCAACCGAGAGACCAACATGCCAGTCGCACGCGGCGTTACCGTCGTTCTGGCAGAACGGATCAGTGACGGGCTCGCGGTTCTGCTGCTTTCAACCTTTGGAGTGATCGCATACCCTCGTTACTGGCCCGCATTCGCGATCGTTCTCACCTTACTCATTACCGCGATCATTCTTTCTCAGGTTCGCCTGGTTGCGCTCTGGGCATTGGGCACAGCGGAGCGTCTTCCGTTACTCAGGCGAGTCAGCCATCATTTACGGGAGTTCTATGAGGGTGCCTATACGCTCTTCCGACCTCGGTCAACCCTGATCGCTGTTTGTCTAGGAATAATTGCTTGGCTTGGGGAGGGCATGGCGATGTACCTGGTGCTGCTGGGCCTGGGCATCCCTGCGGGCTGGCATACGTTCTCAATGGCAGTCTTCACCCTGTCGTTCTCAACCGTGATCGGCGCAGTGTCCACTCTCCCCGGAGGATTGGGGGCTGTCGAGGTGAGCATGGCCGGCATGCTTATTCTGCTACTAACTCTTCCTGCCAGCACAGCAACGGCAGCGACGCTGATCATCCGCTTTGCGACGCTGTGGTTTGGCGTCGGGCTGGGGCTGTCCGTTTGGCTCATTTCCAAGGATTTGCTTCTTCTCGAGAGCGACCAATCGGAGCCAGTGGATGCAGCATAACGATCCCGACCTGCACTAGAATGGAGCCATCGAGGTCTCTCCACCTATGACCAACATCAACGTCGAACTCCATTGCCACACATACCATTCCAGCGATAGCCTGATGCTGCCGCAGCAAATCCTGCAGGTGTGTGATCGGCGTGGTATCGATCGTGTAGCAATTACCGACCACAACTCAATCGCTGGAGCGCGTGAGACCTCCGCGTTGGATCCTAAGCGGGTAATCATCGGCGAGGAGATACTCACTACCGAAGGTGAGATATTGGGGTACTTCGTTAGTGAGGAGATTCCCAAGGGTCTCCCACCGCTGGAGGTGGTGGAGCGTCTCAAAGCGCAAGGTGCCGTAATCAGCATTTCGCATCCCTTCGACCCCACCCGCGGCTGCCGTTGGTCGGTGGAGACCTTAGAAACGCTCTTCCCTCATATAGACGCTCTTGAGGTGCTTAACGCCCGCTGCTGGAACGACCAACCCAACAATAAAGCAGCTGATTTCGCTCGCAACGCCGGGCTTCTTTCAACCGCAGGTTCCGATGCCCACGCGCCAGTCGAAGTCGGACGCGCCTACCTGAGCTTGCCTGCCTTCTCCGATGCCGATTCGTTCAAGGAAGCGCTAAAGCATGCGCGTATCCTGGGCCACCGCTCCTTCCCGCTCGTGCATCTGTATTCACGCTACGCTACATGGCGCAAGCTGCTGGGCTGGACACAACCCGAGCGCTAGACCCACGGTCGTTATGAGTCGCTGGCTCTTCTGGAATCAGGGAGGGCCACTTCCTGCCTCCGGCTGCACCTGCGCTTTGAACTGGTATGAGAAGGGGTGCGGCGATGCGGTGCCCCTTTGTTTTAAGAGCATATAAGAAAGGCCGACATACGAGTCGGCCTTTTGTTCCAAAAAACTCCTGAACTTATCTTTCTCGATTTCCCTTCTTTCGAGTGGAGCTGCTTTTTTTTAGCGATTCTCAATCCGCCCTGGATCCCAGCGAGCAATCGTGCCGGTCAGGATTCTTCTTCGTTTGACCCTTCCCCCTCACCAGCTTCCACGTCCTTGCTGCGCAAGTGCGGGAAGAGGATCACTTCACGAATGCTGGTCTTATCGGTAAAAAGCATCGTTAACCGATCGACGCCCATACCAAAACCACCATTTGGCGGCATTCCATAGCGCATCGCCCGGAGATAATCCTCATCCATCGGGTGAAGCTCTTCGTCGTCAATGTCAAATTCACGCCCCATTTCCTTAAACCGCGCTTCTTGCTCAAGCGGGTCGTTCAATTCCGTAAAAGCATTACAGAGCTCCATACCACCGATAAACCCTTCGAAGCGTTCGACAAGATCCGGATCATCCGCCTTACTCTTGGCAAGGGGCGAAATTTCACGGGGATAATCATACAGGATCGTCGGCTGGATGAGGGTCGGCTCAAGTACGCTGCCGAGTAAAATATCGATCAACTTCCCTCGGCTGGTCTGCGCCGAAGCCTCATGTCCTTTTGCCGCCATCGCTTTTCGCAGAGACGCGGCATCCGCGTGCTCGCGGATATCAATGCCCACTGCGTCCTTCAGCGCCTGTGCGAGTTCGATCCGCCTCCAGGGCGGCGAGAGATCGATCTCCTCGCCGCGGTAGTTGACGGTCGTTGTTCCCAGCACCTGCTCCGCTGAGAAGGCAACCATCTCCTCCGTGAGCGCCATAACGCCCTCGTAGTCCGTATAAGCTTGATAAAACTCGAGCTGGGTGAATTCGGGGTTGTGCTTGAATGAAACACCTTCGTTCCTGAAATCACGCCCGATTTCATACACGCCTTCAAATCCACCCACAAGAAGGCGTTTCAGATAGAGCTCAAAGGAGATACGCAGGAAAAGATCCTGGTGGAGTTGGTTGTGATGTGTCGTGAAGGGTTTTGCTGCGGCGCCGCCATAGATCGGCTGCAGAATGGGAGTTTCTACCTCCAGGAAACCACGCTGATCCAAGAAATCACGCAAGGCTCGGATGATGGCGGCGCGCGTGCGGAAGATCTGCCGCACCTCTGGGTTCACCGCGAGATCCGCGTATCGCTGCCGGTATCTCGCCTCAGGGTCGGAAAATGCGCTGTGCACCACGCTCTCCCCCTCAACGATCTCTTCCTTCGCAGCAGGCAACGGGGTTAGTGACTTCGCAAGCATGCGGAACGCGGCAACGTGCAGTGTTATCTCGCCGGTGCGCGTGCGAAACATCGTGCCCTGCGCCTCGATGAAATCGCCGAGGTCGAAATGATCCGCGAATTGATCCATCCGCTCAAAGCCCAATTCATTATCCCGCAGGAAGATCTGCAGCTTCCCGGAGCCGTCTTCGACGTGTGCAAAGGTGACTTTTCCCATCTTTCGTATCGATCGCAGCCGGCCAACCACCGTAGCCTCGATCGTTGCAGTCTCATCAACACCTTCGTAAGCCTGGATCGCTTCTTGAGTCGTGTGTGTGCGCAAGGTTTGATGCGGATAAGGTTCCTGACCCGCTTTTCGCAAACGTTTACTTTTTTCCAACCGGACTTTTTCGAGTTCGCTCAAGGCCGCCATATGCCTGTTTCCCTTCCCTTTCTAATATTGACAAGGCGCTCAAGAGATAGAGCTGCGTTCCCCTAAAGGTAGTTTACACGAAAAGTGCCCCGCTCGGCATCACACAGGCGGGGCACTCCAAAGACGAATGATCAATCACTTGATCTTAACAACCTTAAATCGGATCACACCATCCGGTGCTTCAACCTCCACGGTGTCTCCGACCTGCTTGTTGAGTAGAGCCGATCCGAGCGGCGACTCGTTTGAGATCAAGCCATCCTTTGGGTTCGCCTCTGCAGCGCCCACAATCGTGAAGGTCTCCGGCTTCTTATTTCCCTCTTTAATCGTCACCGTAGAGCCAATCTCAATGGTGTCCGACTTTTTATTGTGCTCTATGATCTGCGCCTTGGCCAACATACGCTCAAGTTCGATGATGCGCCCCTCAACGAAGGCTTGTTCATTCTTGGCGGCTTCATATTCAGCGTTTTCAATTAATTCGTCACCGTCCTGGATGGCCTCGCGCAACCGCAGGGCAACTTCCTGGCGCCTTACACTTCGTAAATGCTCCAGGTCCCTTTCCAGTTTCTCAAAGCCTTCAGCAGTGATGTAGACATTTTTTTTACTCATCGTTTATCCTGTTTCGATCTTATTCACAACCCGATGTGAGCTTTTGGCGAATAAAAAACTGAGAGAGATCTCTCAGCGCGCCTTTCCATCTGGTTGCGGCGATGATAGCACAACTTATCCAAACTGTCCAGAATCCTACTATTGGGAAATTTGCCCTATAACGCCCCAAAGCAGGGTTTATACAGAACACGCATTGCCTGAAAATCGGCTTCTGCTTCAAGCTGACTGCAGACCGCGCACCCGATTTACAGCACGCTGTTTCATTCGGGGTTGGTTCCCTCCGCACGCAGGAGCAGTGGTATTCCACCCTGTGAATCATGGTAGTCACGCAGTTCGGAAAATAACTGGTCATCATCCTCCCAGAAAGTAGAAAGCTGAGACTGGTATTCGGTGACGGCATGAGCCCAGGAATCGATCGCATCTTCAGTCAATGGCACAAACACACACTCACCACTCGGACGACCCAGCTCCGGAGGTACGTCACCACCGCGAGCGGCGTATGGAAAGTCAAAATAATACGTCAACGGACGCATGAATCCCTCCGCTGCCATGCGAATGATCCGATGGTCCACATGCCCACCCATTGCCAGCGGACAATACACTTTCGCCATGGAGATGTCCGCTTCTATGAATGCATCCCTGATTTGCTCCACGAGGCCCAAATCTTGCGCGTGCACTTCCCCGAAGAGCGCCTCCTCGGTTGGGTACATCGGCATTACCTCCGGATCAGCGCGGTACATGGCGTCAGGGAAGTTCAAGTGGACGACGACCGAACCCAGGCGGCCACAGGCCAGCCGGTCCTCGGCTCGGCGTACGGCGATTGGAGGACCTGCCTTGCCCCAACGGGCGTGCAGGTCAGCCGCCAGCGGTGAGATATGCCAATCTGGTGGATCTCCGGCGAAGATGGTGAGCACCGAGACTGGTTCACCGCGCGCGTCCTGCATCGCCATTAAGCCGCCGCAGGAGAATACAGCATCGTCCAGATGCGGCGAAAGATACAGGTGAGCGGTCATCTTTGAGATTATATCCCTATTTTTATGGGATTATGTTAGGAAATTTACTTTACATAAGTAGAGTTGCGGCCCATTTACAGCCCCAATCGGCGCTTTGGGGTTTGAAATGACGCCTTGCAGACGTTGATCTAGATACAAAAGGGGATGCTCGTGGGGGCCCGCCCGGGTATCCACCCAAGGCAGCTTAGAGGGACAAACCAACACGCACGTCGAAATGCCCGTAGGGTATGCGCAGGGGCGGACCCATATGTCTGCCTGAGGCGGGCTGCTGTCTCGCGGGTTACCCCTAACTCAACAACTTCGCTCTGGATAGTCTCTGCCAATCGCGATTTCACCGGGTTTGAATCAGTGTGTTTCGTTGACGCTTCCCGCCGCCGAGTGATACAATCGGAGCCGATGCGCCGTTAGCTCAATTGGCAGAGCAGGGGCCTTTTAAGCCCAAGGTCGAAGGTTCGATCCCTTCACGGCGCACCTGGGTGCGGTACCCACCGTACTCATCTCCAAATCGGGGCCAGGGGCTGCTACCTCTGGTCCCATCTTTTTAATCATCTTCACCCCACATCTGTTTGGCGTATTCATCCAGCTCAGCAGCACGCGTGTAGTTCAAGAAAACCTCAGCACTTTTCCAACCACCCTGACGCATGACGTAGCGGCTGTCGGTGTACTTCAAAGCATTGGTTGCGCCTCCCCTCCGAAAGTCGTGAGGGGAGACTTTGAAGCCCACTCGTTTTGAAAGGCGCTTGAAAATACAGGCCAGCCCGTCAACTGTCAGCCCTTGGCCTGTGTTAGATATAAAAATGGTTTTACAATCCAGGTGAGCGAACACGTGCCTCACATCGAGCCAAGCTCGCAGGACCTGCTGCAGCTCAGGACCAAAACGCTTTTCTTCCCATTGCCGACCTTTTCCGGCGATGGCTTTGGTTTCCAGGACCAGAACGCGGTTGTCGAGATCTAGGTGGTCAAGTAAGGCACCGCACGCCTCAAAACCCCGGGCAAACGTTTCCCAAAGAAAATAAATAATGGCCTGATCCCGAATCATAAACCTCCCTCTACAGGCATCCAGGAGCAGATCCCTCTGCTTCCGTTTCAATGTCCGTTGAGGCTTCACGGAGCGCTTCGGTATGGAGTAGTCAAGCAGCTCATGGGGGATCGATTGAGCGCGCAGATACCACTTGATCGCAGCCAGGCTCTGCCGCTGGGCTGAATTTCCCCAACCTCGATCATCCAAGAAATGCCGGTATTCCATCATCGATAAGGCTTCAATCGTCAATCCGTTTTCCTCTAAGAATCGCTCCAGGTAGGTCAACTGATACGCGTAGCCCTTCCTTGTTGATTGCTCCAGGTTGGAACCTGAAAGCAAACGGGTGCAGTCATCCACTCAACTCATCTCCTGAATTTTTCCCCGCTGCTACGGGGTCGTTCACACAAATGCTAATTACCCGTCAAACACCTGAACCATCGCTTGTAA
>DAOUEQ010000124.1:0-5224 GCA_034430395.1 Anaerolineales bacterium | reverse complement strand
AATCTTGATGCCTTTTCAATAAGGTCATTTTCTATATTTAAAGTTGTTCTCATTTGTGCCTCCTTTGTATGCAATTTATATGCATACAATGATGCCCTGTATTAATGCATTTGTCAAGGGAAAGGAGTAAAAGATAACGTGGAGTTCAGCTGCAAAAAGCATGGGAAAGTTTGGGCAGATTGGTTGCACTCGGCAATAAAGATTTCTTGGATATGCCGGTCAAACGCACTGTTTTTCCAGCTGGAACGATTGGTTAGCTATTTTCTATATAAAGTGTCGTTCTAACTTGATAACCAATCTTCTGCTTCTTCTTTTTGATCCTTATTAAAAGCCTTAATTTCCAGACCTGGGAATAAAACCCCTTCAAATTCACTTACTTTCTTTAACCATGTCTTGTCAGTTAAAACAGCAGCACGGTCAAATTTTTTCATAAGTCCGAACATTGAGGGAAGGCGAGAAAATTCAATTCCAATTGCACCCAGTGATGGCAGGTGAAAGTCAATAACGTCATACAGCATTTTACCATTTTCTATATTCTTCGATTTGCTTGCAAATTCATCTAATGCAATTTTCATTTCCTCAGAGTTTAACTTACCGCTCATCTCAATATCTAAACGATTCATTCCTTTTTGTGTTATCCTAAACATAATTTCTCCTATCAATTAACGACTTTGATAGCTAACGGCCGAACTCAGCAGTGCGGATTACCGCTGAAGTGAGTTGATATATCCGCTGGAAGAGATTGTTAGGCGCTACACTTATGTTCAACTATCGACACTGCCGTCGGTCATTCAAAACTGGAGTTACGTGACCTTTCCTTTTCCGTCTCTCGCGCCCGCTCTGCGTAGATGCGGCTTAGGAGTGTCTCCTTTGCAGTCTCTATGGCCGAGATGATGGCTTCATTACCCGTGACGACTAACTGATCGAGTAAAGGAAGCCGAGCTTCCAGAATGGCTGCTAGCGAACCAGACCAAGAGCATGGTTCAAAGCGGGAAACAAGTGCCTCTACAATGGCTTTTTTGTCGGGTGCTGCTTCCAAGAGTGCGACCGCAGTGTCGGAAATCACCAGAGGCGTCTTATCGTCGTCTTGCTTCTCAAAGAGTTTGCAGGCCCCTGCGGCAAACGCATAACGTGTCTCCGGCTTCTCTTTGCACCAACCAATAAGCACCTCCGTTGGGACGAATCCAAGGGCCGTTTCACGCCGCTCCGAATATGGATCGGAGACGAGATCGGTCGCACGGTGAAACGTTCCATCTTCGTCCGGGATGCAAACCAGTTCCAATGCAAGCCGCGGTAAGAATTGAAAAAATGGCTTCAGGGCATTCTTTCTCACGTCGTTGTAACGAACCCAACACGTCTCAGCTGTTGGTAGCATGCGCCTCAGGATTGGCGTGACATGGCTCTCCGATTCGGCCAACTGCAAAGCGAACTTCAAGACCTCACCAAGATCATGGTCTATCTGTGCGCGATCGTCATTCAGGAGTGACCAGTCGATATATCCGAGAAACTCGAGAAGCGCATTGCCAAGTTCGTTTTTGTACTGCTCGTCTTTTTTATCTGTGCAGTGAATCACCATAGCAAGGAGATCAATTGCTGTGAACAGCCCGTGGTCGGGTCTCAACGCTAATTTGTTCGATAGCGCCATTATCTGCGAGACGGTTAGAGGGTCTGTCGCACGGCCAATGGCAAGATAGCGGAATTGCCATGTCGGGCAATGTCCCGAATCGAGCGCTCTAAGTAGACGGTCAAAAGCCTTCACATCGAGATTCGACTGAACCTGAAGCTCGACAAACCAATCCCGCCAGACAACATCAGCGATTGCATCGTCCAAGAATCTCTCGACAGCGTCGGGATCGGTGTCCTCCCACCCTGCTAGCAGGCCTCTCACCCAAATTAGACTCAACTCGCCGCAGTCAGCGCGTTTGATATGGGTCCGCACAGCATCCAACAGGCCATATATATCTGCATGATGCCTGCCGATTCCCCGGCCAAAATCGTAGACTCCGCTACTGCGCCCCGTGGAACAAAGATCAGGGATTAGCGTCTCTAATAGCTCGGGCGAACTGGCTGCCTTGGCGCCAAGCGCTTCAGCCTTCATCCGGGCTTTTCGATGCTTCTCAGATGCTGATAGCGGTTTCTTGTTTTCGTCTTCAAGGGTATCTTCATCGTCGAGATCATAAGCGAATGTACCGCGTGCAAGGACGCGCGCACGAATCTCAGAAACCAGATCGGACGGCGCAAGCGACTTCTCGAGTTCTCTGAGTTGGGCGAGTGATGTGGGCGTCAGCGATTTCGCATCCCTCTGCAATACCCGCCGCACACCCAACCATCCTTCGGGCCAGCCATCTATGGCGCTTAAACGTCTCGCAACATCAACCAACTCATCATCAAGGCTTACTCGCCCCCAGAGGCCTCGCCAAGCCTCGCCCAGAATGGTCCGCGCTTTGCGTCCATTCTCATTGTCCTGAACGCCGATCGTGGCCGCTATCTCAATCCAAGGTCGAAACCAAGTCTTAACGTCTGCTTGGGATCGCGGATGCCAGCCATAATCTCGACGTCTCGCACCAAACTCAAATCCATAGTGCGAGCTGAAATGGCATGCCTCCAGTCCGGCGTGGATCAAATCAAATCCAAGCTCGCGCTCTTTCTCTTCACCTCTAAAAACGAGGTCTTCGACCACTTTATGACGCTGCTCAGGACTTGCCTGTGTACCCGATAGATAGCAGAAAAAGAGTGATTTCAGCATGTCCCGAACTGGTTCGTAATTGTAGCCCTCCGGTTCAGCCAAGGCGAACCGTCTCAAGATCAATGCCGCGTCGTCAAAATACTCAGGCTCATAGGCAATGGATCGCGCAACGCGGGCAAATCGCGCTCGGGCATGGTTGTTAATTGACAGAAAGCCCTCCTTCTCTGCCGCGCGCTCGATCGCGTCCAGCGCTCCCTTTGGATCGACCGGTGCCAGATTCGCAAACATTTGGCGTTCGAAGTCCGATAGTGCCGTCAACTCCCCGAGATTTCCGTCGCCAGCGACCATTCTCGACGCCATCGCCACCGCCTTCTGGCAATCGTGCAGGAATCCCAACCGTCTGCTGAATGAACGAGCTATCCGTTCACCACCCTCTTCGATAAGTGCTTCATATAACAAATGCTCGGGTACAGATTCGAGCATCCGTCTTGCCAAGCCGTTTGCAATCGCATGGGGTAACACGGCCCGCCATCGCCCCCGTTTCTGCACCAATCCGCGGCGTTCCAGCTCTGCAATGTGTCGTAAGAAGGTCAGCGGAGTCACTTCAGAAAAGCTGGCAAGGGGGGCGATTTCCCCGTTGGGCGACACATCCGCACCGTCGAATGAATAAAGCAGGCTCGCAGCTGCTGCGCATCGCAGAAGCTCATCGTTCGGATCATTCTTTTGCTGAAACAGACGCTCGAATAGTTCTCGGTTTCGCAACCTAGAGAGTTCTCCCCCTGTCTCAACGGTTGATGCCAGCGCAAAGGCCACGCGAGCATTGCCATCGGAGAACTCGGCGATGCGGTCAGCGTCACTATTCGAAAGGCGTCGATAGCGAGCCCTCAGAAGCTTCGTAATGATCTCCGACGACGAGCCATCCAGACGGTAACAAAGCGTGTCTTCAGGCAAATCATCGCGAATGTCATATTCGATGGTGATCAGCTTCAGCCGGCTGCCGTTACGCTTGACGATACCGGTCAGTCGCTCGTGGGTATCCGGGCCGCAATTATCGATGACGACGATCGAATCTGATCCACGTTCAAGCAGACTCTCTAGCATCGTTTGTGGTTGCGGTTCCGGTTCATCGGCGAGATCTACATATATGACATTTTCGGATGTTGGGGCGAGCGATTCGTGGCACACGCGCGGGTCGAACAAGGCTTGGACCAACCTCGTTTTGCCAACGCCAGACAAACCGACAATCCTAATCGAAACTGTTTGCTCCAATTCTCGCCTTAATTGTGCGATCACATCCGTTATACAGCGTCCCTCATCGGCACCAGGCACGAAGACCCTCACCCGATCATCTACAAGGTACTCCGCTTCGGGATCGTCTTCACCATAAGCCCAGGACCCGTAAGGACGCCAACCCTTAAGTGCCTGGCCTATCTTGTGCCTAAGCCACATTGCAATCGAAGGATGCTGTTCAACCCAATCGGCAATACGTCGGCTGTCGTAAAAGTCAGACTGGACAGAGGTGTTGATCTCGTGATCACTGAGGCAATGCAGGATAGCGTCGCGTCGCGGCTGCAAGGCTAAGTCAGTGTCGTCATCTTGCGTCGAAACAATAATGTAGGCGCCACCCGTCTCCTTGAGCTCCACTATCGCTGGCCGTAGAGCGCCCTTCGGTGCCATCTCCTCCGGAATCTTCGAGGGTGGGAATCTCTCCGCCTTAACCTGGAACACTGTGCGCGCCGTCTTGACGAAGTCCGGCGTCCGAAGCGGGCTCGGACAGTCCACACGCACATCGACGCCGCCATCTTTGGCGCGCTGGTCACCACCCCAAGTTACGGCAGATTCGGGAAGCCCTTGGGCCCTTAGCTCTGCACGACACAACCGTGCAACCAGTTCCCGCGCAGTATTATCATCAACCGCTTTAATAAATGACTTATCGATATCAAATATGTGGGTCATAGGAAAACAGATCGGTTTCCAAACGTATGTGAGCACATTGAAAAAGTGCACAATTTAAAAAGGGGTCTGCTCTTGACTCATTATTATTTTATTTTTGATTTCGTATTTGATTTTTCTGATCCTCTATCCTTAGATTTTGACTTCTAACCCCTGGCCCAGACCCACCTGTCCCGATATAATCGGGACGGGCAGGCGTGCAACTGTGAACTTTGAACGAGAGTAGTACCGTAAATGTAACATTAAGATTGTAAAATACTGAAATAGAGTGTGTGATATGAAGTTACTGGATCAGGTTCGTGATGTGATGTGTAGAAAGCACTATTCAATTCGCACTGAACACGCATATCTTAACTGGATAAAGCAATCTATCCTATTTCACAAAAAATGTCATCCAAAAGATATGGGAGAAAAGAATTGGATTGATCTATGTGACTTTGACCATCTGAAGGGAGCCAAGAGACCTGAGAGGTTACCGGCTGTGATGGGTGAAGAAAGGATTTGCCCCTTTCTGGAAGTAATGCCAGGTATCTATGGCTGAAAGGTAAACGCTTAAAAATTATTGAAGCATTTTCAGGATTTGTG
>DAOUEQ010000123.1:0-17290 GCA_034430395.1 Anaerolineales bacterium | reverse complement strand
GTTCGTTCTACCACCGCGATCGCCCAAGCTCAACGGGCATGTAGAGCGAGCGCAGCGGACCCATACAGAAGAGTTTTATGATCTGTACATGGGGGAGCTGGATTTGAAGAGTGTCAATGATGCACTGCGGGATTGGGAGGTCTTCTACAACACCGTTCGTCCGCATCATTCACTTGATCTAAGGACACCAGCAGAGTATCTTTATGAATATCACTCAGATTTGGCTCCAATTCCAAAACCGTCTCATATGTCCTGAACGAATACAACCGGTTGCCGACGGAAGCAGAATGGGAGTATGCTGCGAGGGGCGGTCCTGGGAGCCAGGGTTTCCTATACTCAGACAGTAATGATCCAGATGAGGTGGGCTGGTATGCTGACAACTCGGGTGGTGAAGCACAACTAGTCGGGCAGTTGAAACCCAACGAGCTTCGGGATCTATGACATGAGCGGCAACCGTTGGGAGTGGTGCTGGGATTGGTATGACGCGCACTACTACGCATCATCCCCGGCAATCGACCCGACTGGTCCAGCAAAGGCTCCCGGGGGCTCTTTCGTTCAGAGATCGCGGCGAAGTTACGGCGCCAAAGAAAATGCAGTAACGATGCGCACTGCATTCCGAAGTAGAGATATGGATACATACCCTGGGGATAACGGCATCCGCTTGGTGAGAACGGCTTAGGTTGTCGTTACGAATTTCTAGGCTGGGATTCTATCAGTGGATCTGATGTAAACGGCTCACCTGCTCATAGGAGCAGCAATGTGCATTCTCTGCCTGCATTCGATTGTTCAAGTTGTCAGAAGCCTGTTCTGCTCAACGTTAGGAGACCTCGCACTCCTACAAAATCAGTCTCAGATTGCATAGCTGATCCAACAATCGAACCCATCTCTTGCAGCAAATAGCCATATAATATATAATCTAGACCATATAAGTCCTAATTGTGTCTTAGTGGCATTGTTATATATCGAACATCTCGTAAATTGCGAGAGTGTTCATAATGCGAAAGGGAGGTCCCTTATGTCAAGATTTTTGATTGAAGTTGCACATGAGAATAAGAAAGAGGCGTGTGAGAGAGCTATCCGAGTCTTTTTAGAATCGGGTTCACATTTCGTAACCAACGCGGACTGGGGTTGCCATGACGATGAGCATAAAGCCTGGTTTGTCGTGGATCTGGATAGTAAAGAGGATGCAAGGGCTATTCTACCCCCGCATTTCCGACAGGATGCTAAAATTATCACCTTGGAGAAATTCACCATGGACGATCTTGAGAGAACCATGGAGCAGCACAATGATTAGTTCTCCCGACGGCTGGCCCATGAGATGTAAAGAGCATCCTGAACCTTAGGATTCATGTTCCGTGTCTGAAGTACCCCTTCGTTTATTGGTGGGGGTATCCGTCATCAACGCCTCACGGCTTGATACGCAGCTAGGGTGCGTTCCCGGGCATCTTTATGATCCACAATAGGAGACGGGTATCCCGACATTTCGACGAGTTTCTCCCAAGGCGCATGAATAACCGTTGAATCCAGGTGAGCTAGTTCGGTCACCCATTTTCTGATGTAAGTTCCGTCGGGGTCAAATTTCTTACTTTGCAGGAGAGGGTTGAAAATACGAAAATAAGGAGCGGCATCTGTACCTGTTCCAGCTGTCCATTGCCAACCACCGTTGTTGGCAGCTATGTCCCCATCCAGCAGGTTTTGCATAAACCAGCGCTCGCCCCAGCGCCAGTAAATGAGCAAATCCTTAACCAGAAAAGATGCCACGATCATGCGCGCCCGATTATGCATCCAGCCGGTAGACTGCAATTGTCGCATGGCTGCATCCACAACCGGATATCCTGTGTGACCCTCCTTCCAAGCCGAAAAATCATCAAGGTCACTTCGCCATCGTAATCGGTCATATTGCGGTCGGAAATTTCTCTTACGCACATGGGGAAGGTGATAAAGGGTATGGATATAAAATTCTCGCCAGATCAACTCACCAAGCCAGGTCTGTGCAGATTCACGGCTGCTATTGTCAGGCGCGTCCAAAATGGCTTGCTGGGCATGATGTACCGCGGTCCGCAGACCCAGGATCCCAAAATGGATATACGGCGAAAGCGCTGAAGTCCCTTCCAGATCTAGACGGTCTCGATTTTCTCCATACGTATAGATCCCTTCAACAGCAAAAGACCGCAACCGGTTTAAAGCCTCGTTCTCCCCGGCCGGAAAAAGCGATTCGTGTGACCCGGAGGATATTTGATCCGATGCGATATTCGGGATCGTTGGCACTCGTTCAGGTATAGGCGGCAAACCGAGCTCTCGAGGCAACAAGGCTCTCCATGTTTTACTGAAGGGGGTATAAACTGCATATGGCCTTCCATTTGGTTTGTGAATCGCTAACGGATGGTGAACCAGTTGTCCCTGGATCAGTTTCAACGGCAAACCACTGGCAATGGCCTTATCCCGTTGACGAGCATAGGGAGTGAAATCTTCTTCAGCGACGATGACCTGGGCGCCACTTTCGATCAAGAGCTGCGGCAATATTTCAGTCGGTTTCCCATGGCGCACAACCAGGTAACTTCCCCGCGTGCGTAAATCGGCATCCAAAGAAAGCAGCCTGTTATAGAGAAAATTCTTTCGGCGAGGGGGCGATGCCGCCAGTAAAACGGGATCAAGGATAAAAACCGGCAGGATCGGTCTATATTTCAAGGCTTCTTCAAGCGTCAGATTATCCTGAAGACGCAAATCACGCCGAATCCACCAAACAGCTTTCATTGAATTTATTCTTCCGAATTCAGTGCTTGAAGCGTCATCAGAACATCCGCGTTTTCAGGAATATCGGACATCGAATGCCCGTAGTGCACAAACCGGACGGTACCGTGCTTGTCGATGATGACCATCGCCGGCATGCGGCCATATTTAAAAAGCTTGATCTCCTGACCGTACAATTTTAGGACGCCGTGCTTGGGGTCGGGCAGCCCGATGAAGGGCAGATCATTTTCCTGCCAATACTTTGAAAACGCTTTGGCGTTTTCAGGACCGACTACCAGGATCGCTGTGTTCTCGTTTTGAAACTTCTCGTAGTCTAGGCGCAACTGCGCCATATGCCGGCGGCAGAATGGTCAAAGAAAACCGCGGTTGAACACCAGCAAGACGTGTTTTTCACCACGAAAATCGGAGAGGCTGATAAATTGCCCATCAAAATCAGTCAAGTTGAAAACGGGGGCTGGGGCATTCAGTTGAACTTTTGGCATGGATTTTCATCCTTTGGCGCAGATCGTTTGTTACATCTACATTCGAAGGGTCGATTGGCAGTGGTTGAAGGATGTGTTTTCTAGACTTTCTCTTTCGCTTGCGCCTTCAGTGCTGCGCGTCGCTTGCGGTATTCAATGATGGGTATATCGCCCTGGATCAGTTTTTCCCCTGATTTCATGCTGCTCGGTTGGGGTTGGTGGGTGACAACAACTCGACGGTCTTGATGGGCAATATAGACATTGGATGGCATGGCAAGTAAGGTGATCAACTTTCCCAAAACTGGAAGCCGAAGAAAACGTTGATAGAAGCGTAAATATAGAATTGTGTTCTCGGTGTCCACGGGCGTAAATGCAGCCAATACGCGCACATCCTCACTAATAAAATTCTGCCAGAGGTTGGGTAAAATCAATTCCAGATGTACGCTGCTCGTACTCTCTGCACTGATCTCGGACGGTTTGCGTGCGGGGATTCCATCATCTTTACGGTTGAAAACATAGGTGTAAAGTTTCATATCACCTTCCCAACGTACCACCGGCCCATCCACAACCGTGGAATTTCCACGTCCAATGGTATTGTGATGAACAAAAGGCAGGTGAGCTACATCCAGTTGATTTTCGATGACTCGGGAATAGTGTGCCTTCCAGAAATCTGGGGTGGAACTGTAAATAAAGGAATCATCCAGGTTATCAAAAAAAATGGGTGGAGCCAAATTGTCGGGAGGCACGTCACCCCACCAAATCCAGATAAAATTATGAGCCTCAAAAGTTGGATACTTCTGTAAACGCAAGGATTGCGGAATATGCCCGCCGCGCCCATTTGCCGGGATTAAGACACAACGGCCAAGCTCATCGTACTCAAACCCGTGGAAAGGGCAATGCAAATGGTTATTCTCTACTTTGCCACCGCTCAAAGCCACGCCCCGGTGCGGACATCGGTCTAGCGCGCAGTTGACGTTACCGGCTTTACCGCGCCAGAACACCAATTTCTCTCCCATGCGAAGTGCACCGATAGGCTTCCTGCCAACTTCTTTTGATTCCAATACAACGTACCATTGGTTACGTATCATCATGGTTTCCTTCGCTAATTGATAAGCGGGGCGCACCTTTTCGAAAGGAACGCCAAGATGCTAGGGCCAAGCGGTGAACAATGCTCTGCCAGGCATCCGCCATCACACGGCAGGGTTGCTATTTGGATGGAAGCGGGTCATTTTCCTGAATACCTGGTTGAATCCCGGGGTCCAAAGGCGCTCTCGGCGGCTCAACAGAAAAATTGAAGTTAACCTGCTAACTGCAGACAAAAAACACCGGAAGCGTCAGCGGATAGAATCTCCGCACCCGACTCTAAGCGGCGAGCTCACACCGAGCGTAAAAGAATTTAAAATCCTCGCCTCTGTCCTTCCCATGGGGGCTCTTTGCCTGTCTTAAATTCCTCGATGCTCGGGCCATTCAATTGACCCAAACGCCACAAACCGTAAAGATAGCTTACGACCAGCAGGAATACCGTATAAGGCCACCCTAAGAATATTCTGGTTGCCCCTAGCGCATTGACAGCTTCCTGTTGGAAAAACCAGAATTCCAATACTAACCGCGCAGAAAAAGCCACGGCCCAAAGTATCGTAACCTCGTTATATGCAGGCAGCACTCTCGGGTGCCAATACCAATTCAAGGGCCAACGCCTGGCAATGTAACTCGACCATGCTACGAGGGGGCGGTTTAGGGCTACACTAACGACACACAGAATCACCGTAACTGCTCCAGAAATTAAGCCGGGAAGGAAAAATCCCGCCTCAGAGCGGCTGATGTTAACAAATACGGCGGCAAGCAATACCCCACCCAAGCCACCAAGCGAATATACCGGATTATCCTTTTTAGAAATCCGATAAACAGCAAACAAACCAGCTACACCTAAGGATCCCAACAGCGCATTGTTTAAGCCGATCAGAGGATTTGTAATCAGAAAAAAAAGAAGCGGAAAAAACGAATCAAGCAGCCTTGCTCCTCTTCCTGAGAAAACCGATTGGAATTCTTCTTGCAGCTCCTTGAGTCTACTCATTTGATCGCTGACCCATCCAGAATTTTTTCCAATCGCCTTCGCTGGAATTAAGAGCAATAAACGCGTAAAGGCTGGCTGTGAAAAATCCCAACACCATCATTAAAACCACCCAAATCAATGAGCGTCCGAGAGAATTCTCTCGATAGACGATCCAGGCGGAGAATAATGTAAATCCAGTGTATAAATCAACCATGGAGACTACGCCCCACGGGTTTTGGAGCAATTGTGCACCATCAATCCCAAAGTTCCCCACTGCAAATCCATAGATCAATACCGCGCTCATCGCCACTATTCCCAGGCCAGATATTAATTTAGCAAATTTCATACTCGTATTCACCTCCTACAGGATTAAGATAATGCCAAAGAACACTTCAACTACCGCGCTGATGATATTGGAAGAAACAACCGAGTCGTCGACGAACATTGAAATAACTCGGATAATTGCCATAACCAGATAGGTGAAGCCCAGCACTTTATAGGTCTCTGGATTATTGAAATAGAGAACTGATGCGCCCAAACCAATAAAGAGCGCACCCAAAACCGTTCGAATTTCTGTAATCCCCCGACCCCCGCTAATTTCCAGACCAGTGAATCCAAGGACATTTAAAGGCCAAAACAAAGAAACTACTCCCGTCAGGATGGTAGCGATTCCCGCCACGTATTTTAAAATTTGTAATAGCATTGATCTTCTCCTAATAATGTATGCCTATTTTGGACACAAGGGTGGAAAGACTTGCTTATATCCGTATCGCGGATATCTCCGGAAGATTCCAGACCTTCATCCTATCGCGACTCTGATGGCGGTTTGGGTATCAATACCGACGTCTTTGCTTTGTACGCTTCGTATTCTACCTGTCCGCCCCATTTTTCATCGGCCCGGGCTTCCAGCATGGGTACACCGCTGATACGGGTCAGTAAAATGTAGATAAATAAGGGTGATATAAGCGTTAGCCACTGCCAACCGCTGAGTACGGGAAGGGCGATGATTGCAACCCCGATCCATAGGACGATCTCACCAAAATAGTTCGGGTGTCGCGACCACGACCACAGCCCAACATTAATGAATTTACCCGCATTTTCTGGTGCGGCCTTAAACTTGCTTTTTTGCCAATCGGCAATCACTTCAAGTGCAAAACCCACCAACCAAATAAGGAAACCAACCAGGGCAAAGATACCTAATCCGACCTTGGTCACGGATGTTATCGCCGCAAGCGCGGCAGCAACAGACAAAGTGACCCACAAACCCTGCAATGTCCAGCTCATTAAAAACCGTGCAAAGGAGCGTTTGATCTCTCTAAAACGTCGATCTTCACCGGCGGAGCGGATTCGCTTGAACAGAAAGGTTCCCAACCGAATAGCCCACACCGAAATCATGACCAGCAGCAGCAGCGCTCGAGCGTCAACTGTTGGATTGAGCGCTACTGCTGTAAGAACCACGGTTAAATAAGTTACGCTGCCAGTGAGGTCGAAGAATGCTTCCGTCTTCTTCAGAAATGCTGGGATAAATGCAACCCATTGGATGACGAAGGCCAGTGCCACACAAAGGGCAAAAAGAGGAATGCTATAGACGGCATAGCCTCCCTGGCTGCCGGCAAATGCAATTCCTACTCCTATCACTACGATGATGGGTAGAGCGATGATTGATTGTAGATCTTCTTTTTTCATGGGTCATTCTTCCTTTATTATTAAATTTTAACTCATAGATTATCGTGGTCAAACCGGGTTTTTTGAAATCAACGCAAATCCAACGGCCCCAGGACCCAAGTGTGCTCCAATTACCGGCGTAATATTCATAGAATATACATCGCGATCAGGGATTAGTTCGACAATTCGCGAATGAAACGCATCTGCCTCTTCAGGGGCGTTGGTATGAACCAAAGAAAAACGCTCAATTGGTTGATGCTCCTCGAGCATCTGCACCAGGCGGGCTTCTGCTTTGGCGGCTGTTCGTACCCGCTCCGAGTCGGGAAGTCCGTTTTTCATGGTAAGGATCGGCTTTAATTGCAATAAGCTGCCAAGTCCGGTCATGAAGGCGTTCATTCGACCACTACGACGAAGGTAATCGAGTGTTTCTAGGCTGGCTGCCACAAAAGTTCGGGGCTTAATATCATCCAGGGCAACCAGGATTTCCTCCATCGATTTACCCTCTATCGCCATTCGGCCAGCGAGTTCAACTTGAAACCCGGTTCCTAAACTGAGTTGGGCGGAATCACGTACCGTAACAGGTGCTTGAATAAACTCACGCGCTGCGGTTTGGGCCACTTCCACGGTCGCGCTCAGGCTCTCTGAAATATGAATGGAGAGGATTTCCGTAGCTCCCTCAGAAGCCAGTTTTGTATATGCTCGATTGAATGTATCTATTCCCGGTGTGCCCGTTGTTGGGTGGACCTCGTAGTTCGGGAGGTTTGTGTAGAAATCCCTGCGGGTGATATCCACGCCATCTAAAAAGCCTTTGTCGCCAATGTTGATGAAAAGTGGAACAACCGTAATCCCTAATTCCTGGATCACATGTTGCGGCAGGTCGCAAGTTGAGTCGGTCACAATTCTTATGGTCATTTTTTTACACTCTTGAATCTAATATCCGTGTGCGGAAGGGAAGAATGATCACCGCCAGGACCACTAGGGCGCTTGCGACCCAGGCAGTATTCGCCACAAGAGCTGTAGGGGCTTGGCTGATGGCTATTCCTATAAAAGCCCACACTAGGACGAGAGCGTAGGGTGTGTCACCCTCTCGCCACTGCATCAACAGACCAAGGGCTGTTGCTACGACGATCATGATTACTGCCCAGGCTACTGGGGATATACCCCAACCACTCCAACCAGATGAGAAAAGTACTTGGGAAAAGTTAGCAATCGTGGCAACAGAAATCCAGCCCAGGTAGATGCTGAAAGGAAATTTGACGAACAACTTTTGATTTCTATCCAGAGTAGATTGTGCTCCAGAGAATTGTCGATAAATATAGAGTAGGGTGGCCAGAATGGTGAGCATGGCTATCAGCGTAAGTGGAAAGAATTCATAATGCCAGAGAAAAATCCAGGCGACATTCGCAAGGCTTCCTATCCAATACGCTGTAGAGATCTTTCTTAGCAATTCATCTTCCTTCTGTGCAGGTAAGGCCTGGTAAATCGTGAAGGCGATAAGCGCTAGGTAGATCAACCCCCAAATCGAGAATACATACCCGGCGGGAACAAAGTAGATGGCAAAGCGGTCTGAGATTTCGCCTGTACTCTGCCCATTTAGGGGCAAAGCATTGGCTAAGCCGTTCACCGTGATCATGAGTAAAGTTACCAATATCGTGATTATTTGACGTCTCGTTATAGTCTTCATTTTCCACCTCACGTTTCAATAGATTGTCGAGAAGAATCCTCTGCTAAAAGAAGCAAGCGATCCGACTCTCTCGGTATTTATTCTCCAAATATACATGAAATTCGCCAAAATGTCAATATATTGTCACGTATTTCTTGACAATATATGGACTTTCGTTTAGAATACGGCAGACAACGCAAGGGAAAGGGAAGCATGGTTAGCCAATTCGTCAGTAAAAAACCTCTATACAATATCAACCTGGTTCATCAAGCAACAGGCATCAAGGCAGATACATTGCGCGCCTGGGAGAGACGCTACCAACTGCCCCGACCAGAACGGACCAAGGGTGGGCATCGATTATTTTCAGATTTTGATATTGAAATAATCAAATGGCTGATGGACCGGCAGAAGGAGGGCATGAGCATAAGTCGGGCAGCCCAGTTATGGTTTGAGATCGAAAACAATGGGGAAGATCCACTAACCTCATCTCCGACGGGTCCATTGCCAGAACCTCTCCCGGTACAAGCTGGACAAGAGAGAGAAAGCTTAGCCAATATGCAAAACAGATGGATTCGAGCTTGTTTGAACTTTGATGAATCTTCTGCTGAACAAGTAATAACACAATCTTTTGCACAATTTTCAATGGAAACCGTATGCATTGACATTTTACGATTTGGCCTGGCAAAAGTTGGTTCGCTCTGGTACCAAGGGGAGGTTTCTGTACAACAAGAGCATTTTACTTCCGAGCTCGCCATCCGTCGTTTGCACTCATTAATTTCGGCTGCGCCAAATCCCTACCTCGAAGAAACGATCTTGGTTGGCTGTCCCCGGGATGAAAACCACACCTTCTCAGCACTTTTAACAACGCTGCTCTTGCGTTATCGAGGTTGGAATGTGATCTATCTTGGGGGAAATGTTCCAAAGGGACAATTAAAAGAAACGATCGAAAAAACGAAGCCAGACCTTATCGTCATGATATCCATGCGCCTGGTTACTGCTGCCACATTATTGGATACAGCCCTTTTCCTTAAGGGATTCGGTATTCCCTTGGCCTTTGGTGGATGGATTTTCACCAATACCCCAGACCTACGTCAAAAGATCCCGGGCGTTTATCTGGGAGAAGATTTATTGGGATCGATCTCGATGATTGAATATCTGCTCTCAGGGCCAACGCCCCCAATCGAGTTCGAGTTAGAACCTTATCGGTTTGCTACCAACATTGCCCATTTTCTTGAAAAGAAACACCTAATAGAAATCCAGACTCTGAAGAAACTGAAAGAGCAGCTTGATCCTTCCATCCCCTGGGAATATTTCCAAGAAGCGAATGATTATTTGGCGCAAGACATCATCGCTGCCCTTTCTCTGGGAGATTTATCTCTAGTTGGATCCAATATGGAATGGGTTGAGCGATTGATATCAAACCATGATATCGCGGGTGAGTTACTGCTAGATTATTTGCTCGCCTATCGCGATGCAGCGCAGACGAATTTAGACGAACATGGTCTTGCGATCATTGATTGGTTAACTTCAATGATTATGGTCAAGTCATAAATAAAGGATTAACCAAAATGCGCGTAATGATTGCTGGTGGAAGTGGATTAATTGGACGAGCGCTGACTGAAAGCCTGATTTCAGATAACCATGAGGTTATCGTTATTAGCCGCAACCCTGACGATGTGGATTATTTGCCCTTTGGCGCAAAAGCGATTGGCTGGAATGCGAGAGACTTGGCCGAGCATATGGAAGATGTAGATGCAAACGTTAACTTAGCCGGCGCAAGCATTGCGGGAGAAAGCCTCTTCAAAATGCGTTGGACAGCTAAACGGAAAAAGCAGATCCTGGAAAGCAGGCTGCGTGCTGGAAGGATTTTATCTGAGGTAATCCAATCTGCGGAGCAAAAACCTGAAGTGCTGATCCAATCATCGGCGGTTGGTTTTTATGGACCGTTGAAGGATGAGCTTGTGGATGAGGATCACCCTGCTGGAAAAGATTATCTCGCTGATGTATGTCGAGAATGGGAGAACTCAACCAGACCCGTAGAATCCTTGGGTGTAAGACGAGTTATTATTCGTACTGGATTGGTTTTTACAAACCGAGGTGGGATTTTCCCCCTGCTAAGACTTCCGTTTTCATGGTTTGTTGGTGGATATATTGGCGATGGCCAACAATATCTTTCATGGATCCATATGGATGATGTTGTCCATGCTGTTCGCTTTTTCATTGATAACAAGCAGACTCAGGGCATCTATAATCTCTCCTCTCCCAGTCCTGTGAAGAACATAGATTTCGCCCGGATGCTTGGTATGGCAATGCGAAGACCTTCCAGGCTTCCCATTCCATCATTTGCCCTACGATTTGCTCTGGGTGAGGCCGCAACGCTCGCACTCGATGGGCAGCGGGCATTCCCAAAACGATTGTTGGAAGCTGGATACATATTCAAATATGCTGCTTTTGCTGATGCCTTGCCATCGTTATTAAGGTTTTGATCAGCTCTAAGTATTCATTCAATGTCAGAGCAATATTAATTTAGATTCACCGGGAAATAAATCTAACACTGTTCAATTTTCATTCGAATAGGGAGAATGACTTAATGACCTCGTCAATCGTCACAGAAAAAGAACAAAGGACCACCCGATCTGATCTTATCGCCCTATGGGTCGGGGTGATCTTTAGTTTGCTATTCACCGGTTTGATCTGGCAACTAGGACCACTCCTGGATCAAGTACAACTTGCTCCAGACCAAGGCGCATCCTGGTATTACTGGAAATTGCCTGAACCCTCCTTCTGGACACGCGCAACCGCTTGGGGTTTCTATTTACTTCATCAATTCTCACTATGGGGATTGATTTATTACGCCCAAACGCGGGTAAAGAAATATTCATCCAAGCTTCACAAGGTCAACTATCTGGCACTGGGTGTTAACGCGTTCTTCATCTTGCTGCATGTGCTTCAGACCCACTTATGGTATGACGGACTGGCGCAGGATGTCTCCATCTGGAGCTCCCAGGCTTCCGTAGCTATTTTGCTAATTTGGGTGCTACTGATGGAAAATAATCGCCGGGGAATGTTCTTTGGCAAGCCTTTACCCATTTCTAAAGAAGTTATTCGTTTTGCCCGTAAATATCATGGTTACTTTTTCGCGTGGGCTACGATCTATACCTTTTGGTATCACCCAACCCTTTCCACGAGTGGACATCTTATCGGCTTTTTATATATGTTCTTGCTCCTCCTGCAGGGAAGCCTATTTTTCACGCGCATACACGTAAACCGTTGGTGGATGTTCACCCAGGAGGTCGGCGTACTCATTCACGGTACGATCGTTGCGATTATGCAGGGAGCCGAACTTTGGCCGATGTTTGCATTTGGGTTTGGTGGGGTTCTGGTAATCACCCAGATGCATGGCTTGAAGTTACAGAAATGGATACGGTGGAGTCTGTTAGGCACGTATATCGGTTTTGCCTTATGGGTCTATAGCGAAAGAGGTTGGGCTAATCTAAACGAGATCATCCGTATCCCGGTTATTGATTACATAGCTGTCTTGCTGCTGGCTGGCTTACTCTGGCTGGGAATGTGGGTGGGGGGCAAATTCAGCAAGCCTCCCTATTCGCTTGATCACTGAGCACGAAGAACTGTTTTCAGGCGCTCCAACCAATCGCGACCCTAAAAAAATTGCTGGGGTCTTCGTCGACTGGCAACGCGCCTGGCGCGAATTGCAGTCTCCCATGTATACGTGGGAGACATGAAACGCAAGCCTGATATCTTGCGGAGAGGCTGTCCGTCTGGATGCTCCGCTGCGCTTTGCATACCTCAGAACTGGTATCCCCCGATTATGTAGGCAACTGGATGCTAACCGTCTTCAACAGGTCCCATGTTGAGTTCCCTGCCTGCTGGAAAATCAAGGCAACACTCTCCTAGAAATACTTGAGCACAGAATTAAACGGCTTCTTGTACTTCAACAGACGATACCCATAACATAACGGGAGCAGGATCACTATATCGAGAATCCAATAGGGAATCATACCGGCAATGCTCATACCATCCTCCAGTGCCAACCAACGCGATATCCCCGCATAATGGAACAAGTGGGCAATGTAGAAGAACAGCGGCACACGTCCTATCACTACCAAGGGGGCGAAGAAAGCTTGGCCCCTCTCTTTCACCTGTGAGAAAACCCAGAGGGCGATCAGGTTGAAGCCCATTGTAAGCAGTGTGAAGGTCATCGCTGGCGGGTATTTGACCGGATTGAGGAAATCCATCCAGGAGTCCCCCGATCTCGGACGGATATTTCCGAAGCCGTCCAGCGCCCTAATCACAACAAATGCGATCAAGAAACCAAGGCCAAGCCAGAGTGCTCGACGGTATGCGGTTTTCCGATCTACTAGCAACCATCTCCCAAAGAGCAGCCCGAAGACGACCAGCTCCAGCCACGGTAGAACAGGATAGTTTGAGAACAGTCGCTGGGTACCACCACTAAATCCCAGCAAGAGACCCAGCGGAACCTCGTCGAGTGTTCCCCACTGAGCCGGGTTGGGATGGGTGAATTCCATCCCAATGAAAAGCGCCACGGCGATCCCTGCTAGAGCTTGCCATGGCAGCCAGACGAATAGGCTGCCCAGGATCATACCGCCACCCAATGAAGCTAATACCCCCCAGTAGATCTGAATGCCCCATCCATGGGGAGAAAGCGCCCAGGCGCGGTTAACCACAAACAGCTGCAGTGCGATGAATAGGGCGCCGCGAATCCAAAGGTAGCGCCAAATCTTCAACTTGCTCCACCCGCGTGACTTGCGTGACTCCGCAAACAACAACATACCCACGCCCATCAAGAACGCGAATCCCGGCGCAGCAGGATGTGTGACCAGGCGGGTGAGGAACGTCACGGCATCGTTGTAGACTGGGTAGGGACCACCCCAGTACTCACCGATAGAATGCTTTTGAGCAATGAACCAGTTGGCGTGATCGAGCGACATGAGGATCATGATGAGGCCACGTAATGCATCTAGAGCAAATAAACGTTTATCTGGTTGGCTTCCAGTACTAGATTTGTCATCCATGGTTCATCCCTTCCAAGCGTGAAAACCCAATTTACAGGACCTGTGATTAATCACTGAGCCCTATTCAAGCGGTTTGAAATTGTACAGCACATCCTCATAAAGGATTGTGCAATGGGATTCCAGATCTGAGAGCGCGGGTTCCGTGTCCTCAGCGATTACGCCATCCAAGATGGCAAGGGAGAACGCACGGCTATGCCGGTCGGTCCCTCGCATGCGCTTATGGAGGATCTCAGTTCATGGAAGGGCCGATTGTGATTCGTTGCCAAATTGTGGAATGTGTTAGTTCATAGGGATCGACAATGCGAAAATTCTTATAAGGATAATGAATTACGGCGGGTTATTGGTTGACTGGGAGGGGATAGATCCTTCAAGGTTTTTCGATTGAGCTAAGGACGAGCGATTGGAATAACAAGCCCTCTGTTTTTTTTCAATCTGGGGTCCAGAGCGCTCTATCGGGAGACAGTGTTGCGCCCCGCTTCTTTAGCTCGATACAGTGCTTCATCGGCGATTCTAACGAGCTCGTCAGGTGATTCGAACTCGTTTGAGAGTTCGGCGACGCCGATGCTTATCGTGGGGGATGCTGAATGCCCATTGAGCTTGAAAGTATGCTTTGCTATTCTTTGCCGGATTGATTCTCCAATAGCTTCCGCATCAGCAAGCGTCATATTGAGCATGTAAGCCATAAACTCATCTCCACCATAGCGGCACGCTGTTCCCTTTTCCCCGATGATGTCTCCAATGATCTTCCCGCATTCGGAGATGGAATGTGATCCTAATTGATGGCCGTGCGTATCGTTGATACGCTTCAACCCATCCATGTCCATCATCGCTAGCGATAGGTTTTTTCCTCGTCGCTTTGCTTTCACAAACGCTACGCTGAGCTTTTGATCGAAAACCCTCTTAATCGGAAGGCCTGTGAGTTCGTCGATATTCATGAGCTCATTGACCCTTGTGTGAAATTTGTCTTCGAAGGCATCTTCGAGTGCGAATTTCAAGACCGTAGTACCGATGAAAATCTTGTCGCCGGGTAAGAGTGGCGAATTGTCGGTTCTTTGGGAGTTGACCCAGATGCCATTCCTGCTTTGAAGATCGGTGATGAAGAACTGCCGCTTGCGAGCGTTGTAGTCGATTCTGGTATGCATGCTCGATACGGCGCGGTCGGTAAGAACGATGTTGGCTTGTTCGGGGTTGCGTCCAATTACGGCAGAGGCGTCGTCGAGGATGTATCTTTTTCCAAGATCAGCCCCGTTGAGAATCATGACAACGGGGTTCTGCTGGGATAATTTCGTAGCCAGCGTTTGATCGGATAGATCATTAAATGTCGTGTCTTCAAAAACAGACATTTACCTCCTCCTCCAGGCTGATTGCAAACTTTATCTTATAACGGGATGTTGGTCGCGCTGAATGGGTAAATTGTATTAGGCAGCACACTGCTTCCGAGGGGTAAAAGTGACAGTTGCATTTCGAGGTTCAAGCGCGGGATCCTCGGGCAGCATCCCCGAAAGGGGCGAAGCAGAGCGGAGGAGGCGGTTGGGGGATCCAGGGGGAAGATATCAAGTTGATCCTACCAACATCAATGAAGGAGAAGGGAAGAGATTGATCTCATTTTTCTTTTCCCTACGTTCGCCCCCCTAAGGGGGGCAGTACAGTCCAATCCGCTATGATTTCCGCTTCGCGCAGCACGCTGTAAGAGCCAAGGATGCTGCTCGAGGAAGCCGTGATGATGGTTTCCATGATTCTCGACTTTTCCTTTGTCCTCGACATTCATTAAATCTCCCCTAGACATTTTCCGAAGATTGCCTTATAGTTTAGCTCGCTTAACTATTTAGAGAGGTGAACTATGCCATCCGATCCGTTTGTTGCCACGCTTGAGGAATGGATTAACGTTTCTATGCACCGATCGATGCGTAATTTCATCTGCTATGCAAGAAAATGTGGTCTCTCAATGTCACATATCGGAGCCTTGTTCCATATCCATAGTGAAGGTATATGTGGTGTCACAGAACTTGGCAATCATCTGGATGTGACGAGCGCCGCAGCCAGCCAAATGCTGGAGCGTCTGGTGCAGCAGGAATTAATCTTGCGCACAGAGGATCCAAATGACCGGCGTGGCAAACAAATTGTCTTGACCGATAAAGGTAGCCGGGTTCTTGAAGAAGGAATCCGTGCCCGGCAGAAGTGGCTGGATGATCTAACAGAGACGTTGTCTGATGGCGAAAAAGAAACCATCATGGTGGCGCTGAACATTCTGATTGATAAAGCCACAAATATCGAGCAACCCATCGAGATTGAAAGCTAAGTGTCCTTTCAAGGAGCATCCCCAATATGCTGCGTTTGATCAAATTTTTAAAACCTTATGTACTTATGATCATCTTATCCATCGTGCTGCTGTTTGTCCTGGCAAACGCCGACCTGGCGTTGCCCGATTATCTGTCAAAGATTGTCAATAATGGCATCCAGCAGAGCGGGGTGGAGAACGCTGTTCCCATGGCGATCCGGCAGAACGAGATGGACAGGTTGTTCATCTTTATGAATTCCGAGGAAAAGGCGCTCGTGCTGGAGAATTACATTCTGGTGGAAGCAGCCTCCCCCGATGCGGACCCCTATCTTGAGGAATACCCTGCGCTCGCAGACGAATCGATTTACGTGCTCAAAGAAGTAGATCAAGCCAAAATCGATTTGCTGAATCCCATCATGGGAGAGGCTTTGGTGGTGGTTTCCGGGATCGAACAAATGATTGCGGATCCATCCAAAGCTCCACCTCTGGGGGAGGGTTTTGACTTCGATCCATCTCAGATTCCTCCTGGCATGGATGTTTTTGAACTGCTGGGTATGATGCCGGCAGAGCAGCTCGCAGAGATGAGCTCGGCGATAAATGAGATGTTCGCTGCCCTGGGTGACAACATGATCAACCAGATGGCGGTTAGCGCGGTCAAAACCGAGTATGAGGCACTCGGAATGGATACCGCTAAGCTGCAAACCGACTACATACTGCGCACCGGCGGCACAATGCTGCTGATCTCACTACTGGGTGGAGCGTGTACGATCTCCGTTGGCTTTTTAGCTTCGAGAACTGCCGCCGGGGCGGCGCGTGATATCCGCAAGGCCGTGTTTAAAAAAGTGGAGAGCTTCTCGAGCACTGAATTCAATCAATTTTCAACGGCTTCGCTGATCACCCGCTCAACCAATGATGTCACCCAGGTTCAAATGGTCATCTTCATGATCATGCGCATGGTCTTCTATGCACCCATCATCGGCGTTGGTGGTGTCATCCGGGCTATCGATAAGAGTTCTGAAATGTGGTGGATCATCGCCGTCGCCGTGGTTGCCTTGCTGAGCTTGATCGTGATCGTATTCTCGATTTCCCTACCCAAGTTCAGAATTATCCAGAGCCTGATCGACCGGCTCAACCTGGTGACGCGTGAAAACCTGTCTGGCATGATGGTCATCCGCGCTTTCAACAAGCAGGACGACGAGGAAGCGCGCTTTGATAAAGCCAATCGTGATGTAACCGACAACAGCCTGTTTGTCGCCCGAGTCATGGTCACCATGATGCCCGTAATGATGGTGCTGATGAATGGATTGTCCGTGGGCATCATCTGGGTTGGTGCGCATCAGGTCGCTGAAGCGACCATGCAGGTGG
>DAOUEQ010000122.1:0-2338 GCA_034430395.1 Anaerolineales bacterium | reverse complement strand
AAAACCACGCCACCACCCAGATCACGCCGGGCGCTGTATGAGGTCCGGAAGTCCTCCCAGGGATGCCATCCCGGGAGATATTCTCCCCAATGCGAGCGAACGCTCAATGGCTCTCCTATCAACCCTTCCTCCAGGGCTTTCTTGATGAAGATGAGCGATGGGTGAAACCGGAATTGATATCCTAATAGGATCTTGCCCCGGGCAGAATTCACAGCATCCATCAATTCATCAATGCCATCCATACTATGTGAAACGGGTTTCTCAATCATCAGGGAAATACCCTCTTCGGCCAGAGGGATTGCTACTTCGAGATGCTTTGCCGTTGGAGTGGCGATGATTGCGGCATCTGGTCGATGTTGGATCGCCCCTTGTAGATTTTGTTCGACAGGGATCGAATCCGGTTCTTGATCCTCCAACGTGCTCTGGCCCGTACGCAGGAAAAGAAGATCCTCCTCCCCCAGTCTTTTTAAGTTTTGAAAGTGACGCCGACCGATTGAGCCGTAACCGACAATAAGAAATTTCATCTTCAGTCCTGTGTTAAGAGAGAGCATAAGAACTCGCCCGTTCTACGCCCCGCGCTCCCATCTGTAAACGTGATCTCGCGTTTAATAAATCGACGGCGAGCCTCTTGGTCGAGATTGGGAGATTCGATGTAACGGTTGACTGATTCCTGCAATGCCTGCGCTGATTCAACCACAGGTCCGGCTCCCGATCTCCTGAAACGATCATGCGTAGGCCAGTTGCCGATTTCGCTCAGCGGCAGGGAGTACTTGCGGGGAACATCCCAACCCTTCACCGAATCGATGCAAACGCTGATGACTGGTCGATCATGGAGCGCCGCCTCGACAACCATGGTCGAGTAGACGGTCAGGAAGATATCGGAATGCGCCAGCATGGAAGCTTTCTCGGACATGTCTTCACCCGAGTAATACCCGAGCGAGCCTCCAAGGGGGATTGGTTCTACAACCTGAACATTCGGTCGCAATTCAGCGATACTTCGAATAGTCTCGCGCTCACTCGCAAATAAATGTACATCCATGAAATGATTCGGGTGTAATCGAATCAGCAGTTGGGTAGGTTCTATAAACTTGCCAGCGTCCATAAGCTCAATGATGGCTTCAATATTCTGCACATTCGGTGAGAAGCTGATAAAGCTGCAGGCGTAGGCCAGCAGTTTTATCTGAGGATCGAGGCCATGCTGCGCAAAATATGTTTCCCGCGGAATGACCCATTCCTTTTTGATATATCCGTCGTACGTGGGGATGCCACCAACATGCACCCGATCTTCCGGCCAATCAGAACCCTTTACAAGCTCCTCCTTTTGGATTTCTGACCAACAACTTACGTAATCCATTCGGACACCGGGCAGACTATAGCTGCTGGGATTGTCCCAGCCTACAATAACGGAAACTCGTGGGATACCACGCGCAGCCGCCTCGCGCAGGAGATATCGGTCCAATCTCCAGCCAGGAGTGCTTGAAATGATCAAATCGGGTTTATATTTTTCGAATAAATCAGCGTATAGATCAAAGGTAAAGAATTCCTGCAACCTCACAAGACCCTTACGGGCGATGCGAGAACGCCTCAGGAGGCCGATTAAAAGTCGAGCCAAAGGTATGAAGACCCGTCGGCGGTTAGGCTCCTCAACGCTTACTTGTTCGATGTAGCTGTCCATCGCGCCTGTATTCATCTCGCGTGCGCCACCAACTCGTCGCAGGAATTGAAGCCACCACTGGATATCCCTCAGACGGCTTGCACTAGCTCTGGCCTCAGAAAGTTTTAACCCCTCAATCTGAAGTTCGAGGGATTTGAATCGATCAGCGATCTTCTCTTTCAAGCTATCATCGGTCAGAAGAATGATCTCCGCTCCTGAAGCTTTCAGCTCCTTGATAACCTGGCTCTGGAGGAAGTACACGATTGCCAACCCATGATCAGCTGTAATCCATACTGTCTTTGAATGCATAAACAAATGCCCGCAATTTCCTTGATTAATGTAATTACCTGTTACTGTAATACCAACGGAAAATCCGATTATAGATGAACAGAAGCGCCCACTTCAATGGGGCGAATGACAAGATCCGCTCTCGAAGGGTCCGTCTCCTTGCTGGAGTGGAAAGTGAGGCACTCGCTGCTGGAATTTCCTCCAATGTATTGCTCATATTCATCGTAAGGGGTTCGGGTGTCATTAATCGGAGGAGGCAAGCGTCGTTCACCCTGCGGTCAAGATCTCGAACCTGACCCATCGGTCGATTCATATCAAATGGTGTAAAACGTTGTAGCACCGATTTCCAGGCGACAAATTGCCAATGGGATGCTCCTATTTGTGCCTCAACTCCTC
>DAOUEQ010000121.1:0-2133 GCA_034430395.1 Anaerolineales bacterium | reverse complement strand
AGGATCTGCCCGTTACGAACGTCAGCGCAACCGTGATCAGCGCCACGGCTGAGCCGGCGACGAGGGCTTTCGTCGCCAGCAGGTTTACCAGCGCCAGGAGTGGATCAAGGCGCAGGAAGAGGTTCGTCGAAGAACCGGGGATTTTTTCGCCCCGAGCCATCACAAAAAGCGTAAGGAAGGCCAGCAGGGCGAGTGCTTGAATGAGCTTGCGCAAGGAAGTCCATGGGCGGGAGAAAATCCGGCGCCTCTTTTTTGAATCAGGCGCCAACGGCGATCTCCTCGATTTTCATCGTTTCGAGGTCCGCTCGCCCAAGCCCCTTGACCAAACCGGAGACGATGTAACTGAGATCGGTCGGCTGGAGGCCGAACAAGGTTGCTGCGTAACTGTCCGCGGCCACAATATCTGGACTGGCGATGACGGTGTCTATTTTTTGGACGTCGCTCAGACGTCCACCTGTCGGTCCGCTGGCGCGCAGGATCCTCACTGCGTCGATGATCGTGAGGGCAGGGCGCACACGGCTCGCTAGGTCGGCCAGCCGCTGCCCAAGGTTGCCGTGCATATATGGACGATCGCGGATGACGCCCATCAGGTTCTTCATGCCCAGCGTCAGGCGAGCCAGGCTGTGGTGCTTGGCGATGGGTACGTTGATGACGACATCCGCTAGGAGTACATCCTCATAGATTTGGCATTTTTTCAAATCGAGGGCATTGGGGATTTCGGTTTCGACAAATTTCAAGAAGCGGATCGGTTCCATTTCACCGCCTGCGGCGTGGACCTGCTCCTGGATGCCGCTGCGGCGGTAGGCGGATTCAGAATCCCCGCCGAAAGGAAAATCCATCACCCGCACGCGGCCGGCGCCAGCTTCAAGGCAAAGACGGACGATCTCTCCGACGACCCACGGGTTGGTTGTTGCTGCATACTCGTAGGTCCGGTAATCGACGCAAGCGTTGGGTTTGATGATTACTTCGTCGCCCGGGCTGACGAAAAGTTGCATGCCGCCCAGGGCGGCAACCGCTTGGCGCACGAGCGCCTCCGGCTCACCGCCGCGAGCTACAGCTATGTGAGGGTGATCATTCGGTGTCGCTGTCTGCTCAGATGTAGTTTTCTCTGCCTGCGCTGGAGCGCTAGAAGGTTCAACATCGGTAGGTTGGGTGGGCTGCGCAATGGGCAGCGAGGTGGACTGCAGGGAGTGGGGTTCTTGCCTTCCACAGGATGCCAGTAATGAACCGCCGAAGACAGCGCCCATTTGTATCGCCATCCATTGCAGGAATGCTCGCCGTGTTTTGTTTCCCATCTCGCTGCTCTCCTCTGTCGCCGTCGTTGGCAGTGTGCGGTGGGGTGTGACTTTATTGCAGGTCAATTGCGATGTCAAATTGATCGGGCACCTGTCATGGCGAGGAAAGAAGTAACGTGGCCTCTCAGCGCAAGAATGGAGGAGATTGCTTCGCTTCATTCGCAATGATACAAAAAATAAGGCTCTTCCCGTCCTCGTCCTTGCTAATCTCATCAAGGGTTCGTGTCCTCCAAAGTCCCATGCAGTTTGTGAGGCGAAGTCCCCAACCAAGGGAAGATGTAGGCCGACGCATGGGTCGGCTCCTAAGCGTACGGTGGATTGTAGAGGCGCACCCATGTGTGCGGTGGATATCCAATCAACTTTAAGCGGACCTGCCTGAACAAATGGGTGTTTGCCTCTTCGTGCCCTTTCGAGAAGCTTGTAAGGTAGACGTCTTTTGTGCGAGTCCCAGACCGGGGAAGTTGAACGATCACGATTGTTTTAGACCTGAGGATGTGCGATGATGGAGGTAGCATTGCAGTGGGGTATGTCGTTATGGAGGTGAGATTGTGTTGAAGCGCATATTAGGAAAGAGTGGTCTTGAGGTTAGCGCACTGGGTATGGGCTGCTGGGCGATCGGTGGACCATGGACTTGGGCTCAACCAGGTGAAGAACCTTACCCAGCAGGATGGGGCCAGATTGATGACTCCGAGTCAATCCGCGCCATTCATGCGGGTTTGGATGCGGGGATCAACTTCTTTGACACGGCTGCCAATTACGGTGCTGGTCATAGTGAAACGATACTTGGGGAGGCCCTCAGCGGACGGAGGGACAGCGTTGTCATCGCCTCCAAATTCGG
>DAOUEQ010000120.1:0-12115 GCA_034430395.1 Anaerolineales bacterium | reverse complement strand
TGATATTGGGAGTCGTCTCATGGCTAAAGAGATAATCCCTGTTACCAACAAGGGGATATTTGAGGGGAATTGGCTAGATGCAGTTAATTGTCATATACGTGGGGAGTGCGGGGTAGACAATCCACTGAATTGCGATTTTGTGTTCAAGTTATGGAAGGATGACATTAATGGATTCGAACACGTACCTTGGCCTAGCTCCCTTCAAATGACACCCATTCATGCGGGAATATATTGGGAGCCGATCACATTCCCGTTTGTGTCAAGCCTTGACTAGCTAAAGGAGTCGGTAGAGGAATGAAATTCTGCAATTTAACTTCAGTTTTCACCAGACTTGCGTTAGTATTTCTAGTCGTGGTCTCGATCGGTGCTTGTCGGCCGGATGAGCTAAAGATACCAAACAATTCTCTCTTGGATGCAGATGAGGTAGATAAATTTCCAATTGGCACCGATGTGGGGCCAATCGTAAATATCCATTACTTAGAAAGTTCTGGTGATGTATTAGTACTCACTTCTGGCGACGGTACCCTCAGGCGCATAGACGGAGCTACACATATTACAGAAGAGGAGTTCAGTCTAGGGATCCTCTCAGGGGAGGCAACTGGATTTGACCGTGAAGGAACTCTGCTCCTCGGGGCACGATTATCACAAGCAGCTTACGTGAACAATGAGGGGATCCAACTCTATGGAGATATTGGGGTGTGGAACACACTCACTGGTGAGAGGGTCGCATGTATCGATATGGTGTGCTTCGATGGGGAGCCATGGGAGCCCTCATATTTAGGCGCTTCTATTGATGCTGGTGGAAATCGAGTCCTTAGATATTCACCATGGGTCTATTCAGTCATTGAAATTAATAATGGCAATGAAGCAGTCACCGTCCAGATTAATGACCCCGATAGTGATTCCAGGAAAATACTCTGCGAAGCAGTTTTCGATCCACTGACGGATAGAATAGCACTGGCATATAACACTGGGGAAGTCCAAATTAAGGCCACAATACCATACAGTATTCAAGCAAGTACAGAGACAAGCGACTCGAAGCTATGTGATGTAGATTTAGCATTCTCTCGTGATGATAGACTTCTGGCTCAAGTGATTCATGGACAGCTATACGTATGGCAATTGGGTGCCCTTAGGGGTAAGTTATTATTCAGCGAGTCAATTGAAGATGTCACGCGGATCAAGTGGTCCCCTAATCAACCGTTGTTATATGTTTCATTCGACAATAGAATGGATATTTTCTCAGTTCAAGCCAACGGCAGGGTTGGATACTTGGATACCCCCAATATTACTTCCTTTGAAATCTCACCAGATAGCCGGTTTCTGTATTGGGGGGATACTTTTGGCGTGCTGCATTTGATGTCAGCGAATGGATAATCCCCGAGTAGCTGGTTAACGTCCAAGGACTCATCATTCAATTTTCATTAGTGGCTTAGATTGGGTACGCTCCTGTTTTATCCTGTAAGGTGGAAAAACTATATACGTACTGAATCCTGGTGCAACATCACCTCCCAATCTGGTATCCTTTACGCCTTGTCTATTCACTAATGACATTAAGCGAGGTTGCATTGATCTACAGGCTGCTCTGGTGCTTCATGACGATATTGATGGACGTCTTTGTCACGCTCAAGGTAGCTCAGGATGATAAGGACCTTGAAATCATCATATTGCGACAACAAGTACGAACCAGGTAATTTTGGCGAATCATTTCCATTGCCAATATTTGGAGTTAGTCCGTTTAGTGTCATATCTGATTAAGATCAAATGTATCTTGGTGATGAGTATGAGGTTTATGGGGAGGGTGATTGGCGTGGTATGGCAACCGCTCCTTTGGAGCGGGAGAGGAGGGGCGACCTTTACAATTACATTTGAATCTAACCATCCTGAAGAAGGCTATTTGCGACGTAACTGCAGGCGGTTCTTACCACTCAGGGATTATCGATAAATTAGCAAATCCATGTGATAAGGTCATGGAGAAAAATCCGTCATTTCTGGCGGATTATTGCGCAATAGCGACTGTATTTGATTGGTAAGTTCTAGCCGTGTTTCAAGAGGCAAATGAGGCTTTTTTAAATCATAGGCGATATCAAGGATTTGATTGCGTTCAGCAGGTGTGATTGTTTTTGAATTCTTAGATACATCATGATCGGCTGAGAGGTCAAGCCTTGTTTCAATGCGGGCCATGGCTTTATAGTAATCATCTGAAACCGATTGGTCATGCACCTGGGCGTAGATCATGGTGGTATCCAGGCGTTTGTGCCCAAGAAGTTTTTGGATCGATGTGATCCGGCAGCCAGCATTCAAGAGCTGAGTAGCGCAGGTGTGCCGCAGGCGGTGGGGGCTGACTTTTACCCCTGCTCGCTCTCCGGAAGCCCTGATGCGGGCAGCGATCAGGTCTTTACTGACCGGACGATTGCGGTAGAAAAAGACATGATCAGTTGGCCCGGGACCGCGTACAGCCAGGTGCTCCTGCAGGGCATGGATAACCTTGTTAGTCAGGTATACAGTTCGATCTTTTTGGCCTTTTCCCCGGCGCACCATCAGCTTGACCCCGGGCAGATCCAGATCGTCCAGGCGAAGTTCCTCAACTTCGCCGAGCCGCAGCCCACCCTGCCAGAGCAGGTAGAAAGCTGCCCGATCAAGGCGGGCATCACGGAGATGAGCAGAGGATTGAGCTTGGGAGACACGACTTTCCAGATCATCGCGTAAAAGGCAAATCTGTTCATCTGTAAGGAAGCGAGGAAGGGGATCAGGTTCCTTGAGGCTGGGCACACGTAAGATAGCCTGGGTTACTCTGTACTCTTGATCCTGGAGGAAAAGCAGAAAAGAACGAAAGCTGCGCAGCTCCTGATTGATGCTGCGAGCCGCGTAATTGGCTTCCAGACGGAAGTCAACATAATCCAGGATATGCTGGCGTTTGATATCAGTGATCTCTTGAATGGGATAGTGTGTGAATAACCAGCGCCATATCTTTGTATGACTGCCCCAAAATCGCATGGTTTGCTGGTGAATTCGGGCAGGGCGCCAATTGACCTGACGAATGTGTTGGTAGCGCTTTAGCTGCTCAACCAGCCAATCCGGCAATCCTGTACAGTATCGTTCGTAGTCGATCGGTTTATAGATTACTACATACTCTCCCCGCAGCTGGCGTAGAAACTTCCGAAACTTCTCCAGGGCATTGCGCCGGATTTTAGTTGAGATAGCACTCAAGCCGCGGGCGTTGATATAATCAAGGGCGAGGTCAAATTCGCTTTTCAGATCCCATTCATGATATGGTTTTAGGTTCAATCCCAGAGTGTATCCGGCTGTAGGGACATAGATCATCTCAACCATGTTTGGACCTGTTCCGCCGCCGTACAGCCATTCCTGATATTGCTTCAGCACTTCTTGATTTTCTTGTGGCCAGGTTGAACTCAGCAACGGAGCGTAGGGAAACGAAGCGGGAGGTTTTTTCCGGGCGTGGAGGAATGCATGATCGAAACGAGCAGCGGCAGACTGGTTATTGATGGTTAATTCACTCATTGCCAGCCTTCCAGTTTTTGACAGGCTGCGTAGTAATCGTCCTTGACTTGTTTGTCGTTGGCTGCCACATAAGTTTGGGTGGTTTCCAGCCAGGTATGGCCCAACAGTTTCTGGATGCTGGTAACCGGAACATCAGCATTTACCAGGTCGTTGGCAAAAGTATGGCGGAGTCTATGGGCAGTGATGTGCACTCCTGCTAAAGACCGATAACGCATCAGCCTTTTATGAACGGCAGTGGTGGATAAGCCCTTATTACGGTAGCTGAGAAAAACATAATCGCAAGCAGCTTGTGGGCGTTCTAAAAGGTAGGCCAGTAAAGTTCGCTCGGCTTGAGGTGAGAGGTAAACTGAGCGTTCTTTTCCGCCCTTGCCAGTGGCTACCAGGCGGGGATGTTCTTCCTTGAGGAATAAGTCTGTCAATTGTAATTGAGTCACTTCAGAGATACGCAACCCGCACCTTAACATCAGAATAAAGATCGCCCGATCACGAACATTGCTGACTTCGGCAAAGAACTTTTCCAGATCAGATTGAAGTACTGGTCGTGGCAAGCGCTGAGGTTCTCGCAGGCTGTGTCTATGTGGTAATACTGGGCACATCAGGGTGGGATCTTCGTCGGACAGAAAGGCATACATGGATGAGATAGCTGCTAGGCGGCGATTGATTGTGGAAGGTTTGTAGCCGCGAGATGCCTGGAGTGTTATAAATTGATCAACATCCTGAAAGGTCACTGATCCCGGTGGTTGGTCCCCAACAACCGCCACAAATTGCTTGAGGTCATAGCTGTAATCGCGCCAGGTGCGGGCAGTAGTGTTGCGGCGTCGTTGCCAGTTGATGAAACAATTGATCTCGGTTAACATGACTTTGCCTCCTGTGAAGTAGATTGGTTTGGACTGGTATCCAACATTCTACTTTCAGGAGGTGCTGACTTGAAGAACCTGAAGAAAGTGAATAATCCTGGTTAAGATAAGTGTTCCTGGGTTGGAAGATTCACCAGCAAAGATCTTTGGATAGGTGATTTATTACAGCCAATTTCCAGCAACGCATGGTTATATGTGTATGCTAATCCTGTCACTCTGACGGATCCATCGGGGCATGATCCATGGTGGTGTGAGGGCCGAATTGATGAAGCTCTTTGTCAAGCAATCTGGATCGTGCAACATGGAGGGGAACTTACATCGTATCTCTTGGAGGCTGTCTATATTCACTCCCCCGCGGAGGCCTTAGAACTTCTGCGGCGAGAATACAATATTAAGCTACCTCAGGGCTATCAATTCCGATTTGCTCTTCACACGAGTTCTGCACTTCCTGAAGGACGACGCATATATGGCTTTGGAATATGGTTTTGGGAGTTAAATTGGCCTCTAATCCAGTATCCGCCGGATTCGATAATCCATGAAATCACAATGAATTCCTGCACTATACGAATCCTCCAAAACCAAGTTGATGCCTTACTCTTGGATTACGGTGTTTATATAACCGACTTGGCATTTACCGATTTCTCATATCGACCAGATGATGCGGCGGGGGTAATGATCCATGAAGCTGTCCATGCTTGGCAGGAGGACGTTGCACGTGCTCACATTCTTCTACCTGGTTTTCCAGGCGACCCAAGCTCCAAAGAGTGGCACGATCGCTATAGTAATGGAATGGAGAGACAGGCCAGTTCGTATGCTTTGAATGATGGGAGAACTCGCATGTTGTTGTGGCATAAAGCAATTGAGATCAAAAATATTCTAGACCATACAGGCGGCCCGAAGTATCCTTATAAGTTGCCTGTGGGCGTTCCGTAGGATCAGTTATTAGAACATCACAAGTGCATAAAACCATTAGTGCTTTGTTTGTAATTAACGAAGCACTCCGCAGAATTATCTGGGAGGCCTTAATTGGAGATAATCTAACTAAGACCATTAGTTAGAAGTTGCCTTCTCTGCTCGTCGAGGATTGTGATAATGGTGCTGCATAGGTTTCGTTGATTTCTCATATAATCGTCTTGTACGATTGATTAGCAATCCAAAATAACTCGACCAGTAATTATGGCTCAAGGAATATAACGGTCTTGGAGAAGATGTAATGAAACTGAATTTACCTTCCATTTGGAGAGCGATAAACGTGGTCTTAATCGTCCTACTGTTTGCTGGACCATGGTTTCTTAATCCAGGTGATATTCTCCCATTTAATGATCGGCCACTACGTGGATGGCAAGTCATTTGGAACTATTCATTCGGTATTGGATACTCCATTGAGTCAGATCTAATACCATACATTGATTGGGTTGTTCTGATACCGTTCCTTTTGATCGCATTTGGGGGAATTAGCACTGCAGCCTACACGATTTGCAGTATCACGTTGCTTATATCAAAGAATAAAACCATTCTATATAGGTATGCAAGATTTCTATTGATTTGTGGCTCTCCTATACTCCTTGTTGTTCCGCTGAAATTCATGATAGGAAGAGGGGAAAATCTGCTTTGGGGTTATTGGGTTGGAATGTCGGGGCTATTTTCAAGTTTTGTTTTAGAATGGGCGACTCGAAAGTCGCGTGTATCAGATATCTCGTAAAGCCCTGTAGTGGCCGAAAATAACCATCCGTTCATGATCCCTTGTTAATATGTTGTGAATTACTAATCTGCGCGTGAGTTCAAGGTTGATGAGGCACAATTTGCGGGGATCAGAAAGATGCCTGTCAAGTAGATAAGCGCAGCAGGATCGCACCCAGGATATGAATCAGGATTCGCATCGTGTGCATGAGAACCAGGTTATGAAACTGGTTGAATCAATTCAAAATAGGATAGGGTACATCGAGGTTGACCCTCAAGCCGCGCGTCGCTGATAATCGCGATGCAAACCGCCCAGTACTGGCAATGAGACAACTTGACCGTCGGTAGCAGACATGCCTAAGCACGCAGGCTGGCAAGGAATCTGCTGGTCGATGCCCTGGTGAGGTCGAGCGTAGTTGAAGTAGCGGGTGTATTCCTTCGCGATGTGATACAGGTGACGTTCACTCAAGATGATAAAGTGATCCAGAGATTCGCGCCGGAGACTGCCCAGGAAGCGCTCGCAGATAGCATTGGCCTTAGGCGCGCGATAGGGGGTGCGGAGTACATCAATACCCGTCCCGATAGCAACACGAGAAAAAGATGAACCTAATTTATGGTCATTGTCACGGATCAAGAAGCGTGGGCCTGCACCGAAGGGTGTGGCCTCATGTATCTGCTGAGCGAGCCATCTGTCGGTGGGATGGCGTGTCACCCCGAAGTGCACGATGCAGCGTTTCCTCAATTCAATGATGACGAAGACGAAGATGGCACGAAAGAACAGATCATGGGTCTGTAGTATGTCGCCGGCCTAGATCTCGCTGGCATGGTTGTGGATGCCTGCCCTGATGACTGACCAGGGAAGGTTGTCCAGGTCTGCTGAGATGAACCAGGACCACGTATCTGTTTGATATAGCGCTGGATTGTGCTCTTCGCAGCGTTGTGATGGCCGAAAAACCTCATCCAGTTGTCATCATATCTAAATCTACCACGAGTGAACAATACCAGCGTTTATCCAAGATTGATGAAGCGTAATTTGTCCCTCTCGGAAGGATTCCTTGCAAGTAAACCAGCTTGAGAGATCATGCTGGGGATCCGAATTCGCCTTCGCATCGCACGTATGAGAACCAATATACATGGAGGTGTAGAACCCTTCGGTTAGTATAGGCACTGGATTCCCCGAAATTGGATCTCAAGCCGCGCGTCGCTGATAATCGTGGTGCAAGCCGCCCAATACTGGCCTAGAAACCACTTGGCCGTCAGTATCAGACTTGTTCAAGCATATAGGCCGACAAGGGATCTGTTGGCCTATGCCCTGGTGAGGTCGAGCGTAGTTGAAATAATGGATGTACTGCTTCACGATGCGATAGGTATGCCGTTCACTGAAGACGATGAAGTGATCCAGACATTCGCGCCGGAGACTGCCCAAGAAGCGCTCGCAGGTCGCATTGGCCTTCGGCGCGCGATAGGGAGTGCGGAGAACTTCAATGCCTGCCCCGATCGCAACTCTCCTAAAAGAAGATCCATATTTACGATCGTTGTCACGGATCAAGAAGCGTGGACCTTCTCCGAAGGGAGTTGCCTCGCGTAACTGCTGAGCCAGCCATTTATCGGTAGGATGACGTGTCACCCCGAAGTGCACGACGCGGCGATTTCTCAATTCAATGATTATGAAAATGAAAAGCGTATGGAAGAATACATCGTAAGTCTGTAGGATATCGCAAGCCCAGATCTCACTGGCGTGATTGTGGATGAAGGTTCTCCAACGCTGCTGAGACGAGCCAGGGTCACGGGAGTATTTAATGTAGCTCTGTATTGTGCTTTTCGCAGCGCGCAATCCCAGCTTCAGCAGTTCACCATGAATGCGGTTGGCGCCCCAGGTGTGGTTCTCCCGAGCCATGCGCTGGATAAGTCTAACAGTCTTTTCAGAGAGCGGTGGACGACCCAATTGGTTCTTCTTTCGAGATTTGCGTTTCCACAACCAGCGGTACAGATCACGATGCCAACGCAGGAGTGTATCGGGCTGAACGATGGTCAAAGCCTGCTTCCAGGATCGCAACCCACTGGCCAACAGCACCAGCAGGACGCGCTCGCGCGGCTTGCAGGCAGGACGTATAACCTGACGATTGAGAACGATGAGCTGCTGCCGTAGAAAGGCGTTCTCCAGCACGAGTTCTGATCTGCTGTGCGTGAGATCGAGGATCGCACCAGTGAACACCGATGGGTTTCTGGGTTTGACCCTGTATTGAAAGTGCTGTGCGATAATGTGCAGGATGAGTTCGAAGAAGCGTCGGAGAGAAGAAATCACGGTCTGCCTTTCATTCTTAGGAAATTGAGACCGTGATTGTAATACTTAGATACTTTAATTGGGCATTTTTGGAACGGATGTACATTTTCGGCCAGCACAGCTGTGCGATAATGTGTAGGATGAGTTCGAAGAAGTGTCGGAGAGAGGAAATCACGGCCTGCCTTTCATTCTAAGGAAATTGAGACCGTGATTGTAATACTTAGATACTTTTGTTGGGCATTTTTGGAACGGATGTACATTTTCGGCCAGCACAATCGGCTTTTTTTGTTAACTTGATATAGCATGATAACCGTGCTATTATGATACCGTGATAAGATCGTTTGCCGATCAAGGAACCGAAGACATTTTCGACGGAAAGAACACGGCCTCAGCCCGGCGCTGTTGTCCTCAATCCATCTGGAAAGTGACTTATCGTAAACTTGATCAGTTGGATTCATCAACTAAGCTCATTGATCTTAGAATCCCTCCAGGTAATCGCCTGGAAGAGTTATCCGGTGATCGGGAAGGGCAGCACAGCATCAGGATCAACGATCAATATCGAATTTGCTTCAACTGGACAGATACCGGTCCAGAAGATGTCGAGATTGTAGACTACCATCAAGGGTAGGAAGGTAGGAGAAATAGAAATGGTCCGAATACCAACACATCGACCGCCAACGCATCCTGGGGAGATGCTTTTGGAAGAGTTCCTTAATCCCATGTATCTGACTCAGCGTGAGCTTGCTGAAGGTATACGCGTACCATATCAACGAGTGAACGAGATCGTCAATGGCAAGCGAGGAATTACCCCAAGCACTGCGCTACGTCTGGCTAAGTTCTTTGGTAATAGCGAAGGGTTTTGGATGAATCTACAGCTGCGGTGGGATCTGTTTCAGGCAAGGGCCTCCGAGGCGAACGAACTGAAGAAGATTCAACCAGTACATGTGTGATATAAACCGTTCGCTGCAGCCGACCCTTCGGGATGAGCGATTTAGAAGCGGTGGTCCTGGATTGAGTATCTTGATAAGCAAGCCTAGTAACGAGCGGGGCGGCTGAAGCACAAAACCGTTAGACTGCTCCTATCTCAGCTAATGAGGGAAATAACAATAGGTTCATCGTGATACCAAAATGGGAAGAAAGGTTCGAAGGGTACCCTATCAACTTGATCCAAAAGATGTGAAGGACCTCCCCCTCGAAGAACTTAGGGTAATTCTTAGAGGGGCAGATGACCTTATCATGACCGGTGGTCGATCCCTTCTATCAAAGATTCTAAAGGGTTCTCGACAAAGAAGGGTTCTCGAGCTCGGTTTGGACACAAGCCCGGTCTATGGGTTTTATAAGGAGCTACCTCTCGAAGAAGTGATGGCCAGGATAGATTGGGTCATTCTGAATGGATACCTGGACATTGAATACGATTATCGATTGCCCATGCTGGTCTACACCGAAAAGGGTTGGGAGATAGAGAAAGAGACTTATGCGAGTGAATTGCTGCAAGGTTTTGATGAGAAGTTGGACAGCGTTAGTGCCGAATATGATATGTCATATTTGAAAGATAGGGATCGTGGGATGATCCTATTATTATTGCGAAAAGTAGAAGCCACCGGTGATGACAAGCACATACCCTTGTTGGAAGCCTGGATGAAGGTTGACTACAAGAAAGTCCGTAACCGAATCCGTCAGGTGATCAGCAATTTGGAAGGTTGCACTTGCTAGATTGACTCTCCGCGTGTAGGATAATTGAAACTAATGCTGGCCGGGTTCCGAGTAGTCGAAAATCGTAAGGTCACCCTTGGAACACCAGCCTGAAGGTCCAAGGCCCCTATTTTGGGAAGCGAACTCATAACCTGAAGGTCCTCAGTTCGAATCTGAGCCCCGCTACCTTAAGGCACCTGAAAGGGTGCCTTTTTCCTTCCAAGCCCCCTTGTACAGGGTTCGAACTCGTAACCTGGGGGTTATGAGCCTAGCTCTTGAGCTCTGAATTTCGGCCTCCCGAACGAAACGTAGACCGTCAGGCTTTCCCTAATCTTTGAATTCATTTACCTTGCCTCAAAAGGGAAAGGATGCCACCTGACATCTGAGAGGAAATTATTCACATTCACTGGTCGCCCATACGAAGTCAGTCTTACTCTCCAAGACCCCGATGAAAGGAATCCCACAAAGAACCTCCAGAACCCTGAGTTTCCCGCGCGGAGTTCCATTCTGAGAGAATCGAAGGGCTCTGGACTGGCGAATCTGATAACGATGTTCTGGGGGGGGCTGTAGAATGAAACAAGGGTCAATCTTTCCTATCAGGAATTTATTACCGTGATCGAATCGCTCAGAGTATTTTCTGGCACATTTTCTAAAGCGGATGCACATTTTCGGACATCACAGGCATTTTACAATGCTTCCAGACCCCATGAGGGAATCAACTAGCGGACTCAAATACCCATTATGAGACCTATTAGGACAGGATCCGTTGCACGGCGAGATGTACTCGGGGGAATTGTCAGTGACTACTATCAGCTTGCCGCATGATCCATCCGGATGAGGTTTTTCCATACTACAGGATATAATCGTTGTGAAAGGCCATAGACTTCTCTGCCAAAAAGAGCCTCGATTGCTTATCTAGGGTACGGAGAAGAAGCGATCTAAAATAAACGGTGTTCCGGAAACGGACAGCCTTCGAAAATGTCCTTCGCGGCAGAGCGATACAGTATGCTTCATAATCCCATCATCTGGTGATCATTGAACCCTTGTAAGGGAGGTCAGTGTGGAAGCTATCGTGATCAGTGATGATCAAGACGAGAAGGATATCCTCATGTTCCTCCTGCGTAAAGCTGGGCTCGCTGTGGCCTCGAGTTCAGATCTGCAACGAGTATTGAAGAATTGGTCTGACCATGCTGCAGACCTGTTGCTGCTATCTTTAAGCGAGGCAGAAAGCAACCCCTTGAAGCCGCTTTATACCGTGCGTGCGGTTACGCAAGTCCCCTTGGTGATGATCGTAAACCCGCAGATCGAGAAGATAGTCTGTTCTCTCCTACAGCAGGGCGCAGACATGGTCCTCGAACGTCCTGTTTCACCGCTGTTGCTTACCTCGCATGTTCAAGCCCTGATTCGCCGCTCGGCAGCGATCCCCAGTTTCGTTCTCCCAACTTTATCGCTGGAGGGCATCACATTGGATCCTTCATCTCGGACGGTGACAGTCCACGGCCAGGAGTCTAAACGTCTGACCCATCTGGAGTTCCGATTGCTCTATACCCTCATGAAAAACCGAAGCCAGGTAGTTCCCGCCGATGTCATCGTTGAACGTGTTTGGGGTTACGAGGGCGAGGGGAATCGAGATCTTGTCCGAGGACTGATCAGTCGCCTCCGGCGAAAGATCGAATCCGATGATATGGAAGTTCGTTTCATTGAGACTCTTCCCGGAGTTGGGTATCGCTTCGTAGTAGACAAGATTTAGACACCCTTTCGGGTTTGATTAATTTGCTAATTATCCATTCTTCAATTTCGGTGCCATATGCGAGCATTTAAACAAACATTTATCGGCAGCTGACACGGTATTTCTCACCCTTACCCCCGGTTTAGACACCAATCGCGCATCACTTGAACACATTTTATATTGCACTCCCCTATATTTATGCTGATCCGAGATAGAAGGAAGGCTTAGGGTACCTGACCGCTATGCTCAAACCGAGTTCGATAGCGTTCTTCCCAGTAAAGGCGCTCATGCTGAAAAGAAACGACACGAATGGCTTGAGGTCCATAGGTATCCATCATAGAGACAAGGCTC
>DAOUEQ010000119.1:0-32461 GCA_034430395.1 Anaerolineales bacterium | reverse complement strand
GGGGAACCGGGTGAGGGTGAGGGTGGTGAAGAACAAGGTAGCGCCGCCGTTTCGGGTGGCGGAGTTTGATATTATGTACAATGAGGGAATCGCCAAGGTTGGAGATATCCTGGATCTTGGGGTGAAGATAGATCTGATCACGAAGCGCGGCTCGTTCTACTCGTATGGAGAGACGCGGCTGGGTCAGGGGCGCGAGAACGCCAAGGATTACCTGCGTGAGAATCGGGATATGGCTTCCGAGATCGAAGCGGGGATTAGGAAAGATGCCGATCTTGAACAAGACGGTAACGAAGGAGAAAGCGAGACGAGCGATTGACGCTCGTGTTATCATTATCGTGCTGTGTTATCCAATTTATGAAAAGCGCGGCTAAAGCATTGCCAAAGATCTCTGAAACGAGATTTGACACCGATAGAGAAGAACAACGTAGGGATGGTGAGAACAGGTAGGATATTGCCCAGTGAGAGGGTGTAGCAAAAGCTAGCCTGCCGACTCCATGATGCAATTTGCACGCATGGAGTGATTCGGGGTCAGATCGTCATTTCGGGATTGGAACAACCCTTGAGCATTACTTTGTGCCGCAGCCGATAAGGTTCGCGGTTTTTGTGTTTTCGGGAGGTGAGGTACATGGCGGGAGTGATTACCGCCTTGAAATTGCAGCGAAGAAAGAACAATAGGGTAAACGTATTCATTGATGATCAATATCGATTTGGAGTTCAAAGAATCATCGCCGCTAGTTTGAAGGTTGGACAGGAATTATCAGAAGCAGATATTGAGCGGTTGAAAGACGAGGATGAGGAGCAGCGCGCTTATGATCGCGCTCTACGCTATCTTTCAAGGCGCCCTCATTCTGAGAAGGAAGTCGCTAACAAGCTCTCTCGGAACCGGATCGAGATCAATGTGCAGGACCGGGTTCTAAAGAGGCTGCGAGAAGCGTCCCTTGTCGATGACGTTGAGTTCGCTCGAGCTTGGGTTGAGAACCGGCAGATATTTCGTCCAAGAAGCGGGCGGATGCTGATGAGTGAACTGCGCGGTAAGGGAGTATCAAAAGAGGCGATAGAAACTGCCCTTGAAGGGTTCGACGAGGCCGAAGCAGCTCTCACCGTAGCCAGGAAAGCATGTAAACGTTACGGTGATCTATCGGAAGAAACCTCCAACCGTCGACTGAAACAGTTCCTCGCCCGTCGCGGCTTTTCCTATGAGCTCATATCCTCCACATTATCGATATTAATGCACGAAGGAAACGGTTCTGATGAGGAAAGTGAGGTAGAAACGTGAATGGTCCACTGATAATCGGTGTCGTAATATCGCTGGTTGCAGGCGCAGTCATCGGTTACTTTCTGCGTCAATTGCAGCTTGAACGTGCTGTGCGTGGCCGTATGGTGGAAGCTGAGCGAATGATTGACGAAGCTCAAGCTCAGACAAAGGAGATTGAGTTAAAGGCGCGTGATCAAGTGCTGCGTATACGCGATGAGGCTCAAGCGGAGATCAGTCGCAAGAGAGCAGAGCTCTCAAAGGAAGATGAGCGTCTTCAGCAGCGAAGGGCGGAAAATGATCGTCGACTCGATCAGTTGGAGAAGCGCGAACAAACGTTAAATAAGCGTCAGAGCAATGTAGACCGTCGTTCGAACGAGCTGGATACACGCCTTGCAGAAATTCTTGTTGAGCTCGAACGCGTCTCTAGCATGTCCCGAGAAGAAGCCAAAGCCCAGCTTCTTCAAGAAGTAGAACGGGAATCCCGGGCGGATATGGTCCGGATTATTCGTCAGATCGAAGAAGAAGCACAGGCAGAAGGGGATAAACGTGCCCGGCAATTGATCGCCGACGCAATACAGAGGGTGGCTTCGGACCATGTTTCCGAGGTTACTGTATCCGCGGTACCTTTGCCTTCGGATGACATGAAAGGGCGCATCATCGGTCGGAATGGACGGAACATCCGAGCCTTCGAACAGACTGCCGGGGTGGATGTGGTCGTTGATGATACGCCTGAGGCAGTCACGATCTCATGTTTTGACTCTGTCCGGCGTGAAGTCGCCCGGCGCTCCATGCAGGCACTTGTACTGGATGGCCGCATCCATCCTGCCCAGATTGAGAAGATTGTGAGCGAACAAAGAAAAGAAGTCGACCATCTCATCGTGGAGGAGGGCGAAAGAGCCTCATTCGAAGCCGGTGTTCCCGGACTTCATCCGGAGATCATAAAGAAGCTCGGTCGATTGAAATTCCGCACTTCGTACGGCCAGAATCAGCTTGCTCACGCGATAGAGTCGGCGCAGCTCGCAGCGGTGATCGCCGCGGAGTTGGGCGCCGATGTAGAAATCGCCAAGGCTGGAGGTTTGCTTCATGACATCGGTAAGGCAATGGACCACGAAGTGGAGGGGACTCACGCATCAATAGGAGCGGATTTCTGCCGCCGCTATGGCGTCAACCCTCTCGTGGTTAATGCTATCGAAGCCCACCACCATGATATTGATCAAGAAACGGTGGAGGCGGTGATTGTCGAGGCTGCGGATGCGATCAGCGGAGCTCGACCAGGAGCCCGCCGTGAGAGTCTTGAACAGTATGTAAAGCGTATCAAGTCGTTGGAGGAGATTGCTAATTCATTCGACGGCGTTTCACAGAGTTACGCACTTCAAGCAGGGCGAGAGATCCGTGTGATTGTCCGCCCTGAGGATATCGATGATCTTGAGTCGACGCGTCTAGCGCGTACTGTCGCCAAGAAGATAGAAGAGGGCATGCAGTACCCCGGGCAGATTAAAGTCACGGTTATCCGCGAGACACGCGCAGTCGATTACGCGAAGTAGTGATCCCTATGTGGGACCTGCTGGTCACGATTGCGTTCAATTAATCATTTCCATAAAGAGTATAAGGCGCCGGTAAATCCGGCGCCTTTGAATTTAATTATCTTCGCGCGATTTATTTGCTGTTCGTTCGCGGCTGACGGTAAAGGAAGCCGAAATTCTCTTCCGGGTAGATCTCACGCAAGCGCTCATCCCAGATGAACTCACCGGAAATGGTCAGGTCGAGCAGCCGAGCATCCAGGGAGCGAATCGTTTTCACCATCTTGAGAGTCTTGCTGCTCTCGGTAGCGAGATGTTGAAGACGTGTAAACTGGACTCGGTTTCGTACCTCGTGGTGGTAATCAAAATGTGAAGCACTTCCTTCTTCCAGGTCGGAGAGATATGCTCGCCATAGATTTAATCGCATCCCCATTTCTTGTTCCGATTTACGCCCGATTGCACTGCGCCATGTATATATAACCCGATCCCATAGGTGCACCAGTTTGGTGTGCCGTACTTTCTGGTCGGGGTTCATCTCAGCTATTTGAACCAGGGATTCGTCCTGAGTTAATAATAATCCTCCGGTGCTGAGGCGTGGATAGGGGGGCGAATCAGGTTTGGAGCGTTCGGCTAGAGGCCAAAAAATATCCGTTGAGAGGAGAAATTCTTCGATTTCATCCAGCATCGCTTCGAAAAGATCGAGGTTATAGTCAACAGATTGCACTTTATCTCTTTGTTTCGTATAGGGCGGCGCCGATTGCGTCGAGGAGTTGTCCGCGCGTGGCAGGCTTCACAAGATATCCTGCGGCGCCGAGCGCGTTTCCCTCGTCAATGTCTTTTTGCTGCCCTTTGGCCGACAGAAATATGATCGGGGGAATAGGTCTATTCTCTTCAGAGAGTAAACGGATAACATCGAAGCCTGTGATTTCGGGCATCATTACATCGAGGAGAAGAAGGTCAAATGTCTCATTCTGAAGCTTTATGAGCGCCTCTTCTCCACTGTAAGCGAGTGAGAGTTCATACCCTGCAGGAAGCAGCGTTAATTCGATAAGCCCGACGGTATCGGGTTCATCATCCACAATGAGTATTCTTGCCTGGTTCTTCATCGCCTTCTACGCTCGATCCCCGTGGGTGTACCGGCCCAATTGTAACCTGCGAAAGGTAACCCGCCAAATCCACGCCGGAATAAATCGAGCACCTTATAAGGGCAGGGCCATTGGTAGGTCAAGGGAGCCTTAGAATGGTGACCGCAAGAGAGCAGCATCGGCAACGTCCAGGGTTCATGCTCGTACCTCCTAGCGGTAACACATGATAGATCCTAATGGTTGCCATTCTCATCCGTAACCAACCCAAAGGCGATCATATCAAACTCGACCATCGCCGGATCAACACCACGTGGTAATAGAAGTGATAGTCCAAACTCGCTCGCCTCTCCGGCTTCTAACAGTTCGACGGGGGTTTCCCATCCAGCTGAAAGTATAAGCCCCTCTTTATTTCGCATTGTCGCATAGATGGAAGGTTCTCGTATAAGCGAGTCGTCAGGGTTGAATATAACACCGCGCAAGAACACTAATGAACCGATGACCTCATATTGCGAGATGCTCAACTCTAGCTGCGAGATTGTTTCGTCAGGGGGTAATGTGGCAAACCCTTCCACCGATGAGTGGACATTCAGCGTGCGCATCGCATCCTCGGATGCGATGATTTCCGGAGATATCCCCCAAAAATGCTGGATGCTGAACGGATGGATCCCGCCGGGTTGTAAGGGGAGCGGAGGGTTGATGGGTGCTATCCCAACCAATTCATCCTCGCTCTCTAAAATGAGCAAGCCAGAAGCCCATACCCAATCGGAGGAGGGATTATGGAGGGAGCCTAAAAAGAATGGCATACCCTGTTCTGTGAATTGCAGGGATGGCAGCTCTAGAAATTGAAGGTCCGGTTCAGGTGGTGATGTGTCGATGACCATTTCCGCGAAGAAGACGAGGTCATCAGGCTCAAAGTAACCATCGGCTAAAGCGATAAAAGGCGACGATTCGCGCGGGGATATGCGTGTAGCAGAAGCCATAAGATTGGCATAACCAATCGGTTCCTGGTTTTCATCAAGCATGAGAACAGATAGGTCAAACAACTTCGCCTGGGAAAAACTGGGGTTTGTGATCCGTCCGAGGATTACAGTTTCGCCATTAGGAGAATTTTTCCAGATTGTGTCCTGGATTTCTCCGTGGACACGTTGAATGCGTGGGATTCGCTCAGCGTAGATCTCTGCGGTTGTGTCCGCCACGGCTAAGGTCCCCTTAAAATCTAATGCAAATAGTGCCTCCTCATCTGGCAGTAGACTGGATGGGATCGCCTGTGTTGTCGCTTTATCTAGTTCACCCCCACTTGCACCGAGCAATGTAACGGTGACAGAAATTCCGCCAAGTGGGAACTCGGCTTCATTTTTCAATCTTCCAATAACCTGCCAAGAATCCGAGCTCTGACCGGGGATTAGATTAAGAGATATGAGAACGATTTCAGGAGCAGGTGTGGGGCTGGAAGTGATTTTGGTAGGGGTTGTAGGGCTTAGGGTCTGTCGTGGATTGGGATTCTGAATCATTCCTGGAAAGGCAGCACAGGACCCGAGGGTGAGGGCCGCGATAAGCATGGGAGCGAGCAGCCAAAGACCTGGCGTCATGATTACGGTTTTGGGGTGGGATTGCTTCTTAGCCCTTATATTTGTCATCCAGCTTTTTCCAAATCGTGATGAGGAAATTAAACCATGAGTTGAACCATTACGCATCATAGATCTAAGGGACAGGGCTAATGCGCTGACAGTTATACAATGGTATTGATTGGGAGGAGAAACGCCAATATCTCCTGCGTTGGAATGGATCCGGGGAGAATCCGCTTCTGCAGCTTAAGGTTAATTCGGTTGTAGCACCTTTCCACAGTGTTCATAGGAGAAGGCGACCTAAAATCCCAGGAAGTAGTGCTCAATAAACGGGAAGAGTCGGATCTACCTGCCGCGCCCAGGCGTTGATTCCACCCTTTAAATTCAAAATCCTCTGGAAACCTGCGCCGGATAGAATGTGCAGCGCTCTCGCGGAGCGGGTCCCTGTTCTACAGAAAAGAACCACCTCCTCAGCCTTATCCAACTCTGCCATTCGGGTTGCCATCGCGCCAAGAGGAATTAGGTCAGCGTCGGGGAGGCTGGAGATCTGCAGTTCGTGCGGTTCGCGAACGTCGATCAGATGGATGGTTTCACCGGCTGTCAGCTTATTAGCAAGTTCAGAAGGTTTAATCTCCCAATCGGGTGCACAGTCACTGCCATCATCATTTTGCCCGGGCTCACCACAGAAAGCCTTATAGTCGATGAGTTGTGTAATTGAGGGGCTTTGCGAACATACCTTGCATTCAGGGTTCTTCTTCAATTTGACCATCTCAAAGCGCATGTCTTGGGCATCATAGATGAGCAGGGTACCGATGAGCGGCGTCCCGATTCCGAGCAGCAGCTTGATGGCCTCCGTTGCTTGAATGGTGCCGATCGTCCCCGGCAACAGACCGAGCACACCACCATCGGCGCAAGATGGCACTTGACCCGCCGGCGGGGGAACAGGAAGGAAGCAGCGGTAGCATGGACCTTTCTTCCCCCAAAATACGCTGACTTGTCCGTCAAAGCGCAGAACCGAGCCGGAAACATTGGGTTTACCAGTCAGGACGCAGAGATCGTTAATCAGGTAGCGAGTGGGGAAATTGTCTGAAGCGTCGATAAGCAAATCAAAGGATTCGGAAATTCTCTCAGCATTCTCTGAAGTGAATGACTCGTCAAACACGACGACGTCGACTTCCGGGTTGATGTCGAGCAAGCGGTCTCGAGCGGAGAGAACCTTCCGATCACCGAGCCGCGAAGTGCCGTGGATAATTTGGCGTGGCAGGTTGTTGAGTTCGACAACGTCGTGATCGACGAGTCCGATCCGACCTACTCCTGCTGCAGCGAGATATATGGCGACTGGAGAACCCAAACCTCCAGCACCCACGATGAGGATCGAAGAGGCTTTTAGCCGTTCCTGGCCCTGTAATCCAACCTCGGGCATTAGAAGCTGGCGTGAATAGCGTTGAAACTCTGAATGATTAAGTCCGATTCGTTCGCTGGATGTATCCTTCATCGTTTTCCCTTATGATTGATCTAGGATTTGATTCGATAGTCTCTCACATTCTACTCTTGAACGCACCGATTAGTTTGTATGTTGGATCGCGCATGATTGGGTGGAGGTCAATTCACACGCTGCTCATGTGGAAGAGGGAAGTCTTGTTCACACATCCAGTCCGTTATGGTGCCTATGTTGTATTATGTCAAGTAAACTAAGCTGCCTTTACAGTCCAGTGCATCGACATTGCGTCTGGGTACTTGAGTCACCTAGTATTGAATTAACTTCCGCTGATATAATGACAAACCGCCCATTTGAGAGAACCGAGGCATGCGCAGCCCTATCAGCTTCCGCAGTACGGATGCTAACGAGCAGCCGATAACACATCAAATTCTACGCCATCTTTCGGTGACATTTATCATCGCTGGAATCCTGGCGACGCTATTCACAGCATGGACACCAGCCAGTTTGAACCCCGGGGAGCTGGCGAATCAATTCGTGGCTGCCCTGGAAGGCGGTTCACAGGAGAGTGCCCCCTCAGTTTTCGTGCCCTCTGCTCCGGAGCAGACCGAACTACGAATCGGATTGGTTATTGGGCATTCAGGAATTAACCCAAATACCGGCAGCGGTGATCCAGGGTCGGTATGTGCTGATGGTCTGACGGAGTTGGAAGTTAACTCCACCGTGGCGAATCTTGCCGCGCAAGCGCTTGAGGCGGCAGGGCTGCAAGTGGATATCCTGGAGGAGTTCGACTCGCGGCTCTTTGAATATCGGGCAGTGGCGCTAGTCTCCATCCATGCTGATTCCTGCGTCCCAATTAACGAATATGCGACAGGATATAAAGTGGTCAGTGCGCTGGACACCGTTGTTCCAGATAAATCACAACGGCTGGTCGATTGTATTGTCGATCGGTACCATCGGGCAACCGAATTAAATTTCCACGCAGGCAGCATCACACGCGATATGACCGAATATCACACCTTCCGCGAGATCCACAGCCAGACACCTGCAGTGATCATTGAGGTGGGATTCCTCTACCTAGATCGGGACTTCCTCACTTCTTCACCTGAGAAAGCAGCACGCGGGGTAGCCGATGGCATTCTCTGCTATGTAAATAACGAACCAGCCAGCCTCCCGTGGGAGGATACGCCATGAGTTCGGCAGATATAGGCCGACACGATCCACTTTTGGATCCATCTACGCAAGCGCATGCATCGCTCCGCCGGGGTGACATCTCCGAGGCGAGGAGATATGCGCGCTTAGCGGTCAAGCGCGATCCGCATTCTGAAAAATGCTGGCTTACATTAGCCGCCGTTTCGGAGCCACGCGCAGGGTTGGCGTATGCGGCGCGCGCATTGGAAATCAACCCAAAGAGTAAACCAGCGAAAAAAGCGATCCGCTGGCTGGTTCGGCGTCTACCTTCAGGAGAACGAAAAGCTGCGTTGCGGGAAGCGCGGATCCCTGAAGATCTCCTTCCGAAAATTACGCCACTTGAGATTCTTGCGCAACGGCGGATCTTACCCAAACGGGTCTTCATCTCTTCGGTGGTGCTAGCCGCGGGAGTGGGAATCTGGTTGGGAGGCGCACCCGCCTCCGCTCTGCAACCGCAAACCTACCAGCAGCCGTTGGCGAAAGCGACGATGACCCCAACGCCCACAAATACGCCCACGACAACACCGACCGCAACAGCAACGCCGACTGCAACGCCTACGCCAACGGTGACGCCTACTCACGTCCTTTCCTACCTCTCAACGTTCAATATCCCGCAAGATCAATTGGCGAATGAGGGTCGGTGGATCGACGTGGATGTAAGCGAACAGCGGGTGACTGCTTTCGATGGCGATAATCTTGTAAGGAGCTTCCTCGTTTCAACTGGGACTGCAGCTCATCCGACCGTAACCGGTCAGTTCCGTGTGTACACAAAGCTCTACTCTACCGCTATGGCGGGACCCGGGTATTACCTGCCCGGCGTTCCATATACGATGTATTACTACAAGGGCTATGCGCTTCATGGGACCTATTGGCATAGCAACTTCGGTGTCCCGATGAGCCATGGCTGCATAAACTTGTGGACTCCAGATGCGGAATGGCTTTTTAACTTCGCCTCGATTGGAACGCTAGTAAACATTCACCCCTAAGCGGTCCCATGCCTTACATCGCTCAGTCCAATCTGTATCTCCGGCTTCTACCCTATATGATAGAGGAATCCATTGGTCAGCTGATCCATGGGCGCCTGGAAATTACTCCCCAATTATCAAATTCGTTTGGTAAGATTCTTTTACATTCATCTCTCTAAGAGATCAGAAGAAACATAGAGCTAAGGGTTAACGTTGTTTCCGATTATCGCTGTCCACTTAGCTGTCAGGGATAGTTATTGATGATGGCACAACATTCATTATTTGCAGGTCTGGTTGTTGATGAATATGACCAAGCTGTTGAAGTCGTTCTTGTCGGCGGAGAGTCATTTTATGTCGTTGATGACGATGGTTTCCTACGCCATATCGAAAGTGAGCATGTCGATCGGCAGGTTTTCGATCATCTGCAGGAGATGATAAAGGGGCACGAGGATTTAATCAGTGAGGGAACGATGAAGATGATTGGTCAGGAGGACATCTTCACGAAGGCTGCGATCGAAACCTCACTTCAAAACATGGATGCCCAATTTGATGCGCTACTCCAGAGTGGTTTACCAGAGGATATGCGTACATACCTGGGGATGATGGGATTCCGAGTTGTGATAAACGTACATGGTGAGGTCCTACGCGTGGAGCAGCCTGGAGCAGGGATCGACCCAGACGAAGAATATTAGCCAGCAAGCAGAGTAATATGGATTAAGCGAAACGAGAAAGAGATTGAGGCGCTAATAAAACACTAACGAGTATGTAGTAGAATTTATATTCCATATCTTTTGGGGAGCGCGTTTTGAGTTATAGCGAGTACATTCTGGAAGTTAATGAAGCGACTTTTGAGAGCGAAGTGATCCTTCGATCCCATGAAGTTCCCGTCGTTGTTGATTTTTGGGCGCCATGGTGTAGCCCTTGCCGGATTCTTGGACCGCTACTCGAGCGGCTGACGATTGAAGCAGGAGGGCGTTTCCTTCTGGCGAAGGTTAATGTCGATGAAAACCCAAGTCTCTCTGTGCGCTATGGCGTTCGGGGTATCCCGGCGGTCAAGGCCTTTAAACAAGGTCAGGTCGAATCCGAGTTTGTAGGTGCGCAGCCTGAACCAGTTGTGCGGAGGTTCATTGAAAACCTGGCACCAAGCGAAGCGGAAATTGCGGTTGAAAACGCACGCAGCTTACTCGTAACCCATCACTGGGATGAGGCTGAAACCAGTTTCCGAGAGATTTACGAATTGGATGAGGCCAATGCACCAGCAGCACTGGGCCTGCTGGAGAGCTTGCTCATGCAGGGAAGAGGCGAAGATGCTCTGCGCATTATTGATGTTTTTCCGCCTGGTAACGAATGGGCGACAGCAGAGCGGCATAAACCGCTGGCTACCCTGCTTGCAGAGGTTGAAGAGAACGGGCCGAGAGATATGGACGACAAACTGGCGGCTGAGTTATACCAGGCTGCACGCTTGATCGGTCTTGGCAATCTTCCAGCCGCAATGGATGGAATGCTCGATATCTTGCGTGAGAATAAGAATTTTCGCGACGGCTTACCCAAACAAGTGCTCCTGTCGCTATTCGCGATCATCGGCGATCAAGACACGTTGACTCAACAATATCGGGACGAGCTGGCTTCCGTGCTTTTCTAAGCGCGCCTCTAAATTGTGCGGGTGACGAAGTTTAAATATGTTGCCCCACGCCGGCTGGAGCTATTCCTCAGGGCTCAGTGCTTCTGGGAGGAGAAAAATCCTCGTTGGGTGCTCGTTCTTTATTGAAAGCGATGGTTCATTGACCAGGAAAGGGTACGGCGGTAACGTGCCCCTCCGCATAGGCTGGCTCAGGGTGAATTGAAATTCGGGCGCACACATGGGTGCGCCTTTACAATTCCCTGAACGCGTAGGGGCCGACACTTGGGTCGGCCCGTTCCCCATCTGTTTTCAAGACTTGTGAGATCGAACTATCGGCTCGCCTCTGACAACAACCATCACCAGCAGGTGGCTGCTCTTATAGAACAGCACCGAGGTTTTATTCTGCGTAAGGATTACTTCGCCGTTGGGCTGGCGAGGATGAGGGTTCCCCAGGAAGTTGGATTGACAACTCTGCGCGTCGACACGCTAGAGACCATGGACTGCCATGCTGCTACTCCCGGCAAGTCGTTGTCCGAAAGCGAGAGCGCAAATCCGTAGTGGTCACCTTCTACGGGTGTGACCCCAAACACGGACCAAGGTATCTTCGCTTCAAGGTCGTAGCCAGAAGTCGTGCGCCTGGCTTTCATCTCGATGATGGATAAGCTCCGTTGCAGGCTTCGAGGGAACCAGAGGAAAGCCTCTTCGTCGAGTGTTCCGAAGTTACCTGCCGTGAGACCTAGCTGGTAGTCATCAGCGCTCATGGTTACAGAGGAGTAGTCACCGGGTAGATCTACATCGAGGTGAATTTCGACATCGTCACCTTGATATATGTTATTGCCGGTTGAAATCTGCACGATCGTGTCGTCGGTTCTGCTGACGCCGATATAGAGGGCATTCGCATCCCAGCCGATGTAGTACGTGGCGGAAAGATCGCTTGGACCGGTCCAATTCGAGCCGGCACCTGGAACGGTTTTTTCTGCACGATAGGCAGTCGATGTCCACTCGTTGAGCACTCCGTCGATCACCGGAGCTGCGCTCAGGTAAACCGCAGTAACGGGAGAGCCGTTCGGGCGAACATTAGTTGAGATCGGGGTGAGGTTGGGTGTGCTCGTCATCGCGGGATCGGTTGTGGGGGTTGGTCCACTCAGTGTGGCGGTTCCCGTTGGAATTAACGGTTGTAGGGTTGGGGGAATAGGGGTTGAAGTAGGGAGTTCGGCGAAGATGGAGGTGTGTGTAAGGTTAGGTGTGGGAAAAGTGAAGGGTGTGGGAGCAGACACGCCGGGTAGTGTGCAGCCGACAAGAAAGAGCGGCACAGTGATGAATACAATAGTTCGGATTCCCTTTGCCATGATCAACCTCCGCTCATGGGTTACTCAAAACTTACCCAAGATTTGTTCACAGAATCCGATTACGAGCACTGCGCTTCAAGACTCGATTTGGTGGGGCGAGTGGGAGTCGAACCCACACGAGGTTTCCCTCAGAGGATTTTAAGTCCCCGGCGTCTGCCAATTCCGCCACCGCCCCTAGAGCATATTGTATTCTCAAGCCTTCTGGCGTCAAGGGACGTGCTTCCAGGTCTTTGCCGAAGTCAACGTGGGATGTTCTGTTTATAAGTCAACCTGGTGAATATGGGTGGATGGCATCCTGAGTATCCCTTCGACGTTACTTTCCACACCCTTCGGTTGGGAACTTCGTTCCGAAATCCCACTCCGCTGCACTATAGCCCCGTGCAACATCCCATCAGCACCACTAAGACTTAGTGCTGGTAACCGCTATGCTATAATTTCGCCCGGAGAGGATAAGAAGCATGTTTAAGAACATAGCGAAAGCACTCGGTGGCGATCCCATCAAAAAGATGTTGGATCAAGACCGCGAGATTGTAGAAGAGATCAATGCTCAAGAACCGGGAATGCAGGCGCTTTCAGACGAGGCGTTAAAAGCAAAAACCGATGAATTCAAGATGCGCCTGCGGCAAGGCGAAACGGTCGACGACTTGCTCGTTGAAGCCTTTGCGGTCGTGCGTGAAGTTGCAGTCCGCACGGTCGGGTTGCGGCATTTCGACGTACAGCTTGTTGGCGGGATCGTCCTCCATCGAGGCCAGATCGCTGAGATGAAAACGGGGGAAGGGAAAACCCTGGTTGCCACGATGCCGATGTACCTCAACGCCCTTAGTGAAAAGGGCGTTCATCTAGTCACTGTTAATGACTACCTAGCGAGACGCGATGCCCGCTGGATGGGTCCAATTTTCCACTTTCTAGGATTGAGCGTTGGGATACTACAAGAAGCTTCTCGAACCGAACATGGCAAGAAGGCATTTCTCTATGATCCTGAACTGGAATCCGTCCAGGAGGATGTGCATCAACTACGCCTGGTTGATCGGAAATTAGCATATGCAGCTGATGTGACCTACGGCACCAACAACGAGTTCGGTTTCGATTACCTGCGGGATAACATGGCCCGCACGCTGGAAGCGCGATCGCAGCGCGATCATCATTACGCCATCCTCGACGAGGTGGACAATATCCTCATCGATGAAGCCAGAACACCATTGATCATCTCCGGCCCTTCACATGACGATCCCGGGCTCTACGTCCAGATGGCTCAGGTGGTAACACAGCTCAATGCGGAAGATTATGAGGTCAGCGAAAAGGACCGGACAGTAGCGCTCTCTGAGATTGGCGAGGACCACGTCGAACAACTGCTCAATATGCCAATTCGCGATCCAGATCGTCCTGAGGACATTACTCCAGAGCAGGCGCGTTTGCTCGGGCATCTTGAACAGGCGCTGCGTGCAGAGCATCTCTTCAAACGGAATAAGGACTACGTTGTTCAAGCTGGCCGCGTCATCATCGTGGATGAATTCACCGGCCGCATGATGGCTGGCAGGCGCTGGTCTGATGGATTGCACCAGGCAGTTGAGGCCAAAGAGGGTGTTCGAGTCCGGCAAGAAAATGTGACTTATGCCACGATCACCTTGCAGAACTACTTCCGTATGTACAAGAAGCTGGCGGGCATGACGGGGACTGCCGTGACGGAAGCCGAGGAGTTCAGCAAAATTTACAATGTAGATGTGCTCCCGCTTCCAACCAATCTTGAATTCATCGCTATGCAGCCAGGTACGGATCTGAAAGAAGTTGCTTATTCAGAAAACGGCAGTAATTTCAGCTACTACACTCGCGTGGATGATCAGGATCAGAATCCAGTCTTTTGGCGCCGTAAGGATTACCCTGACATCGTTTTCCGAACTGAAGAGGCGAAGCTCCGGGCAGTCACTCTGGAAATCTTACGGCGGCACACTATAGGCCAACCGCTTCTCGTTGGTACAACTTCTGTGGAACTTTCTGAACGCATCTCATCACGCCTGCGGGCAGATGCGCTTCAAGCCCTGGCCAATATCCAAATCGTTCGTAATGCTTACCTAGAGGCGCATGATATTCCCGATGATGGTATGCGAGTCGATGCTCTTGAATCTCTCTACCAATCGCTTCCCGAGGTTAAAGCTCCCACTTTACGGCCGCTCGCGCGCGAATTAGATATCTCGCTCAATCCCATCCGTGAGGAGAATCTCAAGCGGTTATTGATGATCCTAGAACTTGAACCATCTTATACCGAGCGGCTGACAGAAGCACTGAAGGGCGGGGTCCCGCATAATGTACTGAACGCGAAGAAGCATGATGAGGAATCGGCCATCATCGCTTGGGCGGGATCCTTAGGCGCGGTGACCATCGCCACAAATATGGCCGGGCGAGGCGTAGATATCAAACTCGGCGGTGAGATCGCGGAGGAAATCCTCGCCGCGGTAAATCGTGTTTTGCGGCGGATCGGGCTTCATGATCCCGAGAACATGAGTATGAATGAGCGACTCGATGCGCTGGCGAACGCTGGCAAGGATGCGATCGGGATCTACGAAGCAGAAATTGAGAAGCTGAAAAGCTTCATAGAGGATAGCAAGCGTGTGTGGGAAGCGGGCGGTTTGCATGTGATCGGTTCAGAGCGGCATGAATCACGGCGCATCGACAACCAGTTGCGCGGTCGTGCAGCCCGTCAGGGTGACCCAGGCTCTTCGCAGTTCTTCCTCTCCCTGGGAGATGAGTTAATGCGCCTGTTCGGAGGCGTTCAAGTGGCGAATCTCATGCAGCGGTTCAATATCGATGATGCTGTGCCGATCGCGCACAATATTGTGAACCGCACGATCGAACAAGCTCAAACTCGGGTTGAGGGTGCGAACTTTGACACCCGAAAACACCTTCTCGATTATGACGATGTACTCAATCAACAGCGTGAGGTCTTCTATAATCAACGCAACCGGGTCTTCACAAAGGACAGCTTGGGCAATGATATCGCCTCAATGCTCCGGATAGTTGTTGAAGAACATGTTCATACGGCTCTTGTGGATCCCGAGGGACCCTGGAAGCTACTTGCGTGGCTGGAGGAGACCCAGCCAACAATCGGACTTGAGAGTACTGAACCCTATCCATCCTTCATGCTGAGTAAGCTCCTCGATCAATTAGAAGGTATCTCCCAACCGGATGAGTTGAGAAAGAGTCTACTTGGAATCGCTCGAGGATCGTTGGATACGAATAAGGCTCACTTACAGCGAGCTGTTGATGAGCAGTTGACTCTGGCTATTGAGCGCCTCGATGACCAGGTCGAGCAGCGTGTCGAAATCGCAGAGATGGCTGTCGATGCTGCGATATTTGAAGCTGAAGAAGAGGGGAAAGACATCGACCCACGCGGCTTGCTGAGTGTGGTCGAGCAAGCGGCAGGCTTGCGCATCCAGATGGATGATAAGGCTTTGCAGCAGGTTCGCGAGGATCCGCAAGGTTTCCAGCAGCGAATCCGGGATATGGTTGAAGCCAGTTTCAGCTTACGCATCTGGGCAGGTTTGATCCAGGCTGTTGAACGCAGGATTGGGGAGAGCTTGAATCTAAAACCAAGCTTGACCGCTGAGATGGATTGGGATCAAGCCGCAGATGACCTGCAGAACGCGATTGAGAGTGTCTGGGAAGCTCGCTCTGAGCGGATCTTGGGTGAAATCGAGACAGATCTGCAAAATGTTGTTAGGGAAAATTCGACACTCGAAACGCAGGATAGGATCCGTTTTCTGGTCCAGATGAGCTACGGTCAACGCAGTTTTTTTGATCGGAAAACCCACCAGCGCCAGTCGGTCTCGGTTGCGCGCCTTTCCTATCCATTCTATGCCGCTGATCTCATCTCAGATGAAGATCCGGATGAGCTCACGGACCAGGTTATGCGGCACCTTGAGGGCGCTCAGGAGTCCTTGAAGGAGTTGCTTGGGAAGGCAACTTTCTCACGGCTTGCCGGTTCGAACTTGAACCAATTGGAATCGCGAACTCAGGACCATATACGAGCCGCATTAGGGCAGGAAGCCTTTGACCAATTCGCCGGGCAAGGTCCGCTTTCATCAATACCTGACGATGTGCGCGAGATGATATCCGGCGTCTTGGGGAGCCAGGCTTTAGCGAGTGCCCATAGAGAACTTTTCCTTTCCGTTGGCGACCGAGAGTGGGTGGATTACCTCACGCAGATGGAAGCGCTCAGGACCTCGATTGGCTTAGAAGCATACGGTCAACGCGATCCACTTGTGCAGTATAAGAGCCGGGCATTCGATCTCTTCAATGTCCTCCTGGCTTCCATTCGGGCGGGTGTTGTCGCCCATATGTTCAGGTTGCGAACTACAGCGAGTTCTTCAACAGCTGCAAAGCAGGCACCCACTCCCAGGCAGCCAGTCACCGATGATGACAAGCCCGATAGTACCGCTAAGAAGTCGGGCAAGCGGCGAAAACGCAAGCGAAAACGAAAGTAGTTCGCGACTGGATTATCGACTCTGGCGCTGGAACACTCGCTTTACAAATCGCTGTGGATAAAATATCTCGCGACGATGTCAACCTCCGCTCCTTTCTAAGGTGGGTAAGGAAACCAGTTGAAGGATCATTCCAAAATGATAGATCAGCGGGTCAAGGAATTACCGAAGGTTGACCTCCATCGTCATCTCGAGGGTTCAATACGCCTCGAAACGATAGCTGAGATTGTCCGCGAGGCCTCCCTGCCGCTGCCGCAGGACATTGAATCCCTACGACGAGTCGTACAGATTGTTGAGGGAGACCCGAAAGACCACAATCATTTCCTCTCAAAATTTAGGAATATACGTCAAATCTTCCGCTCCCCAGAAATCATACACCGCATCACCACAGAAGCTGTCGAGGATGCTGCGCGAGATCATGTGCGCTATCTCGAATTGCGTTTTACTCCAGCAGCGCTGGCTCAATCCGGAGTTTTCCACCTGGAAGATGTGACGCGGTGGGTGATAGACGCAGTCGCGGAAGTGGTATCAACTCACGGGATTGAAGTTGGGTTGATTGTAAGCGTTAACCGCCACGAATCGCTCGAAATCGCCGAAAACGCAGCTCGAATTGCAGCGGACCATATCCATGATGGGGTCGTGGGGTTGGATCTTGCCGGTGATGAGTCCGAGTTTCCCGCCCAGCCATTCAAGTCGATCTTAGGAAGCGCGAAACAGGCCGGACTTGGACTGACCGTCCATGCTGGAGAATGGGCAGGTGCGGAAAACGTCCGCCACGCAATACTGGAGCTGGGGGCGGATCGTATCGGGCATGGAATTCGTGTCCTGGATGACCCGCAAGTTACCTCTCTGGCTCGTGAGCGAGGAATTCCATTTGAGGTGAGTATAGACAGCAATTATCTTACTGGGGTCATCCCCTCGCTTGACGCACACCCGCTTCCGCAGATGATTCAGGCGGGATTGCGGACTGTTCTGACTACGGATGATCCCTCAATCCTCGGCACTACATTATCACTTGAGTATCAACACGCTGTCGATCATCTGGGCTTGTCTTTAGAGTCATTGAAGGGGTTCACCTTAACTGCGGTTCAAGCCGCTTTTCTCGGCACCCGCAGGATTCGTCAACTAGAGATGGAATTCGTTGACATTTTCTGGAGGCAGTAGGCTCTATGCATAGGATCGGTGAGCTTGAAATCGCTGTTCTGCATGATGGTACCGTTTGGGTGGATGCCGGCGGTCCTTTTGGGTTAGTCCCCCGCAAGCTCTATGAACTTCACATAATGCCAACATCTGAGAACTTGATTCCGATGGTCTTGAACTGCTTGTTGGTGCGCTCGCAGGGAAAGACCATTCTGGTCGATACTGGCCTTGGCGATAAACTCTCGGAAGATGCAGCCCTGCAATGGGGTTTGGAGAGAGATGCGGGTGGGCTCATCGAACATCTCGCATCTTTAGGTGTAACCCCAAATGATGTTGATATTGTGATTAATACCCATCTGCATGCAGACCATTGCGCCGGGAATACGCGGCTGATCGATGGGGAAGCACAGCCGGTATTCCCGCGAGCGGAGTATTGGGTGCAGCGGATGGAATGGGCGGAAGCATGTCATCCCGATGCACGAACTCGGGGGACTTACTTTGAGCAAAATTTCTCACCGCTTCTTACGCAGGGCCAGCTTAAACTCCTCCATGGTGACACCAGAGTGACCGATGGCGTTAGCTGTGTTGTGACTCCTGGACATACTCGCGGCCATCAATCCGTCCTCTTGCAGGATGGCGATTGGCGCGGTCTCTTTGTGGCGGATATGGCCTCCTACGCAATTCAAATGGCCCGCACTTCGTGGCTCACCGCCTACGACGTTTACCCTTTAGAGAATATTCGCACCAAACAGCGCTGGCAGCGTTGGGCAATGGATAATGAAGCCTGGATTTTCTTCCAGCATGACCCCCAAATAACAATCGCCCGTCTTGTCGAGGAAGACGGGCGAAAGCGCCTCACGCCGATTTATCTGGATTGATGTTTTACTGGTCCGCCTCCCAGATCGCAACTGCCTCCTGGATGAGCTGCCGAACATCATCGTTCGGAACGTCGGCGAGATCATAGCTCTGCACGCCGATCAAAACGCGTACAGCTCCGCTGGGGCTCTCCAGCAGGCGTACACCAAGATGAGAACGACCCGAAGAATCGATCTTCTCCTGGAGAATAGCATCGATTTGTTCAATCATACTCATGGGTTTCGGTTCAACGACTTCAACTTCACGGTCAACTCTTGGTTGTTCCAGTGCATCTCTTGAGACCCAGTTTTGGAGATCTGAGGCAGCATATTCAACTCGGGTCCAATCACTGGATGCTCTGAGGTCGTCGGGGTTGTGATACTCTTTGTCTCCGACCCTCACGATTAACTGCCCGGTTAATTCATCACGAAGGAGTGTTGCGATAGATATCTGGGGTCCAGGTTGCGGTCGTAAGTCTGGTTTGTCAGCCTTTTCCACCGCGGCTTCTTCTTTGGATGGTGACACAACCTCCGCTTCAGAGTGAAGATCCGCCGTAGGGAGCTGCCCAGGAGCGATCTCATTGGTTGTCTCGAGATCATCCTGCTCGGTTGAGGTTTGTACCTTGTCTGGCAGGTCAGGGATCTCATCAGAGACATCTTCGTCCTCGGACGTCAAAGTGTCCGGATCGCCCGATACGGTCCCCGCTGCTTCGGGGTCCTCTCCTATTTCTGCCTCTTCAACAGATTCCGGTTCCTTGGCTGATCCTCCGCCTGATATTACCCAATAGGCCACCATCGCTAAAAGAATACCGGCGGCGATTAATAGGATCCCGATCATCAATTGGTTGCTCATAGTTGGCCCTCCGGCTGGCAGCGCGGACAGAAGTGCGTGCCTCGTCCACCAACGACGGTGCGCTGGATCTGCGTGCCGCATTTGAAACAGGGTTCCTCTTCCCGTTTATATACACGAAAATGGTGTTGAAAGTCACCCCCACGGTAGACCCAGTCTATGCTAGCGCCATTGTGGCGGATACCCATCTCCAGCGACTCACGAATGCTCTTCCAGAGTCGTTTTATTTCGGCATTTGTAAGTGTGTCGCTTCGTCTGAGCGGGTGGAGACCGGCTTGATGAAGAGCCTCATCCGTGTAGATATTTCCCAATCCAGCCAGGAAGGATTGATCCAGAAGGAGCGGTTTCAGGTTTCGTTTTCGTGCATGGAGCATACTCGCCAGTCGATCATGTGTAAAGTTTGGAGCGAGCGGTTCAGGTCCTAAGCGTCCCAGGACCACCTCAGGATCTGCGTAGAGGCTTACCCGACCAAATTTCCTGGCGTCGCTGAAGCGCAGGTCCCAGCCATTATCCAGGTTGAATGTTGTGTGATCGAAACGGTCTTTCGGGTCCTGGTTGGGAGCCAGGCGCAAATCGCCGCTCATGCGCAGGTGGATCAGAAGAGTCTCGTGATCGAGGGGGAAAACGAGGTACTTGCCGCGACGCTTAACGTCGACGATTTCGCGGTTCCGAATACGTCTGTTGAAGGTCCGGAAGGAGGGATGTCTGACGTGCCGCGGCCAATCCGTAGAGAAGTTGACAATGCGGTGACCGGGGATCGGTGGCGAGCCGTTCCCCTCACGAAGGTTTTTCGCAATCGTTTCGACTTCGGGCAGTTCGGGCATCGTAGGCGATTATACATGCCTGGTGTACGCTGGCAAAATTGGAGGAGGCTAGTGGAAGGTTATCAAGTCTCGGATCAACTCTACTTTTGCCGGACCAATCCCCGATACGGCGAGCAGATCGTCGGCAGTGTTGAAGAGACCATTGGCAGATCGATGGTCGATGATCTCCTTCGCCAGGCTGGGTCCAATCCCCGGGAGCAACTCGAGCTCCTCTGCACTTGCAGTATTGATGTTGATCATCTGGTCAGGGCTGATCTCGGAGAGCAAAACTTGTTCCCCAGCGGAAGATCCCGAAGCTGTTATCTGCGGGATGTAGACCCGCTGACCATCTTCGAGATCGGCTGCTAGGTTGATACGGTCGAGATCTGCGCTGGATGTTGGTCCACCGGCTGCAGCGAGCGCATCCTGAACGATCGAATCGTGTGGTAGGAGATAAACGCCCGGGCGCTCAGCTGCGCCAGCAACATGGACTGATAACGGACCCGGGGTTGGCGGTGGTAGGAGTTGGATCGGGTATTGTCTCGGTTGGCGGATGAGAAGTAGGATCAGCCCTGTGGATGCCAGGCCCATTAACAATCCGGCCAGGAAGGTGCTCCATTTACGAACCAGGTTAAACCCCCTCAATGTTCCCCCTTCACACTCGATATTCGAATTATATGCCAGGTATGCCCCAATCTCAAAGCGATACTATAATCGGGGTATGCATGATTATTACTCTGGTGAAGGGGATGACGGATCGACGGGCCTGCTAGGCAGCGAACGGGTCCCCAAGTACCACCTACGCCCGACAGCCTTTGGGACGATCGATGAAGCCTCAGCAGCCCTCGGGCTATCTCGAGCGACCGCGCTTTCAGAGGAAACGACATCCGTTATCCATGATGTACAAAAAGATCTCTACTCGATCATGGTAGAGCTTGCCGCAGTCCCTGAAGAGGAGGAGCGGTTTCAACGACTGGATGCGGCGCGACTCGCCTGGCTCGAGGAACAGTTGGAATCTTTCGGGGACCGCGTAAACATGCCGAAGGACTTCATCCTGCCCGGCGATTCGGTTCCAGCTGCCGCTCTGGACCTCGCAAGAACGATTGTGCGCCGCGCCGAGCGGCAAGTCGTGCGTCTTGATCACGAGAGCAAGCTCTCCAACCCGACCATTTTGCCGTACTTGAACCGACTCTCCAGCCTTTGTTTTGTGCTCTCCCTCTGGGAAAACAAGACCGCGGGCATAGAAAAACCCTCCATCGCTAAATCGAGTGAATGATGACCGGGACATGGATTAATATTGCCATGGTTCTAATCGGCAGCACCACCGGGCTTCTGTTCGGGGCTCGTTTTCCCGAGCGGATTCGCGAGAGTGTAATCAATGTATTGGGGGTCTTCACGCTTGCGATCGGAGCCGAGTTGTTCATCCGCGGAACCAGCGTAGAGGGGGAGAACATCTTGCTGCCTCTGATCGGGCTGCTTGTCGGCGTGATACTCGGAGAGTGGTGGCGCTTGGAGACGCGTTTGAAATCGCTGGGCGCCTTTCTCGAGAGACGCTTCGCGGGCGGTTCAGGGGATATTACGCAGGGTAATCGTTTTATCCGCGGGTTCGTCTCCGCCAGCCTGCTCTTCTGCGTCGGTCCAATGACGATCCTCGGATCGCTCCAGGATGGCCTGACGGGGAATTACGAATTGCTGGCGGTGAAATCGGTTATGGATGGATTTGCATCTCTTGCACTGGCATCCAGTTTTGGTGTGGGAGTGCTGTTTTCGACGTTGATCATTCTCTTCTACCAGGGGGGATTAACACTGGCCGCAGCTTTCGTCCAAGGTTTTTTCGATCCATTGATGCTGGCAGAGCTTTCGGTTGTGGGCGGGGTGCTTCTTATCGGCCTGGCGATCGGGACGCTTCTTGAGCTGCGACCGATACGAACGGCGAACTTATTGCCGGCACTCGTGATCACACCGTTGGTGATTGTCGTGCTGCGTTTCTTCGGTTTGATGTAGTTGTGCAGATTCCGATACAGCCAAGCTAAGACATTCTAAGCGATGGTATGAAGCGAAGCCCCCCGGTTATGCTTTGAAGATCACCTTGAATTGGGGGAGATCCTTCTTCACTGGGCTCCTTATACCTATTTTCGGAAGTCCCCGACCAAAGGGAACGGGGCCTATGTTGAGGGGATGACAACCGCAGGGTTGGTGTCATAACCGGATTTGAATTAAGCAAAAAGAGGGCGCCGCTCAATGGATCGGCACCCCCCAGGTTTTTTTAATAGTTGGCGCTTAATTTCCCGCGAGGGCTTGTTCGATATAGCTCTGGAATGCTTCAAAAGTAAAGGCGCCGGCCACAAGCTTGCCGTTAATGAGAAAACTGGGAGTTGAGTTGACCCCCGCTTCCTGGGCGGCTAGAAAATCAGCCTCAACCCGGTCTTGATAGCGGCCTTCCCGCAAGCATTTCGCGAAATCGGCGCCCAGCCCGACAATCTCCGCCATAGCTTCTAACCTCGTGGATGAAAAACCTCCTACATTCTCACCGATCTGGTTGGCAAAGAGGATATTGGAATATTCCCAGAAGAGTCCTTGTTCTGCTGCGCAGTACCCTCCGAGAGCAGCTGCCTGCGATTCTTTCTTCACTGCGTAGGTGTCAATAAATGGGAAATTACGGAAGCTGTAATAAACATCCCCTGTCTTAACGTACTGTTCGACGACCTGCTCAAGTGTTTGTTTGTGGAAGAACTGACATGCAGAACATTGGAAATCAGAGAATTCTTCAATGATCACTGGCGCATTAGGATCTCCCATCGCCATCCCCTCACTCTGTGGGAAATCGATGGCCGTTGGAGTGATGATGCTTTGGATCTCGGTTTGCGAGCGGAAGATGACCAATGCAGTGATGATGATTACACCCCCGGTGATGACAAGCATGGCAACGAGAAGATTCCTCCGATTTTCACGCTGGCGTTTTTCACGAATTTCTTCCCGTTTTCCCATATTTCCTCCACTTAGATAGTTACCAATCTTGCCATAAAAGGTCTGAAATGTCCATCCATGAAATAGTTCCTTTGGAAATTTCGCAATAACCTGGAAACGCGCAGCATAATTCAACTTTCTGTCCAGGTTAGCCGTGAATGTTGCACTTAAGGATCTAATTCGTCTACAGGTATTGATGTAGATGCCTAAAAGAAAGATTACAGAGAAGTGCCGTTTGGATAACTGAATATCAATGCTGAGCGAGTTTGGTCTCAAGAAGAGAGAAACGTTGGCCCGTGGGTTGAAAACCGAGGGAGCGATAAAGTTGCTGGCTGCGGAGATTATCTACCTGCGTATTCACCGTCACTTGCTCCAATCCGCGCTGAGAAAAATCGAATAGAACGTTAGCGATGAGTGCTCTCCCACAGCCCATCCCTTGCAGATCAGGGTGGACCGCCAGGCGGGCGATGTGGGCGCCCAGTGCGGATGACGTGCTCATCTGATAGGCGATAATCTGGTCCCCTTGTGATACGACTGTCGCCAATGAGGAGAGACGGTAGGCAGTGCGGAGTGATCGCAGGGACAGAGCCCAGATGGGATCGAAGGCGCTCTGATCTACCTCAGCGACTGCAGGGAGATCCTCCAAAGTCATCTTTCGCAGCTCCCCCCCATTTTCCGCGATATTTGGGTGAGGATCTCCATCCCACTTGAAAAAAATGACCTCATTCGTCTCTTGAAAACCACTCTCCTTGAGAAAGGGGATGAACCAATCCTGTGTGGCTAATGCCACCGCCCGTGATGCGCCGAGCTTTATTGCACTCTCCGCAGCCGCCGTCCAGAGTCGACCCCACGCTTCGAATTTGGGAATATCTTTCGATACGGCGAAGAGGCGGATCCAGGCGACTTGCGGTGGATCGGGCTGGCAAGCCAGGCAAGCCACCGGTATCTGTTTGTTGAGGGCAACGAGAAAGGGGGCTTCATTTAACAGATCCAGAACGTTCAACCAGTCGAAATGGATGTGTTTGTGTGCTGCGTTTGTCAACAGCGAGGAGATTAGGGATTGATCGCTGGACCGCGTCTGCCGGATCGTCCATGAGAATTGCTGTTGCATCGCGTCCAAACTCACTGGGGGATGGATTAGGATCCCCGACCGAGGAGTCGTGCTGGTAAGTCGAAGAGTCTGCGTAGGATACGATCGCGCCAACCAGGGCGCGGCTGCGAATCGAGTGCTCCCTGCATGCTGGTTAGGGCATCGAAAGGTTTTCCGCCGCGTAATTGGAGCCTTGAGAGCGCTTGAAGGATGTAGGACCGTGCCTCTTGATCGTTACTCTCATCAAGACGAGTGAGGGCTTGGACATAACATTCCTCCGCTTGTTTGAATTCTCCGGTGGCCTCAAGCGCTGCAGCAAGGTTTCCCAAAGCCATCGCTTCCTTCTGAATGTCACCGGCGTGCTGGAAGATTTCAGGGGTGCCTATCACAGCCTCTAGAGCATCATGCGACCGGTCTATTTTTAGCAGGACAACGGAGAGATTGTTAGCGGCCTCTGCTGCGTTTACTTCGTCTCCGCGATCGAGGAATTCGCGCTTTGCAGCCTGGAAGCCATTGGCGGCATCATCATACGCTCCGAGTTTATAGGCATCGAGTGCCTCCTGTGAGAGGTTCTCGGGCGAATTCGGATCTTGCGTCATGGGAGCAGATCTTCAAGCGCCCGCGCGACTCTCTGCAAGGAGTGAAGATCAAGTTTTGACAGGCGCTCGGCCATCTTGAGATAAGGCTCCTTCTCAGGCGTACTGAAAAAGGCGCGCAGGTCCGCTGGAAGTTCACAGAAGTGTTCGAATGCTTGCTGAGTCATATGCCAGTTGCCGATTGGACCCTCGCGGTCGATAAGGGCATCCAGGGAATGCTGGAGGGCATCAACCAGGCTTTCCAGATCGGGGATGGGAATGGGGCGCACACCGCGTTCGAAGTTGCTCACTCGACTGGTTGGCATATCGACCGCTGCAGCAAGTTCCCGGATAGACATTCCCTGCTCGAGCCTCCGTTTGCGCAGCATTGCACCGATCATCCGTTGTCGTAGTGTGACCATGATGATCGGGTCGAATTTGTAATCCTCCCCTACCTTCTCGGTGGATGGAGAGATGAAGTAGCGCAGAGGGGTATCGAGATTGAACGCAAGGAGTTCGAGCTCTGGCAAGGAAATGGATTTTCGTCCGTGTTCGTACGAGGAGAGCGTGCTAGTCGTCGTGCCGATCAGCTCCGCCATATCTTTCAAGCTCTTCCCAGTTTCCAGACGTTTCTCACGCATCAGTGCGCCCAACATTTTGGCGCGTAAAATTCGGGTTTGTTGATCCGTCATAATGAAGCTCCCGAGTGCGGATTGATGGGATTATAGCAAATGTCCCAATTTAAGACCCCCACGCCAGAATCCTGGAGAGTAGTGAGTCTTGGCGTGCAATAATACGAATTTTGATCGCCTAGTGTGATTTCGATACAACCTATCACAATCTTGTCTCGCTTTCAACTTTCTGATCGCAAATGGGCTTATAAGGAAGGGAAGAGTAAATGACCAAGATGTATCTCCATGGTTCAGGCACATACTGCGATTGGATGTCCCGATTGATTACTGGAGCAGGCGGGATGCCGCGTCTGTGAGGATGAGATTGGCTCGTTCTTCAGGGAAGCGCAATTGTAATGGGGCATGAAGGGAGTTTAACAGCGTTAACTGCGTACCGATATTTGGTACCGCCGCCAGCATTTCCACCCCCATGCGATCTGTCAGTGTCCCCTGGGTTAATCCTTCGGATGGCAAGGGGCGGTTCGAGAGATACTGCAAATGGTCCGTTTGGATGCCGTGGTTCTCCAGATAATCCACGATTGCGTGTGCATTGGCCACACATTCTTCATCAGGCATGAGGACAAGGATAAGATCCTCCGCCACGCTCATCACCAACCGAGCCAAAGGTGACAGATTGCGCCCCAGGTCCACAATTATGTATTCGTATGTGGAGCGGAGCGATTGGAGAAGCGGTGCAAGCCGGTCCGCGTTCAATCTCTCGGCATGGTCCGGGCTGGAGGCGCCCGGGATGAAATGGATATCCCACGCTTGTGGGGTGAGAAGATTCTCGCGTAGATATTCATGGGTGAGCTGGCTGGGTTCCAGTTCCGTCAGATCGACGACATCAGGTGGTCCCATCATTCCGGTGATCTCGCCTAAGGACCCAATCGGCAGGACGAGGTCGAGAACAGCGGTCTTGCCCGGTCCGACAGCTTGGGAGATGAGGTGTGCGATATTTATGCAAATCGATGATGTTCCGACCCCGCCTTTCGCTCCCAAGAAGGCGATAACTTGAGCGAGAGGAGGAGCCACCGATACTCTTTTCTCCTTTGCGTCAGATTGCTGTTCATCCGCCAAGTAGCTAATCAGAACTTCCACCGCGTCGGTTTGCTTGATGATGACATGGTCCAGACCTGCATCTATGCCGGCGACAGTGGTTTCGGGCGCGCTAAGATGCGTGAAGCCGATCAGGACGGTCCGGCTCGTGCGCTGGTCTTTTCTAAACTTTTGGATAAGTTCAATAAAGTCGATATCTGGGAGATCCAGTTCTGTGACGATGATACTGGGTGGATCGCGCCATGCAGCAATCAATCCTTCTTTACCCGTTGGAACCACCTGAACTTCATAGCCTGACTGCGTGAGCATATGGTGGATGAAGACAGCGGTTTTGCGATCAGGCTCTATGACGAGCAATGAAGGAGTCGGCATTCCAGCGCTACCCGTGGGGTCAACTGCTATTCAAGTGACGGCATCATATACCCAATTCCCTGTTTGGTAATAATGTGAATGGGGTTCTTGGGATCGGGTTCGATCTTCTGGCGAAGCCGGCTGAGGCAAACCCATAGGATTTCCTTGTCGTCTTTGTATTCGGTCCCCCAGACTGACGTCAGCAGGTCTTCTGGGCTGAGCACCCGGCCAGTATTGTTGGCCAGTGTTTGCAGCAGACGATATTCAGTTGCGGTGAGAGCGACCTCCTCCCCCTCCACATTGACCTGAGCGCGTGCGAGGTCTATCTCTAAGCCGTCGTGCTTGAAAACAGGTTCATGGAACCCTTCCACAGTCTCGCGTTCGGCCCTCCTCAACACGGCTCGGACTCGGGCGAGCAGCTCCTGCGCCGAGAAGGGTTTGATGATGTAATCATCGGCGCCTGCGTCGAGCCCTCGCACGCGATCCCTCTCTTCCCCCTTCGCCGTGAGAATTATGATAGGGATGGATGAAAATTCTCGGATGCGTTCACAAGCTGTGAAGCCATCCATCACCGGCATCATGACGTCGAGGAGGACAATGTCCGGTTTGTGTTCGGCGACTGCATCGACGGCTTGCTGCCCATTCATGGCCGTGATCGCTTCATACCCCGCAGTTTCAAGGTTAATTTGCACAAGGCTTAGATAACGTGGTTCGTCATCGACGACGAGGATTGTTTTCGGGTCAGACATATTCGCCCTCCTGCTCCTCAATACTAATTTTTTTAACGGGGAGCGTAAAGAAGAAACTCGTCCCTTCCCCTACTATACTCTCAACTCCAATTTCTCCGCCATGCGCATCGATGATCTTACGGGAGATGTATAGCCCAAGACCCGTGCCGCGGGTGGCGGCGTTTTCTGGGACCCGGTAAAAGCGCTCAAACAGGTGTGAAAGATGCTCCTTGGGAATTCCTGGACCTTGATCCTGGACTTCGACACGCACGCGTTCATCATCTGCATCTACTTTAATATACACTTTCGCCCCGGGCGCGTATTTCGAGGCGTTGGTAAGGAAGTTATCCAGAACCTGTGCGATGCGCGTTGAATCGATTTCGAGGATCGGCAGGCTATCGGGCATCTCGGTGATGACTTCAATTTCCGGAGATGCCCCCTCGACTCTTTGAATCATAGCCCTGACGACTGGGCCGAGACGGGCTGGCTCGAAAGTCATACTCAAAGTCCCGCTTTCCAGTCGGGATGAATCCAATAAGTTGTCGATAAGTTCGCTGAGTCGATCCGCTTCATCGTCGATGATGTTGAGAAAATCATCTCGGCTTGTCTCGTCCCACTCTGTGTCCTCGCGCAAGAGAGTCGTAACGTATCCTTTAATGAACCCCAGTGGGGTTCGTAGTTCATGTGAAATTGTTGAGATGAAATCATCCTGCATGCGGGTCAGCTCACGTTGGGCTTCCAAATTCGCGATACGTCGGGAGAGACGGCGGTTCTCAAGGAGCTGGCCCACGTGCCAGGCGACAAACTCCGCCAATTGGATGTGTTCCGACGGGAAAGATGGTCCCCCGAATCTTCCGAAGGTGAGACTTCCTACACACCGACCGCTGACGAGCAGCGGTAAGCCGAGGAAATCGCGTCGTCGCTCACGGCCCTGCACCGCCGGTCCGGCATCCTCCTGACGCAGCACGGTCTGGCTGGAGTGAAAGGCTTCCTCTGCGGCTGGCTCGCCCCAGGCTAGTTCTGCCCCGCGTGATCGGCCCCGACCAAGTGCGCGTGCATAATTGGGTTCTATCTCATGCGACTCCTCATTCTCGAGATAGAGAGCGACGGTGTCGAAGATGAAGATTGTGCGGGCAAGACGGAAGATCGCATCGAGCCCCGCATCTGTATCAAAGGTTTCTGCGACGATGCGTGCGATGGCGTAGACGGCGTTTAATTCCGTGCCGTACGTTATAGATTCTGTCGGAATTAATGGTCCGGTCATGTGGTTCCTGATGCCGAAGGGATCGTAAATTCAAATTTTGTCCCTTGGCCTTCCTGGCTTTGAACAGACAATTCCGCACCATGAGCGTCTACGATTATCTTTACCAGTGCAAGACCCAAGCCAGCGCCTCCGTATCGTCTTGTCGGAGAGCCGTCTAGCTGGTGGAACGGCTCGAAGATTTCCCGGCTCCGGTCTTCGGGAATGCCGATACCGGTGTCGGATACCATAAAATGTATCCCCAGGTCCTCGATTCCTACCTGGACGTTCACCTTCCCCCCATCAGGTGTGAATTTAATGCCGTTATCGACCAACTGGAAAATCGCCCAAGAGAGCCGCTCAGGGTCTACCTGCAAATCGGGCAATTTATTTTCAAGATTGGTTTCCAGGGTGACGCCTGCTTTTTTCGCTTTATCGGTGGAGCGATCGATAACGCCACCGATCAACTCTGGTATCGAGACCGGCTGTAGATGGAGTGTGATCCCCTCTCGCGAAGCGGTTGAGAATTCAATCAGGTCTTCGATCAAACCACCAAGACGGTTCGTCGCTCGCAGAGTCACTTGCATCGCCTCGCTTTGCTCCTCTGTGAGATCGCCTAACTGATTGGCAACGAAAAGTTCGACATACCCCTTAATATGCGCCAGTGGCGTCCGCAGCTCATGCGAAATGTTCGAGATGAGATTAGCTTTAATCTGGTTGATCTCGGTCAGCCGTTCAAGAGCGTTCCTGAGCTCTTTTGTCCTCTCTGTTACCCGCTGCTGCAAAGTCCTATTTGATTCCTGGAGGGCGGCGTGCAGTTCTACGATCTGCTGGGTTATCGCTCGATCCAGAGTCTCGCGCTCAATGTAGCCCAGTTCTAGCAGCGTCTGGCCAAGGAGGACATGTTCACCGCTTTCCGTAGCCTCTTTCTGGCGCGCCAGTGCCACATTGAGCTGTTCGTTCGTGATCTCACCCTGCTTGATGAGAAAATCTCCGATGCGGGGCACGAGCCACTGCGGCGTAGTGTCCATTGGCGCATATTTTGGTGACCCATCGAGGTAGGCTTTTTCCCCAAGGAGTGAGAGGAGCGCCAGGTCGATCCCACAATTGGGACATACCCTCGCATCCCCCGGGAGAGGGTGCTCACACTGGGGGCAGAGGGTTAATTGAAGATCGGAATTTCTTTGGGAAGACTTTGACATGTGGAACCCTCAATAGAGTTCAATTAAAACCATCATAGCCTTTCTGGTGTTTCCTAGCAAGCTTTATTCGCTTCGCAGTGAAAGGACCTTGTAAGGTACAGGTTGCTGAAAATCAAGGATAATATCTGCAGTGAAAGGTGAGGTAAAAATGGCTGTAGACGTTCTTCTCATCGATGACGACCCCGATCTCGCAATCATGCTGCGTACGCTGTTACGGGGTCAGGACATTCAAATACGCGCGGTATTCAGCGGGGAGGAAGGTGTCGAGGCGTGCCGTGATGAGCAGCCAGATGTCGTTATCCTCGATTTGCTGATGCCTAGTATGGACGGTTGGGAAGTGTGCGAGAAGATACGTGAGTTTTGTGATGTCCCGATCTTGATTCTCTCTGCCATTGGTTCACCAGGGAGTGTCGCAAGGGCATTGGATGCAGGGGCAGATGATTATCTTATCAAACCTGTCCACGCCAGTTTACTCGCTTCCAGGCTGCGCACGCTGATGCGTAGACGGCTCAGGGTGGAGCAGGTTATCGCAGCCTGATAACTTCGTTTGGATCGCTGGCTGGCAACCGCGTTTCCCTAAACTAACCACGCAGCGAAGGTTGCGTGGTTTAGGTTTAAGCGGTTTTTCCTACGATTGTGTTTCGCTAAAGCGTGGCCTTGGTTGCACCGCCATCGAACATGAGCGCATGCCCATGGATAAAGGATGCAGCGGGCGAAGCCAACCAGGCGATGGTCCTTCCGTATTCTTCAACCGTTCCCATCCGACCCAGGGGTACGTCTTCGGTGACTTTTCCAGCCTGCTCATCGATAGTTGTCCCGCTGCGCTTAGCGCGATCCGTTATGAGCTGTTGCACTCTCTCCGTCCAGGTCCAGGCTGGATTGATTGAATTCACCCGGATCCCTTTCGGTCCTAGTTCATTGGCCAGTGACTTTACCAGACCGATCACAGCCAGCCTCAATGAGTTTGAGAGGATCAAGTTATCGATCGGCTGTTTGACGGAGTAGGATTGCGTTGCGACGATAGAGCCGTTGCCTTGTTCCAGCATATGCGGCACGACGGCGTAGCAAAGCCGCACCGCACTCATCACAGTTAGATCTACCGCCGTGCTCCAATCCTCAGGTTTGAGATCGAGGAAACCACCCGGAGAAGGTCCTCCAGCGTTGATGATCAGGATGTCGATTTTTTGAAAGTGGTTGTGTGCTTTTGCGATCATCGTTTCAATCTGCTTTGGTTTGGTCAGGTCGGTTTGAACGGCGATCACATCAACGCCAGTCTCCTGTTGAATCTCCTCTGCCGTAGTGAAGATCTGATCCGTGCGGGAACAAAGGGCGATATTCGCGCCCTCTCGTGCCAGCGCTTGCGCCGCAGCTTTCCCCAATCCGCGTGACGCGGCGGTAACAATTGCTGCCTGATCCTGCAAACCCAGCTCCATGGAAGACTCCTTGGCCTCCTCCTAATTTAGAGGAGGATGATTTGATGATCAACGACCTGAAGGTCAGGCCGATGCCGTTCGATCCATCTTGGAATCGTCTCCAACATCCGCTGTAAGTGGCGGTCGTTGTTCCCAACAACCGCGCAGGCTATCCCCGCAGACCTGTGCAAGTCATTGTGCTCCAGTTCCGCGGTGGAGATATTGAACTCGCGCTGCAACCTTGCGAGCAGCGGTTTAAGAATGCCGCGTTTCTCTTTCAAGGAGTTGCAGCCAGGGAGATGGAGTTCGATAGTGACGACGGCGACGTGCATACGCTGAGTTTAGACCGTATGATGGATGGGCACAAGAAACCGCTGCGCTTGATATTTGATATAATGAGGAACTATGAAAAAAACCGCTCTTATCATACTCATAGGAACCGTGCTCTTCCTGGCAATTTCAGTCGTCATCCTCCTGCGCGGAGTGCAGCAGGCGACTCAACCTGTGATTGATCTCCAACAAGGCGTGTCTACGGAAGTTGCCAAATTGCTCCATCCCACCCCAACGATCATTCCCGATCCGGTGACTATTATTCACGAGGTTCAGTCGTTGGCTCGGCTGGAGACCATCCAGTATTCGATTGAGAAGGTCATTACAGCGGAGACTCGCCAGGGTCCCTTCGGTTTCTTGTTTGGGGATAGGCTTCTACTTGTTGCTCATGGCTCGGTCATCGCTGGCGTGGATCTGGCGGAAATCACGGAGAGTGATATCTCGATCGATGAAACCGGGATGGTTACGTTCAAGCTTCCCCCAGCGGAAGTCTTCATCGCTGCCTTAGATAATGAGCAGACGTATGTATACGACCGTGAAGTTGGTTTCTTACGTCGCGGCGATGTCGAGCTTGAATCTGCCGCCCGCCTGGCAGCGGAGGAAGCGATCCTGGAAGCCGCACTGAATGATGGGATTCTCGAGCAGGCGCAGGTAAACGCAGAGGCTTACCTGTTCCGTCTTCTGGGGTCGTTGGGGTTCTCGAACGTGTGGTTCACCTCAACCTCACA
>DAOUEQ010000118.1:0-2534 GCA_034430395.1 Anaerolineales bacterium | reverse complement strand
ATACCGGGACCAGGTGATCCGTCGAGTTCTCAGAATTCTGGATCTCAGGGAGCGCTTCGAGGAGATCGTCAGGTCGGGATTGCCCCTTCTGGAAACGGTCAGCCGGGTCATCGAACTGAGCGAGATACCTGGCCACCTCACGAGCGAAGGTGACTTCCAAGCCGCAGGAGCCGTTGGGGATCTGGTATATGCAAGCGAAGAATTCGACACTCTTGATGAGTTCGTTGAATACCTCGATTCAGAGGTTCGACGACCTCGTGAGGCCGAGGGGGTTCAGTTATCCACCTTGCATGCATCGAAGGGTCGCGAGTGGGCCGCCGTGATCGTACCAGGCTTTCAGGACGGATTGCTGCCACTTGATGGTTCCGATATGCGTGAAGAGCAAAATCTTGCCTTTGTGGGGATGACGAGAGCTAAGGATCGACTGATTCTCACCATGAATCGCTCTTTCCCTCCAAGCCCTTTTCTGGCTCGGCTGCCCGTTCAGATAGCGCAATGGCCGTTGCGCTAAAAGCCTTGAAATCGATCAACCCAGAGCTCACAATGGGAGGAGGTGAATTATGGACGAGAAACCCGATTTACTGGCTACTCTCAAGAGTGCAGGTGTGACCCTACCGAGGAACGCGGGTCGCCCGTTCTTCGTGCTCTGCCCATTCCACAACGATCGGAAGAGCCCCAACTTGCGCGTCGACCCCAATCAGGGCATTTTCTACTGCCACGCATGCGGCGCGGGGGGCGATGCCATAAGCTTTGTTGGGCTTCAGCTCTTTGGCCCATCCTTTAATAATCGTGATACCAATATGTTCAGAGAGGTCATGAATCACATCGAGGGAAGGGGCATACCCCAGGTAGAGTACAGACCCCCACGTCGCCCCAAGAAACTGACCCAGGAGATTGTTCAAGTGCTCACGCTCGCCGCCCGCATCTACCACCTGTCCTTGATGGGCAAAGCGGGGAAGGGGGCTCGCAAGCATTTACAGGACCGAAAGATAGACCTTGTCACCATCCGCAAACATAGATTGGGCTATGCCGTACCGGGCTCATTGGTCGGAGCGCTGGCCGGTTATCCCCCTTCCTTGCGCCACGCGGCGGAAGAAGCGGGTCTTTTCATAACAGACCAAAGAGGAAAACCCAAGGAACTCCTTGCGAGGAGAGTCATATTCCCTGATTTGATGCGCAATGGTTCTGTGAGACACATGGTCGGACGATCGCTAGATCCGAGCACCAAGGCTGCCTACAAATATTTCGTGCTCAGCGGCCTGCCCAAAACCATCTGGGGTCTTGGTAGGGTCTCGAGGAAGCTGCCCGTCATACTCACGGAGAGCACGCCCGATGCAGTCAATCTACTGCAGATGGGCTTTCACGGGGCGGCCGTGGGCGGGACGGGGATAGCTTCTTATCTTGTGAAGGATCTTGAGAAGGTGCGCGATCTTGTTATCTTGCCCCAAAATGATGAACGAGGTCGTGAGGCCGCACAGAACTGGAGAGAGCTGCTTCCCCATGCTCGATTACTGGATCATCCTTATCAGGAGGAAGAGAAGGACATCAATGATCAGGTGCGCAGATACGGCTTATCGAGGACGCGCGAAGTACTTCTGAAAAGCCTTGAAAAGGCCGGTATCGTCCTTGAAATTGTCTCGACAACTCAATAGCTAGACCGCACCATTAAATCTCAAGGCGCCACACACAAGCTGTGTGGCTCTTTCATTTTATTGGAGGCTTCTGATGAATGTGTTCAATGAAGTTTATGAGCGGCTGGACGCACTCCCAAAGGAGGAGCGCATTCAGCTGCTGCAACAGATCCTTCCTCCGCAGGAGCTCTTTTCGCGGACGGATGGGACCAGGTTCATCATCCGGAAACATGGTTTGAGGCTTTTTCAAACCTCGACCCTGCTATCCCAGGCAGGCATCCCAGAGGACGATCCTCGTAATCAGGTTTTCCGTGAGCTTCGGGGTGGGCTCGTTGACCGCTCGATTACAGACAAGCTACGGGCGATTGCAAGTCGGTCCGAGACGGTTTGCAGAAACCGGGGCGCGATTCAAGTCTGGGAAGGAGGGAGAAAGGCCTGGTGGGTTCCCATCGCGGCCACCCGCAAGTTTGAGGATGCGATTAACGAACTGATCCAAGATTTCAATGATGCGAGGGATAGGCTGCTTCTCCACGAATACGCCTCGGTTCGCGTTGATGCTGATGAGCGGTGGAGCAAGAGCGCATTGGCGGCCTGGAACAACCTGATCCGACTTGGTAAGACCGAAATCACACGCGAGGAGTTCCTCCGCCGGAGCGTTCTTACATTTGACGGATTATTTCCCGCTCGCTCGGAGATTCAGGAGCAGATACGCATTTGTCTGATCCCCGTTCAGCAAAGGCTTCCCGAGACGATCGAGAGGATCCTGGATGATGTGCGAGAAGCCGAGCGCCAGAAGCTTGAATCAGAAGCGTTGGCAGCTCGTGAGCAGATGCTGCTGCTTGATGTCGATCGCCAAATAAAAGAGGCTCAACTCTCTCGAATGGAGCAAGAAAGAAATGCCCG
>DAOUEQ010000117.1:0-4109 GCA_034430395.1 Anaerolineales bacterium | reverse complement strand
AGGCTTTCGAAAGGCTTCCTATGGCCAATACTTTCTCATAGTCCCCCCAGAAGGATGGCGTCACTTCGTCAACATGGTGCTCGGCCCCAGCATATACCTCATCTGCGAGTATCCATGCGCCCACCCTATCTGCAGCCGCGATGACGGCCTCTCGCTCTTCATCCGTCATGATATGTCCGGTCGGGTTATTAGGATTGCAGATGGCGATTAAAACGGTCTTATTACCGACCACGCTATTCAACTCATCAATGTCAACGCCCCAGTCTAATTTACTCTTCAATGAGAACGTTTTCACCGTTAACCGAAAATTCCTGGCCAACCCGTAGATCTGCATATAGTTGGGCAACATAACGACGATCTCATCGCCTGGATCCAGGAGGGTGAGGATTGATGTGAAGTTCGCCTGGGCAGCGCCCGTCGTGACCACGACATTGTCACGGGTGGCGCCGCGGTAAAGTGCTGCAATCCGGTCACGCAGCTCGAGAGACCCGTTCGTTTGGGGGTAGCCAAGGGACGTGGCAAGAAGGCTTTCGATGAAATGGGGATCACCCTCCGCCAGTTCTTCAATGGTCATGGGCTGAACCCCACTCTCGGATAAATTGTATTTGACCTGGTATTCCCAAATGGACATCTCTCTCTCAAGCACGAAGGGGTAGAAATCTTTTCTCATCACCAGAATCCTTTCTTCCTCTTACGAGGCCTCAGAAGCCTCGATGGTCAACCCTAGATTACACTCTATCGCCCTCTCATAGGCGAACCGGGCGATTTGTGTGTCCTGGACGCCCACGCCGGTAAGGTCGCAAACGGTTATTTGGTCGTTGCTGGTCCTGCCAGGTTTCATCCCTGAGGTGAGCTCACCGAGCTCAACGATCTCATCCTCAGGCGGCAGCGATCCCGCTGCTTGAGCATGATGAAGCTCTCCCAGGCGTAAAGCCTGGGTTTTGCGATCGCATACCACCAGGTCGACCTGAGTAAATACGTCAGCGAACAGCTCTTGCTTGTGCTCGGCATCCGACCCCATGGCGGTGATGTGAAGACCGGGATGGAGCCAGGCAGATTCCAGGTATGGCTCCTGTGAGGGTGTGGTTGTGATCACGACTTCTCCCTCGCGGACTACAATCTCAGGGCTGTTTGCCTTGATGACTTCAATCCCAAGCTCGTCCGTCATCTCGGACACATAGGTATCAACGCCATCAGGCTCGATGCCATAAACAAATAGTCGCTTGAATTCGCGCACAAGCCGCAGTCCACGGACTTGATAGCGAGCTTGCATGCCTGACCCAATGACGCCGACATTTTCGATCTTATCTCGAGCCAGATGTCGGGCAGCGATCGCCCCGGCGATCCCCGTGCGCAAGTCGGTCAGGTAGCCATTATCCAGCAATACGGCGATCGGTCTACCGGTTTGCGCGCTGATCAAGATCATCATGCCGCTTCCGGTTGGCAAATCTAGCAACCGGTTGTCCCAGAATCCCGATGCAATTTTTATCGCAAAGCTGTCCAGCCCCTGGATGTAGGCCGTCTTTACATCGACCTCTCCGTGATTTTCGGGTACTTCCACGCGCAAGATGGGAGGCAGCGTCACCTTACCCTGGGCAAGTTTTGAGAACCCCTCTGCCACCTCAGCCAACGAAATCTCATCCATGAATACACAACTGCGCAGGTCTGCCTCGGTGAAGATTGTGATTTTCATTTTCAAGCTCTCCTGTGAAGCGCTGCCGCCGGACAGGTCGTTACAGAAAAATGGGCATCCATTCCGAAACCTCAATCATGGACGTGTGCGTTGGGTGAGATCCATCAGTGTTGGCAGGCTGGCATTCCCCCCGCTGGCTACGATGACGACATGGTTACCAAGATGCATAACCTTCTTTGCTAAGACCGCGGCAATCCCAACTGCGCCGCCGCCCTCAAGGACTTGGTGATGCTGCTCCAGCGCAAAAACCATCCCCGCCGCGATCTCATCCTCAGACACAAGCAACGCTTCGTCCATATACTTCTTAACCATATTAAGCGTAAAGTGATTTTCCCTCCCTAAACCTCCAACCAATGCATCTGCGAGGGATGGTTGCTCATCGACTTCCACAATTCGGCCGGCTTTAATGCTCTCGATCATCGCCGGACCACGGTCCATGCTGACGCCAACGACGTGGATCGATGGCTTGATCGTTTTCAGCGCTAGGGCGACTCCACTCATCAATCCCCCGCCCGAAAGCGGCACCAGAATTGTATCGATTTCGGGGAGATCTTCAATGATCTCAAGCCCTACGGTTCCCTGACCGGCGATGATGTCGGGGTCATCAAAAGGGTGGATCATCGTAAGATTGAGGTCGTTCATTTTTTGGTTTGCGACGTCGGCGGCCTCATCGTAGGTGCCCCCTTCCATCAGGACTGTAGACCCCATATTTCTAATCGCGGTAACTTTATTCTCGACCGTTGCAGTCGAAACACATATATACGCAGGGATGCCAAGTTCTCGGGCGGCACGAGAAACTGCGAGGCCGTGGTTTCCTGATGAAACGGTGATCACGCCTTTTTCCAGGGCTTCTGGCTCCAAGCTCATGATCTTGTTGGTGGCACCGCGAAGCTTAAAGGCCCCTGTTTTCTGAAGATTTTCGAGTTTCAAGTAGGTTTCCGAGCCGGTTAGTTCCGAAAGGGTTTGGGACTCAATCAAAGGCGTTCGAAAAACCTTGTGCTGGATCCGTCTTCTGGCGAGATAGATATCTGCGAGTGAAGGTTCTTGACTGTGCACTGCGTTATCCTTTCCGAAAATACAGGATCTGTCTGCACTGTCTACACCGTTGGCAACGCCGAGAAGCTCAGCGCTGCACGATGGCTGACAGCTCGTCCCCGAAGCCGCGCACGACCATGTCCACGTCGTCTGCGGTGAGCACCATGGGCGGTTTAATCTTAATCACGTTGTGAAGCGGGCCATCGGTGCTGAGCAGCATACCGCGCGCCTTCAAACGTTCGATCAACTCGTTCGCTTCTTCAGCTGCCGGTTCCAGTGTGGTCCTGTTGCGAACCAACTCCACACCGATGAACAGCCCCGCACCGCGCACCTCACCGATGAGCGAATGTTCAGCCATAAGACCGCCCAGCCCTTCGTGCAAGCGAGTACCCATTTCGAGCGCATGCTGCTGCAGCCCCTCGTCCCTCATCACATCCAGCACCGCCAACCCGATCGCACACGACACCGGGTTGCCTCCGAAGGTGGAGAAAAACTCCATCCCGTTGGCCAACGATTCGGCAATCTCGCCGGTCGTTACAACCGCGGCCATCGGATGACCATTTCCAATGGGTTTGCCCATGACGACGATGTCGGGAATCACATCCTGCATCTCAAAAGCCCAAAAATGCGTGCCTACTCGTCCAAAACCGACCTGCACCTCATCGACAATACACAAACCACCGGCCGCTCGTACATGCTGGAATGCGGTCTCTAAATACCCCTCAGGTGGAATGATCTGCCCGCCGCATGATAGAAGAGGCTCGATAATGAATCCAGCGATGGCGGTCTTGGGCTCAGCGATCACGCGCCCCACCTCATCACCATAGGCAACCCCTGCAGCCCGGTCGTGCCCCTTATGCACCCCACGATAACCATCCGGCATGGGAGCGACGTGCACCCACGGCTCTGGCTTACCAGCCCCGCCCTCCCCCATGAACTTGTAGGAGCTGATGTCGATCAGCCTGGTAGTGTTCCCATGGTAGGATCCCTCCACCACCACGAAGTCGCGCCGACCGGTATGCGTCATCGCCAAACGCAGCGCAAGCTCATTGGCTTCGCTCCCCGAGTTGAGAAAAAAGCAGGTGTCGAGGGGTTCGGGCAGCGTCGCGCACAATCGCTCTGCGTATTCCGTCAGACCGTCGTAGACATAACGCGTATTGGTGTTGAGCCGCGCCATCTGACGCTGACCCGCCTCGACGACCCGGGGGTGGCAGTGACCTACATGGCAAACGTTGTTGACGAGGTCGAGAAAAGGGCGACCACGTTCGTCGTAGAGGTACTGACCGGCGCCGCGCACCATCTTGATTGGCTCGCGGTAGGCGATGGAGAGCGAGCGACCGATATGGCGCTGTCGTTTCTCGATCAGTTCATTGATGGGATC
>DAOUEQ010000116.1:0-109924 GCA_034430395.1 Anaerolineales bacterium | reverse complement strand
GGTGATACGTGATGCGGTTTCCCAGTTTGGGGTTCAAGAGGTCGTCACAACAGAGCGATTCGCCTTGCTGGATTCGATACAGACTGAATTGGATGCAGCTTTCGATGAGGGTTCATTAATCTTGCATGATTTTGTGCTGCGGAACATCGCCTTCTCCGATGAGTATGCTGCATCCGTTGAGCAGAAGCAGATCGCCGAGCAGTTGGCACAACAAGCAGCCCTAATCGTCCAGCAGCGTGCGCAGGAGGCCGAGCAGGCCCGGCAAGTTGCAGAGGGTCAGGCTGATGCGGCGGTGATCGAGGCAGAAGGTCGGGCAAAAGCGCGAGTCATCGAAGCCTCAGCTGAGAAAGAAGCGCTCGATCTCATCGCTTCTGCTCTGAGGGGAAACCCCGATTTGCTGACGTTTGAATACATACAGAAATTGTCACCGGGAATCCAGGTGATGCTGATCCCGGCGGATAATCCCTTCCTACTGCCGCTACCAGAATTAGAGGGAGGGTTGACGCCTTAAAGGCATGTAATTGGTAGTCTTACACCCCCAACTCCTTTCTATTGAGGAATTGGGGGTGGTTTTATTTCCGGGGATATTGGTATCGAGAGGGTTGTGTGTTTGCAGATCAACACAGTCGTGCTGCCAGGAGCGGCACGAGCATCTCCTCGTTTGATAAGCCGCCGTGCCGTCCGATAAGTGGATTCTCCTTTTCTGCCCACCACATGTAGGAATCCCCGTGGGTGAGGACGGTGAGATCTCCAAGGCGGTCGGGTGCGGCGGGGGCAGGGGGGCCAGGGCCAAATAAGCCGGCTTTGAGTGCATAGTCCGAGGGGAGGGTTGTAAAAGATCCCGGCCAGGTCTTCTGTATGTATTCATGGACGGCTTCGTTTTGGCCGGGACGTAGGTAAAGGTATGCGAGGCGATTTTCCCCGGTGGGGAGGATGTGAAGCCGCTGGGTGAGATCAGGGTGATTGCGCAGTTCGAAATGGGGGTCCTTGTGGGTGGTGATCTGTCCGTGGTCGGCGAAGAGCAGGAGCAGGGTCTTCGCACCGACATCAGGACTCACCTGGCGTACGAAATCTTCCATCATCGAGGAAGTGAAACCGGCAAAGTCGGCCTGCGCTTGTTCAGAATCCGGCCCATGGCGGTGGGAAAGCCCATCTACCCCGCCGTAATAAACCCAGATATAGCGTTTCTTGCTCATTGGCTGATCGGCGAGCCTGCGCACGCCGATCCAGAGATCCGCAATGCTGCCGAATGAATGAAGTTGGACATCGCTGTAATGCATCCGCGAGAGGCCGGATCCACTGATGCTGTAATGGATGAAGGCGTGCGCTTCGACATCCGCGTGCGCCAGATGCGGTCCTAGGGTCGGGACGGGCAGGAAGCTCTCCGGATCCAGACCCGCCGAGTAGAGAAGACCTGGGCGGCCGGCAAATGCGCTCGGCGAGTGGTTGATCATATTCGCGACCAGACCGTACTCTTTTAGAAAGATCTCATACCCCAGGATGCCGTGCTCGGCAGGGCTGCGACCGGTCCACAAAGTGGTCGTTGCTGCGCTCGTGGTCGAGGGGACGATAGAAGTAAGCGCGCCGAGAAAGCCATCATCGACCAGCGGTTGAAGGAATTTAGCACGACCCTTGAGCCAACGGAGAAAGCGGTGCAGGGCGACCGCATCCACCAGGACGGCCACGACTTGCTCAACCCCCTGCGCAAGCTCATCCAGTTCGGGGATTTCCAGACCCGGGTGGGGAAGATCCGGAGCACCGAACCATTTACACACACTGCCCGGGATGTTGAGGATGGAGAGGCCATCATATGCGGGATGCTGTGCGTCCTCCCCCAGGTCGATTCCCGGCAAACGATGGGCACGAAGCTTCTGAAGGAGTGCGTTTGTGAGATCAGGCATGGGCTTTATCTCGCAGATAAGTATAGATGATATTCACTGGTCGAGTACTATACATTGACCTATAATTCTACCCAACATTGTAATTATGCCCCTGAGGAGGATCATTGCAGCATACGGAAGGCTCGGTCGAACGAACTCAGCGGGAAGCTCCCCCCAGCGGAGGGTTGCAGAAATTACTCTCCGGACGTCGCGGCCGTCGGTTGCGAGAGTACCTGACCGGGTACTTAATGATCCTACCCTCCTTGGTGCTCATCTTCACATTCGGTCTTTTCCCCGTTGGCTTCGCACTCTATGTCAGTTTACATAAGTGGAAAATCACGCAAGGTCCATTTGTTGGGCTTAAGAATTATGCAAGCGCCGTCGATGCCCTGGCATACGTGTTGTTCTTTGGTGTGGCAGTCGGCTTGGCTTATCTAACGATACGCGCCGCACGCGAGGTACTGGACAAGGCGCGGGAACATGCTGAGCAACTGTGGATTCATCTTTTACTGGGCAGCTTATATGCTGCATCTGTTATCTTATTCCTAAGGTATATTGTGGTTCTGGCACCCGAAGTGCTTGGGATTGCCGACAAAGTGAAACGTTTAGAACGCACTCGAGAATTATTCATGCAGTTGATGGGGGAGGCGCTGCGCGCCGAGAGCGTTTGGCCCGCTTTTCTGCAATGGATTACGATTTTAACGCTGGCGTTGTTGCTGACATTTATCCTATGGCGACGTATCGCCTCCCTGCGCAGGAATTTCTATCTCGCGCAGATTTCCTTGGCTTTGACATCTGCCACGGGGGCGATCATCACCGCCTGGTTTACATGGACTGAGATGCAAAAAGCCGTCACTGACGCATGGGAAGCCGGCTCGGAAGCGCCCATCGGTGTCCAGGTCATCAGTATCGCGGCTGGTGTCATCCTCCTGGGTATAGCGTGGAAATTGTGGACCAGTGCTATTTCCCATACGTCTGATTGGGTTTTTCTATTCCGCGGCCTCGCTGCGCTATTCTTGATTATTGGCGCCTGGCTGCTGATCGGGCAGGTGCCAGCCGTCATCGAAGCCGGGGATAAAGATCTATGGCAGGGTCTGCAAGTGACCGTTTTCTACTCCTTAGGTACGGTCCCCTTCCAATTAAGTATTTCCTTGGTCTTGGCTTACCTACTGTTCCAGAAAGTGCGCGGCAAGGAATTTTTCCGTGTGGTGTATTTCTTGCCGTACGTTACCCCTGCGGTTGCGAGCGCGGTCGTCTTCAATCTGATCTTTGGACCACGCGCCTCTTCACCGATCAACGCCATCATCACATTTTTCGGCGGAGAGCACCAGAAGTGGTTGATGGAAGCGAATGGAGTATTCACGATTCTGGGTAGGACCCTTGGCATTGATTTGCCGACGTGGGCTGGAGGTCCAAGCCTGGCGTTGGTTGTGATCATACTCTACTCCATCTGGACCTATGTTGGCTATGACACGGTCATTTATCTTGCCGGGTTGGGCAATATATCCAATGAGATCAATGAATCTGCAGCCATTGATGGAGCAAACCGCTGGCAGATTTTTCGCCACATCACCCTGCCTTTGCTCTCGCCAACAACCTATTTCCTTTCCTTGATCGCAGTTATTGGCACCTTCAAAGCCTTCAACCACATCTATGTTTTGAGAGACCCCATGGCGCTTGGAACGGTGGATACGTTCAGCGTCGTCATCTTCGATGAATTCTTTACCAAGACCCGTTTCGGTCACGCATCTGCGATGGCTTTCGTTTTGTTCGCCATCATCCTGGCCCTAACCTATGTGAACAACAAGGTTCAGGGATCGCGAGTGTTTTATGGATAACAGTACCGTAAAAACCCCGGGTCGACGGTATCTCTTCTCTCGACGTCTTGGTCGAGTGTTTATCTACGCTATACTCTTTCTGGGGGCTTTCATATCTATCGTTCCCTTTGTGTGGATGATGTCAGCCTCGCTGATGACGAGGAACGAAGCTTTAAGCAGCCAATTGATCACCAAACAGCCGTTGCTAGAGCGCTTCACCTACCCTGACGGGGAATTGGAGAAGCTCCTCAGCGAGAAGATCCCCGATTTTGTCAAAGAGACTGACGCTCTGGGCGTACACGAGCTGAAAATGACGGCTCGCGAATATGCCGACCAATCCGAGATCTATTGGGTTGCTGGCGGCTCAGTCTATCGTGGAGGGTTGATCAATTACATCTTCGCCTGGAGTGAGGGTAATTTCTCCGAGTTCCTTGTAAACTCTGTGCAGATTACCTTCATCACACTGGCTGGAGAATTGGTCTTTAGCATACTGGCGGCTTACGCCTTCGCCCGCATTATCTTCCCGGGGAGAAATTTGATCTTCGGTATTTTATTAAGCAGCATGATGATCCCGGGAATGGTGACGATGATCCCCAACTTCCTCAGCATAACTTGGTTCGAACGAATTGGACCATTGAAATGGTTCGATAACTGGCCTGCATTGACGATCCCCTTCATGGGCAGCGTGTTTGCCATTTTTCTATTACGCCAGTTCTTCGCTCAGATACCCAACGACCTGTTCGACGCCGCCCAAATTGATGGCGCCAGCCATTGGCAATTCCTCTGGCGCGTCGTGCTGCCGCTTTCAAAAGCTCCAATCCTGGTCCTAACCGTCCTTTCCTTCATCGGTTCCTGGAACGCGCTCGCCTGGCCTCTCCTCGTGACGAAAACACCCGATTGGCGTCCAATCGCCGTTGGTCTTTATTATTTTGTGGATGCGGAAGCTGGTTCATGGCTCAATTTCCAGATGGCTGGAGCTGTAGTTACGATCATCCCGATCTTGATCCTTTACTTCCTCACCCAGAGGCAATTCACCGAGAGTATTAGCCGCACAGGCTTGAAAGGCTGAGGGAAACCATCAACCATTGCTGCGAACGTTTCGTAAAAAGGAGGTGGTGTTAATCGGAGATGTGATTAGTGGACAAGCCCAAAACCACTTACAATAGAAGTGGTTTTATCTAACACAACCTGAGGAGGAAGAAAGATGTCTAAGAAAGTAATTGGTGTTTTACTGCTGACATTGTTGGCACTTACGCCGGTACTGACAGCATGCGCGCCGGCAGCAACGGAAGCACCCCCGCCTGAACCCACGGAGGCGCCGGCGCCGACAGCAGTGCCTGAACCAACCGAGCCACCGGTACCAACCGGACCGCTTGGGGTAACCGCTGAGGATTTAGAAGGTGTCGAAGTTGAGTTCTGGCACGTCTGGTCGCGGAGCGTTGGCGAGGCCGTCGAGGCCATGGCGGCGGATTTCTCCGCCACCAATGAGTACGGCATTACGGTAACGCCGATCAATCAGACTGGCTACAGCGAGCAGTTCACCGCCATGAACGCCGCCATCAACACGGGTGATCTGCCGGATGTCGTGGTTGGCTACAACAACCAGTACTTATCCTGGGATGCGGCCGGTGATGTCATCGAAGATCTAATGCCGTACGTCGATAACCCAAGTTTCGGGTTCACCGCGGAAGAGCTCGCCGACTTTTATCCCGCGATCTGGGCTTCTGACACTGTCGGTGACGAGCAACTGGGAATCCCCGCCCAGCGCTCCGGCCAGTATTACTTCTACAACTACACCTGGGCGCAGGAATTGGGTTTCGACAGCCCACCGACGACACCCGCGGAATTCAAAGAACAGGCCTGCGCATCAGCTGCAGCGAACAATGCCGATGACGACCCGGCCAATGACGGCACAGGCGGCGTCTTCTTCAAGGCGGAGGCATCAACGATCGTGGGATGGGTCTGGGCTTTCGGTGGTGAGATCGAGATCCCTGGAGTGGGGTATAGCGTAGACACCCCAGAGATGCTCGCATCGACCACTTACTGGCTCGACCTTCTCACAGAAGGATGCGCATGGACTCCTGAAGCTGCATATCCGAATCCTGAGTTTGCTGCTCGCCTGGGCTTATTCTTCGGCAGCAGCATCGCTGGTCTTCCTTACCAGGCAAACGACTTTGCAGATGCCGGCAACGATGACGTTTGGGGTCCGATACCCCTGCCCACGGTAGATGGAACACCGGTCGTCGATATTTACGGTCCATCCTTCGCCATGGTCTCCTCAACACCAGAGGAGCAGTTGGCGAGTTGGCTCTTCATGAAATGGTTCACAGAGCCCGAAAACCAGGCGAAATGGATCGAGGCGAGCGCCTATTACCCGACGCGTGCGTCGGCGTTGGATTTCCTGGGCGACTACTCGGAGAGCAACACGAAGTGGGCGGACTCGCTCGCTTATCTCCCGTATGGCAAAGTCGAGCCGCGCTTTGAATCCTACCAATCCGTACGCTACGCTCTGCAGGATGCGATCGCTCAGATCGCTCAGGAGGGCTTCACTGCGGATCAGATCCCGGGATTGCTGGCGGAATTGCAGGCGGAGGTTGACGAACTGCACGCCGAAACCCTGGAGTAAAGATATCTCCGATCGAAGATGTAAGGGTGATTTCGCACTTCCCTTACTCTTGACGTAGCACTCGGGCCGCGCATCGCGCGGTCCGAGTTTTTAAACTACGAGATGTATGGTTTCCCTATCTAGTAGGGAGGCAAGTACACGGCAAGCTATATCCTTGCCGCCAAAGTTGGACAAACCTTGTTAGAATTAGTTTCTCCCGGCTATACTTTTGACAACGAGCGATTCTTGAGGAAGGTCTTAGCCGTGATCACCGCCGACCGCGAAGTGAGAAGCACTTGCCCGTACTGCGGAGTGGGTTGCCAGATTACGCTTCATGTCAAATCGGACACGATTTATAAGGTCAGCGCCCCTTTCGATGCCGCGCCGAATTATGGCATGTTGTGTGTGAAGGGGCGATTTGGCACGGACTTCACAACGCATCCAGCTCGCCTAAAGCGACCGCTGATACGTGTAAACACGGATGAACCACGAAGCGTCGAGTCAATATGGCGGGAGGCAAGTTGGGAGGAAGCCTTAGATCTCGTTGCCGACAGACTCACAGGGATCGTTAACCAGTTCGGGGGAGACAGCATCGCCACATTCGCTTGTGCGAAAGCAACCAATGAAGATAACTACATCATGCAGAAATGGGTTCGCGCTGTGCTGAGAACGAACAACATCGACCATTGCGCTCGGCTTTGTCATGCAGGTAGTGTGACCGGCTTGCAGCTTGCCATCGGCTCGAGCGCCATGAGCAATTCGATCGCTGAAATGGAACACCTGGACACCTTCATCGTCACAGGTTCCAATACAACGGAGACCCATCCAGTTATCAGCAATTTCCTTAAACGAGCCGTACGCCAAAACGGGGCGAAGCTTATCGTGATTGACCCGCGTAAAATTGAAATGACGGACTTTGCTGCGCTCTGGTTGCGGCAGCGGCCCGGAACGGATGTCGCGCTATGGCAAGCTATGGCGCATGTTGTCGTCAAGGAAGAACTCTACGACAAAGAGTTTATTGAGGGACGGACGGAGGGATTTGCAGCGTATACTCCCTCACTCGAGTCATTCACACCGGAGTGGGCGGAAGAGGTTACGGGTGTTCCCGCAGAGGATATCCGCACAGCAGCGCGCATGTATGCATCTGCCGGAACTGCAGCGGTGTATTGGGGGATGGGGATCAGCCAAAGCACGCACGGAACCGATAATACGCTCGCGGTGACAAATCTGGCTTTGATGTGTGGTCATCTGGGTCGTTCAGGCACCGGTCTGAATCCGCTTCGTGGTCAAAACAACGTTCAAGGTTGCTCCGATAGCGGAGGCTTGCCTAATGTCTTTACAGCGTATCAGCGTGTCGATGATCCTGAGATCAGCGCACGTTTTGCCCGAGCGTGGAATCGGGAAACGCTGAGCACAACCCCAGGTATGACAGTCACCGAACTCGTCGATGGGGCGCTTTCCGGGGAGATTCGCGCTTTCTATATCATGGGTGAAGATCCGCTCATGTCGGAACCCAATTTGAACCACGCACGGAACGCAATTGAACAATTAGATTTTATCGTCTGTCAGGACATTTTCCCCAACACCACAACCAGGATGGCGGATGTGATTCTACCCTCCTGCTCCTTTGCGGAGAAAGATGGGACTTTTACAAACTCAGACCGCAGGGTGCAGAGGATCCGTGCATCCATTACCCCTATCGGCGAGAGCCGAACGGATTGGTCGATCCTATGCGATCTAGCGCAGCGGATGGAAACGCGCTTGGGTATCGCTGCGAGCGCGGAATGGGAATATGGGAATCCTTCCGAGATATGGGAAGAGATGAGAGATCTAACTCCTGAATTCCGGGGGATTACATACGATAGGTTGGAGCGTGAGGGCGGGGTTTACTGGCCGTGCCCGGCAGAAAATCATCCTGGTACACCCTTACTGTTCAGCGAATCCTTCCCGAGAGGACGGGGTAAGTTTTGGCCGTTGTCTTTCGGCACTGAGAGCGAAATGCCGGATGAGAGATATCCCTATATTCTCTCGACTGGTAGAGTACTGTATCACTGGCATGGCGGCGCGATGAGCAGAAATTCTGCGCTTGATGAAATCTGGCCGGAAGCCACCGTCGAGATCCACCCTGAAGATGCAGAGACGCTGGGGCTTCAAACCGGCGATTGGGTCAAAGTTGCATCACGCCGAGGCGCGATCCAGTTGAGGATTATGGTCACCGGACGATCCCCCGAAGGTGTCATCTTTATCCCCTTCCACTTCGCCGAAGCTGCGGCGAACGTGCTCACCCTCAATCGTGTAGATTCGAGAGCAAAGATACCGGATTACAAGATTTGTGCAGTAAGGCTGACAAAAATCGACGCACCTACAGACCATCGACCTGAAACGAACATCCCTCTGGAAGACAGAGGGGCAATCAAGGATCAGGCGCGGCTGATACACTGATATCCAATCAGCATATATACCCCATCGCGCAGCGGTTCCAGTCGACTCACTCGAGATCGTTTGCTCTGAGGGTGCTTCTGACTACAATCTTAAAGGGAATGAGAAATGGGAGCCCTGGTAGTTGATGTTTGGTAAGTACGATTGAAACGCGGAGGCAGATATGAGCAATCAGAATGAGCAGGAGCGCCTACGCAGGATTAGGGATCGACAGATCCAACTTCGCGATCCCAAAATCAAGGATAGGAAGGTTCAGAGAAGCGTTGCCAAAAAACACCGCGATAGCCTTGAAACTTTTTCTATCACGAAAATTTGGACGGACCTCCCTAAGATCATTAGGGGGACGGTCATCGGACTGTTGGCGGGCCTAGTAATCCTGCTCGTGCTGCCGTATCTCTTTCAAGGCGCGTGGGTGGACATTGCGGGCTTCGCCGCTGTTATCATCCTGGCTTTTCTGGGAATGATCTTCGGTCAGGCGCTCGATGCGCGTGACCGGCTTAAGGATGTCTGAATCCCAAATAAAAGAAATCCACTTGCGTTTCACGCGCTTTCCACTGGCTATATAACTCTCCCTCGAGATTAATCAAAACGCGCGCCGTCAATAATGACAATCACTGGATCATGATCCGACTTATGGATGGGGGAATCATCCTCGGGATCCGGCATCGCAAAATCAGCGTTGGTGTGCAGGATATGCACTTCCTCCAGCGCTGCCCATACTGAGGGTGAAACCAGGATGTGATCGAGTGTCTGTGCAACTCCTTGATAGATGTACGTATAGCGTTCTTCCCTGGGTAAGAGCTCAAAAACATGCCTTAATCCAGACTCGCGCAGGGTGTCAATCGGCAGTGAGTCGTAGAAGGAGTTCAGATCGCCCATTACAACGCAGTGTGCATCCGCGTCAGCGGCGCGCAGGCGGTCGATGATTTCAAGGTTCCAGGCGGCCTGGGCTGCCCTGCGCGGCTCTGTTGCTACCTCCCCACCGGCGAGTGACGTGAAGTGGTTGTTGAGGATGTAGAGAACCAGATCATCATTCCCCATGTCCAACCGGACTTTGATGAGGAGCGGTGGCCGGCTCGTTAACCCTTCCGGCGCAACGAATTGCTGCACATCCAGGATCTGAGCACGATCGCCGCGCACAAGGTAAGCCACATCGATCCCACGACTGTCGGTCCCTTCGAGCAGGACAGGCTGATAATCGAGGGGCAAGAGCAGTTCATGAGCGGCCAGATCCTCCATGATAGCGAAGTTTTCAACCTCCTGTAAGCCCACGATGGTGGGCTCTCCGGCCGCAAGCAGCGTGTTCGCCACTTTCGTAAGGTCGAGGTCATACTTCGCTTTCCTGGGACGAGGTGGACTGGACGGGTGTGGATATTGGATGTCGAAGAGATTCTCGGCGTTCCACGTCATCAGGCTGAATTTAGGAGGATTAACATAGGGAAGGGATACGGCTTCATGGGGTTTGGAGATGATCTCAGGGGGATGATTCGGCTCAATTTTGTACTGACCGTAGGTGAAAGTGAGCGGTCCCTCTAGACCAGTGATCTGATCGCCTGTCGACACGGTGAAGGGAAGGGTCGACGAGTCCAAGTGCTCTTCGTTGGAACCATCGTCGACCATGATAAGCATCCCGTTCGGTTCACCGCGCCTGACGCGGTATGTCCCGTGCTTCGCAAGTACGGTTGCATATTCGCCGAAGCGGGTAGTCGGACCGACAACAACGGCAGGTTCATCAACGGATACGAGCATGCCTTCCAGCGCCTCGAAATAGCGTGCGGATTCGTCTTCAGATGTCGGTGGGTCCAGAGGGAAAGCTGTAGGCAGTGTTGTTCCTGAGCTAAGGACTGCAACATCATCCGCCGAGAAGATCTCGAGCTGCGTCTGTGCCGAGACCTCACGTATTTTTCCTCGAACCTCAACTCGATCCCCGTAGGAGACCGATATGGAGAGTTCGCCTGTGGAGATGAAGAGACCTTCGGAAGTTCCAGGGTCCTGATCCGGGGTTGTGTTTTGAATCCAGAATCCACCCAGGTCAGGGAAGATCCCGATGACGGCACCCGTAGTTGTCACGCTTTCTAGCTTGTAGGGTGATCGATCACCCGGACCCTGAAGCGCCCAAATGGGAACGTAGCTTCCCAAGAAGATTCGTTTAGGTTCACCGACCGCGATTTCAACAGAGGATGGCACTTGAGCTCCGTACCCGTCGATGAGGACAGCGCCATTAAAAGCTTGTGCCTGCACCCGATAGCTCACGCTGGTTGTTCCACCATTTCCTGGGAGCTCAGGGATGGGCCATTGAATGATGTCAGCGGATACTTCGCCATCGTCAAGCGCTTCGATAAAGCGTGCCCCCTCCGTGTTGTGAGGCGCCCAGATCTGCAGGTCTTTAACTGGTTCCGGCGTGTGGTTTGCGGCATTAATTGTGATGGTAATAACCTCGCCCGATACCATCGTATTGGGAGCGTCTATGGAGATTTGCACCAGAGGCGGGAATAATTCCACAAGGTCATCCTGATGGCGGGGATTTAACTGCATGATCCCATCGCGCACTTCCAGTATCCCTGTGGCTTGATAGAGGCTGCCTTCATCCAGAGGAGCGGTCGTGAACTCCGTAAGTTTGTCGACATAGAGTGTTAATAAACTACCTTCGTCGTCTACGAGGTCGATCTCAAAACTGTAGGAAAACTCCTCAATCCGACTGGCGGTGCCTTCCACTTCGACCAATCTACCAGGAAGATCTTCGTTGTCGTGCGCAGCCAGCTGCAGCGAAACAGGAGCTGCTTCAGGGGCTTCACCGAAGGCGATAACCTCAACATCCTCGGGAGTACCAGGAATGAGTTCAACGGCGCCGCGATAGAGTTCCATAACCCCACGCGCTTGTACAGTTGCGCCGATGGGGACATCGAGGCTGCCTTCACCAGTCGGGACGTAGACCTGTACCCCCCCGCTGTCGTCTTCGAGGTAGAACTTAACGTTTCCTCCACCGGCGTAGTACCCGCCTGTGTACATCGTGGCGATGCCCTCGATCGTCGCCACGGACCCGATGAGCGAGCGAGCAACCCCAATTGGAATGCTTCCTGTGGATACAGAGATCCAATAGGGTTCACCGAAAGCGTAGGTGCCATCATCGGAAGTGTGAGCGTAGTAATTTCGAAATGCGGTCGTGAAGTATGTCCATGGGACTTCCAGGGTGAACTGGACCGTCTCTTCTCTCCATGGAAGAAGCTCGGAAACCTTCCAGGTTGCGATCGTTTCACCCACCGTGACGGCAGTGGGAGAGTCGACAACTGTAAATTCGGAGGGAATGGGGAGCTCGATGATGAGATTAACGATCGATTTAGCGGAGATATTTCGAAGCGTCACGACAAGCGGGAAACGCTCACCGGGCTTGAGAGAATCCGGCACGGATAATTCGATCTGGAAAGGATTGTAGAGAGAGGGGGCTGCTGCACTGCCTATGTTTTGAGGTGAGGGGGAAGATTGCGCGAAAAAATCAGCCTCGTTGTTGTCTGTATCCGATGTGTTTCCCGCCTCGCCGCCAGGTTTTCTTTCGAGTGAATAATCGTTCTGAATCTTGGGCGCGACCGCACCTTCGAGAAACCCATCGGGCGCCGTCCCCCAACCCAGGCTGTCTTCGGGGGAACCGGAGGCATTGCGCAGCGTGAGGCCCCCTCCAGAGGTGTTCAGACCCTGTGTGAAGTAAGCATCTGCAGGGAGGCCAAGATCTTCGCCAGCCCGGACGAGCAGGTAGTGCCCATGCGGTGGGATAAGTGCGCGGCTATTCCAGGAGTAGACCGGTAAATCATCCTCGCTCGTTGCAAGGCGATAGCAGAGTGACCAGCCTTGAAGATCGATCAGGTTATCGCCGGGGTTATATAACTCGATGAATTCATAATTGTTGTTGCCCTGTTTTCCAGCCATCACCTCGCTGATGAGGATTGGATAGGTTGAGGGCGGTTCGAGTGTGAGGGGTTCAGAGCTGGGAGCTGAACAACCGGCGAGTAGAGCCAATGGGATTAGCCCGATTAGTAACCTGATAATGTTCCGCATTCCATCTCTCCGCAAAGTTTTATGGATCATCCACGAAAATTCAAGATATAAGCTTCGTCAGAACAACATCGACGATAAGTCTAAAGATGCTAGCTGGATGCTGCAAGTGCTGCGGTGTTTAAACCTATGGTGCAGATTACCGGCGCCCATAGGAAACGTTGGAATTTGCACAGATGAACCCTTGCGCTGAGATTGTCATTCCCGTATCTCACGGCGATTTCTCAGCATTTCTTTAAATGTAGGAGCTAACGAGGCGATGATCGGCGATGGTTCTTCTGGTTGCCAGGCTTTGATCGCCTGATCGGTGGGATGCGGCCAGCGTTCATCGGAGTGGATAATCGCGCCGGGGTTCTGTGCAGTTTCAAGGACATCAAGGGCTTGGCGGATAACTCGCATTTGCTGCTCTACATTACCCGGTTCGCCGAGGGAGTGACCGAACGGGAATTCCACAGCGAGCGATCGGGGGACGCCGACTTTCTCCGCCCAATACGGCATCATCGTGACGAGCACAGTTGATAGACCTGCGGCTTCGAGCTTTCGTGCCAGCACGGGCACGTTGATCGCGCAATCCGGTCAAGCCGGTGTGAGCAAGACACAATTGACGCCTTCGTTAATGAAAGCCTCCGCGACCTCAGGTCCATAGCGTTCCTCCCACTCTGTTGTGTCGGGAGGGAAGCCCTGATAACCCATGAAAGAATAGTTGCTTGCAGCCAATCCGCCTATTCTTTCCTCCTCCACCAAGGTGAGAAACCGGTGGATTGGGATCTGGATGTTGAAATCAGATACTACATCGGTGGTGTTGAAGTGAAGATGACTCGCACCTACTGCGCCGCTCTCGATGTCGCTGGGGATGACCCGCAAGCTGGGATCCCCCCAGGTGGGTCTCTGGCGCTCGCGCTCGACATCGAATGCGCGATCAGACGCGCGAACGTACAGACCAGCAGATGTCACCAAACCGAAAGTGCATTCACTTAGTGGGTGGTCGAGTGGTGTCCAGGGGATTGGCATTTGCGGGTCCCGCTTGGTCATGCGGTAAAACGTTGCGATCAGACGCGGTAGGAATTTGAAACTGTCGACGGTCATTCAAATCACCTCGTTGGTCGTTCGATTATTCATTTGACAAGTGAGAACTGTTGACCTGGATCCGCCGAAGGATCGCCTTATTATTAGCCACGCAACCTTCCCAGCAGCCGGCACGTTTCAGCTGGATTATCTGTGAGGATGGCGTCGCATCGCAGGAAGCGGTAATACCAGAGGCGCGAATCCGGCTTTGGATCTAGCGGACAAATGACTTGCTGGCGCGAATGGGCAAGCAATACATAAAAGGGGTTCAGGAAGAGCAGCGGCCAGAACGGTCCGATCATCTCAACCCCTCTGATCGGCCAGATTTTTACGAGCGTGATCCAACCTACGGACAACCCAGGTGCTGCCAGGCGGATGGTATCCAACCGTGACATACTGAAGGAGAGCACCACCGTGCGAGCTTTAACGCCGAGCTGGTCTAACTCCTGCGCCAGATGCCGGCATGTTGCCGGCTCGAGGAAGCGGTCGGTTTTCAACTCCAAAGCCAGCCCGATGTCTGCAGGGAGAATCTCAGCAAGCTCGCCCAGCGTGGGTATTGCTTCGGGAGGTAGATCTGGACGGGTTGCGGCTGCGTTAAGCGCCTTCAGTTCGCTCAAGCTCATTTCCGCAATAGCCCCACGGCCATCTGTGGTCCGATTGACGGTTCCATCGTGAATGCACATGAAAATACCATCTGCCGATAGATGTAGGTCGGTTTCGATGAGATCGGCGCCGTCTTGCAGTGCCTGGCGGAAGGCGGAAATTGTATTCTCAGGGAATGCGACATTGTTCCCGCGATGGGCCATGATGTATGGTTTCTCCCTGCCGGGGAGATGGAGTTTACTGTGGGATTTTCCGGTCTTTTTGTGCAGATTCAAAGGACATCATCCATGTTGATGCCGCGTGCAGCGGCGCGATCCATGCGCCACTCGGAGATCGTCTCAGGCACCGGTAGCACCTCATCAGAAGGTCTGCGTTCGAGTATCATCGCTTCGTCAGGGCAATGAAGCGCACACAAGCCGCAGCCGACGCAGCGATTCCGATCGACGACAGCTATCTCCTGATAGGTGATTGCGTCGAATTGGCAGTAGTCCGCACAGATTTCGCATTTCGTACAAAGGTCATCATCAACCGAGGCGACGAAAGGCGAGCGGGCAACGACGTTCGCCACCCCCATCTCTGCCATACCGCGCAGGATCCCGCAGGAGCACGTACAGCAATTGCAGATATACGAATGCCCATCCTGTTTATTGCTGATTGTATGCACGAGACCGGCTTCGGATGCTTTATGCATGACAGCGTATGCGCCTTCGCGATCCAAAGAGCGAATGACTGGATTCCCTTCGAAGGCGTCAGGGCGCTCATTGAACACCATGCATACCTCCAGGGGGTGGTCGCAGGCTTCACCGATGAGTGCCTTCTGCTTGCGGCATATGCAGTCGAGGACACCCCAAGATTTAGCTTGGTCGATGAGTGAGGTCACACTCTCGAAGGGGAGAACCTCCATATCCACACCTACTGTCTCGTCTACCGGGATTACGCGGTGGAATTGGGGCTTAAAATCCAGAGCGGTGCTAAATGACTGTTGGTAGTAGTCCTCGAAGCGCTTGGCTAGCTCCTTGTCGATGCGTCCAGCCTGATTTTCATAAACACCGACGACAAAGGGCTCTAGACCGAATCCGATGCCGCCATCAACCTTCCCGGCGGCTATGAGCCCTTTGCGGGACATTTTCTTCAAAAGATCGCGAGTAGTCTTATGGTCCAGCTTTAGGCGGGAAGCGATTTCGTTCGAGGTTTCTTTTGTTAAACGGAGCTGAGCCGCAAGCTGAGCTTCCTCGGGCGTATAGAGAAACTGGAGCAGGCGCAGCTCCGCGCCATCCTCCGTCGGAGGGAATCCGTCAGGGAGCGCATTTAACCTTTCAGCAAGCGATTGATAAGGTTCCAATTCCATCTCTACCTCCTCAGGTAACGAACTAGTGTGAAACGTATGAATAAGCGGGTGAGGGCGCGGGGTTCAATTCACACCCTGCGCCTGCTCGGATAATTCCGTCAGCGTAACAAAACGAAAGTCTCGGGCTAAAAGTGCAGGGATAACTTTATCCAAAGTGTCCACCGTGCGATGACCGCGGCCGCCATTGTCATGTAAAACGATGATGGCTCCGGGTTGAGCCCGCCACAGGATGTAGTTGGATGCGAACCAGGACGAGGGGACATGTGAGTCAAAGGGGTGGATTGATCCCAGGGCGAGCCGATAACCATGCTGGGTAAGGATGGCGCGCATGGATTTGTTATACCAGCCGGATCCGGGTCGAAACCAGTGGACCTCGCCGAACTGGGAAAGGACATCCTGGGCAGAAAGGAGTTGTTGCTCAAACTCGTCCAAAGAAAGACGAATGCTTGGTTGGTCGTCGGTTAGATGGTTGCCGATCTCATGGCCTTCATCGACGATACGCTGGACAAGGGCTTCATTGCCTGGAATGCGATCGCTTAGCAAGAAAAACGTCGCTCGAGCATCATGATCCAGTAGAAGATCTAGGATAAGAGGTGTGGTTAATGGATCGGGTCCATCGTCGATCGTCAGGGCGAGGATGGGTTCCTGGGTCTGAATGGAGTACAGGACCTCGGGGGAGTGAGCGGAGAGTCTGTTGAGTATCCAGGAGGGTTTAAACATCAACACATAGCCGATTATCAGAATAGAGACGGTGGCTAATCTCTTCAAGAGCAACGGAATCTCCTTATTGTACGACCAGTTGAACCTAGATCAAAGATTAGGAATTCAGCATTTAACCTGTACTATTCAGCAAGGGTCGGAATGGAAGGATGATCAACCCACAAATTTCAGGCGGAGTCACCACCATCTCAATTTGCCAGCATTAAAGCGCTGAGATACTAAGCCGTATCCTTGACAAGCATCCTGCGCAGAACTTTACCCACGAAGGACTTGGGCAGCTCCTCACGAAACTCGATCTCCCAGGGAACAGCATAAGGTTCTAGCCGTCTGCGGCAAAGTTCGAGGAGTTCTTCCTTCGTAAGCTCGCTGCCTGGGCGGGGGACGACGAAGGCTTTCACCCGCTGCCCACCGTCCTCTGCCTGGACACCAACAACGGCGACCTCCAAGACCTTGCTGTTCTCGTAAAGCACCTCTTCTACATCGCGAGGGTAGATGCTATAGTCGCCGGCCATAATCGTGTCGCGTTTTCGGCTTATGATTGTGAAGAAACCATCCGTGTCCATTGCCGCGACGTCACCTGTGTGCAACCATCCATCTTCGATAGCAGTCACTGGATCAATACCGCCTTCCTTCTCGTCCCAGTAGCCTTTCATCACCTGGGGACCTCGCACGAGAAGTTCGCCGATCTTCCCGGGAGGCAAGTCCTCGCCCGAGACGAGATCGACGATCTTTGCATCTGTGTTCGGGATTGGTATGCCCATCGAGCCTGGTTTCTGAGGTCCAGCGAACGGATTCGCGTGGGTCACTGGTGAGGCTTCAGTTAGACCGTACCCCTCCACCAATCGACCTTGTGTGAGCTTCTCGAATTTCTCCTGAACCTCGATTGGCAGCGGTGCTGCCCCGCTGATACAAGCTTTGATTGAGGAGACACCGTAAGAGCGCGCATTAGATGCTGTGTTGATGGCCATATAGATCGAAGGCACCCCCGGGAATATGGTAGGTTGATACTCCTTTATGTGGTCGAGAACCTGCTCCAACTCAAACACGGGGAGCAGGACGATCGTCGCTCCAAGGGCGATTGGAATGTTCATGGCGCTGGTCATTCCATAGCTGTGTGTCAGCGGAAGAACAGCCAGAAAGGTCTCTTGGCCGGTCTCAAGATCGGGTATCCAGTGGCGCGTTTGGAGTGCATTGGCGACGAGATTTTTATGCGTCAAGCAGACGCCTTTGGGCTCGTCGGTTGTACCGCTTGTAAAGAGGATCGCAGCCAGATTGTCGGGTGAGACCTGCACATCAGGAGGTTCCCGGGCAGCGTCCATCATCATTTGCTCCATATCCGATCCGCCGCGTGATTCGTCAGGCGCCTGGGAAAGATCGTCAATATCCCAGCGGGTGAGAAGCTGCCGGTAGGTCCGGCGGGAGAGTGCGTCTTTTATTGCCGTTACGATCACATGAATGCCTAGTTTGTCCTGGACCGCGGTTACCAGTTCGGTGAACTCGCGCAGGGTGACCAGCACTTTAGCTTCTGTCTGCATGAGCTGCTGCACGATGCCCACCCCTTTAGCATCTGGATTCGGCAGGACGACAACCCCACCGATTTTCAGCGTCGCATAATATGCGATGATCAACTGGGGCATGTTGGGTAGGACGATCATTACGCGATCTCCCGGGCGCACACCCATGCCGTGAAGCGCATGGGCGAATTGGTTCACCCGCCGATCTAATTGAAGATAGGTAAGTTTTGAGCCGTAGAAGACGGTCGCTGGCCGCGAGGGCAGCCAGTTGGCGGCAACTTCGAGAAATTTATGTAATGGCTGATGTGGGATGGGGATGGTATGGGGCGTGTATGCGCCATAGCTGGGAAGCCAGGGACGATCGGGATGAGTGGGCGATCGATCGAAACCCTCCCGCCAAGAGGCGCGCTTGGCATCGTCTTCGTGAGCAATGAATCGCTCGATGACGCGATTGACGGCTTCATGGCGTTCGAGCTGAACTTTGTGCTTCGATGCCCCGATGTCGATCACCTCCGCGTGGGGAATCCCCTCGGCAACACGTTCATACACGCGACTGGGAAAATATCGATCGCGTTCCCCGGTGATAATCAGCGTGGGCGTTTGAATAGATTTCATGAGGTCCCAACCCTGCCATTTTTGCAGATTGTTGAGCATCATCCGCTTCATTACATGGATCTCTGCATTCCACCGAGGTCGGAAACGCCAGAATGGTCGGAAAGCGGCTGTTGGAACGCGTGAGAGCAATGAAGCGCCTTTCGGTAGAGGGTACTCCCCGGGGGTGGTCAGGAGGATAAGCCTTTCTAGGCGTTCGGGGTGGCGGGCGGCATAATCGATGCAGATTGATCCGCCGAAGGAGTGACCGATCAAAACGAACTTCTCGGGAAATGAGAGCACCTCGGTAATTTGCTCCAGATCGGCGACAAGCTCATCCATTGTATACAAGGTCATGGGGGCGTCGCTCTGCCCATGCCCGCGCAGATCCGGCGCCACAACCCGCGTATAGCGCATGAAGTGGTTGATCTGATATTCCCAGGTCTCGGCGACCCCGGCGTAGCCGTGGACGAACAGCAGAGTCTGTTCTGCTCCTTCAGGACGGATGTCGACAACGCTCAGATTGGAGTCCGCTAGACCGGGGATGGGAACATCAACGCGGTAGAGATTTAGGTCCAACTGGACAGCCATGCGTTTTAGGCCACGTATCTTTCGCTTCATCTGCCCCTCCCTGCGGATCGATCATACAGGTAATACAATAAAACGGTATAGATCGTACAGTTAGTATTGTACATATTTCATCGGCTGTGGCGAGATAGTAGGTGTCAATGACCCACTAAGGAAATCGTCGGCTGCGACTTGCGAATCTCCAAAGCGGCGCTGGAGCATCCCGCATCCACCGTAACAGCGGATGGCGATGACGTATGTATCTTAGCTATATATCTAAACCCGCATAGGTAGTGTTAAGCCTCGCTGGAACGCTTGGGAATTCCCCGCTTGTTACTGTAAATGCGGATGGTCGAAAGGATTGCGCCATCATTTCCCATCATTAGAGGTTCATCTTGGTGTGGGGCGACGTTATCAAGGGATCGACAAACATGGTATGCGCTATTAGCGAAGCGATCCAGTCGCAATCTGATTCCGGCGGATGGATGCTTGCATGCAGTTTCACAGCCAGGGGGTCATCCGGGCGTGTACAGATTACAGTAAGAGCAATCATCGAAAAGGTTGCGAATGACGTGAATGCGGCTCGTTGTTCGTGTATAAAACCGTGCCCGATGCCGAATCGGGTTGGCCAGGCAAATTCTCTAGGATGGGACTGGAAGGATGCGAACGAGTACAGATTAGAGATATCCAGTATCATAGGATCTGAACCCTTTCGGCATAACTCTTGCAGCTTGAAAGATGCCTCGCTGCCTGGTAAGCCGACAAGGGATGTACAATTCCGCGTCGGCTTACCTGTTTCCAGGAGAAAGCCGCAGGAACGAAAGTCTGTGGGTAGTAAATTTCGAGGCGTAGTGATTTCTCGCCGATTAACAACCTGGAGGAAAAGATCGTGGTTAGGACAAATCAAGATTACAAAATGATCGTTCTTACACGTCGGCTGAAGACTCCCGGTGTCTTAGAGACGATGAGCGAACAAGTCCCCGAGGTTAAGGAAGCATTTGCCGAAATCCACACTAAGCTCATACAACGTATTGATTCGCTCGGTGAGGGTGACTGGCGGGTCGTCTCGCATTCCCACAGTATTTACAATGAGATTCTTGTTGTTTCTTTTCTGATTTCGGGTTGAGCCTAGCGCTGCTCGCAAGTATTCTGCTGATTGTAATTAATCTGCGGTTAATTCCTCGAGCAGGTCTACCATTTCCCCCATCTTTGCAAAGGTCTCTTTAACGGGCTGAGGTTCTCGCAGATTAACCCCAGCCCGCGAGAGGGCGTCCAGCGGGTAGAGCGAACTGCCGGTGCGCAAGAAATTCAGGTAATCCTCCACTGCGCCATCCTCGCCGCTCAACACCCGTCCCGCAAGCGCGTGTGCTCCTGATATCCCCGTAGCGTATTGATAAACGTAATAATCTGAATATAAATGGCCAAAGGTCGCCCAGGTGATCCCTACACGTTCACGATCGACATGTACCTCCTCGCCGTAACCTTCTTGAAATAGGTCGGCCATGCGCGCGATGAGAAGATCTGCAGTTAATCCCTCACCGTTTTCGATTCGTTCATGCATCTCTAACTCAAAGCGGGCAAGCGTGGGCATGATGAAGAAGTAGCGGAAGAAGTTAGCCATCGCCTCTTCAATAACGGCGATCTTGAATGAGGGATTGCTCCCATTCTCCAGCAAGTGCTCGCGCACCATCGCCTGGTTAAAATTCGAAGCGACTTCAGCGACAAAGAGTGAATAATCGCTGTATACCAATGGCTGATTTTGCCAGGTGAGATAGGAGTGCATAGAATGCCCAAGCTCATGAGCCAATGTGCTCACACTTAGAAGCGTATTATTGAAGCTCATTACGATGAAGGGCAAGGTGCCGGCGGTCCCCCAGGAGAAGGCACCCTGGCATTTTCCCTGGTTGGGGTAGATGTCCACCCAGCGCTCTTCAAGACAACCTCTCCGCACTGCTTGGACGTATTGCTCGCCCATCGGGGTCAGGCCTTCACAGATCCATTTCACCGCTTGTTCGTAGCTGACATCGGGTTTGTCCGCAGTGAGAGGCGCCCACATATCATAAGGGTGGAGCGTATCGGTGCCCAGAATCTTTCGCCGAATCGCGAAATAGCGATGCCAGACTGGCAGATGCTTTTGGAAGGTTCCTATGAGTTTGTGGAACACATCCACAGGGATGTTGTTCTCGAAGAGTGACGCCTCGAGCGTCGAAGCATGCCTGCGGGCGCGCGTTTGAAACAGATTCTGCTTAATGGAAGTTTCCAGGTTTGTTGTCAGCGTGTTTTTAAAGGCGAGATGTTTATCCAGGTAATTTTCCCAGGACGTTCGTCGGAGCTCGCGGTCGGGATTGTTCAAGATCTTGTAGTAATTTCCTTGCGTGATTTCTATTTCCTTTCCGTTCGAGTCCACACCGGGTTTGAAAACGAAATCCGCATTTTTTAAGAACCCAGCGGTTGCTGAAACACCCGCAAAGGGATCCCTCAGCATTCCCAACAATTGCTCGACTTCCTCTGAGCGGATATTCTTGGCTTTGCGTAGCAGGTTGTCGAAATAATGCTCGTATTTTGCCAGATCGGGCTCTGTTTGAGTCCACGATCGAAGTATTTCTTCCCCGAGTTTGAGGATCGCAGGTTCGAGAAAGGCAAGCCCGGCGCTCACCTGACTAAATAAGCTGCGCGCCCGGCTGAGCCTGCCAGCAGCATCCCCGTCCGCCATGTCAACGTTGTGAGCCATTCCGGCATATAGGTAAACCTTCTCCGCTCGATTTGCGAGAGAAAAGGCGGCGTCCAGCGTCTCTGCAAGGTCGGCTGCGCTTGTGTTGAAATTTTCATAAACCTTCTTAAATGTTTCCAACACTTCGATGACAGCTTTATACTCTTTTGACCATGCTTTAATATTCGGGAACAGGCTGGTGTTGTTCCAGCGATGTTTCAAAGGGATTTCTTCACGCGGAGGAACTTGGAAGCTTTCCATAAATAAAATCCTTTTGGTGAGTATTGGGAATCGGCCTTTGAACTCAATAAGAATAGCGGATTGACGTCTTGAGGTCAATCTTTGCCTGACCCGCGTATTCGGAGCAGGATAAGCAGGTTGTGGGCGAGGGGATGTTCAGTCGATGACCCGCTCAACTTCTATCCAAAGTTTGCTTCCGTCAGTTGTAAGATCTATCGTCCCGTTGAGATCTGTCCGTAGGATAGACCTGTTTAGCAGAGGATAGGAAATGCTCTGGGGAAGTTCCACGGGCATTTCCCCTGTACGCAGCGAGAGCAGAACAACCCCGGGGTTAAGGTGCGCTAGCCATTCGTCGGGATTGACCGCGGCGTAGCCACCAGCCGGCAGCAGAACGGCGGAGACAGATCTCAAACGTGGGTCGTCCAAAGAGTTGAGGATGAGATCGGGGTCTGCACCAGGGGCAAGCAAGAAGCGGGCTGAATCCCACTGGACCATTATCAAAGCCCCGCTTTCAGATACGGATAAAATTTCCAGGAATGCCCCCTGGCCAAGGGCGAGACGATGACTTGGCTCATAGATCGTTTTCAGGGTCGAACTTTCATCTAAATTCTCCAAGACACGCTGAAATGAACCCCTACCGCTGGAACAGGGGATTAGGCTATGTCCAATCACGAAGTGATCTGAGAGCCCCGTCAGACCTCCGACTTGATCGTAGGACGTACCTCCGATGATCAGCCAATCCAGCTCTCTCTTGAAGATAGATGTGTAGCGGCCGAGTAAATCCGTCAGTCGAATCTGGCTTGACCCGCCGTTGATCAACACGGATCCACCAGTCGGACTGCGAAGAAGGACTGCATCGCCCTCCCCCACATCAAGAATCGTCAGGTGGAGATCACCATCGGGTTGGTGAGCGAGCATATGCCATGTCAACCCACTTACTACTGCAAGAATCGCTAGACTAAAACGAAGACGCAAGTCTGTATCCGCCAGCAAACGAATGAGCGTCGCTCTGCCAGGACGGCGGTCGGGTGGAAGAGAGAGAACCCATGTTCCGCCCATGAGCAGGATGTAATAGGCGAGGACTAAAGGAAAACCGAAGGAACCAAGGGCGATACTTGCTACAGGCCAATCGGCGAAGAACCTCACTGCCTGATTCGTAAAAGCCGGGAATAGCCATGCTGCCCAGGCTATAGGCTGTCCGAGGGGGATCCATAAAGCGCCCAACAGGGAGGCAAGCCCCCCCAGGATCATGAGTAATGGTTGGAGCGGAAGGATCACGGGATTCGCAAGAACAGAGACGAGTGAGAGCCGTCGAAAATGGATGGCAGTTAGCGGCAGCGTCGTGATCTGCGCGGCGAGTGTGAAAAGGAAGAATTCGGAGATGGGGTTGGCAATCTTCTGTGATTGCTCTGGGGTCAGCCAGAGCATTAGGAAACGTATGGCACCTTCGCGGAGCGGATCGGCGTAGAGAATTAATCCGAGGGTTGCGAAGAACGAAAGCTGGAAACCAACATCCCATAACGTTCGTGGATTGATCAGGGTCATGATGATCGCCGCTGCAGACAGTGAAGCCAAGCCGTGAGTCTGCCGGCCCAGGTGGCGGGCGGTTAGCGCCAATCCGCCCATCACTGCGGCTCGTTGAACTGCGGGATCGGCCCCGACGAGTAGTGTGTAAAGAAAAATAGCTACAGCAGCTATCCAACCTCCTCGTTGGGACCCAAACCATCTTCCGAACACGGACACAAATAGACCTGCCAGGAGGGTGATATTGAAACCGGAGATGGCGATGATGTGGGTAGTCCCTGTGCGGTTATAGGCTTCCTGAAGATCGGGGGGGATCCCGCTCTCCTTACCAAGCAATATGCCGGACAGTAAGGAAGCCTCGGGTTCAGGAAAGAGACGCAGGATGACCTTGTGTATATGTGTCCGCGAGTCGAAGATGATGGAGAGGATGGGATTGGCCCGATCGACGCCGATCTTTTTTACGTAAGCGGTCGGCATAAGGCTGTGGATACCTTGGTTGCCCAGATATTCCCGGTATGAGAAACCATCCATCTCCGGCGGAGTCTCGAGCATTCCCTCCGCATGAACCCAATCGCCATAATGCCAGTCGATCAAGCGGGAGGCCCGCACTAGAATGCGACCTTCTACCGTCTTTGTAATCCCCATCTGTGGGATCCGGATTCGCTCCACAGAGAGGACAAGCGCGGTGTACCGATCGCGAACATCCGGGTCTGACACAACAATCCCAGTAACAGTCGCCTTAACATCCAGGTCGTTATAGAAGGCAACATGTCCTGGTTGCTTCATGATCTCGGATGGGAGATACCGCGCAGCTCCCAGGCATGCAGGAATGAGTAGCAGGAAAAGCCAGCGATGAATTTGATTTCGACGGAAGAGAAGAGCGAAAAGAAAGGCAGCGGTGGTGAGAGTCAGCCACTGCCAGCTGGTCAGCGGAAGTTGCCGACCTGCGGTGATGCCGAGCAACCACATCATGCCCAGCAAAAACAATTTCATTAAACCCCCTTCATCCCCCTGTTCCGCCTGTGTTCTACTTCAATGGAGCTTGTGAGATCTACCGGCCATATTCAATATCGGTGCCTGACGCTTTGCGCGGCCCTTGAGCTTGTGGGGTTAATTATCGGTCACGCAGGTGTCAGGGACTTGGATCTACCCTGGTATCTTCGGGATTTCATCTTTCGCGAGCATCGCCACGGCATCGACCATCCGTCGGTTGAACAACATCGCCGCGCTCTCCGCTTTTACGTTGGGAAAGAGGATCGCCGTGAGCGCAGCGGAGTACAACGGCATAAAGAAGCGCTCGCTCTCGAACATCAGAGATCCGAAATTGAATTTGCCGGGGGTCTCGATTACACCCACTAATTCATACCCGCCCATAATCACGCGAACCCAGTGAGGGACATTGGTTGTATATCCTCCTCTGGTAAAACCGGTGGGACCCATCTCATTACGGCCGCTTAAAAGTATGACAACGATTTCGCTCTTCACGAGCCATAAGGTTGGATAACGAGCGACCAGCTTGCCAGGCTGATGAAGCCGCATTAAGTGGGCTCCTTCGATCTCGATAAAGGAGCTTGTGGGCATGTTGAGGTAACTGAATAGACCGCTGGCCGATGGATGTATCCGACCAAGAACGCGGTGACTGGCTGTATAGATCTCGATTGAAATTGACCTGTTTGCCATCGGTTTCGATTCCTTTAGAGAATTGGTAGGGCAAAGGTGATGGACGTGCTGGCCGGGGTGTGCTCGTACCACATCACACCATTCATGCTCTCCACAATCATGCGGATTTCACCCATAGAAAGGCCCGGTCCCATTTGGCCAGAGACTGGATCTATCTCTTGGGATGTGATCGCCTGTACGGTGTCAGGTGAAAGCCCCGGGCTGGAGTCGGAAACACGGACAGCCGCCCAGGCACCATCATGCATTTCGACATTTACGGTCAATGGAAACTCATCACTCTGCGAGCGGAGGATTTCGAAGTAGTGGGTCTCAAGGATGACTCTGCCTCGGACCGTTCGACGGACCGCTGCCGCAACAATAGCTTCCAAAACCTGCCGCACCTTTTCGGGATCGCCGCGGAAGAGAGGGATGGTTTTCGTTCTTTCAGAGATGAGCTCGAGGCCCTTTGCTTCTGCTGCATTCTTCATTGATTCCACAGTCTCTCTCACTAAGCTGTAGATATCCACCATCTCGCTGGATTGTTCGGCGTCGAGGGTGACGACAGGCATCGCGTCCAAACCGCGCAGCTGTGCTATTACCTGGTCCAGTGTTTGCCGAATACCCTGCTCATTCCCGGGGTCCGATTTCAAAATACCATCCAATGTCTCCAGCGCCTGACTTACCCCATGTGAGAATTCCGGGGTTGCCGCTGAGGACACTGGTGACGGGTTAAGAGGCTTGGTTTTTGCGCTACGTTTCAGTGTGGCTTGTTCGAGCGCAACTCCTGCCCAATCAGCTAGAGCCATCATTAGCGTTAGGTGATGCTCGTTGAAGGTCCGGGGAGCAAGACGGTTGTAAACTCCAAGAACACCGACGACTTTGTTACGCATCCGCAGAGGAACATTAACTATCGACTGCACGAGGAAACCAGTCTGGACCTTAACCGGTCCGGCCTCCATTGAAGGCTGGCGTAGGATTGGTTGTCCGCTGTGGAAAACTTCTCCAACAATCGTATCGCTGACCCGCAGCTTTTGCAGGCTGGCATGCCGCTCACCGGCCTGCTTGCTCGCCCGCAGCACAAGCTCCTTACTTTCAGGCTCGGCAAGGTAAATCGAAGCCTCTTCCGCATCGGTAACAAAGGCGGCTGCTTCAACAACGCTGCGGAGGATCTCGTTAAGTTCGTCCAGGTTGACGACGGCTCGACCGATCTCGCTGAGCATCCGGATTTCATCAGTCCGTCTTCGAAGCTGTTCTCGTAATCCATCCATCCGCGAAGTAAGAATCTCAGTATCCTCAAGGGCGGACCGTGTTTCGCTCAGTTCGGTTATCGCCTGGCACAACTCAGAAGGACGGTAAGGTTTCAATAGAAAATCGTTTACGCCGAGTCGGAAAAGTTCCCTCAAACGAGAAAGAGGAAAGTGTGCTGCGAGTAGGATGGCAGGCGATGCATCCCCATTAGAGCGATAGTTTCTAAGGCTTGCGAGTGGATCCCCGCGTAGTTGGGTCACATCCACGACCAAGATGTCTGGGTTAGGTGCCTGCTCGCTTTGTACCCAAGCATGGAAGCCGGATGGTTTGAGGATGCGTTCAACGATCGCCTGCGCGTTCGACTCGACATCAGCGATTACAATAATTTGTGGAGATGTCTCAGTAGAAGGAAGCTCGCTCATAACCTCTCATTCCGTGAGGATTCTGTAAGAACGGCACTTGGTGATGAACCATAGATATATATCCAACTAAGATTATATTGATCCCCGGTTATTGTCTTATCGCCAGTGTCAGTAATTATTTATCTACCCGGGCCAAAAAGGCAATCCGGGCGATGAAACACGCCAACCTTGGCAGTGCGTATACGCAACACTTCGTCCTCGGACTTCTTCGATTGTAGCATAAGGAGGGGGAGAGGATTCCTTACCTTGGTCACTCTTCCGCAGCGACGGCGAGATCATAATGTGGGATCATTCCCGCCTCAGAAGGGGGCCAATAGACAAGGACCGCCTTGCCGATGATTTCCTCGGTAGGAAGAGGTCCCCAATTCTGTGAGTCGGAGGAGTTATTGCGATTATCACCAAGGACGAAGACTTCACCGGGGCCGATGATCCATTCGCCGTCATAGCGGGGGGTGGCTGCAATATATGGTTCATCAAGCAGTTGCCCGTCGATGAACACATCACCACCGCGGATTGAGACCGTGTTTCCTGGAAGACCGATCACCCGTTTGATAAAACGTCGCGAGGGGTTGAGCGGGAAGCGAAAGACGATGATGTCCCCCCTATTCACTTCGTTCCACCGATAGGCGATGCGGTTTACAACGACGAATTGCCCTTCATGCAAGCTGGGCTCCATACTGATACCTTCGACACGAATTCGAGCCGTAAGAAGATTAACGGCGAGGAAGAGCACACCGGCAATCAGAATGGTCTGAAGAAGCTCTCCAATAAAACGTAAGATCCGCGTTCGCAGCGGTGGGGAGACGGTGGCGCCCCACTCTGGGGGCGCGGTTTCATGCGTCTGTAAGTCTTGCATGGCGATTGATTATATCATGGCGCTCTGCCTTGAAAGTGCGAAAATAATGATAATTCAAGCCTTCTCTGTCAGTCACGCTTGCGGAACGAAAGCCGTATTGGCGTACCAAGGAAACCATATTCGTTGCGAATCTGATTTTCAAGATAGCGGGCGTATGAGAAATGTACCAAATCCGGGTTGTTGACATGGAAGAGGAAGGTGGGAGGATTGGTCCTGACCTGAGATACAAAGAGGAAGTTCAGACGTTTTCCTTTGCGTGTGGGAGGGGCATGCGCGTTAAGGGCTTTCTGGAGCATCCGATTAAGCTCGCCGGTTGGGATCCGAATCAGGCGTTCTTCCTGAACTTGTAGTGCTGTAGGCAATACCTGGCTTACACGCTGACCTGTCTTAGCTGAAATGAAGAGTATGGGCACGAAGTCCAAGAAGTTTAGTTTTTCACGGACGTGCTCTGTGTATGTGTTCATGGTGTGAGAGTCTTTTTGAACGACATCCCATTTGTTTACGAGTACGACGACGCTCTTCATTTTATCGATGATCATCCCAGCAATGTGGGCATCCTGGGCGGTGGCACCTTCGGAGGCGTCAACCAGAAGCAGAACAACATCCGCTCGTTCGATAGCCTTGAGCGCACGTAAAACAGAGTATTTCTCAACCCCAGGTTCGATCCGCCCCCGGCGCCGGATTCCCGCTGTATCGATGAGTGTAATCGGTAAGCCTTGGTGAACGAGTTTTGTGTCAACCGCATCTCGGGTCGTGCCGGGCAAGGGCGAGACGATGACGCGTTCCTCGCCGAGAAGCCGATTTAGTAAACTCGATTTGCCGACATTAGGTCTTCCCACAATGGCGATTTTCAAGGATTCGTCGTCAGTCTCTTCCAGAGCAGCTTCGGGTTTAATGGTTTCGATTAATTCGTCAAGCAGGTCTCCTGTGCCCGTCCCATGTAGAGCTGAGATGGGGATCGGATCTCCCATACCCAGCGCGTAGAATTCGGCGGCTCCGGTACGACGCTCTGCGTTGTCGCAGCGGTTGACAACAAGCAGAACTGGGGGGTGTAACTTTCCTGCAACCATGCGTTGTTGTTTTCGCAGGATCTCAACGACCTCTTCGTCTGCGGGTGTAACCCCACTCTCCACGTCCGTTAATAGAAGCACAGCATCGGCTTCGCGTGCAGCAATCTCTGCCTGGTCGCGGATGTTGGAGATGTAATCCGCCGAATCGATGGAGAGAGGCTCCAGCCGACTCATGTTGGTCGGGTCAATCCCACCTGTGTCAACGATGTCGAATATGATCCCGTTCCATTCTGCTTCAGCCACAAGCCGGTCGCGAGTGGTGCCGGGTGTATCGTCCACAACGGCAAGACGTTCACCGGCAAGACGGTTGAAGAGTGTGGATTTGCCAACGTTTGGGCGTCCAACCAATGCGACAATAGGGCGGGGCATGAGGGATTAGGAACTTGGTGTGGCCGTCGGGCGCGGGGTGGCGGTGATGAGCACTTCAATGACGGCAGGGTTCGGCAGCTCCCAAGTGAGACCTTCGGGAAGCACAATCACCTGCGGCTCCAATTGGTACGTGCCCAAGGTGAGACCCTGGACGTCTAACACGGCCCTTACGTCATCCGGTTGCAGTGATCCAAGTAATTCTGCTGGTCCAGTAAGAATGAGGCTAACCATCTCGGGAGAGGGATAGCTATAGAGACCCAAGCCCATCCCCTGAATTTGTACGGGGAGGGAGATCGTGATAGATGTTTCAACTGCTTCAATTTCGACCTGAACCAGAGCGCTCTGTTCTCCAATAAGAAGGAAGCCCGACGGAAGATCGAGGGGAATACGTTCTTCGAAGTTATTTGTGCGATTCGCCACGTTTACGGGCAGAGTCTGCAAGTAACCCGGAAGAGCTTCCAAAGCCTCCGGCTCTTCAGAAAACACAGCGACTTCTTGAGGAGATACCGAGATGCGGGCTACCCGGTAATACCCTTGTGTTTCTAGTTCGTCCCGCCCTTCAAGAACAGGTATGACCAACAACCGGCGAATGTTCTCGATCTTGGTGATCTGCATACTAATATTAACTTGTTCGTTATCGGAATTCACGTCGGAGACAATGTTGCCGTTTGTATCGATGAAATTAATTGGAAAAGCTTGATCGATTGAGCGCTGACGATCTGTGAGATCAACGACAACTTGCCCGATGACAACCTGGTCTACTCGACTCGCAGGTCCGACGACGGTCGCCTCGGTCAGCTCTGGAATCGGCTCCTCTGCGCGATAATCGGGTGCCGGATCTCCCGCGGTGCTTACTTGGATATTGACTGTCTTTGTGGCGAGCGGTTCAATGGTCAGAACCACAGTTGAGGGTTCAATCGATGTATGTTGGATCGCGCGGCGGTTGGTATCGAAATGCAGGGATACACGCCTGGCACCCTCCTCGAGCTGGCTTAGCTCGGCATACACCTCCAGATCGGATATGGTTAGATTGCGCCAAACGGAGGTAGGCGCACGCAAGGTTACGTCAGCAAATTCAAGGATGTCCCCCACAACAGTCAATCCATCCTTCAGATTGCGATAGTCAATGGGGATTTGCTCGGGAAAGATCTGCTCGATGATAGGGTCCTGCTGGCCTACTGCGGCAACCCATGCAGTAAGCGCCAGTATGAAGGCCAAGAGGAGTGTTCCTAAATTCTGTCGAAGCCATCTGATCATTGGTTAGACCCTTATTCGCCTTGAGTACGTGCAAGTAAGCGCTCAAGCCACCCCGGAAATCTTCCAGTCGTTCGAGGCTGGAAGAAAGCGGTCAGGATGTTTTTTAGGCGTGCTTGATCCAGCCGGCGGATAATCCGGCCATTATGGGTGACCGAGATGCCTCCCGTCTCCTCTGAGACAATAACAGACACTGCATCGCTAACCTCGCTGATCCCCAGCGCTGCACGATGCCGCAAGCCCATCTGCCGGTCGGTGGAACGGGAGAGTGTGCCGCTGGAAGAGAGCGGCATAACGCATCCGGCGGCTGCGATCCTGTCATTAACGATGATCGCGGCGCCATCGTGGAGCGGTGTGTTGATATGGAAGATTTGAAGCAGCAGCTGAGGAGTAAGCTTTGCATCCAACGTTACGCCGGTTTCTTTATATTCGTTAAGCAGGACTTCACGCTCGATGACGATTAAAGCGCCATAGCGCCGGTCGGAGAGGCGCTGGGCGGTAATGCAAACGGTCCCGATGAGTGCTTCGATGTGATCTGGTGTTGCGCTCAGGAAGAACATATTGCTTGTACGACCGAGGCGTTCAAGTGCACGCCGGATCTCCGGGGCGAAGATCACGGGGATTGCTACAAGCAGTGCGGGCAATGAGTTCTCTAATAGCCAGGTAAACGCCGGAAGGTTAAGCAAGCTGGTGAGTACAGCAATGGTGATAACCAATACGATCATCCCACGCAGGAGGACGATGGCCTGAGTCCCCCGGACCAGGCGCAGCAGGAAGAAAACCGCCAGGGTTACGAGAAGAACGTCTACTGCACTCAGTAGATCGAACCGCTGGAAGAAGAAGTTCAATTCCGAGATGAAATTAGTCACGATGATACTCTTTACCGATGGATCATGATCTAGGCATTGTCTTGAAGATTGCGCAGGAGATCATGATAGCCCTCAATATTTGGGGGATCCAGATCGACGATAGTCTGTATCGTGGCAATAGCGTCCTTGGTTTGACCCGCGTCTAGTTGGATCTCGCCCAGTGCGTCGTATTGGGCGATCGCGTCAGCCGTTCTCCCTGCTGCACGGTAAGCCTCTGCAAGACGGGAATGCAACACCTGTTTCCCGGGATATTCACGAGCAAGATCCTCCAGCAGCGTAAGAGCTTCCTGTGCATGATCCGTTTGTACAAGTTGGTCCAGATAGATATCCAGGGCAATTGCTGCTTGTTCCTCCTGTCCAAGCCGCAAGTTCAGATCGATCAGGTGAGAACGGGCTTTCTCATTCTGTGGATCGATCTCGCAGATTTCCTCGAAGGTTTGCAGCGCTTGACGCAGATCCAATTTCGAGAGATCGATATCCCCCATCATGTCCAGGGTTTTTAGTCTCCACTCACGGTTGACGGGACCACGTTGGCTGAGTTTATACGCCTGTTCCAATGTCGAACGGGCGGAGTCTATTTCCGCCATCTGGCGGTAAAGCTCAGCCAAGTCGAGATATTGTTTAAGTGCCTCTTCGGTCCTGTCTTGTTGCGCCAGGAGATCGATAAGTTGATTCCTTGCGGCGATGTCGATTGGGGAATGACGAATAATGCGGTCGTATACATTGGATGCGGCGGAGATTTCGCCTCGGACGTGGTGGGTCTTAGCGATCATTCGCAGTTTGGTCATGCCTCCGCTTGTGTTGCCCTGCCGGATCATGATTTCCGCCATTCGTAGGTGCAGCCCGAGATAGCCGGGAATTTGGTCGAGTGCCAGCATGGCTTCTTCCATGGCCACTTCATAGTTCTTGTTATGGACCAAGTCGTCGACCCGGCCGATGGCTTGAAGGATCCGTTCGGTTCCACCAACAGCGAGCATTTCAGCGATTGGCACCAAAGAGGCGCCTTCTGACTCACCTTCGAGCTGGCGGCGTGCCTGGCGGAGACGTTCGAGCCATTCCGGACCACTCAAGAAGCTGAGCGTATTTTCAACGATCTGAGAGAGCGTCTCATCATCTCCCTCGCTCATCGAAGCCATGATCGTATCGTAGAGCTGATTTAGATCACCGGACTGGTTCTCATCGACCGAAAGGTTGTCTGCGTTGCGCAGTGCCTGGAGTAGGAGACGAGCCGCTTCTGGGAGGTCGTTACGCATGCGAGCCAGGCGGCCAAGGGCGAGGTTTGCTCCTAGATCGAGATCTGGATGACCAAGAGACTGGGTTAGGTATTTCGTAGCTTGTTCCTGGTCACCTTGGATCTTGAGAAGGATGCCAAGGTTATAGAAAGCCGCAGGGTGATCCAATCCGGCTTTTATAGCGCTCTCATATTGCTTGATCGCCTGCGGGGCATTTTCGTGAGTTTGATGGTCAATCGCCTGACTGAGATAGCGGAGCATTTGAGGCTGGCCGACGCTCTTGCGCTCCTGGCTGATGCGGCTCTTTGTGAGTTCTGCCATATCTATCGGAGATGATCCGTTTCCGTTCTCGCCATCAGCTTCTTCAAAAATCAGTCCTGCGAGTATCGTTAACGCCCGAGTCTGGGCTGTCGTCTCCGGGTCTGCCTGCTGGCTGTCATCGATTTCCTCTACCTCGTCTGCTTTCAGGTACTCTTTTACCTGGTCCATCCGCAGAGGCGCAGTGGTCCCTCGCGGCTCTACGGGAGGCGGCAAAGGTTTGCCCTGCTGGAGAAAGCGCAGCGCACGAGCGGCTTCCTTCTCGCCGGGGATCATCCGCAGAGCGCGCTCAGCGGCTTCAATGGCGCTATCTACCTTCCCATCTGTTTGTAGAATCGAGGCCACAGCGAGGTATTCATAAACGGCCTCTCGTTTGCGGCCCAAGCGCTCGAAGGTCATGGCCAATTTGGTCCTCGTGTTGAGGTTACTGGGGACCATCCGCGCGATTTGGGACCAATTATCGATTGCCTTATCCGCGTCTCTACGCTTGAGATGCAGCTCAGCCGCTGCGGTCCGTTGGGAGACAGCGCTGTCTATTTGATCGATGAGTTCGAGGATCTCGGATGTTTTTTCTACGGGTACGGGGTCATCCGGGGCTAATTTTGCGGCGTGCTGATAGACTTCGAGCGCTTCTTGGTACTTTTCCGACTCTAAGAGTGCCAGCCCGAGACTGGTCAAAGCCCCAGGATGATCGGCTTGAAGTGCGAGCGCCTTGCGGTAAAACTCGATTGCTCGGGCCCATTGGAGATCCCAAGCTGCGGAGTGCCCAAGACGCATGGATTCTTCGAAGAGTTCTTGGCGTTCTGTCATACCCTGTACTTTTTGTGAAAATTGACTAGAGAGGCGAGTATAGCACAAGTTGGAAGCAGCCGCCGTTCAGTTTACATGGCATAAACAACACAGCGTGAATGACTTCCAAACGCAGAGGAGGCGGAAGAAAACCTGCGCTCAGAGTGGCTGCATATCTGCCCAATTCAACCCTGATTTGGCTTCTGTTTTTAATGGCACGACGAGACAATATGCACTCTGCATGACATCCTGAACGATGGCTGTGGTTTGCTCAATTTCACCTTCAGGACATTCAAGAATAAGTTCATCATGCACCTGCAGCAGCATGCGGGCTGAGAGACCAGCAAGCGCCAATCGCTTGGGTAGCTTGAGCATCGCCAATTTGATGATATCCGCGGCCGTGCCTTGGATGGGGGCGTTTATGGCTTCACGGTTCGCCCGTGCGCGAGCCATCTCTGAGACGGAGGCGCCGCTCATCAATTGTGGGAAATACCGTCGCCGGCCTAGAAGGGTGGTGACATAGCCCTTCTCGGCGACCTCCAGTCGAATGTTATCCAAGTAGCTTTTTACACCTGGGAACCGTTCAAAATATGCAGTAACGAAGTTTTCAGCTTCAGCCAGGGTGAGATCTGTGGTTCGCGTTAATCCAAAGGGGCTCATACCGTAGATCAAACCGAAATTGATAGCTTTGGCGTGGCGGCGCATGGCAGGTGTAACATCATCGATGCTGGTCCCGTAGATCGCCGCAGATGTGGTTGCGTGGATATCCTGGTCTTCCTGGAATGCTTCGATCATCGCCTCGTCCTTCGCGATGTGAGCGACAATACGCAGTTCAATCTGGGAATAGTCCACACTTAGTAATAACTTACCGACAGCAGGGATGAAAGCGCGGCGAATCTCCCGGCCGAGGTCTGTCCGTATAGGAATATTCTGGAGATTGGGGCTGGAAGATGCCAGGCGACCTGTTACCGAGCCGGTTTGGTTGAAGGATGTATGCACCCGGTTAGTCTTCGGATTCACCTGTTGTGGGAAAGAATCTGCATACGTCGACTTGAGTTTGGCGATCTCGCGCTGCTCAAGAATTAATTCTATGATGGGATGAACTTCTCTCAATTCATCCAGCACCGCTGCCGCCGTGGAATAATGCCCGGAAGCAGTGCGGCGGGTACGGCCAGGAGCCTCTAAGCCGAGCTCTTCGAATAACACTTTTGAGAGCTGCTGCGTTGAGTTGATGTTGAAACCATGACCAACAATTTCATAGATTCGCTGCTCGATGGTCTCTAATTTAGCTGCCATAGTGTGGGAAAGCTCAATCAGGAAGTCGGTATCCAGCGAGATACCGGCCAGTTCCATGTCAGCGAGGATCGGGATAAAAGGCATCTCAACTTCTTCGAAGATCGACTTCTGGTTTTTCTCATCTAATTCGCTTTCCAACTCGGGCTTCAGGCGGAGGCAGACTTCCGCATCGGCGATGGCGTATGGGGCAACTTCCGCGATGGGAACATCTGCCATCGATTTCTGCCCCCGGCCGCTGCCAATGAGTTCTTGAATCTCCGTCATCTGGATGCCCAAACGAACCCAAGCTAAATTCTTCAAACCCAGGTTGCGCGATGCAGGGTCGCAAAGCCACTCGGCGATCATCGTGTCGAACGCTAAAGGTTCAACGATCAATCCGTGCCGGGCAAGGAGGAGGAAATCATATTTAAGGTTGTGTCCAATTTTTGGAATGTGGGCATCCGTGAGAGACTCGCGAAGGGCTTGGATCACATTATCAAGATTCAGCTGCGGACCACCGGCGTAAATCGGATTATGTCCTACGGGAAGGTAATAGCCTTCTTCCGGGTTGAGCGCCATGGATATGCCCACAAGCTCTGCGCTTATGGGGTCAGTGCTTGTGCTTTCGGTGTCGAAGGCGATCTCCTTGGTAGATCGCAGTTCATCTGCTAAACGGGCGAGGGCTTCAGGAGAATCAATCACAACGGTCTGGTTAAAGCTTATCGACGGTGCAGTTGAACTCGAGGTGAACATATTGAGTTGTCCAACCTCGACCGGATCCATCCCCCCGGGTATCTTATCTACGAGAGTGCGGAATTCCAGCTCGCGAAATAGTTTCACTAACCCGTCGCGGTTGTAACCGGTAGCCCGACAAGCATCCAGGTTGAAATCAATCGAGACATCGGTGACGATCTCACCTAACTTGCGACTGAGGTATGCATTCTCCCGGTTCTCTTCCAGAAGCGACTGAAAACGCTTCGGTATGTCATCGAGATGTTCGTAGATTCCATCCAGGTCTCCGTATTCGTGCAGGAGTTTTACAGATGTTTTCTCGCCGATCCCGCGCACGCCCGGGATGTTGTCGCTTGAATCTCCCACCATGGCTTTATGATCGACTAACTGGGATGGCTCCAGGTTATAACGGGTTCTCACTTGCTTGGGCCCATAATCTACGGCCTCGGACAATTTGTTCCCGGCAAGCCGTATGAAGACATTGTCATCGGCAAGTTGAAGAAGGTCGCGGTCACCAGTGAGAATGATGACCTCTACTCCCTCGTTGGATGCCAGCCGTGCGACTGTGCCAAGCACGTCATCGGCCTCGTATCCCTCAGCCTCAAGAATCGGGATTCCGAAGGTGTTCACAACTTCACGAATGCGATCGAGCTGCAGGCGTAGATCGTCGGGCATTTTTTCGCGAGTTGCTTTGTACTCCGAATAGAGATCGTCTCGAAATGTTCTGCCGGTGTCGAAAGAAACCGCGAGATATTCTGGTGATTCACTCTCGAGCAACCGGAGCAGAACAGACGTGAAGCCATACGTCCCAGCGGTGGGTTCGCCTGATTTTGTAATCCAGCGTGATCCCCCACCCACGCCCGTAAGCGCGAAGTAGGTTCGATAAGCAAGCGCGTGACCATCGATCAGAAAGAGGCGTGGTTTAGATGGCATGGGGTCTCCAGGAAAAACTCATTTTCATGATTGTAGCATTTAATGTCTGGGGCAATGTTTCCATTCAAAGCAAGTGCCAGCTGGACAATAGATAACGCCTGGCTCATCACCAGGCGTTAACGTTAGTGGTCCTTGGGTCAGACTGTTTCACCGTCGAATATGCGGGTTCAGCCAGAAAGCAGAATCATCATCGGGCGGACCATTGGCTGTTACCGCTAGAACGAATTCGACTGATTTTCCGGCCAAGAAGCTTAAGTCGACTTCAAGCTTTCGAATACTGTCATCGTAGGTCTCAGTCCATGAATTGATGTTCTGCAATGGACCGCCGTCCGCTCGATAATTCAGTTGAAACTTAACATTACAGTTGGGGCTGTTGTAGAGACAACCGATGATTGTCTTGAATTGGTCTCCTTCCTGGACGTTGAATGCCGGGAATTTCCCCGTAATCACGCCATTATTTACCCATTGGGGAAAAGTAAGTAATGCGGGCTCATTTTCAGTCCTGCCATCTTCCAGTTTTGGCTCGTCAATTTTAGCGATGAATCCGTCGTTCGATAATGAGCCAGGACAGGGGAGCACACCTGCAGCGCTACGCCATTCGGCTGAGCAGTAATTGGCGACGAATTCATATGCAATTGTCTCACCGGCACCCGGAGTTTTAATCTCAACGTAGAAGGCGACGTTTCCGGAACCTCCGACGCCAAAAAGGACGCCGCTGTCTGAGCGGAGCTTCCAGTTCCCTTTGAATGTCCCGCTTTCGTTCGGCGCGGTGAGGTCCACGGAGATGTCTACTGTCTGATTGGGGGCAACGCTGCCGATAAGCTGCTTCACAGCGGGCCCGCCAAGGGAATCACCGGAATCGAAGACAAGCGCATAGCTAGAGTTCCATGTACAAGATCCGGTGTTGCGCAAGCGCCACGTTTTTGTGAATGCCTCTCCTTGAGCAAGTTCGGTCCCGTCTGGGATGGATACATCTGATACAAAAGCGGCGCGGTTACAGGGTACTTCTGTCGTCGTGGGAATGGGCGTATTCGTGTTTGTAGGCGAGGCCGAGAGTTCGGTCGATGTCGCAGGAAGCGGCGTAAGGGCGATGGTTGGCGGAGGCTCATGCGTTTCACCTGCGGATTCCGTTAGCCGAGCCTCGACAGTCTGGGCGGCGAACGTGGGGAGCGGATCCGGAGTGGAAGCCGTCCCTGGGAGGTTGCAAGCGATCGCATTGAGGATTAACACAGTGGAAAAAAGTAAAGGACGCAGGAGATGTTTCATTACATACCCTCCTTAGTAATCGATCATGATTATGAAAAGAGCGGCTACGAATTATCCACTTTATACACAGCATGCTACAGCGCACTAGTATTCGGGTCAAGTGGGATCAAGCGGTATGGAATGCGATGGATCAGGCGCTGAGCAAGTGCACATAACAGCCAACATTGTCGCAACTTAAAGGATATCAAGATCTGGAGTCCTTCGCATTTTTACATGTATTCTCGTAGGATAAGGCGTATGGCTCAATGTGGAGTTTGCAGAAAAGCGGTCAACTGTATTTACGAAAGTGGATTGAGAATGCCACCTTAGGTTTAATAAAACAGGGCACGCAAAGGTTGGGGATACTCTCAGCCGTCTAACACTGGTGCACCGATCATGCTCCATGGACCGGCCCATTCGATCTTCACCTTGACAAGTTTGCCCCGGAGTTCCGCTTCAGATTCAAAGAAGACCAGCTTGTTTGTGCGCGTCCGCCCTTTCCAGCGGGCATCATGCTTCTCCTTGACAAGAACTTCCTCCGTGTTTCCAACGTAGCGGGCGTTAATCCGATCTGCAATCTTCGCTTGTAAATCCTCCAGTGCCCGAAATCGGCGCATTTTTTCTGCAGCGGAGATATCGTCTTGCATGCGCCGTGTGGAAACTGTCTGCGGTCGGGGGGAATATCGAGCCAGGTGAGCAACATCTAGTTCAAGTTCCTCTAAAAGATCGTATGACCTCTGGAATTGAGATTCTGTCTCACCCGGGAATCCAACGATGATGTCAGTGGCGATTGAGACTCCGGGGATAGTCTCCCGGATTCTGTTGATAAGGCGACGGTAATCATCGGAGGTGTATCCGCGGTGCATGCGTTCGAGAATTCCGTCGTCCCCAGATTGAATTGGGACTTCAATATGCTCGCAGACCTTGGGAAGCGAACCCACAGCTTCAATCAACTCGTCAGTCATCCAATTAGGGTGAGAGGTGAGGAAGCGTATGCGTCTTAACCCAGCGATATCGTGGAGAGCAGAAAAAAGATCGCCAAGCCCGGGGCTGTCTTCGATGTCCATGCCATAGCGGTCGACGATCTGACCGAGCAGTGTCACTTCACGTACACCTTGTGAGACGAGGGATTCAACCTCGTTTGCGATCTCGTTGATCGGGCGACTCCGTTCAACGCCTCGTCGGTATGGGATGACGCAGTAAGTGCAAGCGTGCGAGCAACCATAGACAGCAGGGACATATGCAGAAACTAACCTCCCTCGCTCTCCCTCCGGGAGGAGAAGTTCTTCGTCCATCATTTCATTCCGGCTCTGCGTCTCAGTTTCTACCGTTTTCTTCCCCTCTAGGTTGAGCAGGTAATCTATCAAGGGAACGGGGTCGGAGGGCGGCGAGAAGACGTCCACGAAGGGGTATCTCTCGCCCATTTGCTGATTGCCCGTTACGCCCACCATGCAGCCCATCAGATTAATTATGAGTTCGGGACGTCTCTCCTTCAGGGGTCGCAAGGAGGTAAGCCGGCCGTGGGCTTTGTCCTCAGCGCTTTGTCGCACTACGCAAGTGTTTAACACAATCACGTCGGCTCGATCTGCCTTTAACGTTGGCTGATAGCCGAGTCTCTCGAGGGCCGAAGCCACTCGCTGCGAATCAGCGACATTCATCTGACAACCAGAGGTCCAGATGTGATATTTCATGGCGAGGATTATAACGTGAGATGGTCTGAATTTACTCGGGGTGTCCGATCTGCATAATGGGGAATTTTACGGTTGTTGAGATCGACTGCTGTTGGAGTATGATAGTACGAGCTGGTTGTGATAACCCGGCATGTAACGAAACGAAGGCTTAAGGAAAATGCGAGCTTCCTAAAGGAACGGATGCGGATGGAATAACATGAGGCGATTGTCGAACTCACTGCTTGTGCTTGCCATGTGCATTCTCCCATTGAGCTGCAACCCGTCTCCGGGGAAGATCCGTGATGGGGTTAGTCTAAAAGCAACCGCCACGCGCTCCGTAAAGCCGGCTGCACCGACCGTAACAGCAACGAGGCCGCAGATCAGCCCGACGGCGCGAGGAGACTGCCCGGAGAAAGCTGGCGAAGTGCGTTCCTTGACCTATCCCGGGGGAGTCTTCCGCGAAGACGTGCGTTTGGTGGTTTACCTTCCGCCATGCTATTCAAACTCAAATGAGCGATATCCCGCTCTTTATCTCTTGCATGGTTATCCACAGGACGAACAGCACTGGGAGACCCTGGGGGTGATCGATCTTGTTGAGGACGGCATCCTTGCAGGTGAATGGCCACCAATCATGCTTATCTTGCCAAATCAATCGGAACCTCTATTTACAAAGACCGATGGGGGTCCTGACTCATATGAACAAGAGATGATAGATGGATTGGTCCCTTTCATCGATGAGACCTACCGAACTCTTGCAGAACCGCAATCCAGGGTAATTGCAGGGATCTCGCGCGGGGGTGTCTGGGCACTTGAGATAGGGCTTCGCAACCCGGATGTTTTCAACGCGGTTGTAGCGCTCAGCCCTTCGTTGAGTGTTAACCACCCACGGGCATTGTATGATCCCTTTATTATCGCTAGTGGGGAAAGCTCCCTGCCAGAGAAGATTTTCATCAGTGGAGGGGAAGGTGAACCATCATTCCTCGCCGAGATCGAGTTGTTTACCAGGCATTTGACAGAGGAAGGCATACAGCACACATTCCTCCTCACAGATGGCAATCATACGGATGAGTCCTGGGAGAGTATATTGCCTGATGTGATCCAATTTATCATGCAAGGCTGGGATTAAGGGGCTAAAGGGACAGATTAAACCCGGCAATTAAATTTCAGGTACAATGAGTCACACTAACCTTGTCAGTACCTCACCCTGCTCAAGGGGGGGAGAGTGAATAATGACCGATATTGATAGCGAAGCTGCGGACATTATTGAAGCATACAGAAAGCGGAAAGAACGGTTGGTTCCACTGATACTAGGTGGATTGGCAATCGTCCTGCTTGTAGTTGGCATCTTCTTCGTTATTCTCTGGTTCACGGGGGATTCTCCGCCAGCGCTACCTGGCTTTTTAGCGACGAAGACACCGACGCCAACAGAGACTCAAACACCGCGCCCGCCAACTGCCACGCCGACCGTCACGCTTACTTTGGCGCCGACCTTCACGCCAACCCCGTCAGGGCCGATCACGTACATCGTCGAACCCGGTGATACGCTGAGTTCGATCGCGGAGCGCTTCGGCGTCGAGGTTGTCATGTTGATGGCGCTGAATGGCATCACTGACCCCAATGAACTCTTCGTCAACACAGAAATAACCATCCCCGAGTCGGAAGCGCAACTTCCGACGAGAACACCGCTCCCCGAGAATCTTTACGCTGGTCAGAGAATTGAATATCAAATTCAACCCGGCGATACACTGGAAACGATCGCTGCGGAATTCAACAGCACAGCCGAAGCGATCGCGGAGCTGAATGAAATTGATGACCCGAACACGATTGGAGTTGGTCAGATCATACTTGTGCCGGTGAATATCGCCACACCAACACCAACCTTCACTCCGGTTACCGGGGAGGCGACAGCGACAGCAGAATCCTAAAACGAAATATCTAGCGACATATAACGTACCGCCCTCGGTGAAATTTTTCCCGGGGGCGGTTGTGTTCCAAGTAACCTGCGCGCAGTGCATCAGGCAACTCTGCATTCAATCTTATGGCTTCATGATGAGATTAACGCCCGGTTGATTTCTCCTTGTACGCTTGAATCGGTTTCCTCATCGGCTGCGGCCTGCAAAGAAAACTGTGCTTCGCGGTTCAGCATTTGGCCCAAAGCCCATGCGGCGTGACCCCGGACGATAGGTTCGGGATCAGATCGAAGAAGCTTCGCTAGGATGGGGATGGCTGACTCATCACGGGTGTTGCCGGCGACGATGATGGCATTGCGAACCAATCCCTTCCGTCTTGGTCTCTCGAGAGGACTCCCTCTGAGTGATTCCAGCCAGGCTTCTGGTTTGAGCAAGAGAAAATCGGCAACGGTCGGATGTTTAAAGGAGGGGAGCAGTTGGAATGCCGGGTCTGCCGTAGGTTTTGCGAATCGTTGATTCCAGGGACACACTTGCTGACAGATATCACAGCCGAAGAGCCAGTTTCCGATTGCGCCGCGCAGATCGTAATCGATGGTTTGCTTCTCTTCGATTGTTAAATATGAGATGCAGCGTCGGGCATCCAGTGTTCGATCTGGAAGAATGCAGCCAGTTGGACATGCATCAATGCAGCGAGTACACGTCCCACAACGATCGAAGGGAAAGTGCGGATCTGGTTGGAGTTGGATCTCAAGCAGTAGCTCGGAGAGCAGGAAATATGAGCCGAGTTGAGGGTGTATCAAACAGGTATTCTTGCCTATCCAACCCAGGCCAGCTCTTTGGGCAAGCTCTCGTTCGAGCAAAGGACCTGTGTCCGTATAGATCCGGTGCTTCAAGGGTTTATCCAACTGGACCTCGAGTATGTGGACGAGGCACTCCAGGCGGTCCTTAAAGACGGTGTGGTAATCCTCTCCCAGGGCATAGGAAGAGATTTGAACAGGTGAGGTAGGGCTGCTGGCGGAGGAGTCCTCGGGGAGATACGTCGTCCCACATACAAGGATAGATTGGCATTCAGGGAGAATCGTGCGCGGGTCTGCGCGTCGCTGTAGAGCACGCTCGGAAGAGAGGTAACTCATGCTTCCGTGGTTTCCCTTTTCAAGCCACCGCTTGTAGACGTCAAAATGTGAGGGGGGCTCCGGAGTTGTAATGCCGACAAGCGTGAAGCCGAGGCGGTGTGCCTCTTCTTTTACAAACTTCGTAAGCTCAACCAGTTTGTCCATGCCGCTTATTCGTGGCTTCTCCGGGTCCTTCTTCACCCTAATTACTATTCGATTCTATGTCAAGTTGAAAGGGGAGATAGAAAAAGGGGAATACGATGGCGTTCACTATCGCATTCCCTTAGGTTAATGTTTGCTGCTCTAATTACTTCGATAGGTACTCGGAAATGGATTGAGCCGCTTGGCGCCCAGCAACCGTTGCGGTGGCGACAAGATCAGGTCCTGTCACGGCATCTCCGCCTGCGTATACGCCTTCGCGTGAAGTTTCTCCAGTCTCCGCATCGGCAACGATAAGACCCCATTTGTGGGTTTCAAGGTCGGGAGTTGTTTCGCCGATGGTGGTATCCGGCCAGTAGCCCAGGGCGAGCACGACGGTGTCGGCGGGAACTGTGAAGTTGGAGCCTTCGATGGGAATGGGCCGTCGGCGTCCGCTATCATCAGGTTCGCCGAGCTCGCATTGTAGGCATTCTACAGCTGAAACCCTCCCATCTATATCGGCGATGTAGCGAATGGGCTGGGTGAGGAAACGGTAGATTGCGCCCTCTTCTTTGGCGAGTTCGCGATCCTTTTTGCCACCGGGCATCTCCGCCTCGGTCCGTCGATAGAGGCAGGTAACTTCATCTGCCCCCAGTCGCAATGCGCTGCGAAGACAGTCGGAGGCGGTATCGCCGCCGCCGATGACCGCAACTTTATTACCGATCTCGGGCTTGCCGCGCTTATCTTCCGGGAGCTGATCGGGGTCGACGTTCGCTCTGATTAAGAATTCCGTCGCTAGGTAGACTCCGGGAAGTTCAGCCCCGGGGACATCCATCGTGGCATCGATCCCAGTGCCCACGCCGATATAAGCGGCCTCGAAGCCGTCCTCGAAGAGGGAATCGATCGTTTTATCTTTTCCGATGCAGGTGTTCAGGATGAACTCCACCCCGGCTTCTTTTAGATCATCTACAACCGCATCGACGACGTCCTTGTCAAGTTTAAAATTTGGGATGCCATATAGGAGCAGTCCGCCGGGTGCGGGTGCGGCTTCGAAGATCGACACCGAATGCCCCTTGCGGATCAATTGTTCAGCGCAGGCCAGGCCGGATGGTCCAGAACCGACAATCGCAACCTTCTTGCCAGTGGATTTTCCGACAGGGATCTTCGTCGGGGCATGATCCCTCTGGTAGCTGGTAACAAAGGCTTCAAGGGCACCGGTGATAACCGGCTCACCGCGTTTATTGCGTGGGCATGCACCCTGGCAAAAGGCTTCGTGAGGGCACACGCGCCCACAGACTTCTGGCATCGAGCTCGTCTGGCGGTATATTTCTGCTGCGCCGATGAAATCACCTTGCTCAATGAGCCACATCGCCGAGGGGATGTCGTTATGCAGTGGACAAGCTTCAACGCAGGATGCAGGATCTGGGCAATGAATGCATCGCTCTGCTGCCTGCATCGCCTCTTCAGGCGTCATCGTGATAAAGGTGGGCTCAAAATCACGTACCCGTTCTTCGGGGGGGCGCGCTTCAACTTCCACGTAGGGCAGCTTCATCCGCGCTTTGCGATCAATTACTTGCTCTGAGCCATCAGGTACCGGCATAGAAAGTCTCCATCCTTAAGGCAGTAGATTGACTCTAAAGATTTTACAGACCAAAGTGGTCTGATATTAGTCGAAAACGTCACTCTAGTTAATGACGGTTGTCACAAGCTCGGATTGTTTAACAATGTTGCGGTAAAATACATCTTGCTTGGCGGCAACTTATCATCCGCCCGAGTTTTTGAAGGCAGATTCAGGGTTCTGAGAACCTTTATGATGAGCAATTTATGAATCAGATTCGGGCAAGGGGAACCTCGATTCGCTTGTTTCCTGCCCCCGAATTTTGTAAGTAATTCTTCATAACAGCTTCATATTTGTAGACTATCATTCTGCGGATATGAATAGCTGGATGATGAAGGTGGCTGCGTAAAAATCACATATAAAATCACGCCAGATTGCCGATTGGCGTATGGAGGAAATCGTTACATGAAGCGTTGGGTAATTATTCTGATTGTTGCTGGAGTAATAGTTGTCGGATTCTTTGGCGTTCAAGCATACCGCCAATCTCGGGCTCAGCAGAGTATTGAGGATCTTCAAACGGAGATCATCGCTAAAGGTGACTTAACAGCGACCGTTGGTGCGACGGGGAGCGTACGCTCGAATCAAACTGCCCTGCTCAGTTTCCAGGCGAGCGGCATCGTGGATTTCGTCCATCAGGGCCTGGGCGAGCGAGTATCTGAGGGAGAAGTGCTGGCTACATTGAAGAGGAGCTCACTTTCCTCACAGATCATCTTGGCTGAATCTGAACTCGTCTCTGCAAAGCGTGATCTGGAAGATTTACGGGATTCCAAGCAGGCCTCCGCCGCGGCGCAGCTGGCACTGGCACAGGCGCAGGATGCGCTTAAGGACGCTGAATATGTACAGTACGTACGTCAGGAGGGATATCGCGCAAGTTCGGACACAATCAAAGGCGCCGAGGCGAATCTTGTGTTAGCGAACGAAGAAGTGGATGTTGCCCAGCAGCTCTACGACCATGCCAGTGGTGATGCGGGGAAAGCGCTAGCCCTTTCGAATCTCATCGCCGCGAAGAAAAATAGGGATTCAATTCAAAGGAATCTTAATTGGTACCTGGGAAAACCGACAGACAATGAGCAGGCACTGCTCGATGCCGATGTCGCCATCGCCGAGGCGCGTCTGGCTGATGCGCTGCGAGATTGGGAGCGGGTGAAGGATGGACCTAATCCAGACGACATACGTGCTGCAGAGGCTCGTGTGGCCGCGTCGGAATCTACGCTGGACACGGCGCGCATTGCCGCTCCCTTTGCCGGAAGCATAACCTCGATTGATGTGTTGGTAGGAGATCAAGTCTCCCCAGGTACACCAGCCTTCCGAATCGACGACCTCTCCCACCTCTTGGTGGACGTGGAAGTCTCTGAGGTTGACATCAATCGCATTGGGCTTAATCAAACCGTGTCCTTGGTATTTGATGCTGTCTTGGATCAAGAATATGAAGGGATTGTGGTCGAGATCGGGCAGGTGGGAGTATCAATCCAGGGGGTGGTGAGCTTCCCCGTGGTTGTTGAGATCCTCAATGGCGATGAGGCCATACGTCCGGGGATGACTGCGGCAGTGAATATTGTGGTGGAAAAGATTGAGAATGTTGTATTAATTCCCAATCGTGCTGTACGAGTACGCGATGGTCAACGTGTCGTTTACTTATTAAAAGGTGGGAAAGTGGATGTCGTTGACGTTGTCCTGGGCGCAACTTCTGATCAATACAGTCAGATGATTGATGGTGATGTTGCCGAAGGCGATAGCATCATCTTGAATCCTCCCCAGTTCGAATTTGACTTTAATTCAGGACAAGGTTTTGGTGGGGGGAGGCCATTCTGATGAGCAATCAGGATTGCGTCATTGAAGCGCAGGGTTTAACTAAGACTTACATAATGGGTGAGATCGAGGTACATGCTCTACGTGGTGTCGATTTCTGCTTGGATCGTGGTGAAGTTGTCTCGATCATGGGCCCCTCCGGGTCAGGAAAAAGTACCTTGATGAATATCATCGGTTGCCTCGATCGCCCCACAAAAGGTAGTTATTCCCTTGAGGGGAGCCTGATTTCGGATCTTGATGATGACCAACTAGCAGAGATTCGTAACCGAAAAATCGGATTTGTCTTTCAGACCTTCAACCTTCTTGGGCGGCAGACTGCGCTCTCTAATGTTGAATTGCCCATGCGGTACGCCGGTGTGGCTAATGGTAAGCGAAAGCGAGCCCTGGAAGCCCTTGAAGCCGTCGGTCTCGGGGATCGCGTTCATCACCGCCCCAATGAATTGTCAGGTGGCCAGCAGCAGCGTGTGGCGATCGCCAGGGCGTTGGTAAACAACCCGTCCATGATCCTGGCGGATGAACCTACCGGCAACTTGGATTCAAAGTCCGGAGATGAGGTGATGAAAATCCTTTTGGGACTCAACGAAGAATTTGGAACAACGCTGGTCTTCGTGACTCATGATCCGGACATTGCCGCGCAAACCCACCGCATCATTAAACTTTTTGATGGGGTCGTAACCGAAGATCGCATGGTGGAGAAAGAATGAGCATGAGCGTGGAGATCTTCTCGCCACCCTTTGAGAGTGAAGAATGGAATTAGGACGAAGCTTAATCGAGGCTCTCGATAGCCTCTCAAGCAACAAAGTGCGCTCTGGACTCACCATCCTGGGTATCGTTATTGGTGTTGGCGCAGTGATTGCCATGCTCTCGATCGGAGCTGGAGCGCAGAATACGATCACTGGTTCAATCAGTGGCATTGGTACAAATTTACTCTTTGTCATGCGTGGTGGCGGCGAAGATGTGCGAAATCCGAAACCGCTTACCCTGGGCGATGCCGAAGCTTTGCGCGATTCCTTTATGGCGCCCTCTGTGATTGGTGTTGCCCCTACTCTTCAGGGTTCCCTTGAAATTAGTTACCTTGGAGAAGGTGATTATGTTGCCACCTATGGTGTTATTCCTGAACACGCTCTGGTGCGCAACATTGATATAGCGGAGGGAGAGTTTATCAACGAGACTCAATACCTTGGTCGTGCAGCTGTTGCCGTCCTAGGACCCGATGTGGTCGAGACATTGTTTGGGAGAAGGGAAGGCGTCTTGGGGGAGACAGTCCGCATTGAAGGCCAGCCGTTCCGTGTGATCGGGGTTACAGTCGCGAAAGGTGGTCAAGGGCCATCGAATGAGGATAATCAAATCTATGTACCCCTGACAACAGCGCAGACTAGGTTGATCCGCCGATCGACGCGAGATCGTGTGGACATTATTCTTGTCCAGGCGATCAGTGCTGAAGCGGTTAGCGCGGCAGAGGAAGAAGTTGCAAACATCTTGCGTGCGCGGCATAAAACGCAGATCGGTGAAGATGATTTCACCATCTTCACACAGGAAAGTTTCCTTGATATTGCCAATCAGATCACGAATGTCTTCACGATTTTTCTGGGGGGAGTGGCTGGAATTTCACTTCTGGTTGGGGGGATTGGTATCATGAATATCATGCTGGTATCCGTAACGGAGCGAACACGCGAGATCGGACTCAGAAAGGCTGTTGGTGCCCGCAAACGCGATATCATGTTGCAATTCCTTACAGAATCAGCGCTGTTAAGCTTGATGGGAGGCCTTGTAGGTATCGCCTTGGGCTGGGCGCTTTCCATGCTTGTCGGCGCTATTGCCGCTGCCTCGAATGCGGATATCAACCCTGTCGTGGGTATTGACGCGATCCTGCTGGCTACTCTATTCTCCACTGCAGTGGGTTTGTTCTTCGGATGGTATCCGGCTAAGCGCGCTGCCGATCTTGAACCTGTGGAGGCGCTGCGATACGAGTAACATCATTAGCGTAATAAATTCAACACGTGTTTCTTTCAATCAGATCATGCAAGATTATGAATGGTACCTTTGTTAGAAGTGGGAGCTGAAGAGGACTCTCGCTCCCTCGTCAGTGAAACATGATATTTGAGCCAATAGCATCTACTTTGTTAGGAATCAATGGGCGGATTTTATGTACAATAAAGTAAAGAACTGGTATTTCTTCCCTTTTCTTCTCGCTCTTTATCCAATTTTATTTCTTTTTGGGAATAATGTCTCTGAATTACAGCCTTCAATGGCCATCCGCGTTATCGTTCTCGCATTAATTTGCACATTGATTTTACTTGTTCTATTTCGATTAATTATGTCGGGCTGGGAAGTAGCAAGTTATGTAACAGCTTTGGTGGTCTTGATTTTGCTATCCTATGGTCACATATACCATAGCTTGCGAGATCTCATCCCGGGGAGCTCCCAGATAATTCGTCATCGCTTCTTATTTCCTTCAATCGTCATTGTGGTTATTTTATTAATTCGGATTATCGACCGGAACCGTCAAAAATTATCCACCATTTCCCCGTTATTTAATTTTATTTCTCTCGCCTTATTAGTTCTCCCGACCTTTCAAATAGTTAACTCTGGAGTGCTTTTTCAAGGCATATCCAGCACGAGAACGGAACGCGATTCCTTCGCTTGTAATTTATCTACTCAAGATATTCAGGCTGTCCCTGACATTTACTACATCATACTTGACGCTTACTCACGAGAAGACATACTTAGGGTGATCTACAACTTTGATAACAGTCAATTCTTGAACCAACTTCGCGACAACGGGTTTTTTATTGCTGAAAATAGCCAGAGTAATTACGGAGCAACAGTATTTTCATTACGATCGTCATTAAATTTGGATTACATTGTCGATCATAGACAACCCTGGGAAGACAATGAGAATGTCGATGATTTAGATAAACGAGATTATTCAATAGCAGATAATACTGTCCGCAGGGAACTGAGCTGTATTGGCTACAGTGTGATTTCATTCGACAGTGGATATCCATATACAAGTTGGCGGGATGCCGACTACTTCTTGTCACCTCACACGATCGGCTGGGAACGATACTACTTTGCTGGTGTAAACCAATTTGAGAGCATGTTTTTATATAACACCATCGCATTATTGATAATTGATGCAGATATTGTTCAGACCAGGAATCTCAAAGAAATTGTGGATGCCCCATATTCACAGCATCGAGAAAGAATTCTATTCTCACTTGATTTCGAAAGATCCGGTGTACTTAATCTTCCTTCGCCGAAATTTGTATTCGCACATGTGGTGTCACCCCATTCTCCCTACATTTTTTCATTGAGTGAAGATTCTCTTCAACAATCAGGCGCATTTAATCTTAGTGAAAGTGATGGGCTTTCTGAGGAAGAAATAATATTTGGTTATTGGAGGCAAGTCGAGTATTTGAATGTGAAAGTGCTTGATATGGTGGAATCTATTTTGAAAGGATCTGAGAATCCGCCCATTATTATTATTCAGGGCGATCATGGAGCCCCCGAAGACCCTTATGATCATATGGCCATCCTGAATGCGTACCATCTTCCAGGTACTGGAAACGAAAAACTATATCCTGGCATCACTCCCGTGAATAGTTTCCGAATCATCTTTAATCACTTTTTAGGCGGCAATTATCCATTGCTAGATGATCACAGCTACTTCTCAAATCATAACGACTATAATTTTGTGGAAATTCCAATTCCGGCAGATTAATTCAATAGATAAGGTCTACAACCACCCGATTGATCGGTGGCCAATTGTGATATTGCAAAGGTTGATTGTCGGCGACAATCATGTGTGTAGTTGTGGCGTACTCTGATGCCGATCTGAGTCTAGGAATCGGATTATGGACAATCTTATTTGCGAGCGCTTGGCTGCGGTTGGGCTTCTCTTTGGGTGGTGTCCGGCTAAACGCCCAGCGGATCTGGAGCCAGTTGAGGTGCTGCATTACGAGTAACACCACTAGCAGATCCTAGAAGAAGAATTCGGGCGAACTTTGATGTCCGCCTTATATCGTTATCCCACAATGCTGTACTCATACTGCCCTTGGATGGGTTTGCCCTCTTCATAGCGGGTTCGACGGAATAGATACCGGTCCATTCCGGGAGTCTTTACACTGGTGACCATGTCAGCGGTCATCAAGCCTACGGCCGGGCCAAGCTTAAACCCATGGCCGCTGAAACCTGCGCAGACGTAGAGCCCGCTCCCTTCGATCATTTCATCGATGATCGGATGCCAATCCGGTGTAATTGCATATAACGCTGCGAACCCGCCTGCGCTTTCACTTTCTTCGAGGCCGGGGAATCGTTTGACCAAACGCTCACCGGCATCGGCGATGAAATCGAAATCGACCTTCTCGTTATAGGCGTCAGGATCGACGATGTAATTCTCCTCTTCCGGATCGATCAAGCCGACCAGTGTCAGATTGCCTGTCTCGGCGCGCCAGTACACAGCGTGGACGAAATCCGCGACCACAGGATGAGAGTCTTTATAGGGAGATGGGCGGCGGAAGAAAGCGGCTTGCACCCGGCAGGGATTAATGGGCAGCTCGACGCCGGCTAATCGAGCGATGGCGGCACTCCAGGGACCACCACAGTTGATGACGACCGGGGCGTCAAAGTTCTCAAGTGGGGTATCCACTCCGATGACCTTCCCCGCGGAGAGACGCAGGCCCGTAACGGGGGTCTCTTGATAGAAACGGGCACCATGATCTTTAGCAGCTTGAACAAAGCCATTTAATGTGAGGTTCGGGTCCGCATACCCGGACTGCGGCTCGTATGCCGCCAGGGTCGTTTCGCCAAGGGCGATGTAGGGCCAGCGCTTATGGATTTCATCACGGTTGAGGATCTCTGTTTCGATGCCCAATTTCCGCTGAAGGGCGACATTTTCCTGCAGCCCTTTTGTATCGCTCTCGGAGGTCAGGACCAGGAAACCGGCTTGTGTGAAACCACACTCACCGGCTACTGCATCCGAGAAATTTTGAAAAACGCCCAGGCTGTGAAACGCCATTCGAGCGGTAACTTCATTTGAGTAATGCTGGCGTATGATGGCTGAGGATTTACCGGTAGAGCCGGTGCCAATCGTGCTTTTCTCGAGTACAGAGACCTTCAACCCTCGTTTTGAAAGCTCTAATGCTGTGCTGCAGCCCATGATGCCAGCGCCGATGATGATGACGTCGAAAGTCTGACCCATGATTCTTATCTCCTATCGCGATGTAGGTTATCTTAAATCCAGAAGATTATTTACGGCAATGACCACCCAGAATTGAAATCGATCGTGAGGAGTGTAGACCCGAGCTCTGTGTTGGATTGTATGCGCTCACGCGGGCGCTGAACCGTGGGCCGAAGCACAGAACAAGATCGGTAGATTCTCTTCTCGATACCATAGAACTTACTTCGCAAGATGAGGTTTTAAGAATTTGCCCGTATAGGAAGCGTTATTCATGGAGATCTCTTCCGGTGTTCCCTCGGCTATGATCCGACCACCCCCATCGCCGCCCTCAGGACCCAAATCGATGACCCAGTCGGCAACTTTAATGATGTCTGGATGGTGCTCGATAATCAGGACCGTGTTGTCCTGGTCGACCAGGCGCTGCAATACGTCGATAAGTTTGTGAACATCTGCGGCGTGCAGACCGACGGAAGGTTCGTCGAGCACATACAGCGTATGCCCGTTTCCTCTTCGGGAAAGCTCCCGCGACAACTTCACGCGTTGGGCTTCGCCGCCGGAAAGCGTAGGAGCAGGTTGGCCGATTTTCAAATAGCCGAGACCGACATCTTGGAGCGTTTCCAGCAGGCGGATCATTTTCGGGAAGGCCGAGAAAAACTCGAATGCTTCGCTAATCGGCATGTCAAGGACGTCGGCGATGGTCTTCTCTTTAAACCTGACCTGCAACGTCTCTCGATTGAAGCGCGAGCCCTGGCAGATTTCACAGGGAACGTAAACGTCGGGAAGGAACTGCATCTCGATGCGTAGCTGTCCTTGTCCCTGGCAGGCTTCGCATCTCCCGCCGCGGACATTGAATGAGAAACGACCGGGCTTATATCCACGAACCTTTGATTCTGGAAGCTCGGCATATAATGCGCGAATGTGGTCGAAGAGCCCGGTATATGTTCCAGGGTTGGAGCGTGGTGTACGACCGATGGGGCTCTGGTCGATGTTGATCACTTTGATAATGTGTTCGAGACCTTCGATTTGGTCATGTTCCCCCGCTCTGAAGTGCGCCTTCTGTAGTGCTCTAGCCAGGGCTTTATAGAGCACTTCAACCATCAGGCTGGATTTCCCAGACCCAGAAACCCCTGTGATGCAGGCAAAGACGCCGAGCGGAAAATGAACCGTGATGTCTTTGAGATTGTTTTCGCGGGCACCGATCACGGTCAGGGTATTCCCATTCCCCTCTCTGCGTTTTTTGGGGGTTTCTATCTGCAGTTGTCCCGCCAGATAACGACCCGTAATTGAGCGCTCGTTCTTCGTGACTTCCTCGACCGTACCTTCAGCGACCAACCGTCCTCCGGCTTCTCCAGCGCCAGGTCCAAGGTCGATGATCCAGTCCGCGGCACGGATTGTCGCTTCATCGTGCTCGACGACCAGAATCGTATTACCCAGATCGCGCATACCCTCTAGGGTTTTTATGAGTCGATCGTTATCACGAGGGTGGAGGCCGATGGATGGTTCATCGAGCACATACAAGACACCCATTAAACGAGAGCCAATCTGGGTTGCGAGGCGGATGCGTTGCGCTTCACCTCCGGAGAGACTGCCGGCGCTGCGGTCGAGCGAGAGATATTCCAGTCCCACATCCACCAGGAAGCCTAACCGATCCTCGACTTCTTTTAAGATTCGACTTGCGATCGTCTTCTCACGCTTGCTGAGGGGGCTCTTCCTACCACTCAGCCGCCGGATCCAATTCAATACTTCTGAAACTGGCCAGTGTGTGGTCTCGACGATGTTTTTCCCATCCACCGTGACCGCCAGCGCTTCCATTCGCAATCGTTTGCCATTGCATGAAGGACACAGGCGTTCAGACATATACTCCTGGATCTTCCCGCGGATGTAATCGGATTGGGTCTCTTGGTATCGCCGTTCGAGATTTCCAATCACGCCTTCGTAGGCGGTCCACCATGTGGAGGAGCGGCCGTCACGGCTCTCGTAATGAACAGGCACTTCCTTCCCCTCCGTACCGAAGAGAATGACGTTAAGTTTTTCCTCAGGTAGATCCTCGATGGGGGAATCCAGGTCGATGTCGAAGGCTTGCGCTGTGGCCTCCAGCATCTGCCAGTAGTATCCCTTACGATCATGGCTTTGTCTGGACCACTCCATTGCAACCAGTGCGCCTTCAGCGATAGAGACAGATTTATCTGGGATAACTCGATCGGGGTCGATTTCGAGTTTATTGCCCAAACCCTGACACTCTGGACAGGCGCCGTGTGGTGTGTTGAACGAGAATGTGCGCGGCTCGATCTCTGCTAGCGTTGTGCCATGATCGGGGCAGGCAAGGTGTTCGGAGAATGGGATGTCGACCGGTGGATCGGCACTCAAGTCGGTGATATATAGGATGCCCTCACCCCAGCGTAAAGCGGTCTCAATAGAATCGGTTAGTCTGGTCAGGAAGGCGGTTCCATCCATGTCCGGATCGTCGTGGATGACGAGGCGATCGATAACGGCTTCAATGTCGTGTTTCTTGTAGCGGTCGAGTTCAAATTCCTCATCAAGCGTTTTGACACCTCCATCCACTCGGGCTCTTACGAAACCAGAACGCCTGAGTTCTTCAAAGACTGTCAGATGAGTACCCTTCCGACCACGAATCATCGGCGCAAGGATCATGATGCGGCTGCCGTCCGGCATTTTGGAGACGGCATCAACGATCTCTTGGGCGGATTGTTGTTTGACCTCCTTACCGCAAATAGGGCAGTGAGGTAAGCCAACGCGGGCGAAGAGCAGTCTCAGGTAGTCGTACACCTCTGTAACAGTCCCGACAGTGGAGCGCGGGTTATGGGATACACCGCGTTGATCGATCGAGATGGCTGGGGAGAGCCCATCAATGTAATCAACATCCGGCTTATCGAGTTGCCCCAGGAATTGCCGTGCATATGCCGATAACGATTCGACATAGCGTCGCTGCCCTTCGGCGAAGATTGTGTCGAAGGCAAGTGATGATTTCCCTGAACCAGAAATACCAGAGATGACGACGAGCTTGTCACGGGGTATCTCGACTGAGATGTTCTTGAGGTTGTGCTCGCGAGCGCCAACGACTGTGATTTTCTCTTCCGCCATGTGTATTTGACCCTGGCTGACGTTTGAATAGACGAATCGTTATTATATCAGGCGCTTGAAATTACCTGTTCGATTCCTTGGATAAATTAAATGCGGGGCTGCGATCAGGTATCGTTATGAGACTGTCAGAAAGGTGATGTGTGTTATCGGAGGAGGGTCTAAGGACCTTAGAAGTAGGTGCTTGTGATGCCTAAGCAGATTAATGCTCTGGCCGGTATGGAGTGTGCAGAGGTGAGGATGGGAATTCAGGTTATGCCTCGGACTCGTCGCACCACTGGCATCGCTCATAGCCAGGAGGGATTATGGCACCACATTTTTTACACCGAATACGTTCATTTTGTGGCACTAAGCCACCATCCATATCCGCGGCCATGCGTATGACGTCGTAAGGGCTGATCGGAGCGGGAGTGCCGCCTCGGCCTACAAGAGAACCCCCGAGATGGATACCTTTTCCGTCTTCGTGGATGACGTATCCCTGGTCGCGAAGGGCGTTGGTGAGGTCGTCGCTCAACTTGGGTCCTAGGCTTGGTCTGGGAGGAGGTTCTTGACCGGAAAGGAGACGCCGGGCTTCCTCGGGAAGCTCGTCAATCATCCATACCGGAAGTGGATCACCTTTGGTCCTTTGCTCCTCGACGAGGATTCTTCTGAATCGGCTGCAGGAGTCATCTTTCGAAGATGGGGTAGGGGGGAGCTTAGGCTCAGAGGAATTAAATCCAGACTCAGGCTCTTTGGAGCACCGTAAGCAGATAGGGACGTCGTGGGAGCCGTTCAGCGCTGGTAACCGCTGCATAGGTTCGCCGCATATCGGGCAAGGAGCAGATTCGTCAGGGGTATTGGGATTTGTGAACATTATGATCTGGGATCAAAAAATCGCGTTTTATGGATGGGTTCGATGGTTTAGTTGAGTGCTGTTAATAACCAAGACCTAGTGATTCGTACGTGCGCCGCGCTCAGCCAAAGTCTCTGGGTGGAGCAGACCGGTCCTTGATCTTAGAGATCTGGCCAAGCGTGTGAGCCACGTTAGCTTCAAAGAATCGTTCGGCATATTCCCTGTTACGCCACTCGAAGGCTGTCTCAAGCCCTTGTGTTTCCTTGGGTACGAGTAGTGTGGAGCGTACGTACGTTGCACTGGCCGGCGGTGGGTATTTACCAACACGACCCAGCAGGAAGAGGGCTGGTGCGGTGTAGCCAACGATGAATAGAATGGCGAGGATGAACATGTCGGTGAGCTGCAAATCGCGTGGGTCGACGAGATCGAGCGCTAGTGCGGCGACCACCAGCAGCATCGCGCTGATTGCAGATAGCAGATGAGCTTGCAGCCTTGCCTCTTTGGCTTCCCCACTGAGTTGGCCAGCGCGTTTACGACATGCGGCGCAAAGCGGAATGTTGAAAGATGTAGTTTTTCGTTGAGTGATGTTCTGACCGTCGGGGAGTGATCCTATAACTGCGAGGTGGCCCTTGGTCGGAGTCCGGCCGCAGTGGGCGCAATCGCCGCCTGGAAAGACAGCTTTCTCCCCACGGATAACCACTCTATAACGATGACCCGGCGGTGGGTCAGTGTCCAGGATTACAGCATCCTCTTCCACGACTGCTTCGGTGTCTGCCGCATCAAGCTCGTGAGGCGGTGCTTCCGGCTTGCCCGGAGTTATCTCGATCGGTTCAAGGTCCGTTGGTGGAGTCTGGGAAATTGCTTCGATCCTTGATGCGAAGGATTCCGGTTCCGCCGCGCTCTCAACCACTTCTGCATCCGCTTGCGGCGGGAAGATGGGCTGAGATTCGAGTGGAACCTCGGAGATATGCAGATCCGGGATGGGCTCGGATTCCAGCGGGACGCCGGCGGATTGACGTAGATCCGAGAGAAAATCTTGTTCGGGTTCCTCAGGTGAAAGCAGGTTGTCGATGGGTGTTTCAATTTCCTGGGCGTACCCCTCGAGTGAGGGCTCGAGGCTATCTTCTGCAGGTTGCGCCCAATCCGGGAGTGCGATTTCATCTGTTTCGGGGATTTCTTGTTTGAGGGGTTGATCCCACGTGTCGCTGGGTTCCATGATGCTTTCTTCGGTATGAGCATCTGCGATCTCTGGCGGCGTCTGCTCATCAGCGGGTTCGAGCTCAATCTCGCCCCAGGTTCCCGCGATCAGGGGGGAATCTCCTTCTTCTGGCTGGGATGGTCCGAGATCGGTCGCTTCATCCGTGGTGATCGACCGGAAGTAGGATGCAAGATCCTCCGGTTCTTCGGAGACTTGATCCAGTGAAACTTGCTCATCATCACTCACGCTTGGGATCGCAGCCACTCCTAGCCCAAGATCAAGCTCTCCGAGTCGTTCTTCGAAGAGGTCAACAGATTCGGGTGTTTCCAGAATATCGGCAGCCGTCTCTGAGATGGGTGCTTCAGCAATTTCGAAGTCGGTTTCGAGTGGGGTGATTTCCTCTAGTTGAGGTTCTTCGTAGGATGGGATATCCTGTTCGGGAGCACCGCGCTCCTCGCGCGCTCTGTTTTCCACCGCCTCCAGCCAAACCCACTGCTTGAGCGCGAATCGCTCCGTCAATGGGTAGCCTTCCCCGATCTGACCGTAAAAGATGCGGTCCCCGCCGTCTTCGGAGAGAAACGCAGATTTGCAGTTCTCGCAACTGACATAATCGGGCAGATTATCCATGTGGACGACTTGTAGCGCATCCGCGCCGCATATGGCGCAAAGGAGGCCATCGATAAGATCATCATCGAGTGTAGATTTTGGAGTTGAAGCCATTCCCCTTCCTCAATAAGCTGGAGGTGCATCGAATCTAACATATCGGTGGATGGATAGCAACCAAGCTCTGGTCCCAGAATCTCGTAACAACGAAACTGGGATTGTCTTATTTGAATTGAGATGCAAGATTCGTTCTCGCTCGCCCGAAGAGAAGGTAAGATCATCGCGCATACCTCCCTGGCATTTTAAGTATTCCCTATTTGGTATTTGCCACCTGCCACCCCAATGACTACAAGGCCTAGCACTCGGAGTGTTCCTGCAAACGCTCGCAGTGGAGGTGAGTATCTCGGCCTGGATGCTTTCGACCATGCTCACTGTGCTGGTATTTATGTTCGCCGCATGGCTTGGGCGGAGAATGGGATACCGGATGAGGGAGGTGGGCAGCGGACTATGGCTGCTCTCCTGGGCATACCTTCTGGGCTGGGTAGTGATTGTCTTGATGGGCTTAGACCCAGCCTATACAACGGCTTGGGCGGGGGCAGGAGTCTTGATCTTCGCTGGTCTGGCATCAGCCTGGTTTGCATCTCTCGATTCACGACTAGATGCTCAACCAAGCGCAGCGCTTGCCGTGGATCTTTTCTTTCTATTTCTGTATCTCACTGTTGCCGTGAGAGTCTTGTATGCGGGATTGGCCTGATTCAGACTGGGTGTATCCGATAATCAAGGGGCAATGTATTGATATGTGACAGACTATCTGTGCTATCTTATATAAGCGCCCGGTTCTCTCTCGCTTGCACAACGCATCGCCCCCAAAGCGGCTGGTCCGGGATTTGTTTTCAATAGCTAATCAGGTTATATATTTCTGTAGCCATTGCTTTAAACGTTACAATATCAGTCATTACTCATTAAATGCCTGGCTGGATTCAAACGTTTTTATAAAAGGAGAGCATCAGGATGACCAGATACAAGATCATCGTCAACCCCACCTCCGGCAGGGGCACCGCGGGGGATTCCGTTCCGGAACTGGATCGAATCCTGCGCGAGTATGGCTTGGAGTTCGATCTCGTCCTCACCGAGAGACCCGAGCATGCGGTGGAGCTGGCGAAGCAGGCTGCACTCGATGGTTTCGACGTTGTTGTCGTTGCCGGTGGTGACGGCACGGCGAATGAGGTGCTCAATGGCTTGATGCTCGCAAAACAAGCCGGCGCTGAGGACGTTGCGATGGGTATGATTGCCATCGGACGCGGCAACGACTATGCCTATGGGGTCAATGTGCCTCCGGGGCTGGAAGAGGGATGCCGGGTGTTGGTGGAAGATTTCCGAGCCAGCATGGATGTGGGCTTGGTTACAGGTGGCCTGTACCCCGATGGGCGATACTTTGGAAACGGCGTGGGCATTGGCTTCGACGCGGTCGTCGGTTTCGTCGCCCTGGAGATGACCCGCCTTCAAGGTTTCCTATCCTACATCGTCGCCGCCATCAAAACCATTTTTCTCTACTACCAGGCTCCCCTGGTGCGCATCGAGTACGATGGAAAGACGGAAGACAAATACGCCTTAATGGTTTCGATTATGAATGGACGGCGAATGGGCGGCGGATTCATGATGGCACCGGAGGCGGGAATCGATGATGGGTTGCTGGATCTATGTATCGCTGAACAGATCAGCAAAGCGAGAATCTTCGCCCTGATTCCTCGTTTTATGGCCGGGACGCAAGCCTCCCAGCCCTCAATCCAAACGGGCAGAACCCGCAGCATTGTCGTCACCGCCCTTGAAGGAAGTCTGCCCGCGCACGCCGATGGAGAGACGCTCTGCACTGAGGGACAGCAGTTAAAAGTGAGTATCCTTCCGCGCAAGATCGAAATCATCTGTCAGAAACCGGATCGTATTCAGTGATGACGACGAGCAGGATGGTCAATGCAACGATAAAACGCCTGATGCGGATGCTGTGCCGCATCGACGCTGCTCAGTTGGCGAGGGTTCCCGCTCAGGGACCGCTCATCTGCCTGTCCAATCATATAAACTTTCTTGAACCGCCGGTGGTGTATACCCACATGCTGCCGCGCCCAATGGCTTTCTTCGCAAAAGCTGAAACCTGGGATAGCAAATTGATAGGTCCGCTATTTAACATGTGGGGGGGCATCCCCATAAAAAGAGGCACAGCCGATGTTGGCGCAATCCGTCTTGGCCTTGAGGCGTTGGAGAAAGGTGCGATCCTGGCGGTGGCGCCAGAGGGCACTCGCAGCGGCGATGGGGTTCTGGGGAAAGGCCATCCCGGGGTGGTGATCATGGCATTGCGCAGCGGCGCGCCTTTGCTTCCGATGGCCTGTTATCGGCATGAGGATTTCTGGGATAACTTAACCCATCTGCGGCGGACCGACTTTCGGATTGCGGTGGGGCATCCATTCTCCCTGCAAACTAACGGGATCTCGGTGACGCGAGAAGTGCGGCAGCAGATGGTTGATGAGATCATGTACCAAATAGCGGCGCTGCTGCCACCTGCCTATCGCGGCGTCTACGCGAACCTGTCCGACGCGACGGAAACCTACCTGTGCTTTCCCGCAACGTCTGTGAGTAATCTTCAGCAGACGTTGGATCGGGAATCAACGCTGTAGATCCTTAAGCTATAGTTCCCCTATTTAATGTCATTACGAGCCCTTCGGCTTCGCTCCCCACTCCCTTCGGTCGGGGACTTCGCAGGCTGAACTCCGCGAAGCAATCTCCCAGTACAGTAGACTTTGCCTAGACAAGACAAGACCCACTGAACTATCAGTGGGTCTTGTCTTGCACGTTAACCACAACTACCCAAGTCTTCTCATTGCCCCTTGCATCGTCTGGCGATAAGAGTCAATCGCCCGGCGTCCGGTGTCGGTGAGCTGAACCATCGTTCGAGGTTTTTTCCCTACAAAGCTCTTTTCGACCTTGACATATTCCGCTTCTTCTAGCTTGGTCACATGCGAGGAGAGGTTGCCCCAGGTCAGCTCGGTGGCGTTGAGAAGGAAGGTGAAATCGGCGCTCTCAACTCCATACAAGACCATCAGGATCATCAACCGAGCCGGTTCATGCACCACGCGGTCGACTTCGGCGAGGTCAAGCAGACTAGGGGCAATTCTGGTTTTCTTCGCCATCTCAGGCCTCCTGGGTGCGTATCGGGTAGTTACGTAAGAAACGGAGCAACTGCATAAAGCCGATGACGAGGATGATCCCGGCTGCGATCGCCACTGGAAGAAGGAACGTCCAGCCGGCAGTATGTGACATATAGACGGAGGCTAGGTTGGCGAGGCCAAGCATCCAGCCGTAGAAGTACAACCTGGTGACGCCGAACATGTAACCCATCGCGCTGAAGATCCCGCCCATGATGAAGACGACAATCAACTCGACGCCGTAGGAGCGCGTCAAAGATGGTGTTGCCACCTCGCTGCCAGATGAGAGCCATTCCGGACTGAAGAAAGTCAAGAGCACCAGCCCAAGTGTCAGCAGAACAAACACTGCCGTCACGACCAGGAGCAGACGCATCTTTGGGGTTCGACGGGGTCGGACATAACCCATGCGTGGCCCACTGATGAAATGCCGTGTGACTAGCTGCCCAACTGACAAACAAACCAACAGGAACAGAAAGAGAGTCAGATTCCAGGCGGGACCGAGCAGCTCTCGCGTAATCGGGTAGATTGCCAAAGCCATGAAGATTGACCCGAGCAGCAGATCCCAGAGCCCATCCTCAAAGGTGCTCAACTGCATGGTGCGTTTTTGCACATCCCGTAAGTTGATCGATTCAGACATGATAGAACCTCCTATCTTTGATTGCTTTATACGCTAGTGTTCTTTGTGTCACAAAGTTCTTGGTAGTAGTTTATACTGTTATAGGGTGTTTGTCAAGACCCATTTTGATGAGCAAAGAAAATGAGGAATCTCCCGATTATGTCATTTCGGGTGAGCCGTGCAGCAGCGACGGAATGACAGTATGCAGGAACCTGCCATGCTGAACGAAGTGAAGAATCTCGTTCTTCGAATATACGGACGCTTCTTGCATGGAACGAGATTCTTCGTCGCTATGCTCCTCAAGAATGACATCGGCCAGGGCACTGTCATTGCGAGCAAAGCGAAGCAATCTCCTTCGTTCTTACCGGGAGATTGTCACGTTGCTTCGATCCTCGCAAGGTTGAGAATGGGAAGGAGTCCTCCCGAAATATGACAATAAAGTTCTTGCGCACCGTTGTGAAGGCATCCGCCTTAATCTCCGATCGTTAATGGAGCCTAAAAACCGCAAGGAAACTGTAATGAAACTCTAATACAAACCCGGGTTATCCTGTGTTAACATGGACACCTTGTCGGCGATCAGCTGAAGATTTAGCTCTTTGTGAGTTGATTGTCGTTCGATGCAAACACGCCGTATAGATTCATTGAAGCTCTCAATACGGCATTACTTAGCGGCGAGGTTTTTTGTTAATGGAAATTGCCAAAATATCAGGTACGAATGGGCATGAAAACGGGACGGTCATCAAAGTAAAGGATCTTGTGAAAGTCTATCCGACCGCTGCCAACGGGGTCGAAGCGCTCAAGGGAATCACCCTGGAAGCTCACGAGGGAGAATTCCTCGCTATCTTCGGGAAATCGGGTGCAGGGAAATCCACGCTAATTAACATGATCACGGGCATCGACAGCCCGGACTCTGGCGAAGTACAGATCGGCGGAGTCTCTATCCATTCCATGGGTGATGACGAATTAACACGTTGGCGTGGGCGCAATCTGGGTGTTGTCTATCAATTTTTCCAACTACTGCCAACACTGACACTGGTTGAAAATATCACGCTGGCCATGGACTTCTGTGATACGTACCCGCTTGCGAAACGCCGTGAGCGTGCTTTGCAATTGCTCGATCAGGTGGGCATCCGTGAGCACGCGTATAAGGTGCCGTCGAAAATCTCGGGTGGGCAGCAGCAGCGGGTTGCCATCGCCCGTGCGCTGGCGAATGACCCTGATGTGATTGTCGCCGATGAACCGACGGGGAATCTCGACTCGCAAACCGCGGATGACATTTATGATCTGTTTTCTGACCTGGTCTCTCTTGGTAAAACACTGGTCATCGTGACTCACGATCAAGAGATCGCTGAGCGAGCGAGTCGAATTCTAGAGATATCCGATGGGTGCATCATTAGCAACAAATCAATCGTAGCGCCGTCGAATGGCCGATTTGCGCACGATGTAACGACCTCGCCCAACCATGTTTCACCGCGCATTCATACAGCGCTCTAAAGATCACATACGGAGATAGGGTACAAAATGCACATCCCGACCCGCTGGACGAAGATTGTGAAAGACATCTGGAGCAACCGCTCCCGGTCTTTTTTGGTAATCTTCTCCATCGCCATCGGTGTCGCCTCGGTCGGAATGATCACGAACGCGGGAATCATGGTGCAGCGGGATCTCTATGGATCCTTCGCTGAAGGCAATCCAGCGAGTTTGGAGATTTATATTTCACCATTTCAGCGAGACCTGACCAGCGCGGTGGGGGCGATGCGGGAAGTTGAAGATGTTCAGGCGAGGAGAGTCGAGAGAGCTTCGGTTTTAAATGGTGAGGGGGACTGGGATGATCTTGCGCTAAACGCCTTTCCGGATCTAACGGACTTAGATGTGAACCGGGTGAACCTCGTAGAGGGGAGAATGTCGCTCGGCGTTCGAGAGATCGCCATAGAAAAGCAATCGGCAGAGGGGCTGGGATTTGTAGTCGGTGACACGATCACGATCAAGATGGAAGGTGACCGCACGTATGATTTGGAGCTTGTAGGCATCGTCCATGACCTTTACGGGATGCCTTATGCGTTGTTGGGGGAAGCCACGGGCTATGTAAACCTTGAAAGCCTGCAATGGATGGAAAAGCCCTCTTACTACAATAAACTCGATGTCGTTGTAGCTGAGAATAAATATGACCGAGAGCACGTGCTTGAGGTCGGTAACATCATCCGCGAGCGGGTGATCGAGGCCTCCGGGTTCAGGGTCGGGAGCATGGGGGTCCCGGGGCTGGGGTCCGATCCCGGCAAGCACTGGGCGGAAGACCAGATTGACGGATTTCTCCTCATCCTGCAGATTATGGGCGTTATGGCAGTTCTATTAAGCGGAGGGCTAGTGGTGAACACTGTCTCCGCCATTCTTGTTCAGCAGATCAGACAGATCGGTATTATGCGTTCCATTGGTGCGGTTCGTAGACAACTTATCGCCATGTATTTCTTCAATGTCCTTGCGTATAGCGTGCTGGGACTTGCTGTAGCTCTGCCACTCGGATTATTGGGATCATGGTGGCTCGCAGAATTCGCGGCTGGTTTCGTCAATTTTGATCTCACCACGGTCAATATTTCTTGGCAGGTCATGACGCTTCAAATCATTCTGGGCCTGCTGATGCCGCTTGGCGTGGCAATCTATCCCATTCTCTCCGGGACTCGCATGTCCGTATACGATGCGATCTATCAATACGGAATTGGGTCGGAGGGCAGCGGTTGGTTTGACCGTATGCTGATGAAAGTTCGGAATCTTGCTCCGCCGATTGTGCTCTCCCTGAGGAATACATTCCGCAACAAAGCGCGGCTGGTATTCACGCTTTTAACGCTTACGCTAGCAGGCGCCATGTTTATCGCCGTATTCAGCACACGCGCTTCGTTAACCGTTCAGATCGAGAATGTGGCACGTTATGTCGCCTTCGACGCCGCGCTTGGATTGCCATATGGATCCAAAAAACAAACTGTTGAACGGGAGGCGCTGAGAATATCGGAGATCTCGGTAGCGGAGGGGTGGGCTCAGTCGATTGGCGTTATTGTCAGAGAAGATGGAACCGAGAGTGGAGAGCTCGAGGTCGTTGGTCTCCCCTATGATGCATCCACAATTGATCCGTTGATGCTCGAGGGTCGCTGGTTAGACGCCAGTGACACAAGCAAGATCGTTGTAAACGATGACCTGCTAGACGAGGAATCCGGATTAGATATTGGGAGTGAGATCACACTGAAAATCGGAAACCGGCAGCGAACCTACCAGGTTATTGGTGTGACCTCGAAGCACCTCTCAGGTTCTCGGATCTATATGGAATATGCTTCATTCGGTCAGTTGACGAATAGACCGAACCAGGTTGATATTGTCCGCGTCCGCGGAAACCTTAAAGCGATTGGCAGCAGTGCTGAGCAGGATGCGATTGCATTCCAGTTGGAGTCTCGTTTTGAAAATGCGAGCCTGAGCAAGAGCTCGAGCATCACCCGCCACGCGATTTTTGGCGATTTCACAGATGTGTTCGACCTTATCCTGGTTGTTTTGATGATTATGGCCGGGCTCCTGGCTCTGGTGGGGGGATTGGGACTAACCGGGACTCTTGGAATCAATGTTCTTGAACGTACACGCGAGATCGGAGTCCTGCGTGCCGTTGGCGCCTCCAATGTCTCCGTGCGCCAAGTCATCGTCATTGAAGGCGTTGTGGTTGGCCTGGTCAGTTGGGTATTGGGTGCGCTTCTCTCGGGACCATCAGGAAGAGCCCTTGCGGGTGCGGTCGTGAATGCCGTAATGCAAGCCGATCTTAGCTACACATATTCCTTTGAGGGACTGCTTCTCTGGTTGGTGGTTATTGGGTTTATCGCTGTTTTCTCAAGTCTCGCGCCATCGAGGAGAGCAGCCAGGCTCACCGTGCGTGAAGTCCTGGATTACGAATAAGTGCTAATGGTGATCATGTGAAAACCTTTTGGAATAAGTCGGGATCGAATGGCTCGGGGAATGGGAAATATAAGTCTAATGGCCATCTAATCGCGTTCAATCAAGTTTCCAAGATCTACGAAACGTCTGCGGGATCTTTCACAGCCTTGAGAGATGTTGACCTGCGTATTGACAAAGGCGAATTCGTGTCCATCGTCGGGAAGTCAGGCAGTGGGAAGACGACTCTTATTAACATGTTAACCGGCATCGACCGACCCACCGATGGGGAAATCTATGTAACCGGAGCCGCAGTGCATAAGCTCGATGAAGGCGAAATCGCTGTCTGGCGCGGCAAGAACGTAGGGGTTGTCTTTCAATTTTTCCAGCTTCTACCCACGTTATCCGTCCTCGAAAATGTACGCCTGCCGATGGATTTCGGAGGTGTTTTCGACCGACAAGAACGCAATGATCGCGCGATGCATCTTCTCGAATTGGTGGGTATCGAGGATCAGGCGGATGCACTCCCAGCGAAACTCTCTGGTGGGCAGCAGCAGCGGGCAGCGATCGCGCGTGCACTTGCCAATGATCCCCCAATTATCGCCACAGACGAACCCACAGGAAACCTGGATTCCAATTCTTCAGCCAAGATCATCCAACTCTTTGAGAATCTGATATCGCGTGGAAAGACGATCCTCATGGTTACCCACGATGATGAGCTAGCAGATCGCGCGATGAGGACCATCCGTCTTGCGGACGGGAAGGTCGTCCTATAAATCCCCCTTCGAATAACTTATTTCGTTATTAACACTACAAACCGAGGGTCGCTCCACTATCCCCATTTGATTAATAATTGATCAGTTCTTTTGAGTACCTGCCTTTGGCAGTCTTTGGGAAAAAAACGCAACCTATTTCCGTTTCTCAGCCATGGCTTCCGCCTGCTCATTGGCAATGTTGATTTCGCTGGTAACCTGCTCGAGCAGCATCTCGTGATCTGTGTCGCGCGAGACCGAGATGGGGGGACGCACACAGCAGAAGATATGGGCAAAGGGGAGGGGAAGAGAGTAACGATCCCATCGGCGCAAGCGATAAGCAAATGGGGTGTATGCAGCAAGGGGGATGATCTGAGCTTGGGCTCGAATGGCGATAAAAGCTGTGCCCCGCTTGGGGATCCTCGGGGGACCATCCGGTCCGTCCGGCGCGATCAATGAATACCTGCCTTTACGAAGCTCGTTGATAAGTTTGATGAGGTTGCGTGCACCCGCGAATGAGTCGTCTTCCATGGAGATCGGGATAGAGCGGACTCCGATACTGGCGGCAAACGACTCAAGCACTTGCTGGCGGTGGTCGCCAACGACGATAAGTACGAATTTCGTAATATCAAGATGGGTCCCGGCAAGCGTGAATAGGAGGTGCTGTTGACCATGCCACTCGGCAAATAGGATCGGTCGCTCATCGGCAATCACTTGCGTCACATGTTCCCAGCCCTCAATCGTCAGGGAGGCGGTTCGACGAATTATGAGCGCGTAAAATGCGAGGATTTGACCCTTAATTCGATCGATGATCCTCATAGGAGTTGTCGGAATCCGGCACGCAAAACCCCGAAGGAGATATAGCCGGTTGTGAGCCCAAACCAGACGAGTTGGGGAGTCAACCAATATGCGGCGACAAGACTTGTGCTCAGAATGGCGAGGCTCATCCGCCGGTGGCGCAGGATGACATACAATTCCGGGAAGCGAATGCGGCTGACCATAAGTGTCGAAACCAATACAAGGAACAGCGGGAAGAACCAATCCGGGAAGAGGTGTTGTTCGAAAGCGTGGTCGGCGAGCACAGCAAGGGCTATAAAAGCGCCGGATGTAGATGTCGTTAATCCTAAGGACTCATTCGGCTTGGTTTCGTCAGTGTGCAGGTTAAAGCGGGCAAGGCGGTATGAACAGGCGAGTACGAAAATCACTCCGGAGACCCAATAGGACCATCGGTTGAGAGGGGTGGGTGATAGGTGTTGCCATACAAGGACTGAACCTGCACCGCCGAAAATGATGACGTCGACCAGGGAATCAAGTTGTGTGCCAAACTCAGATGAGACACCTAGTCGCCGGGCGACTCCTCCGTCGATCGAATCGAGTATATGACCTGCCAGAATCAAAACACTAGCCAGATTGAGGTGCCCTTCAATCGACAGTGCGATGGATGACATTCCTAAGATCAGTGTAGTGAAGGTGATTAAGTTTGGTAGGTATTGTCTGAGTGCACTCATCAGATAGTCCCTACATTAAAAGGTTTCATCTCTATCTTAGTCGATATTACGGCTTCTGGCGACTGGGGTGATGCCTGCACGTACGCTATCATCAGGCTGAATGAGCACCTGACAATCGGCAGGCAGATAAATCTCAACGCGTGATCCAAATTTTATCATCCCAATCCGGTCACCGACTTCGAGTTTGTCATCAGCTTGGACTGAGCAAACAATCCTTCGGGCGAGGATGCCGGCTATCTGTTTAATCAGGATGCGATCGCTGCCCTGTTCCATTCCGATCAGGTTGTGTTCGTTCTCGATCGCAGCTTCTGGCCGGAATGCCTGGATGAACTTGCCGGGAACATGGCGGGTGAAGATCACGCTACCCTTCCCTGGAGTCCGATTTACGTGGACATCCGCAATCGACATGAAGATTGCGATCCGTAGAGCCTCGCGCTGCAGAAAAATTGGCTCGTAAACTCGTTCCACTACAACAACCTTGCCATCTGCTGGGGAATAAAAAAGGTCATCCTCACGAAGGATAGTTCGGCCTGGATCACGGAAGAATAGGGCTAACCCGATCCACACGAAACCGAGGATGGTCGCAAGTGAAACCCAGAACGGCTGGTGGAGAAGCAAGGCGGCTATCAACGTCGAGAGGGTAAAAAGAGAAATTATGGTGAACTCGCGCCTGGCTTCTTTGGCGATCGTTATCGATAAGCGCGGGGCACCGATTTTGCTGGCCATAGAGTAAGTTTACCCCGCTTTAGTGACAAGGGACAAACTCGATAGAAATGAAATGGAGCGAGGTCATCAACCTCTTCCCAGCAGAACATCCCGAGCGTTTTCAACATACTCCAACGACTGATGCCTGAAGTAGGTATTATAGAGCTCGGCGTAGTGTCCATCTTCCTGCATCAAGGTTTGGTGATTCCCTTCTTCGAGAATCTTTCCCTCGTGCAGCACAATGATACGATCTGAGGCTTTCACCGTCGAGAGGCGATGAGCAATAAGGATCGAGGTGCTGTCCGCGAGTATCAAATTCAGGGCTTCCTGGATCTGTGATTCAGTAAAGGGATCGATACTAGCTGTGGCTTCATCGAGGATGAAAATTGCAGGTCGTTGAACGAGAACCCTCATTAAGGAGACCAATTGGCGCACACCCATAGAGAGTCGGTTGCCGCGCTCTCCCACTTCCGATTGGAGTCCCTCCGGAAGGGTTGCATACCACTCGCCGCCACCGATCTTTTTGGCGAGTTCTTCAATCTCGTCATCACTGATATCTGGGGAAGCGTAGCGGATGTTATCCGCGACGGTTCCAGAAAAAAGGAAAGGCGTCTGGCTGACGATCCCAAGCTGTCCGCGGTAATCCTGTAAATCGAAACTGCGGATGTCGTGATCGTCGATGAGTAGACAGCCGTCCTGGAATTCGTAGAAACGCGAGATGAGTTTCACAATTGAGGATTTTCCTGCGCCTGTGTGACCGACAAGGGCGAGATTCTCACCCTGCTCGATGTGCATATTGAATCCTTCGAGCACAGGCTCTCCAGGTTTGTAATAGAAAAAGATATCTTCGAAGGTGATCTTTCCTCGCAGCTTCTCAACGGGTTTGTTGGCGACCTGTGTGACAGCGGATTCGGCGTCGATCAACGCGAAGACCCGTTCTGCAGCCGAAAGACCATTCTGCACCTGGGTCCAGAAGGACGATAAGTTGAGCACCGGGAACCAGAAGCGATCCAGGCTGGTGATGAAGAGATACCAGGCGCCGACGGTAACCACACCCTGCGCCGCGCTCATCCCGCCGACGTAAACCATTATCGCCGTTCCGATCCCCATCAAAGCGTTGAGAGTCGGGAAGACGCTTGAGAGCACCAGCCCGCGGCGGACATTCGCCCGGTAGGAGATTAAATTGACCTCTTGAAATTCATCATAGATCTGGTTTTCCTGACGGAAATTCTTGGCAACAGAGATTCCAGTCACGGCTTCTTTAATGGCTGCGTTCACGTTTGCCATCGCCCGGAAACCGTGACGGGTGACGCGCCGGGCGATTTTGCGGAACCCGATCGCGATCAGGAAAACAACCGGCATCATCGCCGTAAGCCAGAGCGTCAAGTGGAGATCAATGCCGATTAGGAAGATGATCAGGATGAGCGATTGAACGAGCTGAGTGACCAGGTCTGTCACTAGCACGACAACCTGGGCGAAGTCCTGCGTGTCTGAGGTGATGCGGCTGACGACCCGGCCGGAGGCGAATTCGTCGTAGAATGAAAGGTCATGTTCGGCTGAAGCGATAAACGCGTCGCGTCGCAGTTCGAGCATCACGTCAGCGACCGCTCTGCTAATGAGTCTGCGCCGGACCCAGTTTGCCCCCCAGATCAACACGCCAAGGGCAAAGATCGCAGCGACGAAAGTGAGCATGAGCTGCGTGGAGCCTTCTTCCGCAATTAGATCCACACTGCGGGAGATCAGAATTGGTGTGGCTGCATTTGAGGCAGCAATGAGGAGAATGGCGATGATGGAAATTGCGATACGGCGGTTGTGGGCGCGGAAGTACTCAAGCATGCGCATAGTGAGATCGCGATCTCGGTATGAGCGGTCATAAGCTTCAGCGTTGAGTCCGGAGAAGAAGCCCATCCGCTACTTGTCCTCGTCGCGTGTAAAGATGCGGCGATAAGTATCCGAGATTTCCATCAAAACCTCATGCGGACCTGCGGCAGCGATCTTACCGCGCTGCAGAACGATGATCAGATCAGCCCAGCGGATCTGCGAGATACGGTGCGTGATGATCAGTGTTGTTCGCCCTTCGGCTGCGCGGAAGATCGCCCGCTGGATTTGATCTTCCGTGGCGCTATCGATCGAGGATGTTGAATCGTCCAGGATCAGGATACGAGGGTCGGTAAGGAAGGCGCGCGCCAGGGCGATTCGTTGGCGCTGTCCACCGGACAACGTAATTCCGCGTTCTCCGATGACAGTGTTATATCCGTCTTTAAAAGCAAGGATGAAATCGTGTGCTTGGGCGGCTTTTGCCGCCTGTTCGATCTCAAGTTGTGTTGCCTTCGGGCGGCCGAAGGCGATGTTTTCGGCGAGGGTTTTCGAAAATAGAAAGACATCCTGTTCGATGATGGAAATTTGCTTGCGTAGGGAAGCCAGATTCCACTCGCGCACATCCACGCCGTCGACTAGGACCTGACCGGAGGAGGGGTCATGGGTGCGGTTGATTAATTTAGCGAGAGTTGTCTTCCCAGTGCCGGTCTGCCCAACCAGAGCGATCGTTTGCCCGGGCCTTACGTGAAAGGTGACGCCATCAAGGCTGTTCTCCGCTTGCGAGTAAGCGAAGGTGACATCTTTGAACTTAATCTCTCCACGCATCGTCTGTGCATATCCACCAGGATTTTGGTTGAGTTTTGTCTCACGCCTGGTGAGATCCAGGATGCGCCGGGCGCTGGCCAAACCGAGTGATACCTGGGAGTAAGCAAACAGAGATGCAAATGTCGGGAACCCGAAGAGCTGGACGAGACCCATATAAGCGACAACCTGACCGACGTCCAGGATGCCGCGTTGAAAAAGAAGGATAGCATGCATGAACGCTCCAGCTTGAGCCAAACCGAGCAAAAGGAGCGGTAGGTAGCGAGCTTCTGCATCACCCTGTTGGACAAATGCATCGCGAAAGACGCGGGCATTTTCGGTGAAGCGGGAGACCTCCGCCTTTTCCTGCGCCCCCCCTTTCACAACTTCAATACCGTCGATCGCTTCTGTCAGGCGGGCGTTAAGTTGACCGAATGCGCGTCGTGCAGAATCGGAAATCGGCTGCAGCTGGCGCAGGTATCGCCAGATTGCGAGGAAGTAGGTGATTATGAAAAGCGCAGGAACGAGAATGAGTGAGGGATGATAGAAAGGCGCAGCGATGAGCGGCATGAGCAGGAAATTCGCAGACCCCACGACGAGATTAAACCCGGGATTGAACATCAGGTTGATCTCACGCACATCGTTTGTTGCCCGTGCCATCGTATCGCCAACTGGCTGTAAATTGTGGAAGGTCATACTTTTGCTCAGCAGGCTCGTGTAAAGCTCATCGCGGATATCCCTTTCGAGACGCTGACCGATTAATTCCGCCCCGAAGTTGCGACCGAATTGCAGACCGCCGCGAATGAGCTGGGATATCGCGATCCATATCACAATCAGAAGAAGTCTCTTTTGGTCTGCAGGATCTGAAAGGATGGTGTTGAAGGCAACGCCGGTGAGGATGGGAACAAGTGCAGCGAGTGCGGCGTTTCCGAATGCGCCGGTAACAGCGAGAATGACCAATCGCCAATTACGTGAAACGTGGGAACCGATCCAGCGCAGTGGTGAGCGCTGGTCAGATTGATGCGTTTGAGGGAGGGTGAGTTCAGCGGTTGTCATGCAGGGCTTCACCATCATACGAGAGTACTGGAGAACAAGCACAGGATACCACATGGGTGCAGTCCGCTCGTTCTGAGTGAGGTGGATGTTTTCATGCTATATTCACAGAATGGACTGGTCTAAAACAAATGTGTCACAGATCGAGACGAGATTTCGTTACAAATGTGAATTAAGTTCATCACAAGGCGTGTGTGCCTGAAGGCAGCCGGGCCTCGCTTGTCTGTCTATTGAACGCTGAGGAGCGAAATTCTACTGAGCAGAATATGAGGGGTAAGTACAAAAGGAGAAAAGGATGAATGAGGCTATAAAAACTGGCAAGCGAGGGATGTGGATTGGCCTATGTTGCGGCTTCCTTATCCTTGGATTAAGCGCCTGCAATTTGCCGGGAACCGGCGCGGATGATCCAGAGCCAACTGTAACGGGCGGGGAGTCTCAGGAAGTTGAATTGGGGCAGCAGGAGCAGGCGTTGAAGAAGGGCGAGTGTCCTCAGAAGCTGTCGCTGTATGAACTCAGCTATAGTCACGCTACCGAATTAAACATTAGTGGTATGGGGGACAGGGGCGAGGAGATCCACTTCAAGACAGAGTCAGAGCCAGGTGCTGCCTTTTATCTCTGGATAGATTCGTCTGGGAAGGTGAGCTCCGAGCATGCGCCGAACTCCGTCACGATCAATGTCTCGGGTTGGGTGAAGGACGATAATGATGGCAGCTGCCCCGTGCAATATCTCCAGGGTGCCTGGACTCTATCAGCCGACATCACAGGAACCTGTAAGAAGGGCATTGTAGAAATGCGTGTCACTGAACACTTTGAGGATCACGAGCTGACGGGCAGTTGCGGTGACCCGATTGATATGGCGGGTCAAATCTCCGGACCGGAGGTGGATCTCAAATTTGACTTATCCATACCAAGGACCAACGATGGAATTACACTTGGGTCACCGGGCGATCAAACGTACATTTTTTATTGGTATCAGTTGGTCCCCCCCGATCCCGGCCCCCCTGCCACGCTAGATCTTGTCCCGCTAGTACCCGACCCTTAAGGAGAGAGTCCATAACCCCTTCTGTTTATTGCTGGATATCGCGCTCGCACAACTCGCGCGATTTGCGAGTGAGGCGAAGGACACTAAACGGCAGGGAATTGGGGTTATCCTGCAATGCAGACCCTCGTGCAAGTCCTATCGGCAGGCAAAATATGGCAGAGCAAGCTCTATCTAAGCACCTGCCCGCGACTTTTTTGAAGATCAGGCAGGCGTGGATGTCAAAACCGGACCATGTTCGGAACTGCGACGGAGCGTAGTTACAAGGCAGCCGTTTGAGCGGATGGTGATTGACGGCATCTTCACACAAGAGAGCCGCCTAAAACGAGAGTGTCACAGATCGAGAAGAGTTTTCGTTATAGATGTGAATCAAGTTCATCCCAAGGCGTATGCGCCTGAAGGCAGCCGGGTCACGCTCGTCTGTCTGTTGAACGCTAAGGATCTAAGTTCTACTAACCAGAATTTGAGCTGTTAGCAAAACCAAGGAGGATGCGATGTGGGAGGATAAAAAACCTGCTAGGAGGAGGATGTTGATTAGGTTGTGTTGTGGCATCCTTATCCTTGGATTAGCAGCCTGCAACTTGCCGAGCGCCGGCGCGGATGATCCAGAGCCAACTGTAACGGGCGGGGAGTCTCAGGAAGTTGAATTGGGGCAGCAGGAGCAGGCGCTGAAGAAGGGCGAGTGTCCTGAACCGGACTCGATGTATGAGCTTATTTACGATCACGAAGCGGTTCTAAATTCGCCCGACGGGGAGGAGATGAGCTTCCACTTCGAGTGGGAGGAGGCGGAGCCTGCTGATTTTAATATCTGGTTCTATGATTCAGGGAAGGTGGACAACGTTGATTTAACGACCACCGTTACAATCAATGTCTCAGGTTGGCATACGACATCCTCTGATGAGTGCCCCATAAATTACATCCAGGGCGCCTGGCCTCTATCCGCCAACATCACGGGATCCTGTAAGAAGGGCATTGTGAAGTTGCATGTCGAGGAACACTTTGAAGATCATGAGTTAACAGGCAGCTGTGGTGACCCGATTTCCATGCCGGGTCGCAGTTCCGCACCGGAGCTGGACCTCACCTTTGACCTTTCGGTACCAATGACCAACGATGGGATTATGATTGGATCAAGGGATGACATGTTTTACGCGTTTTATTGGTATGAGTTGAGACTCCCTGAACAGCTCGAACTAGTCCCACTGCCCACTCCCTAGAGAGAGTCAATACCCTTCGATGTATTGCTAAATATCGCTCTAGCGCGGTTCTCGCGTTTTGTGAGTGATGTGAAGGCGGTGAATCGGATAAGAATTGGGGATACTATAGAAGCCCCTGGAGTAGGTCCCGGCGGAAGGTACAAGATAGAGCGCACCCTCTGTCTAAGCACCGGCCAAGGGCTTTTTTCCAGTTCAGGTAGGTGCGGATATATGAGACTATTTGTTATACAAAAATGGGTCTTCCTGTCACAAACAATACAAAAACGCCGTTAAAGGGATAAGTCTTGAAAGAAGAGATGCTAAAACCACCGTCGGGACCAGACATCGTCTTGGTTCGACGAGCGCAAGCGGGTGATGGAGAGGCGTTCACTCAACTTTTCCATCAATTGCATCAACCGGTGCTCAACTACATCTATCGTACGGTTGGGGATCGGCAGGCCGCCGAGGACATCACCCAGGATGCATTTATCCGGGCGCATGAGCGCGTCGGTCAGCTCGGTCCGCCCTGGGATTTCAAGTCCTGGGTTTTCCGGATAGCGAGCAACCTCGCCATCGACTACCTGCGGGGTAGGAAGCGTTTTGTGGATGTAGAGGAGCCAATGGAAATGGGAGGACCGCCTACCACGCAAAGACCAGCAGAACGCCAGGTTCAGCGCGGGGAGGCTCGTCAAGCGGTTGAGGCCACCCTGGTCCTCATGCCGACGAAATACCGCCAGGCGCTTGTATTGCGTGAGATCAACGGGCTCACCTATAGAGAAGTTGCCTCGGCTCTCGAATGTAGCAACGACAACGCGCGCCAGCTTGTTCACCGGGCGCGGTTGAACTTCCGTGAACTGCATGGCATCCGCTTGATGGCAACGAGCGGAGCCGTGCAGTGCCGCGAATTGGAGGACCTGATATCAGCATTTCGGGATGGCGAGTTGAGCGCCGAGAATCAGCGTGCGGTGAAGCGCCATATCGCAGCTTGCGAGCATTGCCAGGAGACTGAGGAAGATCTCAAGAAGGTTGCGGCTATGGTTGCTGGTTTGATGCCCATTATCCCGTCACCAGGTTGGACCGAAGGGATCTTGAAGCGAATAAATTCCCTGAACGGATCCCCTGCAAAGCCGGGCGGAAATGGATTGGAAGGGGCTAGCGGGGGGATGGGTGGGGGATCAGGCGGAGGCGGTCTTGGATCAGCCGTCAAATCGCTGTTCTCAGGGGGAATGTGGGGCAAAATCCTGCTGGCTGGGATGATCGGGGGTGCCGCAGGTCTTGTTACAATAGGTATTGTCTTTGGAATGATGGACTTCACATTAACACCACCGGTACCTATCCCATTACCGATACCGCATCAGAACGAAGAGGAACCGATATCGTCGCCAAAGCCGTCTTCTCCTGACGAAGGAACCGCTCGCCCGACTCTCGACGAGCCTTCCGAGAGCAACGATACACCGACCCCAACGCCTACGCTGACAATAATACCGACGTCAACACCATGCACTGCATCAGTAGCGGCGAACGTCAATGCCACATGCAGATTCGGACCGGGGCAGATCTGGGAAGCGGCAGGCTATCTCCTTCAGGGCGAGACTTCACCGATCGACGGTCGTAATGCGACCAGCACTTGGTGGTGGATCTTGAATCCGGACGCGCAAGGCCACTGTTGGATATGGGACGGAACCGTGGAAGTAGTCTGCTGCCAAGAGGATATCCCCATTATTGAACCGCCTCCGGCGCCAGAACCTCCCGATGAACAACCCCCCAGCGTCTCGATCTCTCACTCTCCGGCAGGGACCTGGCGGCCGGATGAAAACGACGTCGTGACGTTTACAGCTTTGGCTAGCGATGATCACAGTGTGGCGAAGATTGAAATCTGGGTTCAGGCACCGGGGGAGAAGCTCCCTGTGCTTGTTAAATCGTGTGTGGATACATCAACATGCAGCTACCCGGGTGGCCCATTTAAACCTGGTACTGGCATGTATTATGCGGTTGCAGACGATCTTGCCGGTAATGAGGGGACGAGTCCGCAAAGCACTTTACAAATTTATTCTGTGGTTAAGTAGTTGTACGCCAACTTGGCTTTAATGAGATGATGTGAATCGGAGGATCGGTAAGACGAAGAATAAAGATCTTCACTTGAGATTACTCCCGTCTGGGAACAACGAGTTTCTTTGCCTCTGCTGTAATCGTCTCAGAAGGCCAACCCATCACAACCACTTTGAGGTAGCAGTAGGTTGGAAAACAATTCAACGATAGCTGTGGCACTCATCAAATTGGAGGATGCAATGCGTGCATTTCAAAGGTACAGGATCTATTGCTTTCTCATAGGGGCTAGCTTACTCCTTGCCGCCTGCAACTTTCCGGGCATCGGTGCTCCGGTTTCTCCGTCACCTTCTCCAACTTCACCGAAGGCGGAACCGACAGCGAAAAATACTCCGACGACAGAGGGGGATGAAAAAGCGTCTCCTACACCTACTCCCGAGGAAGAAATCCCTCCATCGAAAACACCGGAGCCTAAGGAGGAAGCAGCACAGGTTACGGCCGCCATGAATGCCAATTGTCGTCGCGGCCCAAGCAAGGGCGCGGATCAGTACGCCTATCTACTCAAGGGAGAGAGTGCCTTAACCCAGGGTTGGAATGACGATCCCGCATATCCGTGGTTCTTGATCGTAACAGCAGATAAATCGGATCCCTGCTGGATCTCTGGTGTGACCCTGGAATATGCCTTTGACCCCGGCATCCTGCCCTACGTTGCCCCTCCGCCAGGGTCTATCGCTGGCGAGGTGTGGCACGATATCTGTGAACACACGGGTGGTGAGGGTGGTGAGCCGCTTGTACTCGGGCTGGGATGCGCAGAGGGATTAGATCCCGTTGTAATGCGGGCTAACGGAGTTCACGATGGATTCGAGGATGGGTTTGCCGGTGTCACGATCCATCTGGGATCGGGCGCCTGCCCGTCGACAGGATTTTCGACGACAACGACCGACGCCAATGGGCAGTACGCTTTCACCGGCTTGACGGCGGGCACCTACTGTGTGTCTTTTAATCCCCTCACCGATGGCAACGATAGCATCTTAATCCCAGGCGGTCTGACGTACCCAACTGTCGGAGGGACACCCCAGGTTACAGTGAACCTGCTCGTAAGTCAGAATATGACAGGTGTGGCTTTTGGCTGGATGTGGCAATTCGGGGATTGAGGACCATGTCTAAGGGCACCCAACGATCTCGATAGGATGACTCTTTAGATTCGTCGAGATCAATATTTGTGCTTACTATGTGTGTGCGCCTGCGATATGAAATAAGGGACCGGCATTTCAGCCGGTCCCTTCACGCATAGGGAAAGTGAAGGGCTTGATTCGTGCAAGTTTAAGGTATCCACTAGCTCGGATAAATTAGAGGTTCAAATTGGTTTAACCAGGTACCCGTTAATCATTCTTGAAAGATCTCATCGGGAGCGATTTAGTACCGCAGTACCAACCAGCAGCCAGAAAAGTTCATATACGATTAGATCAAGATCCTCCATGTCGGTATCGCCATCCCAATAGGGGTTGCTCTAGTGTTGGGCGGATTAGAGCGAATAGTGTCAATTGGTGGGGACTGTGGTCCGATACCGAAGTTTCTACATTCCTGGTGTCACAAAATATAGAAGCACTTCGTTAATAGAAGTAAATAAGGGTGTATGCGATGCGTCAATGGCATGCTGACCCCGCTCGCCGGGTTGCGGGATTGTCAAGCCCGCTACAATCGGGGGATTAATTTTCCGGCGCCGCATTATATAAGCAATGGATTAGACGAACGGTTAACGCTGTAAGCCGCTCTTGGAGGGAATCCGCGATGATCAAGAGATCAAGCATTCGGTGGATCTTCGTAATCTTAATCATGCTTCTAGCTCCATTGTCGATCCCCATTTTTTTCGCAGAGGCCGGTGGGGGCTTCCTGATTGTCAACACAACCGAGGACACTGACGATGGTCGCTGTGACGCGGTTCACTGCACGCTGCGTGAAGCGATAAATACTGCGAACTCGACACCCGGTCCACAAGAGATCCACTTCGACATCCTTGGTGTGGGACCACATCACATCGAACTTTGTACTCCGTTACCGTCTATTACAGATAGCGATACAGAAATTGATGGGACGACAGCGCCGGGCTACTTCCCGGCAGAAATCCCGGTCGTCGTGATCGAGCCCATGTATTCTCCGGGCGATCCCATCCTGGCCACACCGTTAGGCCCTTCCTGCAGCGCCACCGCTGAAGGGCTCTGGATTGAGTCGAGTAACAATACCATCCGAGGCCTGAGTCTGGTGGGATTCGACGGTGTGGCCGTCCATCACCCTGCGGCGATTGTAGTCAACAGTGGCATGGATAATCTGGTCGAGCTCAACTATTTGGGGCTTGAGCCCTCCGGTAGTCCGCATGGGAACAGAGAGGCGGTGATGCTCGGATCCTCAGGGCAGACGGTGCGCAACAATGTCATCTCGGGAAACTTCATCGGCATACGCGCTGCTGCACCGACACAGACGATCCAGGGGAATATCTTCGGCACTGAATCCACTGGAATGACGACTGATAGTCTACTGGCGAATGGATTCGGGGTCCAGCTAGATCCATCAGCACATAGGGTTTTGATTGGTGGATCGGGACCGGATGAGGGCAATCTGATCTCAGGGAGCACGAACTATGGGATTTCCATTCAATCCAATGAAAACGTCATCCAGGGCAATCTCATTGGGACGAATAAGGATGGAAACCTGGCGTTAGCGAATCTCAAAGGGATTGTGCTCGATGGGGATTCCAACACGATCGGGGGACCGAATCCCGGTGAGGGGAACACCATCTCGGGGAATACGATGACCGGGATCCATGTCCGCTCAGGGCACAACATGATCCAGGGGAATTTCATCGGATCGAGTGCGGATGGGAGATTTTCACTTGGAAATGGTGGAGGGATTTGGATTCAAGGGCAAGAGAATCAGGTGGGCGGTGGAAACACCGGAGAGGGTAATGTGATCTCTGGGAATGTGAACTTCGCAGTTGAAATCCAGTCCTTTGGGAATCGAATCCAGGGAAATAATATCGGTGTGAATGTCGATGGGTCGTCGATCATTCCGAATGGAGATGGCGTGGTGGTCTATGGATTTGACACGTTCATCGGTGGTCTGGATCCTGCCGAGGGAAATATTATCGCTGGGAGTGGAGCTGATGGGATTCGTCTGGAAGAGGCTGGGGGGATGAATACGGTCTTGAACAATATAATCGGCACAAATCTTACAGGATCTCCCTACATGGCCAACTATGGAGTTGGTATTCGTATTAAGTCTGAAGGCAATTCAATCGGCGCCTTCGGAGTCGGCAACGAGATTGCCTATAACGTGATCGATGGCATCACCGTCACGGCGAGTGATAATCTCATCCGCTGGAATGAAATCCATCACAACGACTTTTATGGGGTGATGGTCGCGGGATCAGGTAACATCCACAACATAATGCGGTGGAACAGTTTTTACGCTAATGGCCAGTTGGGAATCGACCTTCGTGGAATCAGTGGCGTGGATACGAATGATCCTGGTGATGCAGATGGGGGCGGTAACGAGGTATTGAACTACCCGGTTCTCACGTCGATAAGTTCCGGGGTCGTTTCTGGCGAAGCGTGCCCGGGTTGCATTGTCGATCTCTATCTCGCCGATGAACACCCAACCGGTCATGGTGAGGGTAAGGTCTTCCTCGCCACGGGTCAAGTGGACGTCAATGGGGATTTTCAAATTCCCTTCCTAGGTGATTTCACACAACCGCTATCCGCCTGCTCCCACCTGACGGCTCTGGCCACCGATGGTTCTATCACCGGCAACACATCTGAATTTGCGGAAAATGTCCCCTATGGCTTCTGCCTGGCAATGGATCCCGGCGATTTGATCCTCACCGTGATCGTGACGACGATCATCGGCGTGATCATCGGTGGAGGAACGGGGCGGTTCACGCATTACCCGGCCGGGCTGACCACTGCAGCTGGTGGTGCGGCAGGTTTGATCCTCGGCGGAGGATTGCTGGTGATCGCGGTAGTCTCCCCGAATGTGCTGCTGCGCTTCCCGCAGCCGGAGAAGCCCGGCGGTGGTGCTACGGGTCGACTGCCCCCTTGCGAAACATACCTCAATTTGAAGGGCTTCTCGCCGCCGGATGGGGCAGTATTTGAGACGTACCAGGATCCGGAGCTCTCCTGGACGCCGCTGGAGAACCTGCCGGAGGGCGAGCTGCGCTGGCGGGTGGAGCTGCAGGGGCCGGGAGCGGGGGAAGCGCCCGATCGGACGACGACCGAGACGGAGATGCTCTTTTCGAAATTCGGCTTAACACCCTCTCTGGGCAGCGTCTTCCACTGGCGGCTGGCGGGGGAGCAATTCAACCACGAGGATAATGATTGGGATCGCTTCTGCTTGCCTAGCGGCTGGAGGATGTTCCAGATGGGGGAGCTGCCCGAGCCGGGTAGGCCGCCGTGGACGCGCGAGCCGACGGAGCCGCCGGAACCGACGAAGACGCCCACCCCCACGCCGACGCCGGTGTGTGAGGCTGACGTGGTGATCACAGCGCTGGAGAACCTGAACTGCCGTGCGGGTTCCAATTCAGCCTTCAAGATTCTGGGGACGTTGTTCAAGGGAGATACGGCGATCGTGGAGGCCTTCAACCCCTCGCAGACGTGGGCGTACATCGAGAATCCGAGCTTTGCGGCGAGCTACTGCTGGGTGTGGATGGGGCAGGCGGAAGTGACGCAGGGGGATGCGAGCTGTGCGCCGCAGCGACCGGATCCGACGCCGCCGCCGACGGAGCCGGAGTGTCTGAAAACGCTGCCGAAAGATGAATGTGAGGCGGCCGGCGGGACGTGGGTAACGCCGCTGACGGAAGCGCCGTACTGCAAGTGCCCATAGGGTGGAAGGGCTAGCTGAGGGAAGGAGTTGGCGATGAGGCCTAAGAAGATCGTATGGCTGGTCCCGGGCCTGTTGGGGCTTGCGATGCTGGCCTGCAACCTTCAGGCGGTGGTGGAGGAGGGGCAGGGGGAGCGGTCGCAGGCAGTGGTCGAGACGGTGAGCGCCTATGCGACGGATAACCCGCCGGCTGAAGAGGTGGATCTTGAGGTGCCGGAGGGGATTGCGCTGCCGCCGACATGGACTCCCAGACCGCCGACGCCGACGGGGTCGCCTACACCGCCACCGACGGAAGAGATATGTTCGGATCGGGCGGGGTTTGTGGCGGATGTGACCTATCCAGACGACAGCGAAGTGGATGCGGGGGTTGCGTTCACGAAGACCTGGCGGCTGCGAAACGACGGCACGTGTGCGTGGACAGAGGAGTATGACCTTGTGTTTGATTCGGGGGACAGTCTCGGGGGGGCGAACGCGATTGCATTGACGGGGAATGTGGCTCCGGGAGCGACGGTAGATCTGAGTGCACAGATGACAGCGCCGAACGATCCGGGCAGCTATCAGGGGTTCTGGATGCTGCGGGATGGAGAGGGGCAGCCCTTTGGGCTGGGCTCAAATGCGAACGTGGCCTTTTGGGTGAAGATTGTCGTGCCCTCATCGGATATGCTTCTCCAACCGATCCTGCCTGAACCTGTCCTCCCCGTTAATCTGTACGTTGTGAGTGGATTGGGTTCGAGCGTTGAAGATGGGCATTGTTTTGAATTGGATAGTTATGAAATGGTGACTTGTGGTACCTCATTAAGCGATTTTAAGTACGCACAGGTTTTTGATGAGAATAATAACCAATACTATCCATCGATCGTGCCCATGAATGGTGCATTATTCTCGAACGTACTGGAGATGCCTCCACCTAAAAACCTTTGCCAGAGTGTACCGATGCACGGATCGAGCATTGGCGTGAGCAATAAACCCTTCTGCTACAGAACCTCAGGTGGGAGACATGGATGGCTGGCAGCTTCAAGTTGGGATGATTCCCAGATCACCTTTGATTGGGGGACTTATGCTGATTGAAGGATAGTCCATTATGGCGTCCCTGAGACGTCTTTAACAAATTGCTCCTTTTGCAAAACTGATCAGATTAAGGCGAGCACATCGCTCGCCCTGACTTCTTTAAAGTGTATTGAGTACCTGTTCGAAGGTAGTTGTCGCGATTAATTAATCGGCTCAAATCTTGCCGTGAAGTGGCGCAGCAGCTCTGGGGCGTAGGTGATCCTGCAGCCTCTTATCGAGTCCTTACGCTCTGCAATTCGTTTAAACGTCTCGATCACGAAATCCAAGTGCGCCTGAGTGTACATCCGGCGTGGTATTGCCAACCGGATCAGTTCCATTAACGGATAGTGCTTTTCACCTGTCTCGGGATCGGTGTAAGCAAAGGCGACCGAACCCAGTTCGACGCCGCGGATCCCGCCCTCCAGGTAAAGTTCTATTGACAGCGCTTGGCCCGGAAATTCGTCACGCACGATATGCGGCAGCATACTGCCGGCATCGACGTAAACCGCATGACCTCCGGGCGGTAGGACGACAGGAATCCCTGCCTCATGCAGCCCTTCGACGAGGTAAGCAGTCTGGCCCAGACGGTATTCAAGGTATTGCTCATCCAGGCCTTCCCACAGTCCGACGGCGATGGCTTCCAGATCCCGCCCTGCAAGACCACCGTAGGTGGGGAAACCCTCACGCAGGATCAGTTCGTTCTGCGCCCTCTGAAAGAGGTCATCGTCATTCATCGCCAGGAACCCGCCGATGTTCACCAGAGCATCTTTCTTGGCGCTCATCGTCGCTCCATCTGCCAGTGAGAATATCTCCTGCGCGATCTCAAGCGTCGTTTTTTCGGCATACCCGGTCTCGCGGGTCTTAATGAAGTAAGCGTTCTCCGCGTAGCGGCAGGCATCGATGAAAAATGGAATTTTGTATTTGCGATAGATTTCGCTAGTCTGGCGGATGTTCTCAAGCGATACGGGCTGTCCACCGGTGGCGTTATTCGTGATCGTGGTCATGCCCAGCGGGATGTTCTCCGCTCCTGTTTCTTTGATGAACACCTCCAATTTTTCAATGTCCATATTCCCTTTGAAGGGATGGAGCGCTGCCGGGTTGGCAGCTTCTTCGATCACCAGATTGACGGGGCGCCCGCCTCGGGCGCGGATGTTGGCTTCGGTGGTGTCGAAATGCGTGTTTGATGGGATGCTGAGGCCAGGCTTAATGAGCAAGGTGCTGAGAATGTGCTCTGCAGCTCTACCTTGATGGGTGGGGACAAAATGCTTGAAACCGAAAATCTGGGACATCGCCTCCTTGAGGTGGAAGAAAGAGCGCGCCCCAGCATAGGATTCGTCACCCTGCATTATCGCTCCCCACTGGCGGTCGCTCAGCGCACCGGTGCCGGAATCGGTGAGGAAATCGATGAAAATATCGTCGGAGCGAAGCCCGAAGATGTTGAAGCCTGCCGCCGCCAGTGCAGTCTCCCGCTCTTTGCGGCTGATCCTCCGGATCGTTTCGATGGTCTTTATCCGGAACGGTTCAGGTGGATAGGATCTCATAAATGCCTCCGCGCGCTGTTTTTTTGGTGGAATTCTTGGTTGTCAATTCCCTGGTGTTGTATCTGCCGATCACGGGCGCAGTCGTTTATCTAGTATCCCGCTGAATAATCAACTCGCTGATTGTACTTGAGTAGTCAATAGATGTCGGCTAACCGAATTGTTCTTCTTCTTGATGAGTGTTCTGACAACGACTATACTCCAATTCTTGTAGGGAGAAAGAACCGAAATGGTAATTAAAATTCTCGCATCCGGCGATGAGCATCGAGGGGAAGATAGGAGCACCGTTGACACCTGAAGAATTCCAACTCGGCAATCTTGAAATCGTCACATTCGAATTAGGGTTGGCAATGACGAATACCTACCTACTTGGGGATCCGGACACGAAAAGTGCGATTGTGATCGATCCCGCGTGGGATGGTGAGCAAATCGCACACACGGCAATGGAGAGAGACTGGCAGATCAACGAGATCTGGCTCACGCATGCCCATTTTGATCATTTTGGCGGTGTAAGCGGCATCGTAAAATCCACCGATACGCCAATCCAGGTTGCACTCCACCCTTTGGACTTTCCGCTCTGGCAGGCCCACGGCGGGGCAGCTTACTTTGGGATTCCTGATTTCGATCCCGGACCGGAGCCCTCGATCGATCTCGAAACGGGAATGGAACTCACGCTTGGGCAGTATCGCTTTAAGGTTCGGCACACACCCGGTCATTCTCTCGGCCATGTGATTTTCGTCTCAGAGGGGCTTGGAGCGGTATTCTGCGGTGACCTCATTTTCTCCGGCAGTGTCGGACGGACCGATCTGCAGGGAGGGGATTGGAGTACATTGCTTCAGAGCATCAGCGAGGAGATCCTTGTGCTCCCGGATGAGACTCGCTTGTTCACCGGCCATGGACCACCTACGACGGTTGGTAAGGAACGCCGGAGTAATCCCTTCATTACAGGCGAGATTCAACAATCAGATCTCCTCTAGTTTATGAATCTTCTTTTTTACGGATGACTGGTGTCAAGTTGGCACGAGCCCTCTTCTTGACGTTCCTCGTGATGGTTTATTCTGAATAGCCGAATTGATTTCTTTCCTGAGATTCTTGAACGATAAATCGTGTCATCTCAGGGATTTCTCACCCATTACAGGGTTCGAATTGACAAGTTTGAGAATTACCCTTGTCTATTGAATGTCATTGAGAGAGAGCCCTTCGACTTCGCTCAGGACAAGCCCGTCGATCGAGAAATCCCTAAGGTGTTGCTTGTGAGGGCTACATCTGTGGAACGGACACAATCCCTGTGCGGTGAAGTCCGCCGCTTAATGTCATACCGAGCGAAGCGAAGCAATCTCCTCCGTTCTTGCAGGGAGATTGCCACTTTACCCTACTGGACTTCTCTTCGTGGCATGTAAGAGAGGGATGAGTAAGAGCTTATGGAGCATTTAGTACTTCTGATTGCAGCCATGCTAACCAGGCGCGCACTTCCCCGCTCGGTTCCTGCGGCGCGATTGCAAGGATCGTGATGGGAAGAGGATATCGCCCATCGCGGATTGTTGCGGGTCCGGGGAGGGTACCCTCGACCCGGATCAGTCGGATCTTTTCACCAACGGCCGAATAGGGCAAGAATCCTACAGCCCCTTCATTTTCATCAACAAGTTGCAGCACAGCAGCAGGAGTAGGTCCGAGCAGGGCGTTGTTTGTAAAGTGCTGCCCACTCATCACAGTCGACTGAAAAGCGACTCGTATTTCATCGCCAGGTATCGGGATTACTGGCTGGATCTGAAGATCGATATCTGCAAGGGATTCCCAGTTGCTCAGCCGACCAGTGAAAATCGCAGATAGTTCGTCAATACTCAGGTCGCGGAGGTGAAGATCGGGATGAATAACCACTGCAATTCCATCCTCACTTAATGGTGTCGCGAACCAGCCTGCAGGCGGCGTAAGTCCCCCAATAATTACTTCCCCAGTCCCATCGACCAAATATGCTAGAGCCGTCTCTGGGGGCTGGCTCACCAGCGAGATGTAAGAATCCGGATTGACCTGAAGATATCCATCGAACCAGATTTTTACGAGATCTGCATAGGCAGGCGTTCTGAAGACCTGCTGCACCAACGGAGTCGGCGTTGGCGTTGCCGCCGGCGCACATGCGCCCAGGTAACTCGCCGCGAGCGCAAGTAGGATGAGACTACCCCTTAAACGCATAGATGATGAAGCCTCCCAACCCGACAATCGTACAGTAGATCCCGAAGATAGTAAGCGGGCGGCGTCGAAGGTAGGATAGCAGCCAATGGATAGCAGCCAGACCCACGAGCGCAGAAGATGTGAACCCGATGAAGAGTAGGAGAAGGTGCGCCCCTGGATCAGGGATGGCCGCCAGGTCCAACAGAGCAATAATGCCCGCACCGAGCATCGCCGGGATGGACAAGAGGAAAGAGAAACGAGCTGCATCTTCCCGTTTTAGGGAGCGCAGCAAACCGCCTGCGATCGTGGAACCCGAGCGTGAAATCCCCGGGAAAAGCGCCAGCGTCTGTGCGAGACCGATCCACAGGGAATCCACCCAGGTCAATTCCTTCATGGGTTTGTTGGATCGGTGGAGGCGTTCGCTGATGAAGAGGATGGCTGCGGTAAGCAGGAGGAAGAGCGAGACTGCGAGCGGGCTGTCGAATGTCTTCTCGACGACCGATTTGAGCAAAAGACCCAATACAGCGGCCGGGAGGCTGGCTAAAAGGATCAACCACGCCAGGCGGGCATCGGGTTCGTAGAATGGGCGGCGCTGAATAATTCCGCGCAGGGCTGCAGTGAACATACTCAGGAGTTCCCGCCGGAAGTAGAGAATGACAGCTAGAATGGTCCCCCACTGAACCAGGACGTCGAAGATGAACGCAGTTGAGGGGTCGAAATGCCAGTTGAGAAGCCAGGGCACGAGCACCAGGTGTCCACTGGAAGAAATGGGGAGGAATTCGGTCGCTCCCTGCACAATCCCTAGAATGAAGGCTTGAAAAGGTGTCATTGATCACTCCCCGTCTGGTCGGTGTTTGTTGAAATGAGCACGGAATTCATCTGCAAAATTCTTCAGGTTTCCGTCGATGATGGCATTCCGGAGATCGGTGGTGACTGATGTGAGCATTTGGATATTGTGGATGGAGAGCAGCGTAGCGGCGAGCATTTCCCCCGCGGCGCATAGATGGCGGATGTAGGCCCGAGTGAAGGTCGTACAGGTGTAGCAGGAGCAGCTGGGGTCCAGCGGTCGTTCATCCTCGGCGAACTGTGCTTTACGCATGTTCATTCGCCCCCGCCGGGTCAGTGCGCTGTGGTTGCGGGCCATCCTCGTCGGCAGGACGCAGTCGAAAATATCTACCCCGCGCTGAACGGCTTCCACGAGATCCTCCGGGCTGCCGACGCCCATCAGGTATCTGGGTCGATCTTTAGGCAGCGCTGCATCGACGACTTCAAGCATCGCGTGCATCTCCGGTTTCGTTTCGCCGACTGAAAGCCCCCCTATGGCGATGCCCGGGAAGTCGAGACTGGCGATGAATTGTGCGGACTGTTCGCGCAAATCAGAAAAGACGCCACCCTGCACGATCCCGAAGAGAGCCTGGTCGTCCCGGCTCTTCACGGACAGGCAGCGCTCCGCCCATGCGTGGGTCCGGATGAGCGCAGCCTCATTCTCATCACGATCGTATGGGGCAGGGCATTCATCGAAGGCCATGATGATGTCCGCACCGAGTTGTTCCTGGATGGCGATGACGCTCTCGGGTGTGAAGCGAAGGGTAGTTCCATCTAGATGGGATTTAAACGTAACCCCATCCGCGTCGATCTCGCGTTGGTCGGCTAGCGAAAAGACCTGAAAGCCGCCGGAATCCGTGAGGATAGGCTTCTGCCAGCCCATGAACGCGTGCAGCCCCCCGAGCGCGGCGATCCTCTCCGCGCCGGGTCGAAGGAAAAGGTGGTAGGTATTAGCTAGGACAAGCGTGACACCGGCTGCTTCGATTTGATCGGGCGTCAAAGCTTTGATCGTCGCCTGGGTGCCCACCGGCGCGAAGACGGGTGTGAGCAGCTCACCGCGAGGGGTCTGGAAGATCCCCGCTCGTCCGCGGCCATCCTGTGCAGTCAGGTGAAAACTGAAATCACCCATCACAATGGATACCATGATGATAGGGCATAGGGGAGGGTTGGACATCTTCGATGTTCAGGAAGCGTTCAATTTGAAAACCCATAGCGCTCGATTATACCCATGCCTCTGATAAGTTGTCATCTCTGGGTGACACCTTTATACTAAGCGCCATGAATCCTCAAAACGAATATTCCACCTGGGTCGAGGTCGATCTCGGGGCGATCGAGGAGAACGTCCGTTACTTCTTGCAGAGTACAGGCAAGCAATGCATGGCTGTCGTTAAGGCTGAAGCTTACGGGCATGGCGCGCTACAGATCGCTAAAACGGCGTGTAAAGCGGGGGCAAGTTGGTTGGGCGTCGCCCGCGCGGGAGAGGCACTCGCATTGCGAGCGGCAGGCATCGACGAGCCGATATTTCTCCTGGGATGGACTCCGCCGAGGCGGATGGAAGCGTTAATTAAAGCCAATGTATCGTTAGCCTTCTGGAGTGAAGCGCAGCTTGCGGATATCTCAGAAGCCACAGAGAAGGTCGGCGGTCGGGCGAACGTCCATCTCAAAATCGACACAGGAATGAGCCGTGTGGGCGTAAAGCCGGAAGCGGCATCGCACCTCGCTCAGGAAGCGCGGCGAATGCCGAACGTGCATCTCGAAGGCGTATTCACCCATTTTGCCAAGGCGGATGAGTCGGATCCAACCACTACAGATTCACAGCTGCGGATATTTCGTGAGATCGTAGACAACTGGGAATCATCTGGCCTTCGCCCTCCATTGGTGCACTGCGCGAACTCGGCTGCTGCGCTGCGCAGGCCGGAGGCGTGGTATGACCTCGTGCGAGTAGGAATCGCGATGTATGGGCTGCATCCCTCGAGCGTCTGTAAACTGCCGGGAGTCGTACGGCCAGCGCTTTCGTGGAAATCCTGCCTGGCTCAGGTTAAGGTGCTCCCCCCAGGGCGGGGGATCAGTTACGGGCACATATACACAACGACGGCTGAGGAGCGGATCGGGACAATCCCGGTCGGTTATGCTGACGGTTTCCGGCGCGTCGAGGGGAATGAGGTTCTTGTAGGGGGCAAGCGGGTTCCTGTGGTTGGTCGGGTAACGATGGATCAGATTATGGTCCAACTCGATGCGCTCCCGGGTGCACAGACAGGGGATGAGGTGGTGATCATCGGCTCACAAGAGGCGGAGCGAATCAGCGCGGAAGACGTGGCCGATCGCTGGGGGACAATAAACTATGAGGTTACGAGCGGGATTTTGAAGCGCGTTACGCGTGTTTATACGTAATTAGCAGCACACGAGGGAGTGCTTCATCTTTAGGTCCTTATACGAAGAGGCCGACATTCAGTCGGCCTCTATTTCATGATGATATTCAACCGCGTCAATTTACCCGCCGAGGTAAGCTTTCTTCACCTCCGGGTTCACCAGCAGATCGCTGGATTTCCCTTCCAGCACAATGGATCCGCTCTCCAGCACGTAGCCGCGCTGAGAAAATTGAAGCGCCATGCGGGCGTTCTGCTCAACGAGGAGGATGGTCGTGCCTTCCTTGTTGATCCCCCTCAATGCGTCGAAGACGTCCTTCATAAGCAGCGGTGCGAGACCCATGGATGGCTCGTCGAGCAGCATCATTCGCCGGGCGCTCATCAGCGCCCGGCCGACGGCCAGCATCTGCTGTTCCCCACCGCTTAACGTTCCAGCTTTCTGATTGATCCTCTCCTCCAAGCGCGGGAAAATCGAGAAGACCCGATCGAGATCGTTTTTGATTTCTGGACCGTCCTTGCGGGCGAAAGTTGCCAGGTGTAGATTCTCTTTCACGGTCAGATTGTCGTGGAGCCGGCGGCCTTCGGGTACATGAGATATGCCTAACTCGCTCACCACCTTGTCCGCAGGGTAGTCAAGCAGATTCTTTCCGGCGAAGGACATCGAGGCGCCATCTCCTGCACTCAGCAGTCGGGAGATCGCCCACAATGTCGTACTTTTCCCGGCGCCATTTGCGCCGATGATGCAGACGATTTCCCCCTCGTCCACTTCAAAGCTGATGCCGTGCAGGGCTTTAATATTGCCGTATGAGACTGACAGGTTTTCAACCGAGAGAAGCATCAGACCTCCACCTCCTTGCCCAGGTAGGCATCGATGACTTCCGGATTATTGCGAATCTCATCCGGCGTGCCTTGTGCAATGACTTCCCCGAACACCAGCGTTTGGATGATCTGGCATAGATCCATGACAACCTTCATCCGGTGTTCAATCAAGAAGATGGTCAAATCTAATTCGGCATGGACGTGACGGATGATGTTCATCATCTCCGAAAGCTCTTCCGGGTTCATCCCCGCCGTCGGTTCATCGAGGAAGAGGATACTGGGTTCCATTGCCAGGGCGCGAGCCAGCTCCACCCGGCGTTGAGCGCCATAAGGCAGATTGGTCACGATTTGATCGGCGAGATGAGCGATGCCGACCAATTCAAGCAAACCGCGTGCCTTCTCCTCGATCTCTGCCTCCTCCCGCTGCCGCCGCGGTGTTCCGAAGAAAGCGCCGGTGAGACCATACGTGATCTTAGAGAACTGCGACATCTTCACGTGATCGAGCACAGACATATGCCGCCAAAGGCGCAAATTCTGAAACGTCCGTCCTAGACCGCTGGATGCGATTTGGTTTGGGGGCCGGCCTTTAATCGACGATCCATTTAAGGTAATCTCGCCTTCGGTCGGCGTGTAGACGCCGGTGATCAGGTTGAAGATTGTGGTCTTGCCCGCGCCGTTTGGACCGATCAAACCACGGATCTGGCCGGGTTCAATCTCCAGGTTGTAATCATATACCGCTCGTAGTCCACCGAAGAAGTGGGTCATTTTATTGACTTCAAGCAGCGACATGGTCCCCTCCTTCGTTGGTCATCGCTTTGGGTTTCAGCAGCGCGATGGGATCCAATTCTGTGAAAGCGATCAAGCCCGTCGGTCGGAAAATCATCAGCAGGATCAGGATTACGGGGATGATGATCCACTTGAGAATTTCCAGAGGTCTGAGCGCCTCTCCCATGAGGTTAAAGCCGACTGCCCCGACGATCGAACCGGCGACGGAGTTCAAGCCCCCTAGGTAGACCATCGCCAGCACCTCGGCGAGTTTACGGATACCGAAGGTTCCGGGGTTTATATAGCGGATGATGTGGGCAAACAATCCACCGGCGATCCCAGCCCAGAAGGCCGAGAAGAGGAATGCAGTCATCTTTGTTCGCCGTGTATCGACCGTCATGGTGCTGGCAGCCAATTCACCGTCGCGGACTGCATTCAAAGCCTTGCCGATCGTGGAACGCACGAAGTTGTTGATGATCCACACGGCAAGGACTGTCCAAATGAAAACCGTTGGCAGGTTGGCGTAGTCCGGTTGATTGCTCAAACCGCGTGGACCGCCGACGAACTCCAGGTTGTTGAAGAGGCTCAGAACAATGAACATGAACGCCAACGAGATGATGGCCAGGTAATCGCCGCGGGTGCGGAAGGATGGAATGGCGACGAGCAGTGCGCCGACCGCGGCGAAGATTCCGCCCAGGATCAGGCCGATCGGGAAGAGAAAAGGACCCAATGCCGGCGGAAGAAGCGCATCTCCGAAGCGGTTCTCGTTGACGAACAACACGATCGTAAAGATCGAGGCGGTGTAGGCGCCGAGAGCCAGAAATCCTGGATGTGAACAGGAGAACTCACCCATATATCCGTTTACGACGTTCAAGCTCAGGGTGATGATGATGGCGATCAAGGTGAGTTTGACCACGAGTAGCCGGTAGTCGCTCAGGTTAGACCAGAGATGCAGGACGGCGTAGAACAATGCCAGGTGTATGATGGCGGAGAGTCCAGTATTCGCTTGGTACAGAAACGCAGCGGCTCGATTTGCGAGCGAGGTCCCCACCCTGGCAATGATCCCGACTGGCAGGAGGTATATCACCAAGACATAAGCCAGCGCGCTCGGGATTAGAAGCGGACTCTTCATTATGATGACAAGGCCGAGGAGCGCGGGAGCCTTTGACATCCCGAGCAGGCGGCCAAACTGGTTGCCTACAATGAGTTCGAGCAGCACCGCGGCCAAGGCGCCCACAAGCCAGCCGAGGAGCGGGATTCTCGAGTAAGGCTTCCAGAATCGCTTCAGTGCCTCACGCAGACCGGTTTTTGTTGGTGTCACGGTTTCAGTCTGAATACCCATATTGATTCCTCATATTGAATGATTCCATCTTGTCGGCATCTCGGCTAAAGTCGCATCTGAGCGCTGTAGGGTTCGCCGAAAAAGCCGTGAGGCCGGAAGGTAAGGATGATCAAGATGACCGAGAAAACGATCAGGTCGCGCATCGTCGACGGGAAAATCATCACCGAAAAAATCTCGATGAAGGCCATTAGAAATCCTGCTAGCATGGCTCCGAGGATCGAACCGCGCCCTCCGAGGATGGCAGCGACGAAAGCCTTCCAACCGAAAAGGATGCCCATATAGGGGTCGAGGACAGGATAGGCGACGCCAAACAGGATCCCTGCTGCGGCTGCCAGCGCGGATCCTATGGCAAATGTGAGCAGCGCAATTTTGTTAATCGAGATCCCCATGAGAGGCACGACAACGAAGTCGAAAGCCATCGCCCGCATCGCCATGCCCCATTTGGTGCGACGGATGAATTGATGCAGGGCAAGGGTGAGCAGGATGGAGACGAATACGATCAAGATCTTCTTGTTCGTAATACTGACGCCTAGAAATTGGAACGTGGTGGATTCGATTAATGCTGGAAAGCTGAGCCGTTGAGCGCCGAAGATGGCGAGGTTCCCCGTCTCGAGGATGATGCCGATCATGAGACCGGTGATCGCAGCAGATGCTCGCGGTGCGCCGCGCAGCGGGCGGTAACCGATGCGCTCAACGAGCATGCCCACGAGGGAGTTGAGGAACATCGAGATAATGATGGTCAGGACAAGCACGAGCCCCAGCATCACTCCCGGAGGGAGGGCGATGGCACCTGTTCCGGCGAGCGCAAGCAAGCCGCTTGATACAAAGAAACCGATATACGCGCCCACCATAAACACATCGCCATGAGCGAAGTTGAAGAGCATAAGTACGCCGTATACCATCGAATAACCGATGGCGATCAGGGCGTAGAAGCTACCCCATTGGAGCGCGTTAACGATATTTTGAAGGAATGATTGCATAGAGATCGCTCCTTTATTTTCTAAAGGGGCGGGTCGGGGATTTACACCCCCCGACCCGCACTTTATGTCACTGTCTTCAATCCATGTTTCTGAAGTGTGTCATTGAAGAAAGCGCTGTGTCACATCGTTGGTTCTATGGGCAAGCCTGCGCATAGAACTTGAACGTGCCTTGATCGCTGATCTGGACGATCACCGCACACTTGATCGGGTCACCCTGCTCAGTGAAGGACATCTCGCCGGTGATGCCCTGGAAGTTCTTGATTTGCGCAAGCGCATCGCGCACGCAGGCACGGTCTACCGCCAGGTCGCCGGTGATTTCACCGCAGTCTTCCATTGCCTTCTGGACGATGAGGAAGCTGTCCCAGGTCAGGGCGCCGACATCATCCGGGACATAGCCATGCTTGGCGTTGTAGGCGTCGATGAATTCCTTGGTCGCGCCTGTCGCACCGTCAGCGGCGTAGTGGGTGCTGAAGAACAACCCGTAGCAGTCTTCGCCACACAGATTGACAGTCTCAGCGGAGCCCCAGCTGTCGCTGCCCACGATAGGTCCGTCGAAGCCGAGTTCATGGGCCTGCTGGACGATTAACGGTACCTCGTTGTAGTACTGCGGCGAGAAGATGAACTCCGCACCGGCGGCCATGATCTTCGTGATTTGAGCGCTGAAGTCCGTGTCGCCGGTGGTGAAGCTCTCGAAGGCGACGATGGATCCTGCGCCGTGGAGATCCTCAAAGCCGGCCTTGAAGTTATCCGCCAGGCCCTTGGGGTAGTCACTGGCAACGTCGTAGAGCACGGCTCCCTTGGTGAAGCCAAATTCATCTGTTACGAAGTTGGCGACAACCGGTCCCTGGAAGGGATCAAGGAACGGGGTGCGGAAGACCCACGGTCTGTCGAGCGTGGTGTTGGGATTGGTTGACCACGGGCTGATCATGGGGGTCTCGTTGTCATTGGCGACGCCACCCGCGGGGACAGCCTGCTTGGATGCCTGAGGTCCGACGATCACGAGCACTTCGTCCTGGGCGATGAGCTTCTGGTTAACGGCTGCCGCCGATTCGCCCTTGGCCTCGTTATCCTCGATGACCAGCTCGATCGTGTACGTCTTGCCGCCGATCTCGAGTTCTCCGCCGATGGCATCGAGCCACATCTCGGCTGCGTACTTGGTCCCTTCGCCGACTTTCGGGATGTCACCGGTCATGGGTGCATTCACGCCGATTTTAATCGTGTCCGGTCCGGCGGGGGCGCAAGCGCCGACGATGATGGCCATAAAAAACGCGATTGCGATTACCTTTTTCAACATCGTTACTTCTCTCCTCTCAATCGTTGCGTAATTTTTTACTCAAAGGTCTGCCTTCAGATCCTTTTCCGCCGTCTCACCTCCTTCTTTGGTTTTTATAACGATGATTGCACAGACGCAAAAGCGAGTTCAAGTAACTGAACCCGCTTCGATACGTTATGATAATGGTGGCAGGGACAAAGTTGTTCTCTGGGGGATACACCCCCCTGATGGGAAAACCGGGAGAGTACAATCGCTTTGTATCGAGTGGGTGATAATTGCCACCACACCTGCCGATGAACACATTGAGTTCCTAATTCCCTTTCAATACAAATGGATTTGAAAACTCAAAATTCAGATTATGATAGGAGACCTTTTGTTGCAAGTGATGTTTGTCATCACGCGTGAGGTCAACCCTACGTTGGAGTACAACAATCATCTTATCATAGTAGCTGTTGGGATGGAAATTGTGACCTGATATGTATGAAAGTGGTAATCGGTTGTGTGCAGAAGGGACGGGGAATCGCGGGGATGAGCCCACCCTTAAGGGGCTAAAGGTTTGTGCCCAGATACAGGATGCGTTTTCCCATCCGGTACTTTCAAATGAAAGCCGATCCAGAATCTTGACAGGGCGTATCGTGTCATGCTAAAGTGTAGCTACATAGTATTAGGGTACTACTCTCGGTTTATCTTTACCCAGGAGGGGGAAAGCATGAAGGTCTTCCTTACAGTTGCGGCGATGTTCGCCGCGCTTTTTGTTTTCACGAATCCCTGTGCGGCAAGGGTAGTTGGATCGTCACTGTATTTGGATCCTCTGACGGCTGTCGCTGGGTTGTATACAACGACTCTGTTACCAGCTGTGTGATGATCCCTGAGGGGGAGTTCTCACGCCAGTGGGATCTACTGGGATTGGGCGGCGTGGCGGTTCGGACAGAAGTGTCGGCGCAGACCGGCACAGCCGACGTCACGCCGCTTTCCGGGCTATGAACATTTCATTTTCGAGCGCATGCCTTAGGCCTGCCAACATTCATGGAACGATGTTCAGTCGCTGCTGCAAAATTTCGTTAATGTGACTCTTGTTTGGCAAAATTCCTATTAATAACCTTGACTCCCCTCTCCTGCTTCTCTTAGAATGAGGACAAGAATTAGCACAGGTCGGGGAGAGACCCGGAATCAACCGGGCACCGAAGGGGCAAACCGCATCTAAGTGTGCAGGTATGCGATGAAACTCTCAGGTAGAAGGACCCGATCTGGCCGAACCTCTGGAAAGTCTCCGGACACCGAAGGGGCAACTCCCCGCAAGGGACGAATCTCTCAGGTTGATGACAGAGGGCGCACACCCCAGTCGGTGTGTGCTCTGCGCGCAGTACCTATTCAATAATTTTCAAGGAGGTCAGAATGGAGTATCCCAAGGATTTAAAGTACACAGAGAGTGACGAATGGATCCGAGTCGAAGGGAAGATCGGCACGACTGGAATTACCGACTATGCCCAGGATCAGCTGTCGGATATCGTCTATATCGAGACCACCACGCCTGTAGGCGAATCTCTACAGAAGGGTGAGGTCCACTCGGCGGTGGAGTCAGTGAAAGCTGCAGCCGATGTCAACATGCCCGTCAGCGGTGTCATCACGGAGATCAACGAGAACCTGGCTGACACGCCGGAACTGGTGAACACGGATCCATACGGTGAAGCCTGGATGGTGAAATTCGAGATTAGCGATCCATCGGAGCTGGACGGCTTAATGGATGCGGCAGCCTATGAGAAGCTAAACAAGGAGCGAGAGCACTAATGACCTACATCCCCCATACCGATGAAGACCGCCAGGAGATGCTGGCAGCGGTTGGCGTGGATCGTATCGATGACCTGTATGAAGCCATCCCCGAGAACGTGCGGTTCCCGGATCTTGACCTCCCCGAACCAATTTCGGAGATGGAAGTCGCCCAGGAACTGCAGGCGCTTTCAGAGGCTAACTTAGAGGTCTTCCATACATCCTGTTTCTTAGGCGCCGGCGCGTATAACCACTTCATCCCCTCTGTTGTAGACCACACGTTGCGCCGCAACGAGTTCTATACTGCTTACACTCCCTACCAACCGGAAATCTCTCAAGGCACGCTTCAGGTGATATTCGAGTATCAAAGCCTGATGTGCCAATTGACAGGGATGGATGTCTCCAATGCATCCCACTACGATGGGGCGACCGCATTGGCGGAGGCTGTGATCCTGGCGCTGAATCACCATCGCGGGAAACGCAGCAAGATCGTGCTATCGCCAGCGATTCACCCTCACTATCGCCAGGTCGTGCGTACGTACACGCAGGGAATGGGGCTCACGATCACGGGCGACGAAAAGTGTGAGACCGAATCCAAAGAACTCATAGAAATGCTAGACGAGGACACCGCGCTCGTGGCGGTTCAGTACCCGGATTTCTTTGGCAATATTTCGGATCTTTCAGTATTGGGAGAGGCAGCACAAGCAAGTGGAGCACTCTTCTGCGTCGTGGTCAATCCGTTGGCGCTGGGTATGCTCGTGCCCCCTGGTAACTTCGGCGCTGACATCGTCGTTGGTGATGGTCAACCGCTTGGTATCCCATCCTCCTTTGGTGGGCCCACATTAGGCATCTTTACGACGAGAGATAAGTACGTACGCAAGATGGCCGGGCGCCTGGTAGGCGAGACGGTAGATAACCGTGGGCAGCGCGGTTTCGTGCTCACGCTTACGCCGCGCGAACAGCACATCCGCCGCGATAGAGCGACTTCAAATATCTGCACCAATCAGGGTTTAATGGTGCTTGCGTCGACAGTGTACCTGAGCGTGATGGGGAAGAAGGGTCTGAGAGAGGTCGCCGAACTCTGCTATCACAAAGCTCATTACGCCGCTGGACGGATCGATGCGTTGAAAGGATTTAAGCTCTGGAATAAGCATCCGTTCTTCCACGAATTCGTCGTTAAATGCCCGCGACCGGTTGCAGAGATTAACGAGCTTTTACTCGAGTGGGATATCCTGGGCGGGTTTGACCTGGGCCAGGAGTATCCTGACCTTAAGGACCACATGCTCATAGCCGTTACGGAGATGATCAGCAAGGAAGAGATCGACGACCTGGTGGACGCGCTAGAGGAGGTCTCTAATGACTGAACCATTGATCTATGAATTGTCCTCCCCTGGGCGTCAGGGTATGTCTTTACCTGAGTCAGATGTTCCTGAAACGGGATTTCCTGATGGTTTAATCAGGGATGAATTACCCCTGCCAGAGGTCGCTGAGAATGACGTCGTACGCCATTTTGTACGCCTTTCTCAAATGAACTACGGTGTGGATATCGGGTTTTACCCGCTGGGTTCTTGTACGATGAAGTACAACCCCAAGGTCAACGAGGACATGGCGCGACTTCCCGGATTCGCCTTGACCCATCCCCTTCAGGATCCTGATACAGCCCAGGGAAACCTGGCGATGATGTATGCTCTCCAAGACTGGCTCATGGAGATCGGTGGGTTTGCAGGTGTGAGTCTCCAACCAGCGGCCGGTGCACATGGAGAACTGACCGGGATCCTCATCATCCGCGCATACCATCATGACCGCGGTGATAAGGAACGGATTAAGATCCTAATCCCCGACTCGGCGCATGGGACCAACCCCGCCAGCACGACGATGAGCGGGATGGAGGTCATCGAAATCCCCTCCGACGCACGGGGGAACATCGACCTGGAAGAGCTCAAGAAACACTGTGACGAGCGCGTCGCCGGGTTGATGCTCACCAACCCCAATACGCTGGGACTTTTTGAGGAGCATGTTCAGGAAGTCATCGATCTGGTCCATGGATGTGGTGGGTTGATTTACGGTGATGGGGCGAATATGAACGCCCTGCTCGGCGTGGTCAGACCGGGTGATCTCGGGATTGACGTACTTCACTACAATCTCCATAAGACCTTCTCTACACCTCACGGTGGTGGAGGTCCGGGTTCGGGTCCGGTAGGTGTCGCCGAGAAACTGGTCGACTTCCTGCCGAGTCCGGTGGTGGGTATTGTTGACGAAGGCGATGAAGCCAAACCTCCATTGTATGGGCTTGTCAAGCCGGTTAAGAGCATCGGCAGGGTGAAAGCATTCCATGGACATTTCGGCGTCCACGTTCGGGCATACACATATATGCGCATGCTTGGGAAAACAGGACTACGTGCGGTCTCTGATTACGCTGTTCTTAACGCTAACTATCTGTTGGCGAAACTGCGTGATACCTACAAAGTCCCCTTCGACCGCATCTGCATGCATGAGTTCGTCGCTGAAGGGCGCTGGGACGATGCACCGGATATCCATGCCCTCGACATCGCCAAGCGGTTGATGGATTACGGTTTCCATCCTCCGACGAACTACTTCCCATTGATCGTTCCGGAGGCACTTATGATCGAGCCTACGGAAACCGAAAGCAAGGAGAGTCTCGACGCCTTCATCGAGGCCATGCTGGCAATCGCGAAGGAAGCCCGCGAGGATCCAGATATCCTAAAGAGTGCTCCTCATAAAACGCCCTTTGGGAGACTGGATGAAGTGCAAGCCGCGCGGCAGCTGGTGTTGTGCTGCAGGCCGCTCTATCTGGAGCAAACCTCATAAATCAACATTTGCCCCTCGAAGGTGAATTCCACGGCGAGTGTTTATAAGATATCCACGAAGCAAAGCGCCTGCCCGGGACCTGGCAGGTGCTTTGTCCACGATGAAGATAAGCGGCCCCGGTTCCCCAATGATTCCGAGGTCAAGAAGATGCAACGTTCCTCTTTATTATATTAAAATATTCTCAATGAAGTCTGAACCCGTCAGAGGCCAAAAATAGCATCGAGGGAACTGTGGAATGGGGTAGAATGAAATTATCGAAACGAGGTTCCAATAATGGCCCGGAAATCAAATGCAGTCATCCATGAGGTAAATAAGCGGGATACTGTTCAAATCCATTTGCCAGACAATCGCATCTTGGAAGGACCCAGAGGCAGCCAACTAGAGACTTTCTTAAAATTACTCAAACCACCTGCGCCGATCGTTGGTGCTGTGGTTAACGCCGAATTGCGCGAATTAACATACCCGATCGAGATGGACTCCCGTGTCCGACCCATTACGATGGGCTCAGCAGATGGCATGCGAATCTACCGCCGTTCATTGACCTTTCTACTGGCGGCTGCCTTTGAGGAACTCCACCCAAATGCGAAATTGACTGTAGATCACTCCGTCTCCTCGGGGGGATATTACTGCGAAGTAAGCGATCAAGATCCACTGACCAAGACAGAGCTTCAGAAGGTTGAAGATCGCATGCGGGAATTTGTCGATGACGACCTTCCCTTTACAAAAACGAGCACATTGGTAGGCGAAGCGATCGAGTATTTCACTGAGAAGGGCTACACAGATAAGGTCCGGCTGTTGGCTCATCGGAAAAAGACCCGCTTGGTGCTCTACGAACTTAAGTCACACCGCGACTACCACCATGGATATATGGTTCCCTCGACTGGCTATCTCCAATGGTTTGCTCTGGAAAAAACCGGCGATGGTTTTACGCTGCGTTTTCCGAGACGGCATGAACCCACAAAGATCCTACCGCTTCCGGATTACTCGGAACTGCTGAATACCTTCCGGGAATATGGCCAATGGTTGAATACATTGGGGATTACAAGCATCGGTACGCTGAATGATGCCATCCTCGCCGGACGGGCGAGGGAGGTGATACTCGTGTCTGAAGCCTTGCACGAAGGACGGATTGCCGAAATCGCCGCGAGAATTACCGGTGAATATGGGGCGAAACGGTTGATCCTTGTTGCAGGTCCGTCCGCTTCCGGAAAAACAACATTCTCAAAGCGGCTCTCGGTCCAACTGCTGGTGCGTGGTTTGTCCCCCTTCCCGCTTGAGCTGGATCAATATTTTGTCGATCGCGATAAAACGCCGCTGGATGAGAAAGGTGAATATGACTACGAGTCGCTTAAGGCGCTCGATCTTGAACGGCTGAACCATGACTTAGGGAAGTTGATTCAAGGGGAGCGAGTACATCTGCCAGCGTATAACTTCATCACGGGGAAACGCGAGCCAGGGGAGGATGTGAAACTGGCTCCCGATCAACTGATCATCCTGGAGGGCATCCATGGCCTCAATCCCGAGCTTATCCCGGAGATCCCTTCCGAGAACACCTTTCGAGTTTACGTCTCCGCGCTGACGCAGCTCAACTTAGATAGCTTGAACCGTGTATCCACAACCGATACACGTCTCATACGCCGCATTGTGCGGGATGCTGCCCGGCGAGGGTATTCTGCGGCAGAGACGATCCGCCGCTGGGAATCTGTGAGGCGCGGCGAGAAACGCTATATCTTCCCATTTCAAGAAAACGCCGATGTGATGTTCAATTCCGCATTGATGTATGAAGGCTCTGCACTTGCACCGCTTGCGGAACCCTTGATCCGGCAGGTTCCCTTCGGGACGGAAGAGCACGTAGAAGCGAAGCGGCTGCTCACTTTCCTGGACTGGTTCCTCCCCATCGATACCGGGTTAATCCCGGACAACTCGATCATGCGCGAGTTCATCGGCGGGTCGATCTTTCAGGAATTCAATCCCTGGCCGGCGCCGTGACTACAGAAATTAAAGATTGAAAGTCAGCTGAAATTGATCGAGGACCTGGATGAATTCCTTTGGCAGCCGTACACGCACGGCTGTTTCAATTTCGTCGGGAATCTCTTTGTAGAATCCCTGGGCGATCCCACCCGTGATGCATGCCAGCGTATCGCTGTCGCCTCCGAGTGAGATAGCATTGCGAATGGCATCTTCGAAAGACTCAGATTCGAGAAATGCGATGATCGCTTCAGGGACAGTTCCCTGGCAGGAGATGTCGAAGCTGTAGGTGGGGCGAATCTCGTCCAGTTTCCGGCTCAGGTCATAGGCGAACCGTTCGTGGATTTCACCTTTGATTTTCCCTTTACTTGTGCCAATACGCGCCAGATAAACAGCCAACGCCGTTGCCTGAGCACCTTTGATGCCCTCCGGATGGTCATGGGTAATTTCAGCGCTCTTTCTGGCTTCGTTCAGAACTTCGTCGATCGAGTCGAAGGCGAATCCAACGGGGCTCACACGCATAGCTGATCCATTGCCCCAACTGTTGTATGGGGCTTTGGCGGGTGACTGTAGCCAGCGCAAGAAGAAGCCCCCATAGCCAGAATGAGGGTATCGTCCGGCGAACGCCCCAATAGAAGCGCCGTAATCCTCGGAGTTCAAGATGGCGGAGGCAACCGCAATTGTCAGAACCGTGTCGTCTGTGAATCTCGATGGCTCACAGAATAGCGGGAATGATTTGGTTTTCAGAGGGTGGTGTTCATACACAGAGCCGATGATATCGCCTGCGATCGCACCGAGCATAATCAACACTCCATGGGCAGCGTTCTAAAGAAAGCTCTTCTGTTGAGACTCGTCCCAGGTAAATCCCTATCTTTCAATCATCGACGCGAGGGGTGGGCGTCGCAGGCGTTTCTTCGCGCTAAGGTGCTTCTTACGCTGCAGACGCCTCTCCCTGGCGCCCCTCGGCGGCCTGGTCTTCAGCCTGCGTTTGGGTGCCTGCGTCGCCCGGCGTATTAAATGGGCTAATCGCTGGCGCGCCTCCTGCCGGTTTCGCTCCCGCGAGCGGAAGGAATGTGCAGTGATAATGAGCACTCCTTCTTTGGTCAGGCGCTTACCCACAATTTGCATCAAACGATTTTTAACCCCAGGCGGGAGGGAAGTAGATCCATGGACATCGAAACGCAACTGGACGCTGGTCGCGGCTTTATTTACATGCTGCCCTCCAGGACCGGGCGATTGGATGTTACGTTCCGTGAGTTCCCGTTCGTCGAGGAAGATCGTCTCAGTTATACGCATAAAGACCTCATTTACCCGTTAATTGCCAATGAAGAGACCGTTTTGGATACCCGGCGTTGTCGTTCCGAAAGATTCGAATCCGAACGCGTTCCTTTCGGCGAGCATCCTATGGTCAGAGGGGCTGGGAAGCAATTTTCTTTAGAACACAAACGGGATCATTCGCCAGGTGTGTTTCTGGTACTCTACGTATGCGTCTCTAAACCGTCCTAGATTATCCACTTCCTCATACAATGTCGTCGCCATCAAGAATGCCGTAGCGCCAAGCGCGATCCCCGCAGCAGTCCATGTCGGGTGTTTAAAGAAAACGCCCCAGCCAAAGAGGAGCAGCGATGTATATAAAGGGTGTCGGATGAAACGGAAGACACCAGAGTCAACAAGTTGAGTCGTCGTCTCGATCCCATCCGTAGGCTGACCGTATGTGCGCAGCATTAGAAAGCCGTGGATGGCGAGGACAATCGATCCGAACAGTAGAATCCAGGAGAGGACTTGCTGGGTTGAGAAAGGCGCAAAGAACCATGACGGGCTGTTTACATATACGAGTAGGAGCAGCGCCTCAAACGCGAGCAAGCGGAAAAAACGGTAGGAGCGAGGCTTGAATCGCGGCCGACCTGAGAGGATCATCGCACCGAGTCCAAGGAAGATGAATAGAATGGGACGCATTGGAATATCCTGTTGGCGATGGTCTATCTTCTGTAAAATCTTGAAGTTAGAGGATCGCATGTGAAGATTACATTGATCGGTTACACATTGCGTGTTTTACCACGCTCTATATTCTAGTCCCAGAATGCGTAAGTCGATACTGTGATTTCACGTGAATCCGCCAAGGAGGATCCACTAATCCCATTCCCGAACCGATGTCAAAGGGATGAATAAGCCAGACCTAAGACTGAACTGATCTTCCCTCGAAACAGCGCGGGGATTTGTGGATCACAGTTTAACGGGTCCAGGTAAATGACAGCCACAACCAAACGCAGGATGTCGATTAGAAATGCCTGGGCTGGCATCTGCAACTGCAGATGAAAAAATGCTGATTGTTTTTACTCGCTATACGGAATGAACATCGGTTTGATTAATGCCAAGCCAATTGTCTATGGTATTTTAAAGGGAAAACTTCTTGAAAAACACCTTATAATGAGATTCTCTGTTTGAGGAATATCCGTAGGACAAGGAAGCCATAACCCATCGGCAGATGGAATCAATGTATTAACGCCGGTGACATCATAGATCCATCCGTATAACCATCCCGGTTTGAGATTAACAGTAATGAACCATGGCTGAGCTAACAGGTCAGACACTTGAGCACTACCATGTCCTCGAGCAGATTGCGAGAGGTGGGATGGCGCTCGTATACCGCGGCTACGACCTGGAAAACCAACGACACGTCGCGATTAAGGTGCTCGCCAATTACCTGCTTCAGGAAACTAAGTTCAAGACTCGTTTCGCGCGCGAAATTGAGCTGCTTCAGAAATTAGATCACCCTCAGATCGTGTCCATCCTCGACTACGGAGAACATCAAGGTTCGCCCTACATCGTGATGCCCTTCATCCGGGGAGGAACATTGCAGGATCGGCTAAGAGAAAGTTCGCTTTCGGCAGTTGAGGGCGCGAGATTGAGCGAGCAGGTTTCTGCTGCGCTAGCGTATGCGCACACGAATGGTGTCATCCATCGCGATGTTAAAACTTCTAACATCCTAATGGACGACAAAGGCAACGCCCTGCTTTCAGACTTCGGCTTTGCCCTGTGGAAGGAGGCTTCGATCAGGCTGACAGGTTCAGCCCTGATCGGCACACCGGCGTATATGTCCCCGGAGCAATGCCTGGGCGAGCCGGTGGATGCTAGTTCGGATCAATATTCCTTCGCCGTTGTTCTTTATCGCGTCGCAACAGGGCGGCTGCCTTTTGAGGGGGATACACCACTTGCACTGGCGATGAAGCATATCCAGCAACCACTCCCCCCACCGCGCTCGATTAACCCAAAGTTGCCAGAAGGTGTTGAGGCTGTGCTTCTCAAGGCATTGGCAAAGGAGCCCGAGCATCGCTTCAAAGATATGAACGAGTTTAACGCGGCGTTCCAGGCTGCGCTTGCGGGAGTACTTGATCCAGCGATGGTTCGCACACCACAGCCTATGCACTTCAATATTCCAACCGAGGTTCGAATACAGCATGAAAACGATTCCAGTTTTTTTGGGCACCTGGGCCGGTCGCGGGTTCTCCGCAAGCCCATCCTCGTTGGATTGCTTTCGGCATTGTTTATCTTACCCATCGGCGCTATCGCTATGCGCGAACTAGGGTATTCAATTTTTTCCCAATCAGCCTCCGCTCCTCTGGATTATCAAGCAACCATCGATGCCCTCTATACACAGAACGCACCTCAGCCGGGTTCGGAATTCTCACCGCAGCAAATTGAAGCTGCAGTGATGGGGACTCTCAGCGTCATGGTAGAGTCGGATGGCGTGGATATTGATACGGTGGTCGTTGAAGAAGGCGGAACGTATAACGTATTGGGGGGTGGCGGTGGCAGTCCAACAGCTACGCTAACCCTGCCCCCGGCACCGATCCCCTCAGTTGCCAGCACACCGACACCACGCAGCGGAGATGAACAGCGTTCGCAGGATGCCAGTTCTACGCCGATACCACCAAGTGAGACCTCCTCTGCTTCACCAACAACCACTCTCAGTGCCGAAGCGACAAGCACCCCCACAGTAGCTGGAACGATTGAGCCCACGGACACATCTATGCCAGCATCACCGGAACCAACACGTACGAAAAAACCTACCAAAACCAAAAAACCGAAATAATCAGGATAAACGAAACACAAGTCCGAAGTACACGCTTCCATCGGTCAGTAATGACATCCCCTAGCATTTGAAAAATGCTGACCCACAATAATGGGCGCTCCCTAAGAACATCGCTTTAACAACCAATGTGAGAAGCTGCTGAATTATCGCACAATGATTTATTACTCTCATTTTGCTTTTACTCTGACAGTCTTGATAGCTGGTTGAAAGGGACTTAAGAGCCATTCTGGTGTTATCCTTAGAGTGCACCAACCTGCGTCGTCTTCGATGTTTAAGAAAACCACGCCGGGTAATTATGCTCGTCTGGATCTCTGCGAAGGGACCGAACGAATGAGGCGAGGAACAGCGTGACAGAGTTGATTGGTAAAACTCTTGGTCATTATCGCATCCTGGAGGTCGTCGGCCAGGGTGGGATGTCAACCGTATACAAAGCGGTAGATCTTCGGGATGAGAAGATCGCCGCCGTCAAAGTCATGCTGCCCTACCTCAGCCGGGATGATGGGCTCAAGAAACGTTTCCGCCAGGAAGCGAAAATGCTCAGCCAGCTTAAACATCAGAATATTGTCCCCATCTTAGACTACGGTGAAGAAAATGGTCATTTGTATTACGTAATTCCGTATATGCCCTTAGGATCGCTTTCGGATCGCCTGACAAATGGTCCGATATCCATTGAAGAAACTGCTCAAATTATCTCTCAAGCTGCGGCAGCTTTGCAGCACGCGCATGATAAGCATATCGTCCATCGCGATGTGAAACCTTCCAACATATTGCTGGATGAACAAGGGAAAGCACAGCTATCAGATTTTGGTTTCGCCTACTGGTCTGAGGCGACCTTGGATCTGACCGGGTCAGGGCTGGTTGGAACCCCGGGCTATATGTCGCCGGAACAATGCCTGGGAGAAGGCGTTACAGAGCTGTCTGACCAGTACTCGCTAGGAGTGGTGCTCTACAGGCTTGTCGTAGGGCGCATACCCTTCGAGGGTGAAACTCCACTGGCGGTCGCGCTCAAGCACATCAACGAACCCCTTCCGCCGCCGCGTGAAGTGAATCACGGCGTCCCGGTTCCAATCGAGAATGTCTTGATCACTGCGCTCGATAAGAACCCCAAGAATCGCTATGGATCGATCGCGATTTTCAACGATGCCTTGCAGGATGCGATCCTGACCTCAGTGCAGAATGGCTATGAGCCTACGACAGTGATGCCGCGACTCAATCGCTTCAATGTAACCCGTGATCGATGGCGGCGTAAGCTCCGAGCTGCTTTCTCCCGCCCTTCAGGACGCAGGTGGCCGGTTTTACTGGGGGTAATGGCATTACTATTGGCATTCCCGCTCGGTGCATTTGCGCTGCGGGGCGTCATGGGCATTCCGCCGGACGATTCAAATGAAATCCAAGCATCGATTGCTTTTGAGGCGACGATCGCTGCGCTCTACACCGCGAACGCACCGCTCAATGGAGATGCAGATCCAGGGCAGATCCAGACGGCTGTAGCCGGGACGATGAGCGCCTTAGAGACTCAAACAGCGAGCGAGCAAACATCAACACCGACGCCAACATCATTGTCGATTTTGGATCTTTTCCAGGGTGGGACTCACACGCCTACACAGACATCGACCTTCTGGTATTTCTTGACAAGCACGCCCACAGCAGAATCTGGTTCAGGCGGGGAACCGACCAACACATCGACACCGACGCCTGAGGAAACTCAAGAGCCGACAGACACATCTACCCCAGGGGAACCTACTTCCACGCTGGCTCCCACGAATACACTCCCGCCACCAACTCCTACGCCCGAACCACCGGATCCAACAGGTACGAAAAAACCTACCAAAACTAAAAAACCGAAATAGCTAAGATAACTACTACACGCCTGTGCCATAGAGACCAGTTGGATGATAACAACCAAGGGTTAAATATACACACGGAGATCGTCAGCTCAATAGTGTTAGTGTGTCAAGCGACAAGCCTAGCGATCCTCACTGCCAATAATTGCTTTTTCCCCAGCGAGAAATCCCATGTGCCTTTCGGGCGAAGGAGTCGGGGGCGACCAGAGGTGTGCAAGCGGCTAAGGTTTCTCACTGAAGCTCACAGGGGGAATTGGCTGCCATCTAAGTAGGAGCTATTAGACCGCATCAAGCGTTATTATTCGGGCGATGAGTGCGATCCAAATCCTGATCGGTCCAGGAGCGGGGGTCTTCGAGTGGTTCGATGTGGGTGAAGACGGTCGCCGAGGGGATGAACTCGAGGATTTCAAGCTCGATTTTTTCCAGTAAATCATGCCCTTTCTGGATGCTCCAATCCCCAGGAACTTGTATGTGCATGGAGATGAAGCTGCGCGATCCCGCCTGGCGTGTGCGCAGGGCATGATACTTGGTTTTAGGGCCGCAGTTGCGTTCAAGAACAGCGCGGATCGCGGCGACCTCCTGCTCTGGAAGCGCGGTGTCGATGAGGCCCAATGCCGAGCGTTTTAGAATCTTGTACCCATTGAAACCGATCCAGCCAGCGACGGTCAGCGCGATCAGGGGATCAAGGACCTGCCACCCTGTCAGACCCACGGCTCCTACCCCGATCATGACGCCCGCTGATGTCCACACATCGGTCATCAGGTGCTGGCCATCCGCTTCGAGGGCGATGGATCGTCGGCGTCGGCCGACGCGGATCAAGATAAGAGCTGTGCCTAAGTTGATGACTGAAGCTGCAGCGGAGATTAAAAGGCCCAGACTCAGGTGATCGATCGGCTGCGGATTGAGTAGCCTCTGGATGGCCATAACTGCAATCGCAATGGCCGCGAGTGAGATCAATCCCCCTTCAGCGCCGCTGGAGAGATACTCCACTTTTTGGTGACCGTAGGCATGATCCTCGTCCGGGGGTTGAGCGCTGATGTGCAACGCAGTGAGAGCTGTGAACGCCGCAACCAGATTGATTCCCGATTCAAGCGCGTCGGATAATAACCCCACGGATTGGGTGAGAAGATAGCCAACAGCTTTGAGCCCCATCGTGAGCACTGCTGCGCCAAGCGAGAGCCAGGCATATTTCACGAGAGAGGTGCGATCGTTCATATTCTGCATTGTATCATCGCCATGAGCAGGCAGGATGCAAGTGTCGAATCCGACCGCTCAGAGAAGTGTGAGCAGCATAAAAGCTAATAGTCCCGAAACGATCGTAAGCCAGGTGTTGCCTGTGCGCCATCCGACCAGAGCGGCAATTGATCCGGCGACGAGGCGGTGATTAGCGAACGATAGATGCAGGGTTCCGTCAAGGAGCAGGAGATCCGGGGCGATCAGCGCGGCCAGGACCGCGGGGGGAATGTATCGTAATCCACGCCGGAACCATTCGGGTAACCGGTCCGGTGGGATGAAAAAGAAGAAGCTGAGCCTGATCAGGTACGTCACGGCCATTCCGCCGAGGATGATAATCCAGAGCTCCGCACGGTTCATGAATTATCTCCGTTCACGTGTCCTGCTCTTGCTGAACGCATTTCCACTACAAGTCCGACGCCAATGCCGAGGACCGCGGGGATGAGCAAGCCTAGCTTGAACGGGAGATTGGCGAGCAGGATTGAAAAGGCGCCGGCTGCGAAGGCCGCAGCCCAGGCAGGTCGATCGGTCAGTGTGGGCAGGATCAAAGCCATGAAGGTGAGTGGAAGTGCGAAGTCAAGCCCTATCCCTGGAGGGATCAATGCGCCAAGGGCAATACCGAGGAAGGTGCTCAACTGCCATGCAGCCCAGAGCGTAAGCCCCGTCCCGAGGAAATACCAATGTGCGAACTCGGGGCCGCCTTTGCGATAACGGGCGGAGGCGACGATGAAAGCCTCATCCGTGAGGAGCCAGGAGAGCGGGATCTTCCAAAGTTTTGAGAGGTGATAAACGTAAGGAGCTAACGAAGCGCTGTAGAGCAAGTGGCGCAAATTGACCACGAGGATGGTCAGGATTATGAGGAAGGGTGAGGCGGCTCCGGCGATAAGACTGACGGCGATGAATTGGGCACTTCCGGCGAAGATGAAGAGCGAGAAACTTTGCGCCTCAAGTGCAGGGATGCCGGCTGAAACCGCTAAAGCGCCGAAGATGACCCCGAAGGGAACGACGCCCAGGAGGATAGGGAGCTGATCGCGTGCGCCTCTCAGGAATTCAATCCCCGGCTGTTGTGAAAATGGACCTGCTCCTGAGTTAGAAGGACTCACGAAGATTGGAGGTAGGCGATGATGAGTTGGGTTGTAGCCCGCAGCGAGTCGATATGGGTGCGTTCGTAATTGTGAGAGGCGTCGATACCAGGCCCCAGCAGAGCGACCCGTACGTCTCCGCCGGCCCGCCAATACGCCTCGCCGTCAGATCCATAGTAAGAGTATACGTCGGTTCTGTAGGGAATCTCAGCCGATTGGGCGAGTTCTTCGAGCCGGAGGGTGAGCTTAAGGTGATAGGGGCCACCTTTATCTTTCGCACAGATTGTTACGTGGAACTCATCCGATGTCTGACCCTCGCCCACAGGCGCCATATCGATGGCTACAAGATCGAAAAGGTCGCCAGGTAAGCCGGCTGCAGCCCCATGACCCACTTCTTCATAATTGCTGATATGGAGGATTGTGCGCTGGGATGGTTCTTCATTGGCGCCAATCATGGCCTGGGCGGCGGCGAGCAGACATGCGACCCCGGCTTTGTCATCCAGATGGCGAGAACGGATGAACCCGCTGGGCGACTGCTCCACTCGGGGATCCAAAGCCACAAAATCGCCCACGCTTATCCCCAGATCCTCGGTTTCACCCATCGTGAGACTGCGCTCGTCGATTCGTACTTCAATCGTATCCCCATCTCGGGGAGTGGTTCCTACCTTTTCGCCATGGATGTGTCCAGAGGCTTTCGTAAGGAGCACAGAGCCGCGTATGCTTCTTCCGGAGCGAGTGAGGATAACGCAGCCTTCGCCTTCAATGGAGTTCCAGGCGTAACCTCCGAGCTGTGAGAGTTTTAAACGACCATTTTGTTTGATCTCGCTCACCATCGCACCGAGCGTGTCAATATGGGCGGTGATCCCGCGTGGTTTGCTGTCGGCTTTTCCCGGCCACTCCGCGACCAGAGTGCCCTTCGGCGTTTGCCTGCTCGTCAATCCGAGTTCTTCCAGTTTTGATTGTGTGAATTGGATCGCTGCATCGGAGTAGCCTGTGGGGCTGGGGATGTTGAGAAGCTGGATCAGGATGTCTTGAAGGTAGGTCTCGTCGACGGGAATATTCTTCACCATTTGCAGTACCTTTCGGAATAATGTGTAGATGAATAATACGCAGAGCGAGTTGTTTTTGCAATGTGAGCGAGGTTTGATGGGGCGCTGAATCCCCACTTCAACCCGTGGACTGAGCTTGTAGACTTCAGAGTTGGGCTCCGTAAAATCCTACAGCTTCGCTTCAGCCCGTAAGCAGGGCTTGCCGACTCCAGATCTGGCGTTACTTTGAAAAAAAACAGGGCGGCGATAGCGTTGCCCTGTCACGCTGTCTTAAAGTTGAAGAACCGTCAGATTCTCAGTGAGTCAGGATCTGCGAGAGA
>DAOUEQ010000115.1:0-2507 GCA_034430395.1 Anaerolineales bacterium | reverse complement strand
TCCAAAAAGTAGGTCCTTCTCAGGCTTGTGATTGCAATAGACCCAACGCATGACATCGACGCCCATAGCGTCGGCGGCTTGGTTAAACTCGATCATATTGCCCCAGGATTTGTGCATCGCTTGCCCATCTTCGGCCAGCAATGTCGCGTACGTAAATACGTTTCTAAAAGGCGATTTCCGCTCGAGAATCGTGCTCAAAGCCAAAAGGCTATAGAACCAGTTTCGGAACTGCCCCGGGAATGATTCGCTGATTAGATCGGCCGGATACCAATCCGACCAATACTCCTTATCGGTGTTGTAGCGGAGCGTACTCATCGCAACAGCCCCCGCATCCAGCCAGGGGTTTCCAACATCCGGGATGCGTTTGATAACCGCACCGCATTCACTGCATTCAATCTTCACAGCATCGATATAGGGTCGGTGCGGTGTGTGTCCCTCGAAAACGTCCCAGCCCTCAACCGCTCTCGCTTCGAGTTCCTCACGACTTCCGATCACCTCAAAATGTTTACAGGATTCGCACTCCCAGATTGGCAGGGCCAGCCCGTAGTAGCGCTTCTTTGAGATCATCCAGTTATGCATATTCCGCAGCCAATCGAGCTCACGCTCCAACCCGAAGGAGGGATGCCATGTTGTGCCTTCTTTCACGACCTCCATAATCTGATAACGTAGGTTGTTCAACTTCTCCTCTTCTGTGACCTGCTCATAGGGCTTGTCTAGTTGTTCGCCCATATTGATGAACCACTCATTCACAAGATGGAATACAAGCTCTTCCCCGCAACGCCAACAGACCGGGTAGCGGTGGGTATAATCCTCGATCTTGTAGGTCAAACCCTTTTCAGTCAGATTTTCGAAGATTGGTTGAGCGACCTTCTGGACGTTCATCTCCGAAAGCCATCCAAAACCATCCAGGAATTGACCATCGCTGTTTAGCGGTGCAATCACCGGTAGGTCAAGTTCCTTACTCAATTGGAAGTCCTCTGCACCACAGCCAGGTGCGATGTGGACGATTCCAGTTCCCTCGTCTTCACCCACCTCATCCCAAAGGATCACACGGTGTGCTTCAGGACCACCTTGTTCTTTTTGAACGGGCAGCTCATCAAACGGACCATCATACATCCAGCTTTCCATTGCTTGGCCTTTAAGCTCCGCTTCAACCTCGTAGTCGCCCTTCAAAACATGCAGTGTCCCTCTACTCAGATAGAAAACCTCATCGCCTTGCCGGACCCTGACATAATCCAGATCGGGACCAACGGCAGCAGCGACGTTGCTCGTGAGTGTCCATGGTGTGGTTGTCCAAACAAGCAAGCTCTCATGCTCTCTATCACGGAGTGGAAAACGCAACGCGATACTCGGGTGGGCAATTTCTTTGTATCCCTCGGTCACAATCTCATGCTGGCTCAAACCCGTACCACAACGCACACACCACGGCATAACATCACGGCCTTTGAAAATCCATCCCCGGTCGTGGCAGGATTTGAGCGCGGCCCAAATGGTGTAGTTGTTGTCCTCTGAAAAAGTGAAATATGATCCGCCTAATTCCGGCATACCCAAACGACCAACGACAGATTCAACGCTGCCCGTCACCGGTCCATGCGGTCCTTCCACTGTGATTTGCTCGGACGGATCTTCCGCCATCTTTTCTCGCAGAGTGCGCAGCATGTCGGGATCATTCCAATCCATCCAGAACCCCAGGCGGATACTCTGTTCTGTCTGCACCGCGGAGTATTTCAGGACTTGTTGCTTGCACAAATTAACAAAGCGATCGAGACCGAACTCTTCAATTTCACGCTTGCTGTTGAAACCCATCTCCCGCTCAACGTTGACTTCGACCCATAAACCCTGGCAATCGAAACCGTTCTGGTATCGCGTTCGAAACCCCTGCATGGCTTTAAAGCGGTGGAAGAGATCCTTGTATGTCCGCCCCCAGCCATGATGTACCCCCATGGGGTTATTAGCCGTGATAGGACCATCAATGAAGGACCAGCGTGGACCCTTTGCTCTAAGTGCAATGAGCTTCTTGAATGCTTGAATTTCATCCCAGAACTCTAACACCTCTTTTTCGAGCGCGATGTAATCCACCTGGTTGTCTACAGATTTAAACATCTAACACCTCACGGTTCAAGTTCGATGACCAAACGCTTATTAATCGCACCTTTGCTCTTATAGTCCACAATACGGATTTGACCTACTTCCTCAGTATTGGCGACATGGGTCCCGCCATCGGCTTGGAGATCAAGCCCTTCGATTTCCACTACTCGAACTTCTTGAATCGCGGGCGGCAGGAGATTGATTTTCGTTCGAATCAGGTCAGGAATCTGGAAAGCTTCAGCGCGCGGCAAGATTGCAGTCTTAATGGATCGAGCCGCGTTGACCTCCACATTGATTTTCTCTTCGATCTCAGTAACGAGCTCCTTATGCATGGACTCAAACTCAAAATCCATGCGCCCACGTAACGGTTCCATATTTCCGCCGGTTACGCTTGCACCATAATCGCGCCATATCACCCC
>DAOUEQ010000114.1:0-3781 GCA_034430395.1 Anaerolineales bacterium | reverse complement strand
GGGCTGTTGGATGCCACGCCCATAACTATCCCTCGATCGGTGAGGAATTGCATCAGATCGATGAGCCCAGGCATCGGGATGACTTCGTGACACATCCTCTCCGTTCGTTCCAACCAATAGGTCTCAAAGAATTCCAGCTGCGTTAGTGGAAGATCGAGGACATCAATTAGGTAATCAATCGACTCTATTGGCTCCCGCCCTATCAAGTTCTGATAGATGTCATACGTAATATTCTTACCGTACTTACCAAGCACATCACTCAAAACCTGATGCGCGATCGATTCACTCTCCACCATCAGTCCATCAAAATCAAAGATCACAGCCTTAATTCCATCCAATTGAATCATATCTTTACGGCACCTTTTCTTGCATAAGATCTGCCAATGATAACCCCTTTTCTATTCGCCTTCTACGGAGCGCTGTACTTAATTCGACAGCACGGGTGGTTTACACCGCTTTCCGTAACAAGAGCGATCTGAAACCATGATTCCTCTAGCGGCTTGACAAAATTTAGCCCAATCGTTTAATCGCCAACGTGGTTCGTATTGCTTGAAGACGAAGCAGAAGCCCCGTTGGTCGATATGCACTTCTGAGCCAGCCAAGGCTATCCACCCGTCACTGAGAAGGGTATCCATGCGCATCCAGCTCTTCATCACCTGCATGATTGACAGCCTTTTTCCGCAGATTGGCGAAGCGATCTTCGAAGCCTTATCACTCGCCGGCGCGGAGATCTCTTTTCCCGCCAACCAGACCTGCTGTGGTCAACCAAGCTACAATGCCGGATACCGAGATCAGGCAAAACACCTTGCCAAGCGCACCATTGAGATCCTGACCCAGCGCGATGATCCCGTTGTAATCCCTTCTGGTTCTTGTGCTGTAATGATCCGCAAAGAATACTTAGAATTATTTCATGACGACCATCCCTGGCATCAACGCGCACAGGCGCTTGCATCCCGCACCTATGAACTCAGTGAGTTTCTCGTCGACGTGTCCGGCAGCCCGGGATTTCAGGCATCATTTAATGGGCGGATTGCCTACCATCCATCCTGCCATCTCCTTCGCGGCCTCGGCGTGCAGACTCAACCACTCGACCTGCTTAATCAAATCGAGAGAGCCGATGTGCTTTCTCTATCCGCAGATTGCTGCGGCTTTGGCGGCGTGTTCGCCATCGACCACGCTGAGATCTCAAGCGAAATGATGAACCGCAAACTCGATGCTATCGAGAAATCGGGCGTCGATGTCGTCGTCGGTGCGGATGTGAGCTGCCTGATGCAGATCGAAGGTGGTCTTCGCCGCCGCGGGTCATCGATCCGCTGCGCACACCTCGCCCAAATGCTCACCATGAAGGAGCCTGGACTGCGATGAGGCGGGAATTCTTCGAAAAGGCGCGAGAAGCGCTGGCGAACCCCACCCTGCAGAAAGCGTTGGATCAGAACGCCGAGCGGCGGGGGCGAGAACGCGAGAGAGCGTTTTCGACGCTGCCCAATCCCGAACAAACATTCCAGAAAGTCGCTCAGATCCGGCGTCAGACGATCGACAATCTCGAGGAATACCTAACGCTATTTATCCAGCGCGCACAAGAGAATGGCATCCAGGTCCACGGGCCATTCAGTGCACAAAGAGCTGCTCAAACTGCGGCGGAGATCGCGAAAAAGCAGGATGCTCATCTTATCGTTAAATCCAAATCGATGGTGAGCGAAGAAATCCACATCAATCAAACGCTTGAAGCTGCCGGCATGCGTGTCATGGAGACGGACCTGGGCGAATTCATCGTCCAATTGCGGGGCGAAGGGCCAGGACACATCATTACTCCTGCAATTCACCTGCTGCGCGATGACGTCGCCAGGACCTTTGCAAGTGAACTCAACGTCCCTCATTCAACCGATGTCGCCGAGATGACAGAAACAGCGCGCCGCGTATTACGCAAGGACTTTCTATCCGCAGAAGTCGGAATTTCCGGGGTGAACCTCGGGGTCGTTGAGACGGGGACATTGTGTATCGTAACCAATGAGGGCAACGGGCGAATGGTCTCCACCATACCTTGCACCCATATCGCGCTCATGGGCATTGAGCGCCTCGTCCCTTCGTTGGAGGATTTAGCAGTCCTGCTGCAGGTGCTGCCTCGTTCGGCGACGGGCCAAAATCTGACGAGCTATGTATCCTTGATCCAGCGTCCGCGAACCGGCAGTGAACCAGATGGTGCCGAGGAACGACATATTATCCTGGTCGACAACGGGCGTCTGTCTATGCATCGTTCGCAACTCCAAGATGCATTGCTCTGCATCCGCTGCGGCGCGTGCTTAAACGCTTGTCCCGTTTTCCGCGAGATTGGCGGTCATACCTATGGCAGCGCGTATCCAGGGCCGATAGGCTCACTTGTATCCACCGGCTTGTTCGGGATTGAGCGATATGGACACCTATCGAAAGCATCCACGCTTTGCGGCGCTTGCACCGAGGTTTGCCCAGCGGGGATCGACTTCACCAAATTACTCCTCCGCACTCGAGGAGAATACGTTAGGTCTGCCCCCCAACCCGTCTGGTTGCGCGCCGGAATGCAATTTTTTACCTGGATGATGGCCTCCCCGGGAAGGTACCACTGGGCTCAGCATATCGCCTCCATTCTTAACCGCTTCCTGCCGAGACGGGGTGGTTGGCTCCATCGTCTGCCGCCCCCGTTTTCAGGTTGGACGAGATCCAGAGACTTTCCGCCCTTCGCAGCAGAACCCTTCCGTGAGCGTGTCGACCGTCTGAAACCGGGCAAGAACGGCACCTATAAAGTCGATATTAAGGCTCGGGAATCACAGGTGACAAAGAGTGAACCAGACCATGGTGATCTTGTGGTCCGTTTCCAAGAGGAGCTCGAGAGGATCGATGGGGAATTCGTGCGCTGTTCGACCGAGGAATTACCCCATAAGATCGCGGATTTCCTTACCTCGATTGAGGCCGATCGGATTCTAAGCTGGGGTGAGAAAAACCCGGAATTTGACTCAGTTGAGAATCATCTCCGAGAAACGGGAATAAGGATTTTGGAGCCAGAGATTCCACGCTCCGAAGATGGAAACACCCGGTACGAGACATTAGCGGGATTGGATCAAGCACCCGCGGGGCTCACAACCTGCCTGGCTGGCCTCGCGGATACTGGCACAGTCATCTTGCCCTCGGGAATGGGTCAATCTAACCTCACTTCTCTGTTGCCGCGGATACACCTGGTGTTCCTTCGAGCAAAGGATATTTATCCTACGTTTGATCACTGGCTCCGCGCCGGAGGCAGGGAAGCAATCGCTTCCTCGCCACAACTCACATTGATAACCGGACCCTCAAGGACTGCCGACGTTGAGATGATCCTCACGCTCAGCGTCCATGGCCCGGGGCGGTTGGTCATATTCACAATGGATTGAACAATTCGATTTACTGCATTCAATCTCTTTCGAGGCTTTGACTCTCCTCCCCTGCTTAGTCAACCATGAGGCGAATCCCAGACAATGCCTCCAAAACACCAATCACGGCCGAGTTATCGAGATCGCGCATCCCTAATTGGAGCATCGCCTCATAGAGCTGTTGATTCACTGCTGTCGCCGGGAGAGGCATTCCGTAGGCCCGCGCCGTGTCCAACACGATGCCCAGGTCTTTATGCTGCATGTTGGCTTTGAAGCCTGGCGAGCGATTCCCAGTAAAGAGGCGCGGCGGTTTGTTGTCCAGGGTCCAGCACTGCGCTGCTCCCCCCTTAATGGCATCGATTACACGCTCCGGATCGACGCCGGTTTTCTCTGCCAGTAAGAGA
>DAOUEQ010000113.1:0-7422 GCA_034430395.1 Anaerolineales bacterium | reverse complement strand
GCGGCGACAGCCAGATGAGTATATTCCTCGTGTTGATAGCCATGTATAGAAAGGGGGTCTATCCCGAGTTGGTCTAGTTGGTAGTCAAGCAGAATTCGAGTGCCAGCTCCGCGTTGGCGGTTGACATATGCAAGCTCAGTGCGAGCTAAATCCTCCAAGCCAGTGATTGATTTTGGATTGTTTGGGGCGAGGACGAGGCCTTGTTCGCGTCCGACAAGGCTGACGACCACGACGGGTATGCTGGGTAAATACCGCTCGATGTATGGCAAGTTGAATTCACCTGTCTCGGGATCGAGCAGGTGGCTGCCAGCTAAATGCGCTTCGCCTCGCTGCAGGGCGATCAAACCTCCCAGACTGCCGAGGTTTCCGGAACTAAGGCGTGAGCCGCGCATGGAGAGAAACTGGGCGAGAAGATCCAGCGTGAGATCGTGGGAACCTAGAGCGAGAATGGTGCGTTCGAGTTCCTGCCTTGATCTATAGAGACGAACCGCAACGTTCTCACCGGACGGGATCCCTTGAATGCCTGCCGGGATCTCAACAATCCCATCCGCGCGCACAAGGGACGTAATCACACCTGCTCCACGAGACAAGGGTGATGCGATCCATCGTTCACCAACCTTACCTACGGTGACTCGCAGGTATTCCAAATCACCAGCCCGTGAGTGAACTTTGCGTACGAGCTCAGCGGTTATTAATTCGGGTTGGATATCCTGTTCGCTAAGCCAACGGCGCAGGAGTGGTCTAACAAAAATCTCCCCTGTTAAAGCAGCCGAGACAGGGTAGCCCGGAACCCCGATAACAGGAATGGGTTTTTCAAGATGGGGAGCGCCACCCTTCGAAGTCTTCTCGATCATTCCCAAGATAACTGGATGACCGGGTCGAACGGCGATCCCATGGACAAGTAGGGTGCCGAGCGACTCGACGACATCAGCAGTGAAATCCTCTGTGCCTGCTGATGAGCCTGCGATTATCAATACCAGGTCGTGGTCTATGGATGCGTTCGCGGTAGTGTCTAGAATCTTCTCGAGCTCATCTGGAATGATGGGCAACCGGTCAGGGATTCCCCCCCAGTTTTCAACTTGCGAGGCGAGGACGAGCGAATTGAATTCGATGATTTCACCAGACTTCACCGGTTGACCCATTGCACGTAACTCGGTACCGGTGGGGATGATGGCTACGCGTGGTTTTCGCCAGACTTGAAGGCGATCGAAGCCACCAGCGGCGATGGCACCAAGGTCGACAGGACGAAGTTTCTGTCCGGAAGGTATGATGAGCTCGGTGGCGACCATATCCTCCCCCAAAAGGCGCACATTTGACCATGGAGAAGTAGGTGCCATGAGTCGAATCGATTTCTCTTGTGTCATTTGCGTTTCGTAGAGTACTTCGATGTCTTCGATCGGGACTACAGCATCCGCCCAATCTGGCAATGGATCACCTGTATCAACATATTGCGATTGCTGATCCACAAGCAGCGTCACAGGATTCCGGTCACTGGCGTCCTCAGTCTCCGCGGCCCGCAGAGCGTACCCATCCATGGCGGCGGCATGATAATGTGGTGAGGATATTTTCGCCCAGGCTGGCTCAGCGCTGACCCTTCCCAAGGCTTGCTCTAGAGGGATGCTTTCTGATTCGAGCGGCTCCCATAGGTTGGCATTCTGCAAGGCGCGCTCAAAACGTGAGCGTGCCTCCTGCAATGGAACATCCTGTAGAAAAACGGATCGGTGACGGTTATCGGCCATCGATGAATCTCCCCGGTCTTTTATTGGTCACAATTCCGATGAGAAGAGTGTGACCATTACCTCTGTGCCCGCGCTCAATCCTGTTGCGCTGGACGGGATATGAATCAAGCCATCGGCCTGGACAAGTGTGAAGATCAGGTTTGACCTCCCAAAAACTGGTTCGGCGATGTATCCCTCTTCTGAATTCTGAAGCCGAACGGGGAGGAAATCCTCACGACCCGATTGCGAGACGACATTGACGCTCAGTCTAGCCGGAACTTGAGGTATAGGCAGAACTCGTCGAACCCCCAAGAAACGCCGGATGAGCGGTGCGAGGATTAGCGCTCCCACAACCAAGGCGCTAACGGGATTCCCCGGTAAACCGATTAGCGGGATGTCATCTGCAATAGCGAGGATGGTTGGTTTGCCGGGTTTGATCGATATCCCATGTACGAGCACACCTGGTTTTCCAAGCGATTGGATGACATCCCCGGTGATGTCCCGGGCGCTGACAGAAGACCCGGCGGTGATGACGATCAGGTCATCCTCCTGGTGCGATAGTTTAACGGCCTCGAAGAGCGTATCGCGTTGGTCCGGAATGATTCCCCTCAGAATTGGTTTTCCGCCGAGTCGCTCAATGAGTACGGACAGAGTATGAGAGTTGATGTCGCGAACCTGAGCTGGTCCCGGTTCCATTTCGGGGGGGACTACTTCATCTCCCGACGAGAGAATCCCCACCTGGGGGGAGGCGGCAACCGACACTGATGTCATGCCGAGTGCCAATAAACCACCGATCTCCTGCGGGCGAAGTAGGGTCCCGGGTTCGAGGACAACATCCCCTTGCTGAACGTCCTCACCCTCCATGAGGATGTTTTGCCCAACACCAGCTGCGCGGTGAACCTCGATTTCGTCGCTGTCGATCAACTGGGTATCCTCGAGCATCACAACAGCGTTTGCACCATCGGGGATCGTACCGCCAGTGTGCACCTGCGCGGTCTCTCCGGGGTGCACTTCAAGGGTTGGGGCTTTCCCCATCAGGATTTCACCGATCAACCGTAGGTAAGCCGGGAGGGCACCTGACGCGCCGAAAGTATCCTTTGCCTGTACAGCGTAGCCATCCACTGTCGATCGGGGAAATGGTGGTAAGGGGTGGGGGGCAGAAACACGCTCGGCCAGGATCCGCCCATGCGCCTCATACGTTGAGACAATCTCACTATCCGCAGCCCAAGATTGGGGTAGGGTATCGAGCATTTTTTCTAGGGCCTCAGAAGGTGAAATGAGATGTAAGAATTCGGGCATGTCAGCTAAAGATGTACCCCATCAATTCCAAGTAGGTGGTCATTGCGAATAGGGCGAGTGCGCTCAGCGTGAATGTGCGCCAGCGTGGAGGCAGCCCTGCTTTGATCCTATTCAATTGCCAGATCTGCGCGATAGCTAAAGGGAAAGAGATCAATGCACCAAGCGCCACACGGGCTGGCAAGCCTATCGCGTAAGCGATTGTGAAGCTGATGATCGCGAACAGGATGGCTAGATCATGAAGCCTCATGGCGGTCTCCCACCCGAGCCGAACCATCAGCGTTTGCCGGTCCCGCTTCAGATCAGAGGCATAATCGGGGAATTCGTATGCGATAAACGCCGCGAAGAGCAGCGCTGCCAATGGGATCGTGCTCATGGGGAGCAGCCTGTGCAGTTCACCGGTTTGCAGCGTAAAAGAGAAAATGGGCACAAAACTCGCTAGGACGATTGTGGCGATGATTTCACCATACCCACTGGTAATCAATCTCACAGGTGGAGTGCTATAGAAAAAAGCTGCAAAGAATCCCATCAGGATAAATGCCCAGGTCACAAAATTGACATTCTTTACGGCCAGTAGAACGGCAACAAGCGTGGCCGAGATCGTCAGCGTGACGATGGTGGAAATCAACGCGGCTGTATACGGGAAAAGCTCTGGCTCGAGCGCTTTACGATCTCCGCCGAAGAGAGACCGGAAGGTAATTTCTTGCTCTCGAGTGCCATTGAAGAATATTTTCATGGCTTGAGCCATCAATTGGATGGATGTAACGAGTAACTGACCGAGGATGTAGAGACTCCAATCGATGGGCTTTCCCAGATATGTAGCGATCGTGGCGCCCAGCGCGAAAAGAAGAAATCCACCCAGGAGAAAGTGCGGGCGGCTTAGGAGCAAGGACAATTTCAGATATTCCGTTGATCGGCTCATATTTCAAATTCCCAGGGGATCTCTCGATCAGCGGAGTGCGCCCCCTCGGCGTGAGTGCTCAGGCGAATCAGTGAAGCCTGATAATCAAGAGCGCGGCAGCCGAACGCCACGCCGAATGGCGCTAGAACGAGGGTTGGTGTGTCGGAGCGAAGGTGGTGCCAGTGGTCTTGAGTGGGCGAATCATGCCGCAGGTCATGCCAGGCGAACTCTACTTTTCCTTCTATAAGTGCCCACACCTCATCTGCCACTTCCCGCAGGTTCAAAGTCTCGCTCCGTCCGGGTGATTTGCGGATTACCTGCACCTGACCAAAGCGCCGCAGGAGGTGATCCTCATATTTCAGCACGTGGAATTTCGTCAATCCATCGGTTTCTTCCGCTGAGAGTTCGCGGATAAACAGGTCATGTATCGGCTGAGTTTCCGTCAATGCACTTCCCTCCTGCGATTAAAGCAGTTGCGGCAGAATTTACGAGATCCCGGCTCTAATGCATCTGCGGTGCGAACGATGGCTTGCCTTTCGCTCAGCCCGCGGATGGGTTTACCCACGCAGGTGCGTTTACGCTAGATAATTCATTGTACCGCTCGTCAGTCCGAAATTCGAATCTGACTGAGAACCATGAGGGGGGATTCCCCCAGGATTTTCTGGGAAGTTCGTACAATGGATGGTATTGGTCTGGCAGAATGCGCATATTGAGAGTCATCCTGGGGATTTCTCCTTCGCCGTTGCACGGCTCGCTCGTAAAGACAGGTACCCGGACAACATCATTCTGAGGAGCGGAGCGACGAAGAATTTTGTTCTTGGCAGGATGGACCTTTCTACTCGAAGAACGAGATGCTTCGCTTCGCTCAATATGACATACGGGGGAGAGCCACCCTTACGCATGTCATTTCGAACCCCCAGGGGAGAAATCCTTGGGATGAGGCTCTAATTCATCTGTGGCTCTATTGGAGTTGACGGGATTCGTCTATTTGTGAGGCTGAAACGCACCAGAGGGCTAGATGAGTTGGTTGCCTCCGTCTACGACAAGCGTTTCGCCGGTGATGAAGTCACTTTCGAGTAGAAAGATCACGGCCCGTGCTACGTCGTGTGCGTTTCCGGGGCGTTGTAACGGCAGCGCATCTCCGAGTTCCTGCCAGCGCGTGTCGGGCATTTCATCCGGTTTGAGAACGGGTCCGGGGGCGACCGCGTTCACTCGTACTTCAGGCGCGTATGTCCGGGCGGCGACTTTGGTGAGCATCTCCAGACCGGCTTTGCTGATGGAGTGAATGGGATACTCTCGCCAGGGGCGCAGGCCGGCAATGTCGGAGATGTTTACGATCACTCCTGCGCCGTTTATTCGCATCCTTTCGGCAGCCTTCTGGATGCAGAAGAAAGGGGCTTTTAGATTTAGATCAATTGTGTTGTGCCAATCCTCCTCATCTGCTTTATGGAAAGCAACCTTTTTCATGATCGCAGCGGAATTTATCAGGAAATCCAGGGGTCCGATCTCGCTGTCGATGAGCCGAAAGAACCCCTCGATCTGGTTTAGCGCCCTCAAATCAGAGCGGAAAATTGCAGCATTCACACCGAGCGTTTCTACGGTGGATGCCGTTTCCTTGGCGGCTTTTTCAGCGTTGTGATAATGGATGGCGAGGTGGCATCCTGCGTGTGCAAGTGCAATTGCTATTTCGCGCCCTACGCGGTGAGCCCCGCCGGTGACAAGTGCTATCTTCCCCGGTAATTCCATCTCAGCCCTTTCGAATTACGCATAAAACCATCCAATGGTGTTGGTCAGCGGCATGCCGCGGCTCTGTGTATCTGAATGGATATGCACTCATAAGCAGGAACGAGGATCTGAAGTGCCGATTTTGAGAGCTACTCGTGTGTCGCCTTAGAAATATGTTGAGTGCGAAGATCTACTCCCGTCAACCGCGGAAGAGTGCGGTGATAAAGAACCAGAGGTTGGCGGGCCGTTCTGCCAAGCGGCGCATGAAGTACGGGTACCATTCCGTCCCAAAGGGTACATAAACCCGAACGGGATAGCCCATGGCATACAGCGCATCTTGCAAGTCAGAGCGGATGCCATACAGCATTTGGAATTCCAATGCTTCCTTCGGCAGACCCACCTTTTCTGCATGATTACATGCGTAGACAGTCCGCTTCTCGTCGTGGGTACCGAGGGCAGTAATTGGCGGGGCCTTTCCGTCAGCGCTGGCGGGTGTAGATCCGTGGGATAGAGCCCCATCGATCATGAGAGCGGCGATTCGGTCAAAGTTCGCATCGACATCGCTCTTCTTTGGGAAAGCGATCTCTGAAGGTTCGTTGTAGGCTCCTTTGCATAGGCGAATACGCGTTCCAACTTCCAGCAAGCTGACCACATCCTCTTCACTACGACGTAGGTAAGATTGGATGGCCAAGCCAATATTCGTGATGCCCTCATCCCTCAGCGTGTGGTAAACCTGGATTGTGCGGTCAACCGTGCTGGAATCCTCCATGTCGATCCGGACGACTGTCCCATACTCGGCTGCGCGCGTGGCGATGCGGCGCATATTGGAAAGGCAGAGATCAAAGTCCAATTCCAGGCCGAGTTGGCTTAGTTTTACCGAACAATTAGACTTCACTCCTTCATCGTTTAAGCGTTGGAAGATATCAATGTATGCATCCGTTGCCTTCATGGCCTCTGCGGACGAGGTCACGTTTTCGCCGAGGTTGTCCAGCGTTGTGTAAAGCCCTTTCTCATTCAATTTACGTATCGCTATTAGGGCATCTTCAAAGGTGTCGCCGGCGACGAAACGGGATGCCATTTTGCGGGCAACTCGCCAGCGTGTGACGATGTTACGAACCCAGGTAGCGTTGGATAAGTAGAGAAGGAATGCGCGCAGCACTGAATTACTCCTTGAGTGAGAGGATGGCGGATGATTTCATTACAAGGATTGTAGCAATTATTCGGGATTTCGTTTAATCCGTTTATCCTAAATGGCGTTGAAACCTGTCCTGAAAAAATTACATTTAAAGAGGGGTTTTATTCGGGGACAATTGACGCATCGCGGTCAATTGGTATAATTCGTTTGAATGGCCCGCTAGCTCAATTGGCAGAGCAACTGACTCTTAATCAGTAGGTTATAGGTTCAATTCCTATGCGGGTCACCTTATATATGGGGGAATACACCGTGATTTCCACTATCTATTGGGTAACTGAGCTTGCACACAGTGCAGGCTCATGTCGTTTTACTGCAGTTTTTACTGCAATCCGACTCTGTTCAATGGCTTCAAGCTGAGGCGCCTAGGTATTCAGCGTGACCAGGAATTACTACCTCGACCTCCCGTTCCATAGATAGCAGAAGGCGCAGCATCCCCGGTCGCCTCCAGTGAGTTGATTATATGAAAGCGCTGCACCTCCAGCTACACTGGTAGTTGTCCGACTAATCCAGAGAGAAGAGGTGCAGCATGAACCCAATCATAGGCTGTGATGCCCATAGACGCTACTCGCTTTTCGCCGTTCTCGACA
>DAOUEQ010000112.1:0-25813 GCA_034430395.1 Anaerolineales bacterium | reverse complement strand
CCGCACAGGCCTGCTCGAACTGGGCCATAAACTCGCTGCCACCATCCACCTGGATCGCTTGCACTGGAAAGGGCGCACGGTCGATGAGCGTCTCAAGGAACTTCCTCGCGTTTCCAGCCGTGGCACTGCGATAGGCTTCCACCACGTCCCAGCGGGAATCCATATCCCGGGCTGTGAATTGCTTGAAGATAACCCCATGCAACGGCCGCACATCTAACGTGTCTACTTGCACGATGTCCCCTGGTTTCCTCACCCGGTATTCCTTCGGCTTCCTGATGGCGTAGGGACGTTTTATGCGCCGCTTCCGTGTGCAGATCCCATTTCTGGGTGGCTCCCTGAGCACACCGCGTGCTTTCAGCCGCTTCAAGATCCGCCCCACTGTGGAGATGGATGTATGCATGCCTTCTCGATCCAGCAGCTTCCACAGTTTCTCTTTACCCATACCCGGATGCGCTTCCCGCAGTCTCAGAACAGCCTCTGCCAGCTCCGGGCTCCATTGCGGTCTGCGCACTTGCTTCGGCCGCCGATCGCCATCCTCCAGACCGATCAACCCCCTCTCCTCCACCCGCTTCCGCCAGCGATACAGCGTTGATCGTGGAAGCCGGAGGATATCGGCAGCTTTCTGTGCGGAAAAACCTTCCGCACGCAATCGCTGCCAGGCATTCAGCCATCTCAGCCGTTGGCGTGCTGCCTCGCTCATCTCAATTGGGCGTCTTCGGGAAACATAGTAGAATGAACTGGGTAGTCCTACTATCCGCATTGGAGCCTCCTGTTTGTCTTATCCAGACTCAAGGATGGCTCCAATTGCTTTTCTTCGCTACTGTCTCACATGTATCTGAACTTATTCAATTGACTCCTGTCGGTGGTCGATGAAATTCAAAACCGCGAGTTTTTCAGGTGAAAGGGGATCAGCCTTTGCTGATCCGATCCAAATCCATTTGGCACACAAGTAAATATGATATACATTCCGGGGATTGCGCGGGCGGTATAATTCTCTGCGCACTTGCCAATCCAGTGGAGAGGTTGAATGATCGATTTGACCAGGTTACAGATCTTCCTGTCGGTCGCCGAGAATCTAAGTTTCTCTGAAGCTGCACAGCGGTTGCATATCTCGCAGCCGACGGTCAGCCATCACATCAAGGCGCTTGAGCAAGCCCTCGGCGTAGAGCTGTTTGATCGCTCCAGCCATGGCGTGAAATTGACCGGGGCGGCGCGCTTGTTGTATCCGCGCGCCCGCAAATTGCTGCATGATACCGTAGAAACGCAGCAGATGATGGACTCGCTGCAGGAACGAGTCGTGGGGCATCTGCGCATCGCCTGCAGCACAACGGCCGGTAAGTATATCCTTCCGCAGTTCGCCGCACGTTTTCATGAACGCCACCCCGGCGTTGGAGTTTCAATTTCAAGATGCACTGCCGCAAGTGTCATCCCCAACTTGTTAGAACAGGATGCCGATCTGGGTGCGGTCAGCTTTGAGGCTTGCGAAGGTGAAGTGGAGTGCCAGGTATTCTTCGAAGACCGTATCGTCCTCATCGTCCCCGCCGAACATCACTGGGCAAACCAGGGACCCATCGAACCATCTGATTTGCTCGGAGAGAATATGATCCTTCGCGAACCGACTTCAGGGACAAGCCGTGTTCTCTCAGCCGAACTCGGGAAACATGATATCGGTCTGGAGGACCTAGATACGTTCCTTGAACTTGGAAACTCTGAGGCCATCGTTATGACGGTTGAAGCGGGATTTGGCGTGTCTTTCGTCTCGCGCATCGCAGCATCTTGCCCTCTGGCAATGGGTCTTATTGTCGAAGTACCCGTCACGGGATTCGATCTACGACGGAAGATCTACATGATCCGCAAGAAACTCCGCCCGGCGAACCGGGCAGTGAACGCTTTCTGGGGCTTCGTGCATGATCCTGCGAACACGGATCTGCTAGCGATGGCCAAGGAATAACCCCTGAAAATATCTGCTTACTTGCCTGGCCCCACCCGGGATCAATCGTCGGCTCGCACGGCAATCAAGGGTATTGGATTCAACTCCCGGTTCTTCCGCGATACGCTCATATTCTGCAAACTCTTTGCTACTTCCCGCACCCGTATGGATTCAGACAGGCAATGACTTGAAAAGCTCGATGACATTCGACACTTGGTGGTGCGGTCCGTAGTTCTATACTGTAAGCGACTCGATTTGTCTTGTGGGGGGAGGACCCGAGCCGTGAATTCACCGATTCCAAAATTTATACTCTTCCAGCTCATTCGTCACCCCCCCCACATAATTGTGCATAGACACTATACTCGTAAGGGTTGGGCCGGACGCACTCGTTATCAGGCTAATTTTTGGTTGCTTGGGCATGGTGTTGAGTGTAAGACGGACAAGCATAGTCACGTATTGAAATAGATTGGATCGATGTCATGAAGCGATTCCTCGATAGATTGTTGGGCGGGCGTTTGCTGGTAGTCCTTATCGTTTGTTTCTCACTCGTTTCCGGCCTAACAGTGGGTGTATTCGCAATCGTAACCTCGAGGGTGATTGGGAACTATCTAGCCGCGGCAGAAAACGAGCGCGTAGCCCGGGACATGGATTTAGCCCATGCCTTCTACCAGAGCAAACTCAATGAGATTGCAGCAACCGCGAATTGTGTATCGCATGACTATAGGGTCAATCATTTCATGACTGGCGCTATCCAAGGCCAGGCTGATGCTATCACCGCGATTAATCAGCAGATTGCTAATAAGATCACCATGCAGCCTCTAGGTGGTACACAACTCATCGCTGTACTTGATGAGCGTGGTGAGATTCTTACTGGGCAGGTGTTGTCCATGGAGGGGGATCTTGCTCCTGCTTCAACGAATGGTAACTGGGGAGAACTGCCGATTATCACACAGGTGCTTTCATCAGGGGAGGGAGCAGCGGCGACGGAGGTCATCCCTGTTAGTTTTTTAGAAAATGTCGAACTGGAAGGTCAGGCGTATGTCTCCTTACTTGAGACTCCTAAAGCCTCTGAGGAGCCGTATGATTCGCGAGAAGGATCTGCAGGTTTCGCATTAACAAGTGTATATCCAGTGAATGACGATTCGGGACAAGTAATCGGCGCAGTCTTGGTCGCCCATCTTCTCAATAACGATTTCACTCTGGTGGATCGGATAAAAGAGGTGGCCGGTGTTGACACGGTGACGATTTTTTTTGGTGACCTGCGGGTTTCAACGAATGTTATGACTGAAGGTGGCGAACGGGCCGTCGGCACACGCGTTTCTGAAGAGGTTTTCGAGGTTGTGTTGGAGGAAGGTCAAACCTACGTTGGCAATGCCTTTGTTGTGAATCAGGAGTACATAACGCAATATGAGCCCCTACGAGACCACGCAGGCAATGTAGTGGGCATTCTATATGTTGGTACGCTACAGTCCACATTCCAAGCGTTGGTGGATAACTTTCAAAAGCAAGTTATTCTGATTGCACTCGTTTGTATTGTGCTCACCGGCGTGATCGCTGTACCGATTGCACGTTTGATAACACGGCCAATCTCTTCCCTGGTAGAAGCCAATCGGCAGCTTGCTCAGGGGAACATGGCGGTTCAAGTTCAAGCCGCTGGCGAGGGGGAGCTGGCCATTCTGGGGCGTTCGTTCAATATAATGGTGAATAAATTGCAGGCGACACAGCAAGAATTGCTGCAAAAAGAAAAACTTGCATCCATGGGGCAGCTTGCGGCGGGTATTGCGCACGAGATTAATAATCCACTCGGTACGATCATGCTATTTTCAGATGTCATGTATAAAGAAGCAGACGAAGACGATCCTCGCCGAGAGGATCTTAATATGATCATCTCTGAGACGAAACGCTGTCAACTGATCGTCGCGAATTTGTTGAACTTTGCCCGGCAGCAGGATGTCCTGGCGCAGCAAACCGATGTCCATCTTTTAATGGATCAGACAATCAAGGGGTTTGAACAGCAGCCGACCTTCAATGACATTGAGGTTATCCGGAAGTACAGCCTCGATTTGCCTATCATCCAGGCCGATCCGGATCAATTGCAGCAAGTTTTCATTAACTTGATCACGAACGCTGCCGAGGCTATGGAGGGTGGGGGCACGCTTATAATTTCAACACGTACTATTGATCATAAGAGTATCGAGATCAAATTCACTGACACAGGGAGCGGCATTCCCAGGGATGATTTGCACAAGATATTCACGCCATTCTATACCACCAAGGTCTTGGGCAAAGGAACAGGTCTTGGGCTGTCGATCGTATATGGCATCATTAAAATGCACCGGGGGCAGATAGCAGTCCAGAGCAAAATCTGGGAGGGTACAACGTTCACGATAACCCTTCCTGTGCACTTGCCTGTAGGCGTAGACGACTCCCCGAACGGGTCGGCGATTTGAAAGTAGCGGAGAGGTGATGAAAACGGAAGGGACCATTCTCGTCATAGATGATGAATTGGGTATTCGCGAAGGTTGCCGGCGCGCTCTAACGCCACAGGGTTTCTCTGTGGAAACGGCGGGTAATATCGAGGAGGGATTGCAGAAAATCCAAGAGACGAGCTACGATCTTGTGCTTCTCGATGTGATGCTGCCGGACGGTAGAGGCACAGATCTCCTCATCCCCATTCATGAGAAGGACCCCGAAACAGTAGCCATCATCGTCACAGGTTATGCAACGATAGAGTTGGCGGTCGAGGCGATTAAGAAAGGAGCTTACGATTTTATACCCAAGCCTTTTGACACCGATATCCTTCTCCTCACGGTGCATCAGGGGATCGAAAGACGACGAATGGCACTGGAGACCAAACGTTTAGAAATTGTCGAGAAGGAAGCGGACGAGCTCGCGCGCCTGAACGAAGATATGGAGCGTCTTGATCGATACAAGACACATTTCACCTTGATGGTGGCGCATGAATTACGAGCTCCAATTTCAGCTCTGCAGAGCTTCCTGCTTTCAATACTTAAGGGATACGTCCCACCTGAGCAGCAGCAGGAGATCCTCGAACGGGCAGTTGCCCGATCCCAGGAGCTGCTCGACCTTGTCAACGATTTGCTCAATCTGGCTGCCGCCAGGGAGGAGATCACGCCAAAAATGTCGAAGGATATCTCTCTGGCGGATTTGTTGGAGAAGCTAATTCCACCCTTCCAATCACAGGCAGTCGATGGTGGGTTAAAGCTTGAGGTGAATATCCTGAAACGCCCTATTCTTGAAGCTGTTCCAGAACAAATGGAGCAGTTGTGGACGAACTTGATTTCAAATGCCATTAAGTACACTCCCGAAAGCGGGGACGTTGTGATTACACTTGATGAGGACAAAGGCTGGGCGATCGGTACAGTGGAAGATACCGGAATTGGAATTTCTCCGGAACATCAGGACCATATCTTCGAGGAGTTCTTTCGAACTCCACAAGCTAAAGGGCATAACCACTTGGGTACAGGATTGGGACTTTCCCTTGCAAAACGGATTGTTGAGGGGCACGGAGGGTCTATCGAGTTTGAGTCGGAATTGGGGAAGGGAAGCCGATTCCGTTTCCGATTACCGCTTACTAATAATTAAACCGGTGTAAAAGGGCGACTTGCGTATTGAGATAGACCTATCTCGCAGAGTTCCTCTTTGTTTGAAAGATGAGCAGAATAATAACTTGTGTTGCGTAGGGGTTGTCTAAAAAGCGACATCTAGACAGCCTTTTGTTTGTCTTGCTCCCCCATCATAAGCCTGTCATCGCGAACCGAAGGTGAAGCAATCTCCTCATCGGTGTTTGGGGATTGCTTCGCTGCTCCGCTCCTCCCAATGACAGCACACGTTATAAATCCTGAGTTATTTCGGCAGGCTCACTTTTTGGGATAGGCTCTTTTGTCATCTAACTTGTGATCCACATATCCTGGTATTTGTTACCGGTTTGATACCGCTTAGCGACCGGATTTGTGACCAGGGTCTCTTAAACTGACAACAAACATCAAGACAAAGGACACCTTGAAATCATGGTCGAGCTAACTTCATAGGTATTATCAGAAAGGAGGCCGAGATGACAACAGTAATGAGCCTTATCCGGAAACTTCGGAGCCCGGATAATAAGCGAGTGCTCGAGGCGGTGGAAGAACTACGGGCGCGAGGGTGGCTTGAGGATGGTTCGCTAACCAAGATTCCCCTATGTCATGTCCATTTTGAAGGAGCAGATCTCTTCAAAGCGAAATTGATGGAAGTGGATTTTCACCAGGCTCATATGGCCAGATCCAATCTAAGCATGGCAGACCTCAGCGGGGCGAAGCTCTCCAGGGCAGACCTGCAGGGAGCAGACTTCAGCGAGGCCAATCTAGAAGGGGCAGACCTCTTTAAAGCGAATCTGAGAGATTCGCGCAATCTCACGGATGAGCAACTATCGAAAGTGAAGCGCCTTTGGGGGGCGACAATGCCGGATGGCTCAACATACAATGGGCGCTTTAAACTCCAGGGCGACTTCGATTTTGCCCGATGGGCAAATGTTGACCCCGACGATTTGGATGCTATGGCCTATTTCTTTGGGGTATCTCTTGAGGTGTACACGCAGGGGCAAGAACAGCGGGAAATGCCGTCGAAGGAATATAGCTGAGTGTTCTATCATAAATACTCCTCGAATGAATTAGTCAAGAGGAACCATTATCTCTCAATTGGCAAGAGTTATCTCTAAAAGAAAGGATCAATGACGATGGCAAAGATACTGATTATCGACGACGATCCAGATATTATTCTGTCCACTCGTATGTGTCTGGAGCAGGAAGGGCATGAAGTAATCGATGCGAAAAATGGTAGAGAAGGATTAGAGAGGATCAAGGCTGATTCACCCGACTTAATAATCCTCGATGTAATGATGGATACGGCGACAGAAGGCTTCCAGTTGGCGCTAAAGCTGCGGCAGCCCGATCCCGCATCAGATCTAGCTGAGTACAGCAAGATCCCGATCCTGATGCTGACTGCCATTCACAGCACGACACCCTTGCGGTTTGAAAGTGATATTGATTATTTACCGGTGGAACTGTTTGTAGATAAGCCTATAGATCCAGAAGACCTGGTCAACAAAGTCGATTGGGTGCTCAGTGAAGGACTATCGGGTTAATCGAGGTCTGGAAAGAAGCTTTTCCATATTCTTCTATCAGTCATCACCCACGTCCCTGAAGGGGCGTGGCGTGTTATCCCGACTCTGTTCTACTTGATTACCTCGATTATCTCGGCAAGTTGAGATTCAAGGGGAAATTCTATGGAGCTGATACTCCCAATCATTCCACTGGCCTTTATATGTGAATTTGTCGACTCGTCGCTAGGGATGGGCTATGGGACTACGCTGACCCCTTTACTTCTCATCCTGGGCTACGACCCTCTAGATATTGTGCCGGCTGTCCTGTTTTCAGAGTTCATTACCGGAATCCTGGCTGGATTGCTCCACCACGAGTTCAAGAATGTAGATCTGCGCCCCGGAACTCGTGACTTCAATGTAACGTTGGTAATGACCCTTCTCAGCATCGTAGGTGTGGTCCTTGCGGTTCTCATTTCTGTGTCCCTTCCAAAATGGGCTGTCAAGGCATATATCGGTTTTGTAGTTCTGGTTATCGGTATCAGCATTCTTTTATATCACAAACGGAAGCGCTCATTTTCGTGGAAGAGGATTGCCGGCCTTGGGATCTTGGCGTCATTTAATAAAGGGATAAGCGGGGGTGGATACGGACCCGTCGTCACAGGCGGTCAGGTTCTCTCCGGCATAGAGAGCAGACAAGCAGTTGCCATCGCTTCTATGGCCGAAGGGATTACCAGCGCTGTCGGTGTAAGCATCTATCTACTCAAGGGGGTCCCCTTGAACATGAATTTGGCATTATCTCTGCTCATCGGCGCAGTCATTTCGGTGCCTCCTGCAGCTTACTTTATTAAACGAGTTTCAACAGGGAAATTAACGCTGGCCATTGGCGGCATGTCCACTGTGTTAGGTGGTTACACATTGCTAAGGCTGCTTATGTAGGTCTCCCAAGGTTTGTCTCAAACGCCCCTCATCTTATTGAGTCAGGATGCTCTGCTTCCGGTTGCAGGCGCAGTCTGCGCCATGGGATCTGAACTTAAACCTCCTGCAGGTCTTGAACCTGCGGGAGGTTGACACACCGTTACACGAGTTGGTCCCTACGATTTATTCATGAAGGGGGCTGTTCAAAGCTGCTTTTTGGTTAGCACTAAGTTCTGAGCCTACGGGAAAGTAGAGATGTATATACGTCGCTTTCTCCATCATCGCCAGGAGGAAACAGCGGCTTGTAGTGCGTGGTCTCTATGGGGAGGAATTACTCGTAGCCGGTCTCATCGCATAATTAAGGACGTATGTCTCTGAGGAGTTCAACAATTACATCCAAATGTTACTTGCTAAGTAGCGCAAGGGCATTTACGATCATAAAAGGATCAGCTTTACATTGTGTCATCCTTGGAAACGCTTTGCTGTACTCGGTAATCCCGACTAAAGCTGAGAGTGTTTATTCCGAAAAAAGTTTTATGAGATGCCGCCGGGTTCTATGGGGAGGGCATCAATTACATGGCTGAACCAACACTTATCTCATGTAACCCTATTATGCTCGTCGTTTATCTCAAATCCCCGATACTACACGGGCTAAGAGTCACGTATCTACGGTCCTCATTGGCAAATGATAGGACCCGAGTATAGATTACCACCATGTCTATTTGGAAATCTGCCAGCAAACAGAGCATAACCTCCCAATTCAGGCTCGCCTTTGTTGTGGTCATCTTCGTGACGACTGTTGCCGCAGGAGTTCCAGCATACTTGATCATTCGCTCGGAGCTGGAGCAGCAAGCATGGGCTCGTTTGGCTGATAGTGTGCAGATTACCCGAATATTGCTCAGGAAAGAGCAGGATCGCCTCTTGGATCTGGGGAACCTGACTTCTCAGCGCCCAACTCTACGAAGGTACATAAGGGAGGGCGACACCGAGAAATTGCGTGGATATTTGGACGTATATCAATCGAGTGTCGATCTTGATATTCTATTTGCATATGATGTTAACTGTCTGCCGCTAACTCCAGACTCCTCCCCGAACCTTTGCGCGGACCTTCCAGTGAGCATCCTGCCTTCGTCTTTGGAAGTCTTAGATACAGAACCCCGGGTGGTGTCTGTAGTTTATCAACAAGTGTTTGATGATCTCGATAACGAATTGCTGGGTTATGTAACGCTTGGTGTCTACCTTGATGATGAATTCGCATCTCAACTAGCGTCAGCGTCTGGATTTAATCAGAGCGTGATATTAGAAGGGCGAAGGGTTGCCTCGAGCTGGTCTAATGCCCTCGAGACGATCGAATATGACGAGATAGGGGAGTCCTCGGATGCGGATATACCTTTGCAGACTGAATTCACGCTCGCTGGCATCCGCTATCACGGTGCCTTGTCCCCTCTTGACAGCAGGGATGAGGAGATTGATGCATATATCGAGACAGCTTTATCCGTTGAGAGTATGATGTCCGCGGAGGGTCGAGGGCTGCTGACATTGCTCATAAGCACCTTTACCGTAATCGTGGTCAGCTCGCTCCTTGCCGGAGCAATGGCACGAAGGTTAACTGCACCCTTATTGCAGTTGACCTCAGCAGCGGCGAATATCAGCGAGGGTAATCTGAGCACACCTGTACCGCGCCCACAGCAGCCAAGTGAAATAGCAACATTAGCACGGGCATTTGAAGAAAGTCGCAACAATATGCGCACCATGTTGGATGATCTTAGGCAAGAAAAAGCGTGGTCAGAAGCACTCATCCAATCCATCGTGGAAGGGATCGTGACCTTCGACAGCCAGGGTCACGTTACGTCCTTTAGCCAGGGCGCTGAACGCATGCTCGGTTGCTCAGAAGAGGAAGCGCTGCATAAATCGCTCGACGCGATCTTCGCTGTACCCGAGGGCAGACCCAAATTCTCGAACCAGATTCCACGCCCTGGAGGGATGCAGCAGATTGAGATTATTACCCAAGACGGCCGCCAGATGACGCTCTCAGTCACAGATGCGAAACTGGTCCAGAAAGAACAAAATGCCAGTGAATCGGCATTAGTGTTGCGCGATATCACAGAGAAAGGAGCCGTCCGGAATTTCCTCTCGTATTTCCTGTCGAACATCTCGCATGAATTCCGCACCCCTCTCTCTGCCCTTAATGCTTCAGTCGAGCTGCTTCTCGAGGAGCTTGATGATTTATCAAAAGAGGATCTTAGCAATTTGCTGAATTCCATTCATATGAGCGTCACCGGCCTTCAAGCGCTCATAGATAATCTGCTTGAAAGCATGAGCATCGAGGCGGGACGCTTCAAGATTCGACGGCGCCGTACCGATCTCAACGATATCATCACTGATGCTGTCCATATGATGCAGCCCTTGCTCGATCGCCGTAAGCAAGAGCTTCATCTGGATACAAAGGGTCAGATCCCTGAAGTCAGAGTCGACCCAACTCGTTTGACTCAAGTCCTGGTAAATCTCTTGTCGAACGCTAGTAAATACAGCCCGTTAAGTGCACCCATTCATCTAGCGCTTGAGCACGGGCCTAATGATGTGCTGCGTGTCTCTGTTTCTGACCGTGGGCCGGGGATACCGCCTGAGGAACGGGAGGATGTTTTTCGTCGCTTCGTCCGTTTAGAGGACCACGATGAGGCGCAATATGGCGTTGGTCTAGGATTATCTGTCGTGAAGGTTATTATTGAGGAACATGGCGGTAATGTGGGCATCGAAGATCGCCCAGACGGGGGATCCATTTTTTGGTTTGAACTCCCTTATAGTGGAGGAACGGGATGAAGGCTCTCATTGTAGATGATGATCTCGCTTTATCAGACGTTGTGTCATTCACGATGCGTCGGGCCGGTTTTGATGTGATCACAGCCCTTGACGGACGGTCAGCGCTGGAGAGATGGGCAGCCGATGAACCCGATATCATCATCTTGGATCTAAACCTGCCGAAATTGGACGGCTTGAGTGTTTGTAAGAATATCCGCGATCAAGCTGATACCCCAATCATCATTCTTAGCGTCCGCGGCGAGGAAGAGGACGTCGTGAAAGGATTGGAGCTTGGCGCAGATGACTATATTGTTAAACCGTTCAGTCCCCGTCAGCTCATAGCCCGCGCTGAAGCTGTTCTGCGTCGAGCGAAATCCGCTCCCGTAGCTCCCGGCCCACTTAGCGCAGGGAATTACATACTAGATCCGGCTAGGAGTGAGGTGCGCATAGGTAATGGGGATTCCATTCAACTTACTCAATTAGAATGCCGTCTTTTAGAAGTATTAATGTTGAACTGCGGCCAGGTACTTGCTGCAGCTTCGATTATCGATTCGGTTTGGGGTTCGGCAGGGGCAGACAGGGTGATGCTCAAGCAGCTGGTCTACCGTTTACGACGGAAAATCGAATTCATTCCGTCAGAACCCGAATATCTCATCACAATTGCTGGAGTGGGCTATTCGTTTGAAGTCTAGTTAATTTCCGCACGGACCTGATCTATCACGACGCGATCACATCCCCCTTTTGCATAATCCCCGTAGAAATCCCCTTAGCTTGTTACCAACTTGTGACCCCTCTGCGACCGCTGTTGTTACCCCCGCCTTCTATACTGCGCATAAACCGAATAAGGTGAGCAATTACAAACGGTAGAACTCTTTTTTTCTCCATCGATGCTTCCAGCTTGACAGAAAGGGCTACCGTTTCTGTGTAGCAGCGAGTTTAGAAATTTGCATAACACCAGCAGTAAAGTGGTCTTGAATAATTGATACCGAAGATCGACATACTGGAGGGAGCGATGCTAGAGGCCCTGGTCTATGGAATACTGGTCGGCGCGGCGATTTTCTCCGCCATCCAATCCCTTCGGGCTGACAGTCTGCTGCGATCGGCAATTTGGCTGGCTGGAGTCAGTGTGCTTATATCTATCGTCATCTATTTGCTTGGCGCTCACCGAGTAGCGGTAATTGAGTTAAGCGTAGGGGCGGGCCTGGTCACTGTGTTGTTCGTTTTCGCGATCAGCGTCGCAGGGGGAGAAGGCATTGGCGAACGGTCGCTTATACCAAAACCTCTCGCCTGGGGTCTAATAATATTTTCAGGCCTTCTCCTGATTTATTTCGTTTTACCTATCAAAGCATCCATCTCCACCGTCTCTGAAACGAGTTTAGCTACTGTTTTCTGGCAGGATCGCAGCCTCGATCTGTTGGTCCAGGTTGCCCTAATTTATTCTGGGGCGCTAGGACTCGTTGGCATTCTGGCGGAAGCCAAGGCTCCTCTGCAGCAATCCATGGTTGATGAATTCGCGGCAGAACGCGAGCTGGCTTTGCACGATATGGAAATATTGGCGGGTTCAGAGGAAGACCATCCCATCGAACCGCAATCGAAGTCGAGCTGATATCGGGCGATGGGTTCGGGTTCGCCACATATAAAGAAAGAGATCGGGATTTGTAAAAAGGAAGAGACCAAAAGATGAACCTTTCGCCGATTAATATCTGTCTGCTGGGCGTCACCGGGTTGGTCGCAGCCGGGTTCTATGGGCTGCTTACGACCAGGAATCTGATCAAAGTCGTGATCATGCTTCAAATCCTTGTAAAGGCGGCGGTCTTGGGGTTGATTGCGGCAGGCAATGCAAGTGGTCAACAGTACCTCACGCAAAGCATGGCCATAACCGTGATCGTCGCCGACACCATTGTCGCCGTCATAGGCATGGCCTTCGCTATCCAAATCCGTCGCCAAGTTGGCACACTCGATACCAATGAGCTTTCTTCCCTGAGAGGATGATATATGGCTACACTCTTGGTCCTTCTCACAATCGGTCTTCCATGGATCGGCGCGCTCTTCGTATTGCTGACGGGTGATGAACATCCGAAGCTGCAACATGCGATAGCGTCGATCTTTTCGGTCGCAGCAGGTATTTCGGCCATCGTTTTACTCTGGTTTACGAGCGACCAATCCGTTCTGAGCATCCCAATGGGGAGCGTTTTTGGTGTTTTTACTTTTTTACCTGACGCTCTCGGCGTGCTCCTGGCAGTTATCGCCAACACCGTCGGAAGCCTGGCGGTCATTTTCTCCATCGATTACATGAGGGGCAATGAACAGCTTGGGCGTTATTACGCCTTGGTTATGTTCTTCATCGGGGCTATGGCCGGATTGGGCATCTCGGGCAGCTTGCTGCTGATGTTCCTTTTCTGGGAGATCACAGCGTTCTGTTCATATGCGCTCATCTCCTTCCATAACGATGACCCAAAGGCTGTCGCAGCTGGCATTAAAGCCCTGATCATAACTCAACTGGGTGGTATCGGCTTGCTGGTTGGTGCGCTCATCATCAACTCATATGTAGGCAGCTACCAGATCAGCGCATTTCTAGCGGAAGTGGAGGTTGTGCCATTCAATGTGCTGACCTTGCTCGCTTTCTGCTTCCTCGCCGCGGCGATCGCAAAATCTGCACAAGTGCCGCTGCATACCTGGCTGCCCGATGCCATGGAAGCGCCTACCCCGGTCTCGGCGCTGATCCATGCGGCGACCATGGTCAACGCAGGCGTATACCTCGTGGCGCGATTTTTTCCAGTCTTTGAAGTTGTACCTGGGTGGACGACGAGCGTCCTGGTTGTGGGTATGCTCTCGGCTTTACTGGGTGCTTTGATGGCTCTCGTTGCCGCCGATCTAAAGCGAGCCCTCGCATACTCAACGATCAGCCAGCTCGGCTATATGTTCTTTGCAGTCGGCGTCGGCGCGGTATTCGCCAGTCAGTTCCACCTACTCAGCCATGCAATTTTCAAGGCATTACTCTTTTTATGCGCGGGTGCGGTGATCCCCGCTGTTGGTAGTCGCGATATGCGGCAGATGGGTGGTCTCCGGAAAACAATGCCCTTTGTGTATACAGTGTTCGTCATTGGCTCGCTCGCGCTCATCGGTTTGCCGGTAGCAAATGGATTCTTCAGCAAGGAATTGATCCTCGAAGAGGGCTTTATGCATGCTCCAATGTGGGCATACATCGGCATGTTAATGGGCGTCGGGCTAACGGCTTTGTACGTGTCACGCATGGTCTTCATGGTTTTTTATGGGGAGAGGAAAGGGAAAAAACCAATCCATGATGGACTTTTCTGGATGCGGGTATCTCTCGTCGCACTCTCCTTTGGGGTATTCACAACATGGCTGCTGGCGGGTGTCTTGAACGATCTCATGGCACAGACTCTACCGTTTCACGATGTCCATGCCATCGGCACGTTCAAGCTCGTAAAGGAAATCGCCTTGGCTCCAGCAACATGGATCTCCCTTGCTGTGATCGCGTTGGGGATTGGGATCTGGATTCTGAGGAAATCCTTGGCAGGAATTAAAGACTCCTTGCGGCCGGTCGCCCGGCTTTTTGAGAATGGGCTGGGATTTGAGCATTTGAACCAGGGGATCATCAACGTGACCAAGAATCTCTCCGCAGTGCTGCATCTCACACAGACAGGACAGCTCAATTGGAACATTCTCGGGATCGTCGGCATGTTGAGTGTTCTTCTTGCCCTTTTGTTTATTGGAGTGTGATATGACCTTACCTGTTTGGGCCTGGATTATCGTATTGCCACTGATCACATCCCCGTTAGTTTACTTTATCGGTCATCTTGGCAAGGCACGCGGGATCTTCGCTCAGCGAACTGCACTCCTTGCGCTGGCAGCGACATGGGTAGCTTTTGTTTTGGCAACTCAAGATTTGCAGCTGAACGGGATTTCTAAGCATATTGTTGGCTCGATCGCTCTCAAATTGGATGGTTTAAGTTTGCTGCTGGCGATGATTGCCCTAATGCTGGGCAGCTTCGTGGTGGTCTTCTCTGGTCACTATATGGCTCACGATGATGGGCAGGAGAAGTATTACGCAATGCTCGTGGCGATGATTGGGGTGATGATTGGGCTCGGCTGTACAAATGACTTATTCAACCTTTGGATATGGTTCGAGGCGATGGCCGTCACTTCCTATCTACTGGTTGCATTCTACAAGGAACTGCCCACTTCATTAGAAGCAGGGATCAAATACTTGGTTCAGAGCGCGGCGGGTTCTGTGCTTGTACTTCTTGCCATCGGTCTTGTGGTGTTGGAGACGGGCACGCTGAATTTAGACTTGATACGTCAAACTGCACAGTCTTCTCCCGCATTGTCAGCAGCCGGCATACTATTTGTGATCGGTTTCGGTGTAAAAACTGCCCTCGTTCCACTGCACACCTGGCTGCCAGATGCCCACTCACAAGCGCCAAGCGGCATTAGCGCTATGCTCTCCGGGGTCGTTATCGAAGCAGGGCTTATTGCCATGCTCCGATCGCTCTCAGCATTATCCGGCGTAACGACATTCTGGGGTCCGCTTCTCATGGGTTTCGGAATCTTGAATATGGTCGTCGGCAACCTGATGGCGTTAGGACAGACTCAGGTAAAAAGAATGCTGGCCTATTCGAGTCTTGTGCATGTGGGCTACATGCTGGTTGGAGTAGGGATTGCATTTAGCATGAGCGATGTCATCGGAGCGCAGGGAGGATTGTTCCATATGTTCACCCATGGCTTGATGAAGGGGTTGGCGTTCCTGGCTGCAGGCGCGATGCTCTATTCCCTGCATATCTCCATGGGAGACCATCGCCCGCTCCTATTCGATGATCTTGCTGGAGCCGCGAAGCAGTACCCATGGGCAGCGCTGACACTTAGCATTGCTTTGTTCAGTCTTGCCGGTTTGCCGCCCCTCGCCGGCTTTATGTCCAAGTGGCAGATCTTCGTTGCTGGAGTAAATACGCACAACGGTTGGATTATAGCGGTGGTCGCTTTTGCGGCGCTCAACAGTGTTTTTTCTCTAGCATACTACGCACCGCTCGTAAACGCCGTATATCGCTGTGAGCCATCCGTGATTGTGCTTTCAGGGAAACAGCTTCCTGCTGTCATGAAACTGCCGCTTGTGCTCATGGCATTGGGGATTATCGCCATTGGAATCTGGCCTTCGATTATGAACTGGCTGACTGAGCCGGCCGGCATTGCATTGCTGGCCAGCCTCGGGGGTTAATCTGTGAAGAACATATTTTGTGAACCTCAGAAACGGAATTGCAGTGGGGAGGTTTGAAGCGCTATGAGAGAAGTCCTCTTTAGCCCGCCAATTGCCATCGTGATCTATGTCTTATTTACCTTAGTGCTCTACGGACTCGGACGCAGTTTGGCAGGTCCAGCAAGCGCCTCGCCCATGAAATCGAGTACATACGCTAGCGGAGAGGCTCCTCCAACCAGCAGTGCCGTTCCTGGCTACAGGCCTTTCTTCGTCTTGGCGCTCTTTTTCGCCATCCTTCATTTGGGAGTCCTCGTATTGGGAAGCGGCCAATTTACGCTCATGACGGGAGCATATCTTGGGGGGCTGGTCATCGTACTTCTGGTATTGATCTTAGGTTGAGAGCAGGAGTGGGCAATATGGAGCAACGCGATAACTACTTCGAGAACTTATTAGCTGGGATGAAAACATGGGCGCGCATTAATTCACCATGGGTGCTGCATTTCAACAGCGGATCCTGCAATGGATGCGATATCGAAATCCTGGCGACGCTGACCCCCCGCTACGACCTCGAGCGCTTTGGGGTCAAGCTTCAGGCAAGCCCTCGCCATGCAGATGTTCTCCTCTGTACTGGAGGGGTCACCCGTCAGGCGCGAGACCGGTTGTTGCGCATTTATTCACAAATGCACGAGCCGAAGTTTGTCGTTGCAATCGGTGCGTGTGCGCTTACCGGTGGTGTGTTCCGTGGTTGCTACAACATCATGGGAGGAATCGAAGAAGTTATCCCGGTCAACGCATATATACCGGGCTGCCCGCCACGCCCTGAGGCGATTATTGACGGCGTTGTCAAATTACTTTCAAGCCTGCAGGCGCCGACAGTTTGTGATGATAATCAGGTTTCAATCGATGCGATTGGATCGGAGGTGTGATAGCCGCGATGAAGACAGCAGAAGCGCTATCAAAAGCCAGGCAACTGGTGGAAGAGTGGGAATTTAAGACAAAAACCGATCGTCCGGAGCCGAATCGTTTAGATGTTGCTCTCACAACGGTGGATGACCTCATCCCCATTGTCGTAGGATTGCGAGTGATACGCCTTGGCTACCTGGCGGCGATTACAGGTGTTGACCTGGGCCCGGATGAAGGTGACCTAGAAATTCTCTACCATTTCTGCACCGCGGCAGCCGTAATAACGCTGCGTATCCGGGTACCGCGCCAGGATGCAACCGTGCCAAGCCTGACAGAGGTGATACCAAGCGCTGAGCCCTTCGAACGCGAGCTCCGCGAGATGTTTGGCATTGAAGTTATTGGATTGCGCAATAAGATGCGGCTTTACCTTCCAGATGATTTGCCGGAGGACGTCTTCCCTATGCGGAAGGATGTAACCGATCAAGAGATTTCTCAGTCCGTCACACTGCAGGAGATATGATGAGCGAAGTTGTTAAGAAAAAAAGCTTCACTATTCCTATTGGTCCGCAGCACCCCGCGTTGAAGGAGCCCGAGCATTTCCTGATTTCTGTCGACGGGGAAATTGTCACAGATGCGGTTGTTCGGCTTGGTTATGCACATCGCGGAATCGAAAAAGCGGTGGAGAGTCGAACCTGGGTGCAGAGCTTATATATGCTTGAGCGTATATGTGGGATCTGTTCACATATTCACGCCATGGCTTTCTGCCTTGGTGTCGAGCAGCTTGCAGGGGTAGAGGTCCCGCCGCGCGCGCAAGCGATCCGCGTCATTGTGGCTGAAATTGAACGAATTCACTCCCATCTCCTCTGGCTTGGTGTAGCGGCACACGAGGCAGGATTTGACACACTTTTCATGTACTCATGGCGTGACCGCGAAAAAATCATGGACCTGTTAGAGGGTTTTAGTGGTAACCGTGTTAATTATTCGGTCAATGTCTTGGGAGGGGTCAAATTTAATATTGACGATGCACAGGAGACCGCAATCAGAGAAGCGATCTCCTTTCTCGAAGAGCGGACGCATCATTATATGCATATCGTCACGAAGGATGCGATGTTCCTGCAGCGAACGCGCGGCATCGGGGTCATGACGAGGTCGCAAGCCGAAGTGCTCGGCACGGTTGGTCCGACCGCACGTGCCTCGAATGTATATCGAGATATCCGTGTGGAGGCGCCATATGCGGTCTACGATAAGTACCCCGCCCGAATCGTTATGGACAATCGGGGTGATTTAGAAGCACGGTTCTTTGTCCGGATTACAGAGCTTTTCGAAAGCTACCGGCTCATTCTGGAAATCCTTGAGACACTGCCCGATGGAGATCTCACGACACGCATGCCACGGCGGATTAAAGCGGGTGAAACGATCAGTCGTGTCGAAGCCCCACGTGGCGAGCTTTTCTATTTCATTAAGAGCAATGGCAGCGATACCCCAGAGCGCATACGGGCGCGCACGCCGACAATCTGCAACATGATGTCGGTGGTCAAACTACTGGTTGGCCACCAACTGGCGGATGTCCCCATGATACTGGTGGGCATCGACCCCTGTTTCTCCTGCAACGATCGCATGGTGGTCTTGAATCGGGACCGAAAAATAGAAAAACTGATGACTTGGGAGGCTTTGAGGCAATATGGGATCGACTACTATAAGGGACGTTCTGCTTAGTTTAACGGCACTCCTCATCTTCCCAGGAGGCTTGTTTCTGCTGCTTGTTGGCTTGGCCTATGAGTGGATTGATCGAAAGCTTCTGGCGCGCATGCAGAACCGCGTAGGACCTCGCTGGTTCCAACCCGTAGCAGATACGATCAAATTACTGGCGAAAGAAGAAGTGGTCCCAGACTCAGTGGATGCAGGCTTGTTTATCGGATTACCAATCGTAGCTTTGGCCGGAGTGTTAACAGCCGCGATCTACGTACCCTTTCCTGGTCTTCCGTCTGTATTCAGTTTTCCAGGAGATCTAATCGTCACCATCTTCTTGCTCAGCCTGTTGACGCTTTGCCTGGGTTTGGCGGGCGCGAACACATTTGATCGGTTCTCGTTAGTAGGGGCAACGCGCGCGCTGACACAGCTCTTCGCGTATGAGGCACCCTTTCTACTCGCACTCTTAGGTCCGGCTTTTGTCGCTGGGAGTTGGGAGATTAGCGAGATCGTCGGCTACACGGATGGGCGTTGGTTGCTTATCACGCAACCCTTTGGCTTTATAGTGGCGCTGATCGGGCTTATCGGAAAACTCGAAATCCCTCCGCTTGACGCGCCCGAAGCGGAGACTGAAATTGTTGCTGGCTCATTAACCGAGTACAGCGGGAGGGGGCTGGCGCTTTTCCATCTGGGAAAAGGTGTGGCGTTGGTTCTTGGACTGACTTTAATCTCCGCATTTTACCTGGGTGGTGTGGCTACCCCGCTGTTGTTCCTGGTCAAGACGCTTGCACTGCTTCTGGTCATCGTTGGCATCCACGCTCTTTTCACCCGACTGAGAATTGATCAAACCGTTGGCCTGTGGTGGAGATATGGCACTCTACTCGTACTGGTGCAGTGGTTGGGCATCATCCTGTGGCAAGAGGTGATGATATGAAACTCGGCACAATGTTGGGCGACATAGCCATCTCGCTTTTTAGCCGACCAAGTACGGAGCGATATCCATTTGAGCGGAGTGAAACCCCGGAAAGATTGCGCGGCTTGCTCATTTGGCACCCGGAGGAATGCATCGGATGCGGCCTATGTGCAAAGGATTGTCCGGCCGGTGCGCTTGATGTGATCGTGCTCGATAAGGAAGCAAAAAAATATCAACTGTGTTACTACCTTGACCGCTGCACGTTCTGCGCACAGTGTGTTTACAGCTGCCGTCAGGGCTGCTTGGAGATGTCCAACGAAAAATGGGAACTGGCGGCTTTAGATCGGAGCTCGTTTAAGATTATCTTCGAGAGTCGCCAGGAGAATGGATAGATCCTGGGATTTCTTACTCGCTGAGCAGCTAGGGCGGATGCGGAAGACCCCGCATTCACCTCGAGTCGCGATCATTGGAATCGGCCATGAGCTGCAGGGTGATGACGCGGCAGGAGTTCTCATTTCCAGGCGTTTGCAGTCTATTATCGAACCAAGTGAACAACACTTGATCTTATGCGCCGGACCAGCCCCGGAGAATTGCTGCAGTGCGCTGCGCCGTTTTGCACCTGATCTGGTGCTCATGATCGACGCCGCGCAGATGGGTGAGATTCCTGGAGCGGTCCGCTTGATCCCATACCAAGATGTAACTGGAGTTGGCGCTTCCACACACACTTTGCCGCTTCATATCCTGGCGATGTATCTAATCTCCGAAATCGGATGCGAAACCACCTTGCTTGGGATCCAGCCCGCACGTGTGGAATTTGGGGAGATTTCTCCGCTTATGCGGAAGATCATACCGGCCATTGCGCAAAGGCTGGCCATCGTCTTGGGGGGAAAACCAGCGGATGAGTCCAATCCTGGACAGCTAGCGATGAATACCAACGCCACTGCCCTCATACCCGCTGGTGTGAAAGTGCCTGCAGCAAAATCGGAGCTAGGAACAACATGATCGCGAAAATACTACCCAAACACGCTCTGCAAGACTGGATTGAAACCCTTCATGCGCGGTATAGGATTATTGGACCCAAGCCCGCGCAAGCTCAGCATATTTTTGGGGACATTCACTCTGCTGATGACATCGATCTGTCGTACCCGACATCGATTCTACCTCCCAAGAAAGTGTTGCTCCCCCAGCGCGAGGATCTATTCCATTTCGATGCTATAGGGGATATCCCCATCGTTGAGCCGACGTTTGATGATGAACCGACAGTGATCCTCGGTATCCATGCATGTGACATGCACTCGATCGCACTCCTGGACCGAGTATTCGAGAATGGCACGAGCGATCAACATTACCAAACCCGTCGTGAGAACACCACTTTGGTAAGCCTTGAATGCCTTACCGCCTGTTCAGAATATTCCTTTTGCAAGAGCATGGGGACACTTAGCATTCCCGATGAGTTCGATCTGCATATGACGGACCTGGGTGACGAGTATCTGTTGGAAATTGGCTCTAATAAGGGTCTACACCTCTTGTGGGATTTCACTGAGATTCGAGAGGCGACAGGCGCTGACTTCGAACGCTTGAATAAAATCATGAGCGAGAAGTGGTCGCACTTCATGTACCGCCTTGATTTCGACATCACCGAACTTCCAGCTTTGCTATCGCTGAGTTACGACAGCAAAGTGTGGGAAGAACTTGGAGAACGATGTCTTGCCTGCGGTGCGTGCAATATTGTCTGCCCGACCTGCTATTGTTTTGACGTGAGGGACGAGGTCGATTTCGGTTTACGCTCTGGCGGCCGTTTTCGCGTTTGGGATTCTTGCCAATTGGATCGGTTTGCATTAGTCGCTGGAGGGCATGATTTCCGCGACGCTCGTGCTGCCCGGCAGCGCCATCGGTTCTTCCGTAAAGGGAAAAATCTGAACGAAAAATATGGTGTTGTAGGCTGCGTCGGTTGTGGGCGATGTGCTCAGGCGTGTCTTGTCCACATCTCACCGGTGGATACATTCAACGAGCTCCATCGTCGGCGGGTTCCGTCTGTAGAAGCTCAGGAGGAAAGCCTGGCATGAACACTGAATTGCAGATGACTCTAGAGGCGCCCTCGATTTACCAGCCCATCATGCTCTCCATCTTGGAGATAACTTCCATGACCGAGATGGAGAAGGTATTTAAGATTGAACTGCCTTTCCCGATTTCTCTGGAACATAAACCCGGCCAATTCGTGCAGGTTTCAGTCCTGGGTGTTGGCGAGGCTCCGATCAGCATTTCATCTTCTCCGAGTAGGAGTAAAAACTCCTTCGAGCTTTGTGTACGTCGAGTCGGGGCGCTCACCAACGCACTGCACGCGCTCAGTCCCGGTGATGTTGTTGGAGTTCGGGGACCTTTCGGCCGTGGTTTTCCGCTTGAACGTTTTCGGGGAAAGGATATTCTTTTCGCACCAGGCGGGTTGGGCCTTGCGCCGCTGCGTTCCGTCATCAACGAGGTACTGGACGACCGCAGCAATTATGGTCGGATAATCATCCTCTATGGCACCCGTGAGCCCGCGGAGATACTCTTTCAGGATGAAATCCATGAATGGGCAGCGCGCGAGGATGTTGAGCTTCACCTCACAGTCGACCAAGCGGATGGAGAGTGGAAAGGAAACGTGGGCGTGATCACAACCCTGTTTCCCAATATTCAGGTCTCCCCGCGAAATACCGTGGCGATTACTTGTGGTCCGCCGGTGATGTACCGCTTTGTGTTGATGGAACTGTTGGGCATGGGTATACCAGAAGGGAATATCTGGCTCAGCCTGGAGCGTCGCATGAAATGCGGTGTCGGTAAGTGTGGACATTGCCAGATGGATCATATCTATGTTTGTCAGGATGGCCCCGCTTTCTCCTACGCCGAGATACGGCACCTTGAGGAGGCACTCTAATGTCATCGACTAAGCCGAAAATAGCCTTCTTCGATTTCGCCGGTTGTGAGGGCTGTCAGCTCACCGTCCTCGACTTGCTCCAAAGTCATATGGATTTATTAAACGCAGTCGAGATCGTTCAATTCCGAGAGGCGATGAGCGAGAGAAATCAGGATTATCAGATTGCCCTCGTTGAAGGGTCGTACACACGGCCCAGTGATGAGGTCAGGCTGCAAGCGATTCGCGATCAGGCTCAAATCGTTGTCGCCCTCGGTGCGTGCGCACACTTGGGCGGCGTGAATGCCATCCGCAACGCTCATCGTCTTGAAGAGATAAAAACCTATGTGTATGGGGAGAAGGCAGATGTCTACGAGTCTGCCTCGGCACGACCGATCAGCGATTTCATTCAGGTTGATGCCTTCATACCGGGCTGCCCAATAGATCGCGATGAATTTGTCAGGGCTGTAAAAAGCCTGCTCCAGGGAAATGTGCCAGACATTCCCGATTACCCAGTGTGTGTTGAGTGCAAGTTGAGGGAAACGGGCTGTGTGTTTCTATTTGGGAAAACGTGTCTCGGTCCAATTACGAGAGCAGGATGTGGGGCGATTTGCCCCAGTTTTGGCGTAGGTTGCGAAGGGTGCAGGGGGCTGATACCACATCCGAATATGGCTTCTCTTCGAGAAGTTCTTTCCGAGAATGGTCTCAACGAAACGAGCATACAAGCCAAGATGGGCCTTTTCTTGACCAACCAGATCGCAACAAGCGATATGGAAGCTTGAAGGAGCAGAGATGTCACAAACCTTGCAGATCGACGTACACCATATCACACGTGTAGAGGGGCATGGCAATATCGTCGTCGATGTCCGCAAAGGAAAGCTTGAGAAGTGCGATTTAGAGATCGTTGAGGCGCCTCGTTTTTTCGAGGCAATGCTGCTCGGACGACCCTATGATCAAGCATCGCATCTTTCGTCTCGTATCTGTGGAATTTGTGCCGTTACACACGCGACGACGTCTTTGAGAGCGGTCGAAAAAGCGCTTGGGGTTGAGCCAAGCAAGCAGACGAAGCGACTGCGAAAACTCAATTTGTTCGGCGAAATGCTGGACAGTCATATCCTTCATGTCTACATGCTCGTCGCGCCGGATCTCCTTGGTGTGCAGAGTGTGATTTCTCTTGCACAAACGGATATTCATGTCGTAGAACGAGCGCTTCGCATGAAGAATGTAGCAGGAGATTTATGCGCTGCGATCGGTGGGCGGCATACGCATCCCATCGCCATGGCGGTCGGCGGATTTACCCATCTCCCGTCTGCTGATGTGCTCGAATCCCTTTGCGAACGATTGGAGGCGATGCGAACGGACCTGGATGATACGGTGGAGCTAATCCAGGGTTGTCAACTGCCAGGCTTTGAACGTGAGACAGAGTATCTCGCTCTCCATACTGAGGAAGAGTATTGTTTCATCGATGGGGAGATCACGAGCACGGAGGGAGGTTCGTGGCCGTTAGAGGAGTATCGATCCATGACGAATGAACACATGGTCGATCACTCCACTGCGAAACACGCCCGTCATCAACGCCAATCCTTTATGGTTGGTGCTCTTGCGCGCTATAAATTAAACCACGACAAGCTCCATCCCAATGCTAAGGCTGCCGCTGCTGCGCTCGGACTCACACCAGGTTGCGTCAATCCCTACATGATTTCAGTAGCTCAGGTCATAGAAATCGTTCATTGCACTGAGTGTGCGATCAGTCTCATTAAGCAGCTGCTTGATCAAGGCATTATGCCTGAGGATCCGGCGCCCGCCGCCCGTTCTTCTGGTGAGGGTGTGGGCGCGTGTGAAGCGCCGCGCGGCACGCTCTACCATCATTACAAGATCAAGGATGGCCTCGTGAGCGCTGCGAATTGCGTCATTCCAACTGCTCAGAACCTGGCCAATATCGAAGGGGATATGCGCGCTTTAGTTCCACAGCAGCTCGGTTGTACGCCGGACGAGATGACGATGTCGCTTGAGATGTTGGTGCGCGCTTACGATCCGTGTATTTCCTGTTCCGCGCATATGATAAACGTGAAATGTGTCTGATATCGCCTGCTGATGAATGCATTTAAGTAGTGAGGGATGTGATGATGGCAAAGATATTAGTCGTTGATGACGATCCAGATGTCGTGATGTCCACACGCCTGTGCTTGGAGGCGGAGGGTCACGAGGTGATCGAAGCCAAAAATGGCACGGAATGCTTGGCGAGGATCCGAACTCAGCGTCCAGATTTAATCATCTTAGACGTGATGATGGATACTACGACGGAGGGATTTCAAATCTCGCTCATGCTAAGGAGCGAAGATCCCACGTCGGAGTATTATGCGTTTAGAGATATCCCGATATTGATCCTCACCTCGATTCATAGCACAACTTCAATGCGATTTGGACCGACGGAAGATTACCTCCCGGTGGAAGAATTTGTCGATAAGCCGATCGATCCTGACGACCTGGTCCAGAAGGTTAAAACCTTGCTGAAGATGTAGCAAATCAAGAAATTCATGCTCTAAGGTAAAGATGCTTAGTCCACCCATAAGGTGGATTCCTGGGTAGTATAAAAAGAACAACGGTCGACATAAACGGTCCCGCTGTGATGAAACCGTACTACGTCGACCGATATTTGTTTCGATGTACTCTCATCGATCACAGATGCGATCGAGTAAGAGATGTGCGGGGTTAGAAGGTGAAGGTTAGACCCGCTCCTTGAGCATCGAGCAGGAAGGGAGGCGCCTTCAGGATCTCGATTCTCTCGTCGCGAATGTCCTCTACCTTGATATCATTGGCTTCGAGAGCCAGTTCACACATGATGATCCTGCCGCCCTCGTCCAAGATCGTGTTGAAAAGCTCAATTGGATCTGGGAGTCCCTTCTTGCCCTGGAACTTCTCCAACTCACCCTTCAAGAGCACATTCGCGGCAGATGGGCAGAAGAAGATTATAACGTCTTCGCCAATCCCCACGCCTGAAGCACCGAATATGAAGGTCGGCATGACACCTGTCGAATCGCTGTTGCAAACGATCACCATTGGTCCATTGTTTTCACTCATGGTCTATTCTCCTTTTCTATAAAAGTTTCTATTTTCGTTTTTGTCGCTTCCATATATCGATCGGACAGTAGATAGCTGATTGCTTAGTGCTCACAATGATGAAGTTGCCTGCGATGAGCGAATATATCAAGAAGCGTTTCACGTCACTTCAAGCCAAATGCCTCTATCAGGATTCGATGCGCTGAACCATCATCTATTTTCTCGATCGACAACACCTTATGAGCCCATTTTGTCGCATTGCGTGGAAGGCGCTCAACGGAGAGTGGATAATCTAGTAAGACCTCAAGCACTTCTCCTTTCCCCATCTTCTTCAATGTAGCTATCGTGTTCACAGCAGGATATGGGCAGATCTCTCCACAGACATCAAGGGTTTTCGT
>DAOUEQ010000111.1:0-42212 GCA_034430395.1 Anaerolineales bacterium | reverse complement strand
CCCAGATGATGCTGGATCAAACGCTGCCGGAAGGTGTGCAGGTGGATGTGATCCTGGATGAAGTGCAGGGCTGCCTCTTCGCCGTCCTCCCGCTCGACGACGGAGAGCTTGATGAGGGCGGCCGTCTCGCGGTCATGGTTGGCGATGTGGTAACGCAGGCCAGTCCCCTCGTCCGCGCGCCGTTCCGCCATGGCCTCGAGCAGCGCGAAACATCGGGATCTTTCCTTCGGACCGGCGATCGAATCTGCAGCGATTCCCGCCAGGTCCCAGCCCCATCCGAAATCGCAGTAGGGATCGATAGGAGCCAGTGCCAGACAGTAATCGAACAGTTCGCGCCGCTGCTCTTCTCCGATGTAAACGCTCGCTTCGCGCAGGATATTGAGGGCGATGCCGATACAGTCGCCCAGCGCCCCCATGGAATCGTCGGCGTTCTCGTATACCTTAGCCGTCATCTCGAACACGGCCTGGGCGATTGGCACCGCTCCTTCCGACCGCCCTTCCCTGAGCAGCGTTCCCGCGCGGGACAGGAGAGAATCCAATCCATGGTAGGCTCTCGATGCCCCCCAGTAGTCTATGAAACCATACCGGTCCTGGCCGAGCCGCAGCGCCTCGCGCGCCATACGTATGTAGACAGCCTTATCAGGCGCACCCTCACCGAATCTCGCCCGGATGTCGAGGCTGATCGCCCGGTCGTCCTCCGCTAAATCAACAAGGATGTTCACCAGTGTTTCGGGCGGCATGCTTTCTAAAATCGCACGCACCTCGTCTGAATTCGATTGCGGGGTCTGGATCGCTACACCGGAAAAGGCTTCGGGATAAGCTTCCTCGATCGCGAATAGGACGGCGATCACGTGCTTGCAGATCGGTCCCCAATCGTATGGGCAAGTGCACTTGCAGGAAAAATCACCTTCGGAATCTAGTTTGAATTGGACATCGTAAAGATCCGTTCCTTCGACCTCGGCCGTCCACGCCTTTGCTTCTGCCTGCTCCAGCGCAGTGGCGCGCCCCTCTTGATGGTACGCTTGACCTCGCAGCAAGACCAGCGGATCGACAATTTCGTCCAAGTTATCCAAGCGCAAAGTTACGTTCTCCCAATCGCTGATGGTCTCTGTGTATTGCTGCAAGCCTGCCCGTGGTCAGGATAATCATCATCCCTGGCGTGCCTGCATCAGGTCGCCTGATCGGGCAGGTCACCCAACACCTCGCGCAGCAGGTCGAGCGCGCCGGGGGTCTCCTCCCAGTAGCGTCCATGCACTTTCCAGTAGAGGTAGGCCTGGTCTTCGCCGCCAAAGGTGATGCTATCGGGACGCATGTCCTTGGGCTTTCTGTGGCGCGTCTTAATCAGCTCCTGTGCCACATTGGGTAGGAATTCGACGGCCACAGCGAGCATCTCTCGTGCCCGTTCGATCTCTCCGACCTGATACAGTGCCAGCGGTCGTCCGAAGAGAACCCCTTCCATCCCATCCTCCGGGAAGAGTTCGCAGATTTCCAGAACCCCCTCCGGCTGCTTCAGTCGAAAGCAGCAATCGACGGCGAGCGCCCGAACCCCCTGGTTATCGTTGGGATTCCAGGCGAGCAGCCTCAAGAATGCTTCCAGGGCTTTCTCTACCTCGCCCCGCTCCAAGATCTCCAGCGCCAAACCGTGATATGCGCGCAGGAAAGGCCGGTTGTCGAGGAACAGCCAGGGCAGAGAACCGGATCCTGAGTGGATTTCTTCGGGCAAACATTCCAGGCCGATCTTTACGACGTGCTGCCAGAGCGCGAAAGCCTCCGCCTCCTGGCCGGCTTCGTCCAGAAGCATCGCCAGATGGTGGTAGACGTCGATGAACTCCGGATAGTCGGAAAGGAGCCGGCGGTAGCGGCCTTCTGCGAATTCGACATCGCCCACTCTCCAGGCTTCAATGGCGTCTTCGAAGAAATCATAGATCGTCAGCGTCAGCCGCGGGTAGACGAACTCCCAGTGGTCATCGCCGCGCGGCTCCACTGACAGCGCCTCCGGCGGCGGCATTACCTTTGTGGGATCATCCCTCCATGAGTCACTCATGACATTCTCCTTAGTGAAAAGTAACCGCTGCTGGAAGTCACACAATCCTCAGTATGAATGCATCGTCGAAATTCATCTTTCGCAGAATCCTCTCCGCCTGCTTCAATTCGCACGCCTCTACCCCGCTGACATCGAGGGTGTACTCATGATGTTGAGTCTCAATCCGGACGATCTCTCGTGAGAAATCGATCGACCGCAGCCAATCCCCTTCCTCCCAGTGAGCCTCATCGGAGAAGCTCACGCCGCGCTCGGACTCGTCGAGCAGGAACTCGTACTTGGGTGTGCGCAGCAGGATCAGACTGCGGATTTCTCCCGGCTCCCCCTGGGACAGCGCGAAGGAGACAATCAGATCATCGCCGCTTTCGTTCGTCATAAAGTCTACTCGTTCCATGCGTAACCTCCATCATGCCGTCTCGGGTACCCTCGATACGATTGGCTTAACGGGCTTAGGTTAAGGTCCGGCACGACGGGTTGAAACCTCATTCCTGCGTATTGTTCAAGGAATTGGAATTCCATCGCTACTCCAGAATCCGAAGCAGGTTTTCTCGTACCAGGAGATCGAATTCCATTGCAGTATTTAGCCATTATTGGCAAATAACTGCAATGGTTTCTAGGTTTGCGTTCAACTCAATCAGCATGTGCAGCAAGCGAATAGGTGAAATGATTCATCGGGGGCTGATTTACAACCAAGGTCCGGGTGCTTGCCAAGTCGCATCGAACTGAACGCCACTCTTCAAAGATCGGGCAACTGGATCCAAGAACTCCACGATAAGGGACAATACATCGCCTAGCGTCTCCGGGACCTCTTGCAATCGATTGCGGTGGACAAACGTCCGCCACTGGGTTGCCTTTGCTGGATCCCGCATGAGAGGTTTGAAGAGATCTTTCAGGCTTGAAGGCACCTCTGTCTTCCGGCGCTTAAATGTCTTGCTGATAGCCATCGAGAGCTTAGGGCCATCAAAGTCGAAATATCTGGAGAGGAACCAGATATCGTAAAAATCCTTCATACGGCTGTTCAAAGAGCCAAGCTTGACCATCGCTTGGAACTTCTCGCCGATAAGGCTTTCCCGGGTATAGCCTCGCAGACGTGGACCAGGAAGATCAAGAAGCGTGGGGTATTTCACAGATGTTGCTCGAGGGTATATGGCATCTCCAAATCCAACATCAAGCTGCATGAAGATCTTCGCGTTGCCCAAGCCGCCTCGGAAGGATACCCTCACACCTTGGTAATCAGCGGTTTCGGCAATGCGCTTCCCCTCCACGCTTTCCGGGTCGAAATTGAGCCCATCAGGCTCGACTTTCTGGCTGCAGATATCACGAACAATAGCGACAATCGTCTCGACTTGGTTTTCCATCTGACCAAGCAAATCGATGTCTGTTGTTGGTCGCGCTGGTGGTGCCTGCCAAACTGTAAACATCAGCGCTCCTTTGAGAACGAACTTCTTCTGATGAGGCGATTGAGATAGCCGGTATAAGAACCGCTCGATGGCGAAGTACTGGAGCAGCTCGTTGAACGGGCGTCCACTCTCCCGTGCCTGATTGAGTAGTCGTTGATGTATGGAGGCTTCCAGATTCTTGGGCGCCGAGCGGCTCATAGCAGTGTCTCAACATAGGGTCGCATGACCTTCCTCACGCGGCATACAGTTGCATAGTGCATGAGCTCGTCAACCTTGACGGGTTTCCGTTCAAAGTACAGCTGGATGGCTTCGAGGGCAACATCAAGCCCGATTTTGTTACGGTATTTGAAGCAATCAGCAAGCGTCTTTTCCGCACTGTATACGCGCACGGGAGCGCTATCCATCCGGTGCGTTTCAATTCCCTCGGCATATGGCTTAGGGGAAAACCAGAATAGACGGAGAGGAGGATATTCCAGCCTTGGAGCTTCCGTACCCCTAAGAAGAGCTAGGTAAATATAATGCGGAATCTGAGTAGTAAGGTCGTGAAAGGCCAGCGCCGAGATCAGGCAGATCACACCTTTGGGAACCATCAGAGCCACCGTCGCCAGATCCGGATTGCCAAGCGGGGGCATCTCTGCGAGGCGGTAAAGCCCTCGGCTGAGCCGCTCAAGATCCCCCTCATCGCGCATCGCATAGAGCGTGCGCGGATGGATCCCCAGGCGAATTGCTTCACGAGTACGCATCACACCACCATGCTGGCGGAAGACACGCTTGGCTTTTTCAAATCGGATTTCCGTTGACAGATTACTCTCCCCTTTCGTCGGATAATTATACCCACACTTATATATATGTGCTGGTAATTCTATCCGTCCCAAAGGGAGCTGTCAAGAAAGGTGTCGAGGATTTCTGTGAGATCTTTGCATCTGTGCCAGCTGCTTATCCGATCCGCCAGGCGTCATGGGAGTTGTAACTACGACGTTAGCGTTCCCAATTGGACAGAGGTTTTCGAGTCGCCTTTCCTAATTTCGGTTTGATGTGAATTCGACTTGATTCTGTTGCACTTCCGGTGCTGTTCCGGTGCAGAATGCTCACCACACCATAGAAACAGTGGACACCTTGGACAATTTACCCCCTATATATGGGGGTGGGTAGACGCCTTAGCACTCTATATACGGGGTGGACGGAACTTTTTGAAACTTCGAATCAGTTGGTTGCGCGTTCGAATCGCGCCGGGGGCGCAGAAAGATGTAGGGATTTCCTGTGTGAAATTCCCTACATCTTCTTTTTTATAAGACACTAAGAACATTTTGAACCTGTTTTGACGGTAATTTGACGGTAAACAATCTCACTCATTCACAAATTGAGAGTAGATTCCTGCATTAAGGCATGGATCTAACAGGGCTCAGATCCCAGGTATTAGAACCAATTTGTCAGCCAGCAACGCCCTGTGTAGGGTAATTCGTTCACCCGTTGTGTTTGTCCTCGTGATGGTGTACGCTGAAATCGGCATTGAATCGAATCGTGTCCACGATAATTGCTCTAGCAATAAAATACACCGACTGTTCTGAATATTTTTCCCTGCTCTGTGGGCGATCACCTTTTAATGATAAATGGGCAGCTATCAACCAAAGAGTCATTCATGATTAAAAACATACATACACGCGATGTATTGGCAATAACGCTCCTTTGCTTGGCGGTCAATGTAACAAGCTGCACGCCGGGTTTACACAGCCCCAAAGCCACGCCTACTGTGGCTTTAGATGTAGCGATCATAGAACCCACCCCCTTTGCCACCTCGTATTCCACATTAACACCACCCGCTTTCAGGGTTACGCCATCCTTGACCCCCACATCGCTGGCAGATGACGGCACTCTCTTTCCACCCGCTATCGAAGATCCGATTACCGCCGAAGTCATTCAATTGGCGCTGATAGATCGTATAGGAATTGCTAGCTTTGGCGGGGAACCCTTCTGTTCTTATGAATTGTTCATGCCTTTACAAACCGATAAAGATGGAACAATCAAGGCTTATCTGCAAGTTCGATGTCAGGAATTCTATAAGGATTGTGATGTTTTGCGACGTGGAACAGGCATCTCTGTTCCGGTTGCATTGACATTGAAGAAACAGGAAGAGGGATGGAACGTTGAACTTCAAAAGCCTACATATGGATCTGCGGGTGGAGTAAGCATCTATGATATTTTCCCACCCCAAGCCTGGCCTAGAATATCCGCTCCGACGGGTCGCACAGCGGATGGCAAGACACTATCTCAGAACAGCATCCAGCAGGCAGAAGATTACTTCGGTCTGCCTGTCAATCCAACTCCCTGGTGGTTTTTACCAGCTACTCCTACAAAAACCCCCATCCCAACATCCTACGTCCACATCCTCACGCTTACGCCCACACCAACTGTGGATGTATCTGCCCTGTATCCGGCAGTTACCAAAGCCCGCGGTTACCCGAAGAATCACCCGGATGGTCAATATCGCCTGATGGTACAGTTGGGCGGTGCCGCCCTTAACCACCAACTTACTTCATTCCAGAAAGGTCAATTAAGTTCGGGGTGGCGAGTTTATATGTATCAGCGCCAGGCGGATGCTGTCTACTCTGATCAGGTGGCTCTCGTTCTCGATGATGTCAAAGACCCCCGAGACCAACTATACACGTTCTACGTAGAACCCCCCCTGGAAAAGATACGAAATCAATTTGGTAATCATCGAGATCTTGTCTATCAAATTGTGGATGCAGCGGGAGAGGTGTCCTGGCAAGACGATCTTTATCTTTCCATGGGTCTCTCACCGCTTCCAGCAAATCTCAACCAAGCCGTTGCGGAAGGAGTAGCTGTTGGCTATCCCAATTTATTTATTGAGGATACTGGGATATTTGCGCATCAGGGGAAGTTTATTACTATTAAGGAACCTCAGGGGGGCCTTGATCGTTTGTCCTATATATTTGATTTAATCAAAGCAACCGGAATAACCACAACGTCTGAAATGGAAGCGTTGACAGAAGAACTCGCGATCAGGCTATTCCCCTATCGAGAAGATGGTGAATACGCACTCGAAAATTCACATGCTTTTCAAGGGGAAGTGAGCGGAGCTGGATTATATTTCCAAGTACACTTCCACTTTGATTGGTTGGTCAAAGCATTTAAGGATGACAACATGTTTTACCTTAGGATTACGGATGGTGATGGAATAATTCTCAAGGAAGAATATTTCCATTTTGTTCCCTACGTCCCGTAGATTTCAAGTTTTCACTAATCATGGCCGGATTTTTCTTTAGACTGGCCCGAACCCGGCTTGATGAATTCTTGCTCGCATTGTAATTCTCGAGTATTAGCTTTGCCATTCCTGTGAGTCTAACCTCCCTCGGTTTAAAACCTGCGGGAGGTTTAGGTTCAGACTGCAAGGCACTGGCTTCGACCGAAAGCGGAGCTTCTCAACTCTTAAAAAACAATGTTGGCATCTTTCCACTGTATTTGGTGTAGAACAATCTTATCCACAAAATTGCTACGATAAATAGAATATCCCCTCACTGCCGGCTCGCCTGAACCCTTAAGTCATGATGTTGCCTTTGGTTAAAGATCATTGGCGCCATTCGCGATAATATTCACAATATCCCCTTTGAAAACCAAGAAGGGATTTCTACAGAGCCATTAGCCAGGCACCAGGTGGACCATCCTTGATGAAAATTAATAAATTTTTATTTCCGGTAATCATCCTTTCCGCATTGGTTATATTCATGGTGATTGGCATAATACTTGGGTTTGTCCCAGCGCGCTGAGGCTTAACTACTCTCATACGATGAATACAACACGCCCTGAGAATCAATGTCATCTTTCCCAAACTCGAAGATTGATGCAAGGTTTTTTTGTCGCGGGGACGTTCTTGATTGGTCTCCGCCATATGCTCCCCGGAGAATCATCCAGGGGCAGAGTTTTCGACGCCTTCTGTCCCTTTGGCGGGGTGGAAACCCTCTGGGCTTACGTAACTACAGGGCAAACTCTCATGACAACAAACCCGCTCAATTTCTCCGTCCTGCTTGCCCTTCTGGGTGTCTCGTTAATAGCCGGCCGCGCCTTTTGCGGAGGATGGATGTGTCCCATTGGAACCTTACAGGATATGTTCGCCGGGTGGGCACGCCGCTTGAGCGGCGGGAAAAAAACAAATCCGCGGCAAGAGGAGCAAAGCGCGTTTCCCCACACAATTCCCGCCCCGCGTTGATAGATGGCTCCGCTATTCAAAATATCTGGTTTTAGCCGTAATTCTGATTGCCAGCACAATGAGCGTATGTCCACCCTTACACGATATCTGCCCGGCGAGGGCGCTTGTTAGCTTTCAACTGACGACCCCCCTTCTGGCAAGTGTCCTACTCGTCTTTATCGTCACATCGCTGCTTGTGAAACGCTTCTGGTGCAAATACCTCTGCCCATTGGGTGCAATGCTCGTTGTATTCAATAAGATTTCCCCCCTGCGGGTGGTTATCGATCGTGATCGCTGCACGTATTGCAATCGTTACCAAGCAGAATGCCCGGTTGGTATTCCCGGCATCCCTGAAAATATTCGTAGCGCTGAGTGCGTTCGATGTCTGGAATGCCTTGAAACCTGCGTAGTACCTGATGCCGTGACACTCCGATTGGGGTGACGCGGGCTTAGAAACCATCCCTGTTTGGATAAAGGTACGAACCATCCTCCTGTGCAAGCACACACACCACAACTCGATTCCGGTCTAATATTAATCAACTTGGGTTTGGTCATAAGCCTGGGTTGTGCGAAAATATCATTGCTGCGCTAAACTACGCGCCACAGAAATCGAGATTACGTCCTGACGCAGGTCACGCCCTCATCTATGAGTATGCGGAGATGGTCAATACCCGCACCTTGGACTTCCTTGGTCTTGGCACGTGAAACTTGAAGGCAGGACTTCACGTCTGTCGCTGACCAAAATCTCGCAGTTTTGTGATATGACCGGTTTACACTATTCCATGATACAGTACTCAAGGCTACCGTTTGTCAGGTCGGTAAAGGTGCAGACTCATAATCTTAAATTCCCGACTCAGCATCTACACCTGGATCTGAGAGAAGCGTGGATTTATTAACATGGAAAACACTATTGATCTCGTCGAATTAGAATTCCTAATCCTGGGCGCACTGCTGATTGTCTCTTTCGTAGGTGTCGTCGTGCGCCGCTTTCGTATTCCCTCAACTGTATTATTAGTCCTCGTCGGTATCGCCCTTTCCTTCCGTACGAGCCAACCAATTGAGCTGACATCCGATATCATCCTCTTTTTCTTCCTACCTCCGCTCCTGTTTGAAGCGGCTTTTCACCTTGACCTCCGGCAGCTTCAACGAGATACACCAACAATCGCATTGCTGGCAATTGTTGGTGTAATCATCTCAACCATCATCGTTGGTGGAATCATTTCTGTCGGAACTGGGCTGCCATTAGGAGTTGCCCTGGTTTTCGGTTCACTGATCGCAGCGACAGATCCGGTCTCCGTTATTGCCATCTTCAGAAAATTAGGAGTGCCAAAACGATTGGAGGTTCTGCTCGAGGGAGAAAGCCTCTTTAACGATGGAACCGCGATTGTGCTCTTCGGTCTGGCGCTTGAAGCATTGTTAATCGGGGAGTTCAACGTTATTGATGGGCTTCTAGATTTCATTCTCGTCAGCGGCGGGGGCGTCGTTGTTGGCCTCGGGCTGGGTTGGGTGGTATCCCGTTTGATCGCCATGGTCGATGATCACCTGATCGAAACAACACTTACAACTGTCCTTGCTTTCGGCGCCTACCTGATCGCCGAGCAGCTTCACGTCAGTGGAGTGTTAGCAGTTGTGGCAGCAGGGTTAGTCACAGGGAGTATCGGTGAGAGGGGGATGTCTCCTACGACGAGGATCGTCGTTTTCAACTTCTGGGAGTACGTCACCTTCCTGGTAAATTCTGCTGTATTTCTCCTCATCGGTCTACAAATCGAGGTAAGCGCGTTGTGGGAAAGTCGGGTGCTGGGGTTATGGGCCATCCTTGCGGTTCTTGTCGCCAGGGCGATTAGCATCTATGGCCTCACATCTTTCGGCCGAAGCATTCCCTCGAAGTGGCGGCATGTACTATTCTGGGGGGGATTACGCGGCGCGATTGCACTGGCGCTGGCGTTAAGTCTTCCCACTGCGATGGGTGAACACCGCAACACTTTGACATTGATGGCCTTCAGCGTCGTATTGTTCACGCTTCTGTTTCAGGGGATAACGATGGAGAGCTTGCTAAACAGGCTCGGATTGATCACCATCAGTGAAGCGCAAATCGAATATCAAAAAAGGCATGCAAGGGCCATCGCGGCCCGAAGCGGATTTGAACACGTGGAACGGCTGCATCGGATAGGATTGGTTTCCGACCACACCTGGGAGAAAATTCACCCGACCATACTGGAGCGCGTGAAGGCGTTGACCTCCACCGTCCAGGAGGCGCTTCAAAGCGCTCCGGAGCTTGAGGCGGGTGAATTAATCACCGCTCGACGCGAATCGCTTCGTGCTCAGCGCAACACGCTGTCGACGCTCCGCTCGGATGGCGTGGTCAGTCAGGATACCTATGAACAGCTAGTAGCAGAGGTTGATATTGCACTGGACACAACTACTGAAGAATGGAGCAAGCAAGCCTTTGATGAGCAATTCGAAGGGGATATTTGCCAATTGATGATGGTGATCGTACAAGATCGTGATCTTGAGACTGTATCTAATTCTCTCTCTACTCGGAATCTCCCAACGACGCGAATCCAGAGCACGGGGGGCTTCCTGCGACAGAGAAATCATTTACTGATTGTTGGTCTTCCAGAGGGGAAACTCCATCAAGCCATGGAAGCTTTGAATAACGCGGGGCGGACCAAGGTTGAATATGTCACAGAACCGAAGGGTATGCCTGGGATTATGTTTGGTGAACCTCTCCGTGTAGAGATTAAGGGAGCAACAATCTTTGTTTTCGATATCGAAAGATGCGAGGTAATCTAGCAATGAAACTCATGATGGCGATCCTTAGAAAGAAAGATTGTGAACCCGTAATTAGTGCACTTGTTGAGGGCGATTTTCGCGTAACGCGGGTTGCATCGACCGGCGGATTCTTGAGACAAGGTAATGTAACTCTGCTCATAGGTACCGATGAAGGAAATATTGAGAGTGCGCTGGAGATCATCCGTACGAACGTAGCCGATTCAGATAGCCTAGAACAGGCTCGCGCCACAGTCTTTGTGCTGGATGTGGCTCAGTTCAAACAGCTCTAATTTCCTCACTCTTTTTTGTTAATAAGGTGCCTTTCGGAAAAATAACATTAAGACAACCCATATATATAACACACTGATATCTTCCATAGCCTCCCTCATTGAGGGTGATAAAGTAGAATCCTTGGACCTGCCTTTCGTCCAAGCCCTTCTTGTGTTTTAGTACAAAACCTACCCCCTAGTAATATTGGATGATAGACCAAGAGTAGTAACTACTTCCTATGCCTTCCCACTTGCGCAAGGCCAGCCCGTGCAGCTACAATTCTAATTCCCAAAATACATGATTTAAGGTACGATTTTAAACCAAGCAGGATCGGTCCATGGACCAGCACAAACAGATGCTTGATAAGGTAAGCCGGACATTTGCCTTATCTATTGGATTCCTTCCCAGGATATTAAAGGATTCCGTAGGTCTCGCCTACTTACTTTTTCGCGTCTCCGATTGTCTGGAAGACCACGCTGAATTAGACGTCAGTCAGAAGGTGATGTTGCTTGAGTTGTGGGCTCAAATATTGGAAGGCAATGCTCGGGCTGAGGAGCTTGTTGAGAGAATCACCAACCTGGATAGCACTGACCCCGAGGTGTATGTTGCTCAGCATGCGGATGATCTAATCGAAGACTTGCGATTAATGCCTCCGGAGCTCCAAGAATTCATGGCTCATCGATGTGCCCAGTCGGCATTGGGAATGGCGCGTTGGCAGCGGCAAGGGCCTTTCATTGAGACTATCGAAGAGATGGATGACTACATGCACCAAGTAGCCGGGGAGGTTGGTTATCTACTGACCGATATCTTCGCATGGTATTCATCCCCTATCTGGCAGCATAAAGATGAATTACTCCCTCTGGCCAGAGAATTTGGTCTGGGTTTGCAGACTGTCAATATCATCCGCGGATTGCGTAAGGATTACGAGCGCGGATGGGTATTTGTGCCGCGCTCCTATCTAGATCAAGTTGGGATAACTCGCGACCAGTTCTTCTCTCCCCATTATGAGGATAAAGCCTTCCATGTTGTGAATATGCTCTCGGCAAAAGCTGAGGAACACTTACACCATAGCCTGGCCTACATCGCTGCCTTCCCTCGGCACTTGCAGCGGATTCGCTTGGCTTGCATGTGGCCACTATTCTTCGCAGTAAAAACCTTAAGCGTATGTCGGACCAATATCGAAGTCATACGCGATGAGGTCAAGATAACCCGTCATGACGTGCAAGAGATCATACGCCAGACTACTTTGATGGGGTGGTCTAACCGATGGGTATATCGATACTATGACGAACTGAGCCTTCAACAGGTATAAGTAACACACGACCTGGCGATAGATCGCCTTTCAACTTTTTTTTCCTGTTCTTTTTGAAAATAGCAAGCAAATTGAACGGCAATCAAAGTGGGAAACCGACCTGCAACACCCCCTTTAGCCCTCATCGCTGGTTCTCTGATTTGAACCCTGCTAATAGCTTTCAAGTACTTACATATTTCTCTTTGTAAACAAGAATTAGGAGATGATGTGATGCAAATCGTAACGGATAGCGGAACCGATCTGAGCTTATCTAAGGACCTACAATCCTCCCTGAACATCCATGTTGTTCCTCTAATAGTGACACTTGATGAAAAATCCTATAGAGAGGGGGTGGATATCCAAGCAGAGGATTTCTACCCATTACTTGAAAATTCAGGAAACCTACCAACAACTTCTCAGCCCTCCGCCGGAGAATTTGCGGATATTTACAGGAAAATAGCAGCAACGGACACGGACATCCTTTCGATCCATATGTCCTCAGGTCTAAGCGGGACATTCAACTCCGCCAAAGCGGGCGCAGACCTCGTTCCCGAAGCCAATATCACGGTGATCGACACAAAGACGTTATCCGCTGCAGCGGGATGGCAGGTGGAAGCGGCGGCCAGAGCATTCAAAGCAGGCTGGTTGATGGACGCGGTCCTGGCCTTGATGGCGCGTATCGGGAATGCCAGTGAAAGCCTATACACGCTGAAAGAGTTAAAATACTTGATCCATGGTGGACGTATCAGTCATATGAAGGGAATAATTGCCAGAGCGCTGAATATCAAGCCGCTTATTGGTGTGGAAAAAGTAAATGGGACCTATGTGCAACATGGACAGACGAGAACCTTCAAGCGCGCCGTTAGTGGATTGGTGGATTTAATTTCCAAACAGCATGAGCCCGGCAGCGCTTTGAGAGTGCAGGTGCTCCACTCATTCAACCCCGAAGGTGCAGCCATGTTGCGTGAGCTTATCGACCAACTATTCGATTGCACATGGCTGCCGATTGGTCCCATGTCTCTTGTACTTGGTGCTCATACTGGACCGACTATGGTGGGAGTCGCATACGGGCTTCTGACTGAATTTGAAGATATACCTCTATAACAATATCTGGGTTGTCTTTGTCCAAAGACGAACAGATATTGAAGACCTTCGAAGTGATGATGAACCACAAGAGTCAGCAGGAGAAGGATCCCCGTAACTGTTTAGCTATACCTGAGCCCTTCCAGAGTGTCGCCTAGGAAACATTAGATGCGAATCACACTCTTAACCTATGGATCGCGCGGAGATGTGGAGCCGTTCGTCGGCCTCGGAGTAGGCTTCATGCGTGCAGGTCATGGCGTTCGCATGGCTGCACCAGCAGGGTTCGAACAACTCGTCACCTCTCATGGCATTGATTTCATTGGGTTACCGGGTGACCCTGCCAGACTTGTCCAGGAACTTGTGGACAAGGCTGGCAGGAATTATTTGCGCATGATCCGCGTAATGTCAAAATTCGTCGTGCCTCTTGCGGTGGGCGTCCTCGACCGAGCAAATTTGGCATGTGAAAACACAGAACTCATCATCCACTCTTTTCTCCTGACGAATGCAGGTCATGAGATTGCTCGAGAGAAGGGTGTCCACGATTTCTCCGCACAATTTTTCCCGGTTTTTACCCCCACCACCGAGTTCCCCGGGATCGTCTTTCCAGACCTTCCACTGGGAAACCTTTACCGTCGACTTACGCACGAGTTCATCACACAAACTTACTGGCAGGGAAGCCGGTTTCTATACCAATGGATTCGAAGAAGCAACTCGCACCTGCCCCCACTTACCGGCTGGCCTTTTGCTGTAAGAAGTGATCGCCGAACCCCGATCCTGTACGCGTTCAGCCCTTGTGTGCTTCCACCGCCTGCCGACTGGGGCGAGGATGCACATGTCACTGGCTATTGGTTCATGGATGATCCGGATTGGCGCCCTCCACAGAATCTGCTTGACTTTCTGGATACAGGCTCACCCCCCATAGCATTCGCCTTTGGCAGTACCTTGACCCGCAATCCTGAGAGAATGGCCAAGACTATTCGGGAAGCATTGGCTCTGAGTGGGCAGCGGGCCGTGATCGTGGGGAAAGAAAATCATTTCAATGATCCTCCAGATACCGTTTTACAGCTTGATTCCGCGCCCTATCGTTGGTTGTTCGCCAGGATGTCAGCGGTTGTTCATCATGGGGGGGCTGGCACGACGGGAGCGGGTTTACAGGCCGGCGTACCGAATATCATCACCCCTTTTACCAGCGATCAACCGTTCTGGGGACATCGCGTGCACACTCTAGGCGCAGGCCCCAAACCCATCCCGGCAAAGAAGCTTACCACGCAGACCCTGGCCGAATCCATTCTCGCCGCAGTGAGTGACCAGGATATGCGTGCGCGCGCCAAGGCAATCGGCGTGCAAATACGCGCTGAAGATGGGGTGGCGCGCACCGTTGATATCATCCATAGATACGTTGAAGCAGGAGCATAACGGCATTTGGAATTATCTGGAAAAATATATGGCAGAGGTATAATTAACCAGTAGGAATTGAATCGATCTTACCAAACTTATAAGGAGCGAAAGATGCATGAGAAGAGTATTGAACTGTTAAACAAAGCTGTCGCGGACGAGTTGACTGCGACCCATCAATATATGTATTTCCATTTCCACTGCGACGATCTGGGGTACGATCTGCTGGCAGGATTGTTTAAACGAACTGGCATCGAGGAGATGGGACACGTCGAACGCCTGGCGGAGAGGATTCTATTTCTGAAAGGCGAAGTTGAGATGGTCCCCTCAATGGAGGTTCAGAAGATCCACGACGTAAAATCCATGCTAGCTTTAGCCAGCAATATGGAGCAGGACAGCGTAAAAGATTACAATCTCTGGGCAAATGAATGCAGCGCAAACGCAGATTCTGCTTCGAAGAGGGTTTTTGAGGATTTGATCGACGATGAAGAAAGGCACTATGATCAATTCGAAACCGAGATGGAAAATATTGGAAAATTTGGAGAGCGTTATTTAGCTCTTCAATCCATTGAACGCAGTAAGAATATATCCGCTGGGAGTGTTGAAGATTGAACTCGGCAGATATGAAGCGATCAAATAATCTGGGTTGAAAACCCGCTATATGAAAATCAAGTAGATTGCAGAGGTGGATGGATCTCGAAGATGGAATTTGTTACCCATTTCACAATCTGGAATGGTTTCCATCTCGAAAGTCACTTGTAAGGCTAAAATACAGGAAAATCGCATATACTGTATCCAGAAACGAAAAAGGCAAAATCACCGAAAGGTGATGACGCAAAGCTACAGGGTCTAAGGCTCATCCGAGCTATGACAGCCAGTTACCGAAATTCGACCACGAAGCTATCGTGGAACCGAATTAGAACCACACCATCCCGTGGGACTCTGGCTTTGCGCAACCCCCACGGGTTTATTATTGGGAACCTGGGGACCAGGTAAGGAGCAATAAAGTTGTCTCAGGTAATGATCGTTGACGACCAAATCAATACCGCAAAAATGCTCTCTATGGCGGTCACCATGCTCGGGCATGAGCCGCTTGAACTGTATCGAGGCGAAGACGCGGTCGAAATGCTGCGCTTTTCACAGCCTGATTTTGTTCTGCTCGATTTCATGATGCCTGGGATGAATGGTCTACGAACGCTCGAGGAGATGCGCACCACTCCAAATGGCGAGCATGTACCCATTTTTCTTCTCACAGCAGCGCAGGATAACTACCTTGAGGAGCAAGCAAAGGAGGCTGGAGCGACGGGCTTTTTGCCAAAACCTCTGAACCTTGCTATTCTGGAAAAAATACTGCGGAAGAAAGGAAAGAATGGATCTGAGAAATAACAAAACTGACCATCTTGAAGAAAAAAAGAGCTTGCCAAATTGGCAGGCTCTCTTTATTTCTACCTGAAGCTCTTCAGATAGGTCAAATTTATAGCCGTCGGTATTCTGGTGAACAGAAGCTCAGAATAACACCACAGCGTCACTGAAGAGGTTCCCTGTCGACGGACCCAGAAGAGCAATGGCAGCGAAGACTAGCACTGCGACTAAAATGATAAGCATACCGTATTCCAATAAGCCCTGTCCTCTTTGTGACTTTTCAATCTTTGACATACTTGCATCCTTTCTGGATACTGCATCCAAGGTTTTTCCAATTGAGATTCTTGGCCTTCTTCTCGTTCACAAAGGATAAACAAGATTCCTAACGTTCACACATTACACCTACCTTACACACCACGCCCAGACAGCACCACATGATGGCTATACGTATAACAAGTGCGTGGCTTCGCGTAGGTGACGGCCAATCTATCTGATTGCAGGAATGTAGTTTAAGATTCTAGAGTATCCGATGGTGTTGGCGTTGAAATTGGCGTTGAAGTTGGCGTCGGCGTGCTGGTAGGAGTTTCTGGTGGCGTTGAGGTCTCTGTTGCGGATGCGCCCTCGGTCGGAGAAGGCGTGAGAGAAGGCGTATGCGAGGGGGTTGGCGTGAGTTCGAACGTCGCCGTAGCCGTGACAGTTCCAAGAGTCGGTGTAGCTGTAAATGTCGGTGTCGGGGCTGTCGCTGTCGCACAAAGAATGGCAACCTGCGTCGCCGTCGGCTCTACCCCACCCGGGTTCACGTACCCAAAGGCTTGTTCGAAGTAATAGGAGGAAAGACAATAGTCCTGCTCTGCCAGTTCGGAAGCGTACTCTTTAGCAGATAAGCCATACTTCGTGCAACCTCCCCAGATATTCGCCTGGCAGACCTGGCCGAAGTATTCACTGGCCAAGCTCCAATCCAAGCCGAAGTAGCTATTTGCAAAAATAAAGAAAGCCGCGGACTGTCTCCAACTCGCTGCTTGCGAGTCGAGGGGACCAAATCGCTCTGCAAGCGTGAGATCAAAGATCCCCTGCTCCAGCCTAGTAGAAAAGAGATGATCCATGCCTCGATTGCGCAACGAGGCAGCCATTAAGTCATTCACTTCCTCTAAGAGATAATCAGGCTTTTCACCACGCAACCGGATCAGGATATTTAAGGTTGTCGTCCAGTCTCCGCGATCGAAAGACTCCTGTGCGCTTGCAAACATCCCCTCATAGGAGCTGAAATCCGGTGTTGATGTCGGTGTCAACGACGCTATTGGAATTGCGGTTGGCGTAGGTTGGTCCAGCGCAGACAGCGCTTGACCGAGGAACTCCACCGCTCCTGGGAAATAAGGATCAAGGCTCAAGACATACTCGAAGCGCTGAATGGCGAGTTCGAAGTCCCCTGCAATAAGATTCTCAACGCCCTGGTCCATCTGTTGCTGGGCAGCTGAAGCCAAGGTTTCTGCCTGTGTGATTTCGCGCGCGGACATACCGCTCACATATCCAGAAGCGGTCGCGATTGCGAGCACAACGAAAATTAGAGCCGGGATCCCGAGAAACCACCGTCGAGATATCGGACGCTTGCGAGCCGCTGATGCCGGCTTCACCGGTTGTGTGTCGCCAAGTGACGTTTGCTTCCGGTTTACGGGATGCTTTTGCGTCAGATCATTCGGATCGAAGAGTGTCATACCACCTACCGTTACGGAGCGTAGCCACTATCTGGCGGCTCAGGGAGTGTCGGGTTAAGCGCGCTCGTCTCGACAAAGATCTTGTCACGCATGATCCGGATCTGATCCGGCACAAAACGCAGCACCTGAGCGCCATCAGGTCGGGTATAAAAACCGACCATAGTTGGGGGACCAATGTAACCTGATTGGATATTCTCCTTGGGAACTTTCAACGCCAGCCAAACCAGGGAGATAATCTGCTCGAGGCTGAGATTCGTGCGGACACCCGATGCGAGTTCTTGATAGATAGCCGGTGAACGCGCAACCAAGCCAGGAAGAATATCAAATCCCACAACCCGATCCATGGCAGCAAGTATTACTTGCTGCTGACGCTCTGCACGACCGAAGTCCCCGCCGGCGTTTTTTCGCACCCTTGCATAGGCAAGAGCCTCCGCGCCGTTCAAATGATAGGGTTTCGCCTCCAACCACGACGAGACGCCACCTATCGGCGCAATCTTTACCCGCTCCTTAACCAATACATCGATACCGCCGATCTCATCGATCAAGCGTTCAAACGTGTGGAAATCGATAACCGCATAGTATGTGATCGGAACACCCAGGAGGTTTTCAACGGTCTTCTGTGCCAACGCTGGACCGCCACCAGGGAGGTTGTACGCCTCACCAAACATATAGGCAGTGTTGATGCGGTTATAGGTGAAGCCAGGAATCTCAACCCATAGATCACGGGGGATCGATACCATCCCCGCTTGTAACGTGATCGGGTCGACGGTAATCAACATCATCGTATCGCTTCTAGGGGCGTCATCGGAGGCAATCCAATCGCGGTAATCCAGACCCATCACCAAGACGGTCACCCGGGATTTCCCATCCCAAGGCTGGGGCGTTGCTTCAAACCTCACTGCAGTCGGCGTCACGCCCGGATGTGCGGGTCCATCATCCTCACCTCCAGAACTGCTCTGAAAGGGGTTCAAACCAACTCCCGTGTACGAAGCCGTTAGGTCACGTACAACAGAAAAGGAAACAAACCCTGCAATCAGCAGCGTGATAGCAAAGGCTGCTGCCAGAAGGCCTATTGCCCAATTTGCAATCTTTGAAGATCCCTTCGGCATCCTATTTCGTCCTGTCCAGAAGACCAAAAAACATACAACCAATTAATTCCAAGTGCAAGATCGCTTCCAAATCTATGAGCGCATATCCTCTTCAGTTCCGAGCGACTGGGGTTTCGGAGAAATGAGCGCAATCTCAGATAAGGCGGGCTATTGTATCAGATTGCAGGCCCTGATTCGCGAACCTCTGGGGGGAAATCCAAGACGAACTTTTTAAAGTTATCAATGAAGCGGGACGCCAATAGACGGTACTTCTCCTGATATTCACCCTTATTCGGCCAAGAAGAAGATGGGTCGAGCACATCTGCAGGGATTCCCTCACAGGTGACCGGAACCTCGAAGCCGAATATGGGATCTTTCTTATATTCCACATCTAGCAGCGCACCAGAGAGCGCAGCATTCAACAGGGCTCGAGTGTAGCTGATGCTGATCCTCTTCCCAACGCCGTAGGGTCCTCCAACCCAACCCGTATTAAGCAGCCAGGTGTTGACACCATGTCGCTCGATCTTCCCCTTTAGTAAATCAGCGTAGATAGAGGGATGATGAACCATGAATGGTGCACCGAAACAGGTGCTGAATGTGATTTCCGGTTCATCTCCTACTCCGACCTCAGTTCCGCCTACTTTCGCTGTATATCCCGATACGAACTGATACAGAGCCTGGCTGGGTGAGAGCTTAGCAATCGGCGGCATTACACCAGATGCATCACATGTCAGCAGAATGATATTCTTCGGGTGCCCTGCCATTTTCTCTGGAACGGAATTCTCGATGTAACCCAGGGGATAGGAGGCGCGAGTATTCTCGGTATGCTCATTGTCGTCGAGATCGATCTTCCTCGTTACCGGGTCGTATACAACATTTTCAAGTATGGTGCCGAATCTTTGTGTGGCCGCATAAATCTCCGGTTCTGCGCTGGAGGAAAGACGGATCACCTTCGCGTAACAGCCACCCTCGAAGTTGAAGATTCCCTTATCGCTCCATCCGTGTTCATCGTCACCGATGAGACTGCGGGATGGGTCAGCTGAGAGAGTTGTTTTCCCTGTCCCCGAGAGACCGAAGAAAAGAGCAGCATCCCCCTCCGGACCCACATTCGCAGAACAGTGCATCGGCATAACGCCCTGAAGTGGGAGCAGGTAATTCAATACTGTGAAGATCGATTTTTTTATCTCACCACCGTAAGCGGAAGACGCGACGATGGCGAGGTTTTGCTCGTAATTTAAGCCAATAAATGTCTCGGAATTGGTCCCATCAATTGATTCGATAGCCTTAAAGGATGGAACGGCGATGAGGGTGAAGGATGGGATGTGCTGTCGATATTCCTCGTCGCTTTGCGGAAGAAGGAACATATTCCGAGCTAGAAGACTATGCCAGGCATATTCCGTGATGATACGAATGGGTATTCGGTATTCGGGATCCGCGCCGACAAAACAGTCCTGGACGAAAATATCACGCCCCTGTGCATACCCCAGCATCCGGTTGTAGATCTCGTTGAACTTTTTCACATCATAGGGGCGGTTATATTCCCCCCACCAGATATTCTCCTCAGTCGACGGTTCACGGACGATGAATTTATCATTCGCCGCTCTTGCGGTGTGTTTTCCGGAGGAGACTGCTATCGCACCCATGTGCGTGATGTGACCTTCTCGTCGGAAAGTGATCTCCTCGTAAAGCGACTCCGGGGATAGATTCCAATAGATTGTATTGAGATCGGTTAACCCGTGATTTTCTAAGCCATAGTCACACTGTAGAGCATCAGCCTCCGCTTGAGCAGGTGTTTTGATATTCAGTAGGTTGTTCGTCATAGCCAATCCCTAGTGAGTCTGCGATTGCCAACGTAGATTTCATCGGAAGATTCAGGGTCTAACGCCCACTTCAGACGTCCAATCCCATCCTTGATTTCCTTGATCGAACCTGCATAACTCAGTCGCAGGTGACCCTCCATTCCAAATGCAGATCCCGGAACCGTACAAACCAGTGCTTTATCGAGCAGGAATTTGGATAGCTCAGTCGATGCCATCTCGAAGGATCGAAAATCGGGTAAGCAGTAGAATGTCCCATCGGGCTTTGTGACTTGAACCCCGTTGAGACCAAGCAGTTCGTTCAGCATCACATCGCGGTTATTCTGTATTGTCAGGCGGAGACTCTCCACAACGTTTTGATCGCCCATAAGCGCCCCCTCCGCAGCAGCTTGAGAGACAACTGGCGGATTTGAAGTCATCTGCGCTTGTATGGTCGCCATCACCTTGACTAGCTTTCGCGGTCCAACAACCCAACCAATGCGAAAACCCGTCATCCCGTACATCTTGGATACGCCATTGACGACAATCAAGTGGCTGGATTCGATATCCTCAGTGGTGTAGTTGTAAGCTGGAACGGCTTCCTTTCCATCGAAAACGAGTTTTTGGTAAATATCATCACAGATGAGATAGATGTCCTTCTTCTCACAATACTCCACAATCTCGGCGATGAAGTCCTCCGAGTAGAGAATTCCCGAAGGATTGTTGGGGCTGTTCAGGATGATCGCCCGCGTAGCGGGACTGACCGCCTGTTCGATAACCCGCAGGCTGGGGTGGAAGTTTCCATCCTCGGGAGCAACCACGACAGGCACACCTGAGACCATTTTAACCATCTCGGGATAACTTACCCAGTACGGCGCCAGGAGGATAACCTCTTCCTGTGGGTTTACGATCGTAAAAAGGATGTTGTAGATGGATTGCTTGGCTCCCGTCGAGACGATAACATTCTCCAACGCGACGAGCCTGCCGTAATTTTTCTCGGTGTAGCGGATGATCGCCTTCTTTAAGGAAGGCATCCCATCCGTCGGTGTGTATTTAATATCTCCGGCATTCAAACGGGCCGCGGCGCTGAGCAGGGCGCTGATCGGTGTCTTGTTCTTCGGTTCACCAATCCCAAGGTGAATGACAGGTTCTCCTTGGGATCGCAAGATCCTCGCTTGTTCATTCAGCCGCAAAGTCGGCGATTCATTGATTATCTTCGCCAGCTGACTTACAGCCATGAAGTTCTCCTATTTTGTCCATAAAATTCAACAGAGTTAAACAAGATATCTCTACAATGCACAGCGGGCTATATTATAGCCTCGCTTAACCCTTAAGTGACCCGCTGCAGGTAACCTTTCTTGACTTCCTTCAATCCCCTGGAGTTATGCTTCCACGCCTGCTTTCAGGAGCTCACTGAGCACTAAAGGAACTCCTTTTTCGGGATCACCTTGAAGGCTCAGTGCCCCTTCCGGGCACTTACTCACACACACTCCACAACCCATACACAAAACCCGGTCAATTTCAACTAGTGCACCGCCCATACTCATCGCACCGAAGGGACAGTGATCGGTGCATAATTCGCAAGCGACACAAAGGTCGGGATCCACCACGCTGACATAGCCTGATGAGGCCAGCATGGGAGTCCCATTCCGCATTGATTGCATCGCGCCACAACAACATGAGCAACAATTGCATATCGCATAAAACCGTCCCAACATCGCATCCTTGAAAAATGCGTGATGAACATGGCCGCGTGCGTGTTCCGCTTCAAGTATGCCCTCTGCCTCCTCACACGTAACCCGGCGTGAGCGATTCGGGTGATGATCAAGAACAAATGATGCGAAGGGCTCACCTACAATCATGCAAACATCTAACGGTAAACATGGCTCCGTGCGGGCAGATCGACAAGGACAGTCCAGGATGGCGATATGATCGGGGTCGGTCATGATAATATCGCGCGCCTTCGGGTATGGGATCACGTGCTCGAGATCCGGTAAATTGATATCTTCCTGGACCTGGACAAGCTGGCGAGCGGAGTCGGTCGTGACCACCTTTCCATGATAGGTATCGGCGATGGTCTTTCCCTGGGAAGCAGGTTTATCCCTAGTAAGACGCAAGTCAGTGAGAATAGAAATAATCGATTTGTACGCTCGACCGATGGGATGCTCCCCGAGTCCGATGCCAATGTAAAGGTACGGCCACCGTGCATATACATAACCATGCAGACGGTCGAACAACGTTGCTTCCTTGACTCCATGCCATGCCTTGAAAAAATCCCTGGTTGAGCGTCTCATAATTGCCTTACCTCATGCGTCCATCATGCCGTAATATTCATCTGCGCCTGTCAATTTTATTTGCTGGCTCTTGTGCTGATTTCGCATGCATCATACAAGAAACTGAGTGCCTCCTGGAGTGTTCTGTGGCACAGATTCGGGGGTCGGAGATCACAACCCAATGATAAGGATCGTTCCTCTAAAAAGGAACTATATCCCCAGCATTGAGGGCAGCAAAGTCCCAAGCCCTGTATTTGAGAAGGAGGATGAATACAAATTGCACTCCCTTGCCAAATCTCGCAACTGAGATATCGTGTTTAATAGCACCTAGGAGACATTGCACTATTCATCTGAAAGATTACAATTGCCGTATAAGCTTTTTGGGACAATACACATGCGCAGTTGCCCACACTGCAACAAAGAGATTCAAGATGAGGCTGTCTTCTGCCGCTTCTGCCGGCGTGATATCGATCCCCCTCTCTGGCTTACGAGTTTGCATAAGTGCCCGTTCTGCGCAGAATGGGTTGAACGCGGCATCGAGCGCTGCCCTCTATGCGGCAGGGAACTCTTAACAGAGCAACCGTTCAGCGTCGGCACGGGAGGGAGCGAGCACTCCGAAAGCCTCCTGGCGCGTTTGAAACCGAGCATGGAGGAGGAGCCAGAGAGCGCTGAGGAGGCTTCTCTCGAGGCTGAAGATTTTGGCGAAGCTCCTTTTACGAAATCCCCTCAGAAAGATGTAAGAATACCACGCATGCCTGCGGAGAGCGAGGAGGGATTAGCGGTTCTCCATGATCGCCGCCTCGACTCAGATAGGGATTTCGATCCACTGGCGGATCTCCTACCCAGTCCTGATAAAGAAATCGCTCAAGATGACCAAGAGCAACAATCTTTATTGAGGGCAAATATCATCCGCTGGGCACTCATGCTGGCCGGCGTAACTGCAGTCGTGGCAATCGTGATCGTCGCATTCAACCGCTTCGATTTAGCCTCGCTTTTAACTCCACGCGAGGGAACTCCAATCTCAACCGGTGCCCCTATTGAGGCAACGCCTACCGATGTCATAGCAGCCAAGCCACCAGAGGGGAGTCCCTCCCCAGAGCCTGCGACTACCCCAGAACCTGAAAGAACAGGTTGCATGAGGTGGGATGAGATTTCGCTTAATTCGGAGGGTGAAATACTGTGCGCATATGGCGTAATCAAACGGTGGTTCCAGGCAGGGTCAATCCCCTATGTTGCGATCTTTAGCGAGGAAATGGGCACTTTTGAAATCGTCGACTACACCCAAACCTACCCCGAATTCAAATCCGGCACTTGCGTCATGGTCGAAGGTGAAATCGAGATCATGCGTGGTGTTCGCCCCTTCATCGACGCTGACGGCACTTTGAGCGCTTGTGAACCTGGTCTCGAATCAACCGCAACAGATTAACTCATACCCTCTTTGATTTCTCTCTTTTTTCAAACCAAGAACAACATCGCTACACCACCGATCGCCAAAACCGTTCCGCCTACCGCTCGCCATCCAATAGGCTCCTTGAAGATGATCTTCCCTATGGGGAGCAGGAAAATTGGTGGTAGGCTCATCATTGTGCTGGCAATACCTACGGATGTATGTTGAATGGCAACCAGTGAAAGCCAGACGCCAAGAAATGGTCCAGCCAGGGCACCCATGAAGAGAAAACTGCGCGCTCGACCCGAATGCCATACGCTGCCCAGAGTCACTTTGGCTTGCTTCATTACGAGGGCAAAAAACCACATGATCAAAGCCGCGCTAAAAATCCTGATCAAGTTGCCGGACAATGGGGATACTCCTGCATTAAGCCCAACTTTTGAGGTGACCAAACCTAGAGCTTGACCTATCGCCCCCCCAAGTCCGAAAAGCAGCCCCTTGATGTAATGTCGATCCTGCCCATCCATCTCACTGGGCTTCCCTCGATCAAGGATAACCGTTGAGACACCCAATACTGTTATCCCTATCCCCAGGATTTGGAATAGTGTTAGCCGCTCGGCGAGGAATATCCACGAAAAGATCATACTGATGACGGGGGCTAGACTCATGAGAAGCATGGAGAGCCGGGGGCCAATCCACACAAACGCCTGGAACAGGAAAGCGTCACCAAGAACCAACCCTATCACCCCGGATAGCACGAACCAGAACCACGCCTCGGGTTCTACGCCAACGGGGAGCAGCACTCCGTTTATGGCCAAATGAGTGATGGTGAGGAAGAGCGTCGCCAGCAATAACCGGACTCTATTAACTGCTACCGAGCCCAGCTCCCGACTGGCGAATGTGAAGAATGTGGATGTGGCAGCCCATAGGATTGATGTTCCCAGCGCCGCCAGACCACCTATTGCGTCTGGCAAGACACTACACCGTTACACTTTCAATAGAGTATTCAGAGGAAATTGATCAAGCTCATTCCGAGACAGGAACAAGTGGACAACTCATACGCCTTCTTCTTCATCGTTGTCGCCAAGAAAATCCTTGAAGACTTCCAGGCGGTGGTTCATATCAGAGTCATTGCGCATTCGATCAAGCAAGCGCCACCCCATCTGCTTTTCAGGATCGCCCTGCTTACGCTGAGACTTGGCCAATTCGTCCAGAAACCCTGTTCCCTTCATGACGAAGTAAATCACCGCCAGTATGATGACGATATACGGTAGCATCCTCAATACCTCCACAACTTGTAAACAAGGACGTTCCTCACCAATAGAGCCTCATATCGCAATTTCACTCAAGGATTCTACTACGCGCGATGGCTGGTAGGGATATCGATATAAGTCGTCTCGGGAAGCGATGCCGGTGAGAACAAGGATCGTTTCTAGACCACTTTCAACACCAGCGATGATATCCGTTTCCATTCGATCCCCTATCATCACAGTATCTTCAGAATGTGCACCAAGGAAGTTTAGCGCAGCCCGCATCATAATGGGATTAGGTTTTCCAATGAACATGGGGCTTACGTCAGTTGCCTTCTCGATTAATGCCGCTAACGCTCCTGTCGCTGGCACAATCCCGCTCTCGGAAGGTCCGGCTGGATCGGGATTTGTGGCAATAAACCGGGCGCCCTCCGCGACCAATTGAACCGCTCGCGTGATCGAAACCATGTTGTAGCTCAGAGTCTCTCCGAGGATGACATAATCTGGTGCGGTGTCGGTAATTACATACCCAATCGAATATATTGCATCTGTGAGACCACTCTCACCGATCACAAAAGCCTTTCCCCGCGGATGCTGGGAATCGAGAAACCAGGCGGTGGCCATAGCCGACGTGAAGATCCGCTCGCTTTCGATGTCCAGCCCCAGCATTTGAAGGCGGTGCGAAAGGTCCGGTGGTGTATAAATCGAGTTATTTGTTAGGACAAGGTATCCGATGCCTTTCTCTCGTAGGGCGTGGATGAAATCGCTCGCACCGGGGATCAGATTCCGTCCGCTCACGAGCACCCCGTCCATGTCAATGAGATAATACTTACTCACCAGCTCTTCCATACAAATTCCAATTTTCAATCGCGAGGTGTTGCTCGAGCCATTACATACGGCTTACTATTGTAAACCGTGGATCAATACTTGGTGAGCCTTTCCCAAGGCTCAATCAGATTCGTCACCTTCGAAGAAACGCACTATGCCTCAAATAATGCATGCGGGATCCTATGCAGTCTTGGGCAACAGCGTTCCATAGAGATCAAGAATTTGATCCGCGATCTGAGCCCAATCGTATTCCTTTGCGTAGGCTGCTGCCTGCTTTCCCAGGCGGGCGAGCAGAACATCATCCTGCAGTAGACGTGCGAGCCGATCAGCCAGCGAGTCAACATCCCCGGCTGGGACATGGAAACCTGTCTCGCCGTCTCGAATCAGAAAAGCCAAACCTCCCGTTTCTGAGGCGACCACGGGGGTCCCGCAAGCCATGGCTTCTAACGCTACCAGACCGAATGACTCATAATGGGAGGGGACAACGACGATCTCCGCAGCAGAGTAATAGTATTGCAGGATGTCTTGGTCGCATTTGCCCAAAAAAGAAACGACTTCACCCAGGCCAAGGGATTCGCTGATTTCTTGCAGCCTGACCATCTCTGCGTTAGTTTCTTCCGCACTTAGTTTTGCATCCCCGCCGATGACCACAAGACCGAATGGGGTGTTCCGAAAAACGTCATCCTCAATGAGTTTCGCAATCGCGCGCAGTAAAGTATCAATGCCTTTCAAAGATTCAATCCGACCAACGTAGAGAATAATCCTCTTCTCCTGAGATATCCCTGCAAACTCTTTTGCTTCATCCTTCGCTATCGGGTAAAAATGACTCGTGTCCACACCGGGTGGGATGACAACCACTTTTTCCGTCCCAATCTGGTAGAGCCATTGAATCTGGGCAACTTCGGCTTGTGTGGCTGCGACGACGCGGTCGACTTCACGCAGCAGGCGCTTTTCTGCATCAATGCGGATCGTTGATTCCGCCTCATGCTCGTTGCGGGCTACTCGATTTTTCATTACCGCGAGTGTGTGAAACATCTGGATAATGGGCACGGACCAGATGTCACGCAGATCCAGCGCCGCAAGTCCAGAGAGCCAGTAGTGCGAATGGATGAGGTCATACGTCAGGCCTTTTGCTTGCGAAAATCGATTAATCTCCTTTAAAAATAAAGGGAGATACTCGACCAATTCCGTTTTCGCCATCGGGACTTCCGGGCCTGCACGGACGTGAACGATGCGGTTGCCATAGCCCAGATCATGGAGTACATGTGGAACATGCTCATCCTGGGAACGAGTAAAAACATCCACACCGACCCCTCGGCGACCCAATTCACGAGCCAGATCCCGGACGTAGACATTCATGCCTCCGGTATCCTTACCACCCAGGGTTGCATGAGGACATGTATGATATGAAAGCATCGCTACGCGCATAGAATCATTATCCAACAGGCTGGCCTTCTTGCCAAGGCTCAGCTGCGACTGGTATAATCTCGCCGCATTGGCGCCCAGGTTATTCCTGAGTAGAACAACTAATAACTACAGCAAGCCAGCGTAGCTCAGTCGGCAGAGCGGTCGCTTCGTAAGCGACAGGTCCCGGGTTCGAATCCCGGCGCTGGCTCTTTTGATTCCTATCCCATCCCAGGAAATCACCAAGTCATTTATTCAGGACCCGAGGAGCAAACCAGCATACGGGTAGGACCATAACTGGGCATCCCTAATGAGCGGACGAACATTGTTGTTAATCGACGATCCTCTATTGTGTAAGTTCCATTCAAATGACGCTTCACGTATAATGGATCTATGGGACCCGAATACAATCCGATTGTGATCGGCATCGCCGGTGGTACTGGATCTGGCAAGACGACAGTCGCAAATGTCATCCTCAATCGCGTCGGAGCAGAACATATCGCCTTTATCCCGCATGATGCCTACTACAAGGATTTAAACGAGCTCTCACGAGCGCAGCGCGATGTGATCAATTTCGACCACCCCGATTCTCTTGAATCGGATCTGTTGGTTGATCATGTTCGATCCCTGCAACGCTGTGAGCCAGTCGAGATACCGATTTACGACTTTACGACTCACTCTCGCACGGGAGAAACCACACATGTCGATCCCCAAGCGGTAATCCTTGTGGAAGGGATTCTGGTCTTTGCTGAATCGAAGCTGCGTGACCTATTCAATGTTAAGATCTTCGTCGATACACCGCCTGATATCCGCTTCATCCGTCGGCTTAAGCGAGATATTGAGGAACGAGGTCGTTCGGTTGAATCTGTCATTCTTCAATACCAAAGGACCGTCCGTCCCATGCACCTCGAATTCGTAGAACCCTCGAAACGCCATGCCGATGTTATTATCCCCGAGGGTGGATTGAACACGGTTGCGATGGACATGGTTGTCGCAAGAATCGAAGCTCTCTTAACCTCCAACTAAATCTGCCTATAAAGGAGACCCAGTGACCGAAAAAACCTACACAGCTCCACCAAATATGGACATCGATCCGCAAAAAATCTATACAGCAACCATTCAGACCGATGACGGCGATATCGTCCTTCAACTCTTCGCCGATAAGACGCCGAAAACGGTGAATAACTTCGTGTTCCTCGCCCGAGAAGGCTTCTACGACGGTGTTATTTTCCACAGAGTTATCGAGAATTTTATGGTTCAAGGCGGCGACCCGACTGGGACTGGACGCGGCGGACCAGGATATTCCTTTGAAGACGAATTCCATCCCGAGTTGAGGCACGACGGACCCGGCGTGCTCTCTATGGCTAACGCCGGACCCAATACGAACGGTTCTCAATTCTTCATCACCCATGTAGCAACGCCCTGGTTGGATGGCAAACACTCAGTCTTCGGTCGCGTGACAGGAGGCTTGGATGTACTGATGGCCATCCCCGTGCGCGATCCAGCGCAATCCCAGGCACCTGCGGTTGCCATCAAGACAATTCTGATTGAAGAGAAGTGAAGCAATCGGGATGGCTTTCGGGGTGGAAACTTCACGCTGTTCGCCTCTTAGCTTTTATCGTAGCAATTGCGATTACAGTCTTCATCTTCTCCATACGAGATAAGACTGAACAGCTTGCCGGATACGGATATCCAAGCATCTTCTTGCTATCGCTGCTCGCGAACGCCACGATCATCATTCCCGCGCCGGCTATTGCATTTTCTTTTGCATTTGGTGCTGTGTTCAACCCATTGGGAATTGCGCTTGCAGCTGGCGCAGGCGCTGCCATTGGTGAGATTACGGGGTACCTCGTGGGCTTCAGTGGACAGGGGGTCGTCGATGATAGCAAGATTTATAAGAAACTGGAACTGTGGACTACCAGGCGTGGCGCCCTGCTCATCCTGATTCTGGCTTTCATCCCGAATCCCTTATTCGATCTCGCCGGCATTGCAGCTGGTGCGCTCAAAATGCCGATTGGTCTATTCCTTCTTTGGACCTGGTTTGGGAAAACGCTTAAGATGCTGATCTTCGCCTTCGCTGGCGCAGCTTCGATCGATTGGATCACGAAACTTTTCCCAGCAGCTTTTTAATATAATGAGTCTTGCCTGAGACAACTCCCCAAGAGCTGTGCTCTAGCCCATCCTTCGATCCTCCACGCCCATGCCCTACGTCAGTACCTCAACTTTCAGAGTCACCCGCTCCAGCTCATCATGAATAACATCCACACCCAGCCCGGGCTTATCCGGCACATCAATCGTGCTGTCAGAATTGAGCGTAAAACGCGGTTCAGCGATATCAGGATCGTAATACCGGTCAGTTGCTGAGATATCGCCTGGAAAAGTAAATCCTGGAAGTGAGGCAAGCGCAAGATTCGCTGCACGGCCAATTCCGGTCTCCAACATTCCCCCACACCAAACAGGAATCCCCTCCCCAATACTGAGGTCATGAATTTCCATCGCCTCGCTCAGCCCACCAACACGGCCGGATTTGATATTGATCACCTTGCATGCCTTGATGGCAATTGCCTGCCCCGCGTGGCGTCGATTGCGGATCGACTCATCTAGGCATAAGGGAGTATTGATTTGCCCCTGCAACTCAGCATGATCGATCAGATCATCCTCTGCCAAAGGCTGTTCGATCATGGACAAGCCCAGTGAGTCCAGATCCTTGAAAAGCGTCGTATCTCTTAACGTATAGGCAGCATTCGCGTCAACTTGGAGATTGATGTTGGGATAACAATCCCGAACGGCTCTAACAACCTCCAAGTCTGCACCGGGTTTAATCTTGATCTTGATTCTGTTATATCCGTTATGCAGATACTCTCCTACTCTTTCGATCATCGCCTCCGGGTTCTCCTGGATCCCAACGGATACGCCCACCGGTACCCTATGTTTCTCTCCTCCAAGGAGCGCTCTAAGGCATTTCCCATCAAGCTTGCCCCGTAAGTCCCACAATGCCATTTCAAGCCCAGCACGAGCAAGCGGATGCCCTTTAAAAGCCTGTAAACGCTGCTTTAGATCCCGCGGGTGTGATATCGGCCTGTTGAGAATAGCCGGAATGAAGAAATCACGCAGGATATGCCAGGCGGTCTCGACTGTCTCATAAGAAAACCCCGGCTCCCTGCTTGCGACACATTCACCCCACCCCTCTTGACCGTCAGAGAAAGCCCTCACGAGCACACATTCCCGGTCGAGTTCTTCACCAAAAGATGTGATGAAGGTGTTTTTCAACCTCATACTGATGTGATGTAACTCGATGCGTTCGATTCGCATTACCCAAGCTTCCCTTCCCCGTGCGTGAGCACATAGTATGATCGAGGCTGCTCCTCACCCTTGAGGAACAGGAAATCGGTAACAAGATATCCCGCGGCAAACAAGGATAAGAAGACTTTCCGTGAGTGCTCCCGCCAGTTCTTTGCCAGACCTAAATCGAACTTTTTCAGTGCGTGATAATCAGGCGGGATCTCAACCAATGCAACCATCCCTTCTGGGGTGTGGATTGCCTCGCCCGGGTGTAGGTAACCGTCACCATCCAAGATGGAGGGATTAACTATCTCTGCGCCAGCATCGAGATAGTGGACCATATCGAGCGGAGCTCGCTCTTTTTCAAAACGAGAGGAAACACGAGGAGATGTAACCCACCAGTTCACTTGAAACCGATCAGATTCTATCCCTACGTTCAATGCGTCACGCATCTCACCGTAAGCGCGCTGGATGTATGTATTACATACCGCACCAAGCCGTCGAATATTCAAGTGCGCGTTCAGAGAGAGCAGCGGATCGTATGTCCAAGTGACCAGTCGAATTCCCTGCTTTAGAACCTCCACCCGTTGAGCTTGCTTCAACGCGAAACCAACACCACGATCTCGGTACCCAGGGTGCACCCCCACTTGGTGCGAACAATGCTTCAAGCGCGTCATTGCAATGCGATCCGGGCTCTTCGAATCAGTACCCAGAAATCCCAGCAGATAGCCCACCAATTTGTCTTGATCAAAAGCCCCCAGCACAGTCCCGCCATTGTGGCTGATGGCCATTGAAAGATGGGCAGGGACGATATCGGTCTCACTCCCCGACCAAACGATTCGCTGCAAGTCTTCCGCTTGCACCATTTCTTCGTATTTGGATAGTGAGCGTATCTCAATCCTGTCTTTCATCGCCCCACTTCACCTATTAGAAAACTGCCGTCTTAGCAATTCCCAGCCCCAATTCTTCTCTCGGAGATGGCCTAGACGATCCTCCATTCGCGTTGGCGAAAGCCCGAATAACCGCGGTAAGGTGTCTAAATCGGTCGTCCTGTTCACTGCAAGATAATCTAGAAAATTTGTCGAAGTTGGAGAATAACGCAGAAGCCTCTCCATCAACCAGGCGCCCCCACGTAAATACGGTGGGCGTGTTGGAACAATGATGCGCATGATGCTTGCCGAACGCATCACCATCGTAACCACCTGTCGAAGTGTAAAGTACTCTGGACCGCCCAGTTCAAACGTACCACCCTTCGTCTCTTCCTCATCTAAACTCCAGCCAATGCAAGTGGCGAGGTCTTCAACCCATAAAGGCTGCAGGACAGTAGATCCGTCCCCAGGAATGGGGAAGAACAATATTGACCCAGCCATGAGCATCGCCAATGAGGTAGTAAAGCTGTCGTCAGCGCCAAATAGAACCGCCGAACGCAAGATCGTGAAAGGCAAATCTGAATTACGAATGTGGTTTTCTGCAATCGCCTTGGCCCGAACTTGAGGATATGCCGAGGCGGTATCTGCTCCGAAAGTGCTCTGATAAATAAAACGTTCCACTCCGGCTTCTTCTGCTGCTTCAACAAGCACCCTCGTCCCTTCGGCGTCAATAATTTCGGGGTCATCAAGCGCACGATCTAATCCTGTCCCGGCTAGATGGATCACGGCATTGACATCCACCATCGCTGCTCGGACGCCCCGTTCATCATCGAGAGATGAGAGCGCGACGTCCACACTTACACCAGGGGGCAGCAGAGGAGATTCTATAGATGGCTCGAGAAGTGTGCGGATCGAATAGCCGTATGCCGAAAGGTTTCTCAGGACCGCTCGACCGATAAAAGTCGTTCCTCCAGTTACCAGGAGCATGGGATTCCTCAACATCACTATTTGTGAGATCAAAATAAAACGAAATAACTATATCTAACCAATCTTGGAATTGATATGTCGTCAGCGCAAATTCTAGCACAGGGTCACTTATTTTGAGCGCACCCAAACTCTGCATATAGTGTTGTTCACACACAGGGGCAGCAAATATCACACCGATAGGAGGGTGACGTGTCATATAGACGCGTGGTTATCACGGGATTGGGATGTATCAGTCCACTCGGCAATGATATCCAGAGTACCTGGACAGCGGCGTTAGCCGGCGAATCGGGTGTTGGACTCATCACCCACTTCGATACAACTGATTTCCGTACCCGGATCGCGGCTGAGGTTAAGGGATTTGATCCGGTCCAATCAATAGGGAGGCGCCTCGCTCGGCGGACGGACCGTTTTACGCAATTCGCCTTAGAGGCAGCCGCGCAGGCGATACAGGATTCTGGATTGTCGATAGATGATGGAAACCGCGACCGGATCGGCGTAATCATCGGAAGCGGCATTGGCGGGGTCGGTACGCTTATCGATGAAAATTTGAAGTACCTAGAGCGTGGCCCCAAATGGGTGAGCCCTCATATGATCCCCATGATGCTCCCCGACTCAGCCCCCGGGTATATCGCAATTGCCCATGGTTTGCGAGGCCCGAACATGACGATCGTGACGGCGTGTGCATCAAGCGCAAATGCAATTGGAGAAGGAGCTGAGATGATCCGGAGAGGCGCAGCCGACGCCATCCTCGCCGGTGGAGCGGAGGCGGCGATCATCCCCATCGCCCTCGCCGGGTTCAACTCGATGAATGCAATCTCTACCCGCAACGATGCCCCGAAGGAAGCATCTCGACCCTTCGATCTTGAACGGGATGGATTCATCATGGGCGAGGGTGCTGCCTGCCTGATTCTCGAGTCTTACGAGATCGCGCAAGCGCGTGGTGCAAAAATCCTAGCAGAGGTGATTGGATACGGCGCCACGAGCGATGCGTACCATATGACTGCCCCAGCCGAGAAAGGTGAAGGCGCAGAGATCTGCATGCGGAACGCGCTCGCAACTGCAGGCTTAGCACTTGAACAGATCGATTATATCAACGCCCATGGGACAAGCACTAAACTCAACGATGTCGGAGAAACTCAGGCGATAAAAGCGACCTTCGCTGACCATGCGTACCATCTTGCGATCTCATCTACGAAGTCAATGACCGGCCATTTACTCGGCGCGGCTGGGGCAATGGAATCCATTTTCTGTGTACTGGCTTTGCAGCATAATGTAATCCCGCCCACCATCAACTACCACACTCCCGATCCAGAATGCGATCTGGACTACGTGCCCAATGAAGCACGACAACAGGAACTAACGAATGTGATGACGAATTCATTCGGGTTCGGTGGGCATAACGCTTGTTTAATATTTGGGAAGGTATAGAAAGGTTTTGATGCCTTATGGCCAAAAGATATGCACATGTCACCGGCTGGGGGATGGCAGCGCCAGATCGAATTCTAACCAACGATGATCTTGCAAGGATGGTCGATACAACGGATGACTGGATCCTCTCCCGGACGGGAATCAGCGAACGCCATATCGCTGAAAAGGGGGAGACCACGGCGACGCTTGCAGAAAATGCCGCACTCCGAGCGCTTGAGTCGACCGACATCACCGCCAAAGACCTCGATCTCATCATTGTCGCCACATCTACACCCGAGTACATCTTCCCTTCGACCGCGTGCATCGTTCAGGACCAAATCGGAGCAACCCACGCTGGCGCATTCGACCTCTCCGCGGCATGCACGGGATTCATCTATGCCATTAATATGGCTGCGCAGGCAATTCGGACCGGCTCTATCGAGAATGCCCTTGTGATTGGAGCCGAAACGCTGTCCCTCTTCACCAATTGGGAGGACAGAAATACCTGCGTCCTCTTTGGTGATGGTGCGGGAGCCTTCGTCCTGCAGGCTAGCGATCGACCCGGTGGTGTTCTCACCTGCATCATGCGTTCTGATGGATCGGGTGCAAATCTGCTCTCTCTGCCCGCTGGGGGGAGCAAACTTCCCACCACTCATGAGACTGTCGATAAGAAACAACATACAATCCAAATGAAAGGTCGCGAGGTTTTCCGCTTTGCGACGCGCGTGATGGCGTCAGCCACACGCGAAGCTGTTTCGCTCGCCGAATGGGCTTTAGATGATGTAACCTGGGTGATCCCTCATCAAGCGAACATGCGCATCATTGAAGCAGCTTCTCGCGGATTGAGAATGCCCTTAGAGAAGTTCGTAATCAACCTTAGCCGTTATGGAAATACTTCAACAGCTTCCATCCCTATTGCCGCTTGCGAAGCGCTGCAAAGCGGAAGGATTCAAGATGGTGATAACCTGGTTCTAGTGGGATTTGGTGCTGGTCTCACTTGGGGTGCTCTGACCCTTAAATGGGTCAGCCCTGAGCGCAAGATCTCTCGCGCAGCTCGCCGGCGGCGCGCCTTCCTCATGCTCCTGGCACGTATGAGATCATTCGTACGACGCCTTATTCGCAAAATTGAGGGGTTGATATGGGGGACTTCTTCTGGAGATCAGCGCTAGATACTGCGGATAACATCGAAAAGAAATACGACCTGAAGAGCGATTTGCTTCTTCAGGTCGTTTCTTGTTAACCCAGAACGCTGGGATGCATCTCGATGACGATGGTAAATCGTTGGCAGGAAATCACTCCGTTACAACGGTCTCCAGGAACGTGTCAACCATGTCCTTTATGAAGGGCTCTGGAACTGCGCCAACTTGATGGTGCACGACGTTTCCGTTGGCAATAAGCAGCATTGTCGGTATCCCTTGCACACCATATTCCATGGCCCACTTCGGGTTTTCGTCAGTATTTACTTTTGCGACGATAAGCTTACCAGCATACTCTTTTGCTATCTTCTCCAGGATCGGACCTACCATCAAGCACGGACCACACCATGGCGCCCAGAAGTCTACGATTACCGGGAGATCGGACTGCAGGACAGTCTTTTCAAAAGCATCATCAACAACATGTATCGGTTCTTCGATCATCTTATACTCCTCAAGTAGATTCTAAACGGGAATTATAACCATGAATTCCCCAATTTAGATTAGATTCAAAACCACAAGAAAAGTTACATTCTAAAGTTAACATCGCAGGATGCAAAATTCGATGGGTGTTATAATTCAGCCAATCATCGTTTAAACACTTAAGAGCCTATGCCAACCTACGAATGCCCCATTTGTTCAGATGAAAAGCTTGTCGAAATCGGACAGGCCGCGTATCAGTGCCAAAATTGCAGGGCGAGCATTATTGATGGCAACCTTGTGTGCTCTTCTTGCGGAATGCACAATCCCCTCAATGCCAATAAATGTGAAAGCTGCCAAGAGCCACTCACGATTTTCAGCAGAGTCGTCTCGCGACACAGTAAATCAACTCGAATATGGCGCCTGGACCAAGCCCGCAATCAAGCCAACAAGTTGAAAGCAGCCGAGGCACATGCGTCGGAAGCTCGCATGGAGGACTTCCTCGAAATAGATCGTAAGCGCAAGTCAGCTCAACGTGAAGCCTCAGTAAGACAGCAAGAAGCCGATCGTCAACTTTTCCGCTCTGTCAGGATTGGTTTAGGCATATTCTTAGCCATCGTCGCCATCGTAAGTTTAATCGTCACCCTGCTCTGATCCATGCTCTCACCTCCCATCTACACAATCCAACTCCCCGTATACGAAGGCCCGCTTGACCTACTCCTCAATCTAATCGAACATGCTGAGTTGGATATCACGAAAGTCTCGCTCGCAGAAGTCACTGACCAATATCTTGCCTACATCAGGCAGATTCATGATCGTCAATTAGAAGACCTTGCATCCTTCTTGGTCATGGCCGCGCGTTTGATCCAAATTAAATCCGAAGTATTGCTCCCAAGACCACCTTTACGTGAGCCTGGTGAGGAAGATCCCGGGGATGCGCTGGCGCGGCAGCTTGTAGCCTACAAGAAATACAAGCAGGTTGCGATCCTTCTCTCCGAACGTGAAGAAGCGGGGCTGCGCTCCTATATTCGTCTCGCCCCTCCCCCCGTCATCGATCCGAAGATTGACATGCAGGAATTCCAACTTGATGATCTTCACCAGGCGATGCTCGAAGTGCTGAAAAATGTGCACAAGAAGCCAACGCTCGAGGAAAATGTTTCAACCCCGCGTGTGCGCGTAAGAGATAAGATTTTAAGCATCATCCATTCTCTCAAAGATGTAAGCCAGCTTTCATTCCGTAAGTTGATAAAAACCGCGCGCTCGCGTTTAGAGATCGTGGTTTCTCTTCTTGCGGTTCTGGAGCTAATTAAACAGGATCAAGTTGAAGTGCGACAAGATGAAATGTTTGGCGATATCGAATTGGTCCGAGGCAATGGTTGGCAGGTAGATCAAATCGAGGAATTCGAGTTCGAGTTTGACGAGTAGAAGGCAGCAATCGTGAGGGCAATCGCTGCACCGATGGCATCGATGCCCACATCGATAATGCTCGAGTTACGATCCTGGACAAAGGATTGGTGGAACTCATCACTTAAAGCGAATAAGATCGCCATAAACATCGCCAGAATCCAACGATAACCGGATGAAAGGCGCGGTGGGAGTGCAAAGTAGTAAGCCAACCCGAGCAGTGCATACCCACTTGCATGCCCAGCCTTTTTAATCAATAAGTCCCATTCGCCAAAAGATGGAATCCGACCAGCCGGGAGCGAGGAGAAGAAGAAGATCGCTCCCATCATTACCATAGACGGTATCCAGCGCACTATAATAGGCAGTTCACGTTTTCTCATGCGTGCCATTCTACCACTTCGTCAATATCAAGCGCAGGGACGGTCCAATAGTGCAGGTTACCAAAAGGTATGTAAGTGGGGATATCCTGATAACCACAACCGGCGAGAGACCACATTGATAGCAGGGTAATTAAATTGATCCTAAAGTACTTAATAATTCACCCGCCATACAAGCAGAAACAATGTTGGTATGGTTGATTGCGAACCATAGATCCACAGATTTGATCCACAAATGAAAGGCTAACGTATGCCCAATCGACTTGCAGATGAGGCTTCACCCTATCTCCTTCAGCATGCAGAGAATCCAGTGGATTGGTACCCCTGGGGACCTGAAGCATTTCAGGCGGCTCAAGAACAGGATAGACCAATCTTCCTCAGCATCGGATATGCGGCTTGTCACTGGTGCCATGTCATGGCGCATGAATCCTTCGAGGCTGTTGGTACTGCTGCATTAATGAACGAATACTTCATCAATATTAAAGTCGACCGGGAAGAGCGCCCCGATGTAGATACGATTTATATGGATGCCGTGGTAGCCATGACCGGTCAGGGCGGATGGCCGATGTCTGTATTCCTTACCCCCGAGGGTAAGCCTTTCTATGGAGGTACGTACTTCCCACCGGAACGTCGATTTAATATCCCAGCCTTTAGCGAGGTACTGGAACACATTCATACGGAGTGGCAAAGCAACCGCGAGCGGATCGTCTCGCTCGGAGATAATCTGACGGACCGCATCTCCACCAAACTTGACCTTCCCGAGAGTGCTGACGAATTGAACCTCCAGATTCTTGATCGCGCAGCGGAGAACTTGTTACGCTCCTTCGATTGGCAACACGGTGGTTGGGGCGGAGCGCCCAAATTCCCGCAGTCCAGCGCAATTGAAAATCTTCTAAGACGGCACAATCGTTACCAAGATAAGCTGGCCCTCGAGATGGCGACCCTCACATTGGAACGCATGGCGCGTGGTGGGATCTACGATCAAGCAGGAGGGGGCTTCCATCGCTATTCCGTAGATGCTATCTGGCTAACACCCCACTTTGAGAAGATGCTCTATGATAATGCGCTGCTTGCTCGGGTATACCTGCACGCCTGGCAGGAGACAAGCAATCCGTTTTTCTGGCATGTCGTTGAAGGGATCCTCGGTTTCCTGATGCGTGAAATGCGTTACTCCAGCGGGGGTTTTTACGCTTCTCTCGATGCGGACTCGGAAGGTGAAGAAGGTAAATTCTATATCTGGACGCCTGCTGAAATTCGCAACGCTATTCAAGATCCCGCGCTGGCAGAGATGGCATTGGATGTTTTCGGCGTGACTGAAAAGGGAAATTTCGAGGGCGTGAATATCCTCTCTCTTCCTGAAAGCCTGGAAGCCATCGCCGAGCGCAACAATTTGCGCGAGCGTGAGCTTCTCGAGCAGCTCACGAAGATCAAGCTAGAACTACTCGAGGCGAGGAGCAGTAGGGTTAGGCCGGCGACGGATGATAAGATACTGACCTCCTGGAATGGTCTTACCCTGGCAGCGCTTGCTGAAGCGGCACGTGTTTCAGGTCGCGCCGAGTATCTCTCTGCCGCTCAACAACTTGCGGATTTCCTCCTGACGAGTCTCTACATGGATGGGAAGCTCATGCGCAGCTGGAGGGGTGGAAAAGCCCAGCATTCTGCGTATTTGGAGGATCACGCAGCACTTGGAGAGGGAATGCTCTCACTCTATCAGGCGGATTTCAACAATCGCTGGTTCAGGGCTGCAGTTAAGTGCGCAGAAGAAGTATTGGCTCACTTCAGCGATCCCATAGGTGGTTTTTTCGATACGCGTGACGATCATGAGCAGTTGATCTCCAGACCAAAATCCATCCAGGATACGCCAATACCGAGCGGGAATAGCCTGGCTGTTTCACTGCTCTTGAAACTCGCCGCATTGAATGGCGATGAACTTTACGTCGAGAAGGCCGGCGCCGCACTTCGAAATGTGGTGACCACTGCGGAGCGCATTCCATCATCCTTCGCAGCTTGGCTAAACGCGCTAGATTTTGCCCTCGGCCCTCAACTTCAACTTGCCCTAATTGGAGATTTCACCGAAGAGAAGTTCCAGAAGCTCATGCAAGTGAGCGACCAGCCATTCTTGCCCCGTATGGTGCGTGCAGGCGGAAAGCAGCATGATGAGGGATCCCCTGCTCTACTTTCTGACCGTGAACCTCTCGCTGGCAGTGCGACCGCTTATCTCTGCCAGGGTTTCGCATGCAAACTCCCAACGACCGATCCGGAACAACTGAAAAAACTCATTTACGAGTCCGGAATGCCCAGAGGTTGACGTTTCCAATCCCACTCAGAAATCGGTGCACATGTGCGCCCATGCATAAGAAAATTGATGAGACCTGTCATTTTCGGACAGCCTCCATCCTTAAAAACCCGTACGTGCCGACACACAAGTCTGCCCGTTGTCTGTTCATTATGCGGACTTGATCGAGGAGCTTCTGGTGCTATTTGGGCATCATGTGCACCCCCTGGTTGGCGACTCAATTCGAGTGACTACCCTCATTGAGAGAAGGATTAAGGTGGGACAGCTATTGCGCATAGCATGACCATTTAGTTGAAAAAACACCATCTACTATGTATATTAAAATCCCCCCCAGGGGTGAGGGAGGGGCGGGTTTTGAATATACTCATATGTTAGGCGCAGTGATGAATCAGGGAGGTGATAGATGGATCTAATTAGTGGGTTAGTTGTTTTCTTTATATTGGTCTTACTGATATTCATCCGAGTGGTTATTAGGCGTACAAATGAATCTAGATATAAAGACAATTTAGTTAGTGATGATGAATTAAATCAAGAGATAAGGAGTAGATTATTACGATATTTAGCATTATTCGGAATGACTATTACCTCAGGAATATCATTTATTGGAATACTGGTCCTGTTTCTTTCTTTTACAAATGAAGCTAGATTAACTGGGAATTTTATGGATGATGTATTTCCCATAATCCTAAGCGCCATCGGGATAATTGTTGGGATTTTTGGGACGATAGGAATAGTACGACTTTATAAGAAAATATAGGTGTATGCCTATCCTGCGCCTACAATTCGCTGGAGCGGACCCCGCGGACGGCGCGATTTGATAGCATTGGTTCTGGTATGGGGATCCTGAAAAGCAAGCCAGGGTACGAGCGGGGTGGCTAAGCTCAAGACCGTTCGGCAGCGAACCGAGACAATGGAGAATTGTTGACAAACATGCAAGAGATTCGCAATCAAGACACCAATAGGCTGAGGGTAGGTGGAATCTTGCTTCTTCTTTGGCTTGTACTTTCACTAGCATCCTACTTCTTGGTAATCGCCTCGCGTGGATAACGTTTCGACCTATTCCCTCGGTGGGCGGGAGCGCGAGCCGTATTGAGAGGAGAAACCCCATATTCGGATGAAATCACGTGGCAGATCCAGGAAGGAATGTTTGGTCAGCGCCTAGAGCCAAGTGAAGATCAGCAGCGATTTGCGTATTCCGCCACGATTACTTGGCCTTTGTTGCCATTTTGGCTTTTACCCTTCCCGTGGGCAGCAAGTCTGTGGTGTGGGCTTCAACTCCTTCTCTTGCTAGTCTTGCCAATATGGATTGCTTCCATTCTCGGATGGCAGTTGCGTTCAACTTCGCTAGTCCTGATACTTATCTTTTCGATATTGATATTTCGATATCCGATCAATGCTTATCTAATCGGTCAGTTCATTCCCTTTTGCTTGGCGTGTCTGGTTGCTGGATGGTGGGGAATCGTTCGGGGTAACTGGATCGCTGCCAGTTTGGCTCTGGTTTTGGCGATGGTTAGACCAGAGGTAGTCATGATTCCTCTTCTCGCCATACTAGCTGTGGCATGGGAAAAAGGAGACCGGCGAATAATCTTCGCTTGGCTAACAGGAATGCTCAGCCTTTGGTTTCTAACGCGCGCATGGATGGGACCCTGGGAGTCCGACTATATCAAGGGAATACTGGCTTATCAGGCCTATTCCTCACCAATTTGGCCACCTAGCTTATTGAAACAATCGTGGCTGGCTTTGCTTATTGTGATTGTGGTTGTGACGTGGAGTGCGTGGATGTGGAGGGAATCGCGTTCCTTGGACTCTGCGGAACGTCTCGGGTGGCTGATTTCAGTTGCAGCGTTGACGTCCTTGATCCTACTTCCTCAGACAGGTAACTACACTCTAATCCTGGCGCTTTTATCTGCCTGGATCATTTTATGGGCATCGAGGCGGAGGTATGCATATTGGATCCCAGTCCTGGCTGTCCTAGCTTCTCCGTGGATGTTCCTCTTCGCTGACGGCATTCCGTCCACATTGGAGCATTTGCTGATCCCAGTGTTTCTGGCAATCTTGCTGTCTTTCCAGTGGCGTCTGCGCAGGAAGAATACAGCCAGTGGCGGATTAGCGGGCTTACCAGCGACTGGAGATTAACCGCTGCCGAACCACTCAATGGAGTGGACCCGAGATTCTGCCGATTTTGTGCAAGACTTGATGTATTATCGAAGTTGAGGACGGGCCGCTCAGCTCAAGGCTGTTAGGTATCATTATCTGAGATATGTCTTTACCTAAACAACACCTTAAGTGGCTAAGGAAATTTGGACACGAAAAGCGACCAAAATAAGTTAGACTGAGGGCCATGAGAAGACGCTTTTCCGCCAAGCAGAAAGCCCAAATCGTGCTCGAAATTCTCAAGGAAGAGAGAACAATCGCTCAAAT
>DAOUEQ010000110.1:0-1713 GCA_034430395.1 Anaerolineales bacterium | reverse complement strand
TGAAGTTCGCTGACTGGACGCAGGTTTTCGGAGATGAAAGATTGACTGCAGCGCTGCTTGACAGGCTAACGCATCACGCTCACATCTTGGAGCTGGTGGGTGAATCCTATCGTTTCAGACAGCGAATGGAACAGGAGGTGAGTTGATCCGTTGTGGATGTGGACCAAAGGGTGGCTCCATTTTCGATTGCCACATCGCGACTCAAAAGCCCGAGGTGGTCTCAGTTTCGATTGCCAAATGGGTTCATTTTAGATTGCCAAAAACAAAGGGGTATTTGAAATTATGGTCTTGAAGGCTCAACTATGTAGTATTTATAGGGGTTATCATAGGTTGAGAATCGGGCTGTGTCAGCAATTAACTCGATATCCTCATTAAAGTAGTGCCGGAGGATCAGGCGGAAGGTATTTACCGGGGAGATGGAATCATATAGCAATTGGTCTCCACCATTTGGTAAATGATATGCATTAAGGATCGACATCCTGTGAATACGTGTTGATCCTGGAATCCCATGATCGCCTTGGAGAATGATAATCGGATTTTCTGGGTACGATAGGATTTCTTCAATGACTTCGATGATCCGATTGTTTATAAATTGAACTGAACGGATAAAACCAACCGCATCCTCTTCGCCTGATTGATCGCCAGGAATACTTGATCCGCTTCTTAATGTGTCCGTACTGATGAATTCGCCGGTTGGGCTAAACACGTTAGGTGGGTGTGGGGAAAGGATGTGTGCAAAAACGAAAATAGGACTTTCATGCTCTGCCACTTGCGTGAGGGATTCAAGGGTGTAAGTCACGCGATCGTATGAGCCACGGCCGGGGCCATAAATATTGGGTAATAAATTGCCTTGAGCAAAAGGGGCTAGATCTTCCAGGAGCACGAGTGCAGATTTGCGTATCAGAAGTGTTTCGAAACCAGTTAAGCTTCCCTTTACGTTCAAGGATTTAGTAAAGCCACTGCGGGGTCCTAGATAGAAATCAGCGGTCTCCCATTGACTCCAGGAGTATCCCGTCTCATATGCGATGATCACGTAACCCATCTGTTCAAAATAATTCCGAGCAGCATTATCTTTAATCAGTGTCCAGAGAGGTGCACGATTGGTCTCGAAAGTCTCTTCAGATACACCCAATTCAGACAAATACTGATAATTCAGGGAAGAGGCTAAAGATAATTCAGTTTGTGAGTAGTTGCTGAAGCTTCGATCGGCAATGTAGAAGCCTAACTCGGTGAGGTGATTAAGAAATTCGGAGTTATTGAATCCATACTTCTCTTCTAGGACATCATGCCTTGGATATTGATCAAGAATGATGTAATAAATGTCCGGAAAGATGTCGTTCTTGTTTGGCATATTTCCCGTTGCTATATTGCTAGAGGTGGGTAGCTGGGAAATCTCAATTCGGTTTACAAACCCGCGGACGATCAAATTTAGCAGAGGTATCAAAAGGAGAGCGACAGCCCCGATGTTCATGAACGATATTGCGCGAGAGAGATTCGGTCTCTTTAAACTTATATACGTTCCCAACCCAAGAAGCCCCAACCATAGTAAGAAAAGGTACCGGTGTCGACCAATAAGGATCCCAAAGAAATGAGCCCCTTCCGTCAGTGAATAGATATGGCCATATGAAAAAAAGAGGATCAGGAAGATGCTAGTTAATAGTCCAGCACGCTCCCATGAAGACATTATGAATGAGAGGAAAGCGAGAAGGATAG
>DAOUEQ010000109.1:0-23199 GCA_034430395.1 Anaerolineales bacterium | reverse complement strand
TTCGTGAGAACGGTGGCCAATATACGCATGGATCCCTGTGGCTCGCAATGGCGATGGCTCGCAAGGGAGACGGTGATCGGGCAGCACGCCTGCTGCGCCTGATGAATCCGATTGAGCTGACCAAGGAGTCCGAAAACGTATGGCGTTACAGAGTTGAGCCATATGTCGCTACAGCGGACGTATATGATCTACAGGGGCGCGTTGGACAAGGGGGATGGTCGTGGTACACAGGTTCGGCCGCGTGGATGTATCGCGCGTGGCTCGAAGAGATCTTTGGATTCCATCGTGAAGGCGAGCGGATCCATCTGGATCCAGTCATTCCCCGTTGGTGGGATGGGTTTACACTCACTTATCGTTATGGTGAGGCGGTTTACCTCATTGAAGTTCAGAACCCGGATCATGTCGAGCGAGGCGTCCGCTCGATTGAGATGGACGGTCGTATTTTGGAAGACGGCACTATCCTGCTCAAACGTGATCCCGTGAAGCACAGGATCCACCTCGTTTTGGGGGAGGAGGTCTCCTGAACAGAGTCTGAGCCCGATGAACGATCAACGGTTGGACATATAGGGTGAGATTTCACCTTGACAGTCTGGCGCGGAAATCAAGCCGTGGTATAATTTTAATCCGGCTTGAATGGCGCTGGGGGATACCTTTTGTATGCCTATTCTTTCAACCCGAACGGATGGAGGAATGGACACAGCGTCTGTCCTTTATACTGCTTGCAACATCTCCCAATCGATAAAACTTCTTATTGAAGCTATTGAGAAATATGGCTATTCCCTTTGGTCATTACGCGGTGATCCAGCAGCGCTGCATTTTTCTCCTATGACAAGCGCATTGCGTGTGTCGATTCTCTCTAAACCACGTGATCCCCAGCTCGAACCCCCGATTGAGAGTATCGTTGGAACTGCTCACCTGGTTTCTGTTTCCCCAATCCGAAGCCGAATAACATTTATTTGTGATAATCTCATGGGAGAAGCTCTAGATCAAAAAAACAGAGCGCCACTTTTTGATTTTTATGAATTCTTCACCAATTTTGTTGAACTGAAGGGTGTCGTCCTGGCAGATGCCGAGACGGGTGGGAAAACGAGAGTATTTGGTGAGATGAACGACACCGGCCCGCTTCTGGCATAGTATATATACAAGTTGTAAGAAAGAGCCGATTCGACGATCGGCTCTTTTTTATTTGGAGTGATCAAGAGTTTTCAGAACTGGAATTTACTCCGATGCTTCAATGGTATCGTAGATTCTTCTACATGAAGTGTGGGTGATTGAACCCTCCATGCTCCTCGATTACCTGACAAAGCGAGATTGGCATCCTTGGATACCAGCTATTCCCCTAACTAGATATCATGCCCGATGCAAAACACCCTATCCGAAGCCGTGAATTTAGACGATACGGAGTAGTGGAAATGGAATAAAAGAAAATGAAACTCAAACTCACCTTCAGAGGGCAATTCAGTCGCCTTTTCTGCCCCGTTTCGCAATCCTTTCAATCGTGGGTCTTTAAATGGATCCCGAACGACCCAGTGCCTCCGCCGCGATAAGCAACGAGCATTCTCGACAATTGCGTTAATGCGATAAGGCTGGCAATCAGAATAAATATTTCAGGATCAGCTTTGAATAATGGGGAGCTTTGAAATTATCCCTGTGTTGTCTGTGGGCGAAAGCCGACTTCCTTGGCGAGCGAGATCAACCACAGGGACCAAGCATCGGGGGGCAATGTGAGATCTTACAAGATTTTTAGTTTGATCCTGTTAGGGTGTATACATCACCCCGTTTGTGCTTTGCAGATATGCCCATTCTGAATACGGTAAAGTTGTGAGAAGGTTCTGGAGCAAGGGATCGATCGAATTGAGCGCCGCGTTACGGCAGCGCGTCGTCACCTCGCCCGACGAGTACAGGCAATAGGAATCGGTGGACGTATAGAATGGGGACCCGCTCGACCTATCGAAATAGAGCAATGTCGCTCCTTCTGGATAATCGTTCATAGGTGGGATGACAAACACACCTGGCTTTGCAATAAGCCACACGGCGACAAAGAGGAGAAGAAGAAAAAGAAGAACTGATTTCGCCACTGTGCACCTCTTATAATGGTCATCTGTATCGTACGGTTATTTATTTAGATTATGCAATCACCTTCAAGTTCTATCCGTGATCTACATGACCTAACTGACTCAGGGTTCTATGGATGGAAGGTCGGTGCATGGACCGTTGATATTGGCGTTTGCCCCCTCGACCCAACCTTCGATATTCTGGCCAATATTACCTACGCTCAGGTCAATCCGCAGCCAGCCATCCGCCGACTTTCCAATCACCATGGCGTAGTCCGCCGGCGAGATCAAATAAAGCACTTCAGCGTCGGGCAGCGGTTGCGCAAGGAGCGGCGCCTCGGTCATAAACATGTTGAAACATATACCCGGTGGAGGGCCGACGACGATGGGGAGGGAATCACAACCACCTTCGAACTCGATGGCTGGTCCCTCTTGAATCCAGCGGTTATGGAAGACGCCGATGTTCGCCGCTTGCGCGTACCCCGGGTCGAAACCAATCCACCCATCCGCGGTGCGCGCGGTTGCATAGAGTGACATTCCAGCCGATACGTCGCTGAAGGGTTCTGCTTGCAGACTCGGCCGGTTGTATGCGCTTACGACACTTGAAGCGGAAACCATGCATCTTTCTACTGGCGCCATGCTCGTGTATGGTGTTACTAGCGGCTCAATCTCTTGCCAGGTCTTTCCGCCGTCGGCGGTCTGTACGAGCGCTATCTCATCACCTGCGCGGGCGACCGCCCACCCATGATCAGGATTGATGAAGCTGAATTGACCTTCCCAACTCACGAGCTTGACTCGCTCCCACGTCAAACCAGAGTTCAGAGTTCTAAAAAACTCCTTCCCAAAGGCCCAGCCGAACCCATCCGCCTGCATCGAAAGCTCGCCGCCGGGGAAGATGCTCGTCTGCCAGGTGGAGCCGCTGTCCTCAGTCGAGTATAAGAAGTGTATAAACTCTTCTACACCAGTTGGGTAACAGGAAACAACCAGCATCCCGCGCTCTTGAGAGAGAATGTTAGGAGAACTGGTTCTGCACAGTACGGATTGATCAAAGAGATCGGGTGTGTCCACAGGAGGTGGAAGAGTGAGCCGGTCCCAAATAACACCTCCATCGTTTGTCACTTCGAGGAAAACGCCCCCAGCAAGTTCGAATGGGCATTGGCTGGTCATCCAACCATGCTGATCATCGAGGAAAGTGATTCCCGTGTGGTGGCACGTTGTCACGCTATCCGGGGGTTCAGCCAGGACTTCCCAGGTGCTGCCGCTGTTCTCCGACCGCAGTAAGTAGTATAAATGGTGCCCCATTCCCACGACACCCTCAACGAAAATCCAGCACGATTGAGTGTCGACAAACAACACGCTTGGAGGTGATTCGTTGATCTCCAGTCTTTTGTCGAGCTCGCCTCGCGTCCAGCTTGTCCCCCCATTCTCGGTACGCCATATGCTCACAGGACCTTCGCCGCCATAAAACTCGGCTGGATAAAACAGAACCCAGGCTTGATCGAGGTTGAGGAAGGATCCTACAGCGGCTTTGCGCGCGGGGACTGTGGACTTACTGGGTTCAGGCGGAGTGACGTCTGCCCAGGTCTCGCCGCCATCCAATGTGCGCAGGACATGGTCACCCGGATCTTGGTCGCCGCCGATCGCCCATCCACCAAGCTCCGTGATCATGTGGATGGACGTGATTGTCACCGGTTCACCGACAGGGAGCGGCGGGATGGGCGTCACGTTTTCTGGAATTGGTACGGTTGGTGTATCAGGAACAGGCTCGGGGGGCGTGGGGGAAGGCGTACTGGTTTGAGCGCTCTCTATCACCGAAATGCCTTCCGCTGTCGGGGATGGGGTATCCGCTGGAAGTGTGGCCTCAGACGGTCCGCAGGCTGATATGAGAAGCAGGAAAACTAGAAGTAGGATAAATCTATAGCTGGTTTTCATCGTCCGTTCCTCTCTCAATTTCCAGCAGCGATAACATTTAGAGACATTCTGGCCCTCTAGACTCATGATATCACCCATTATGAGGAAAAACATACTGGAGGTCTGGCGCTGCCGCATCCTTTGATCTCTAGCTACCCGAATTCTAGAAAAGAACGCAGACAGGGGTAAATATGGCTACGCGATCTCTCTCCTGCTGAGAGTGGTTACCAGTAAAACCGGATTTGCAAATGAATACCGATGGTTTGCAGTTACGAGGAGCAGAGCTTGATGAAGCCTGATTTTCTTGCCATCCTGTACTTTCATAGTGTGTCTGGGTACTCTTGCTCTAATCTTTCGAGTTTTCACAGTGCAACATCTTGAGATAGAATTGCACCGTAGGAATTTTCTATTTTGCTCCGCGGGATAGGATTAAAAAGCGAAGATTAAGGAGAACGATATGCCTGGAGTCATATGTCCAATTCGCGGCGGACCCAGCAGCCAACCAACGATCAAACGCGCGATCGCCCTTGCCAAGGAAAAAAATCTGGATTTGCATTTCTTATATGTAGTAAATCTGGATTTTCTGGCATACACAGAGAGCAGTCGCGTCCGACATATTTCTGAGGAAATGCACGAGATGGGTGAGTTCATCTTACTCGCTGCGCAGGAAGCTGCAAGAGCGGATGGAATCTCTGCGGAAGCTGACGTTCGTCATGGAGAAGTAGGCGAGGAAATCGTTGGGTTGGCGCAGGAACTTGAGGCGGACTTTATCATCATGGGGCGTCCACTCGGGGAGCAGGAGGGGGATGTGTTCTCTATCGATCGGCTGGAGCGGTTCATCGAACGGATTGAGAGTGAATGCGGTGCAAAAGTTGTCCTGGAAGATGAGGTTGAAGGATGAATGCGACGTTTCGCCACTTTACGCTGGCTTTCCTTCTTGTTTTCATCATTCTTGGACTTATCTTACCAGGAGAAGGCATCCAGGCTCAGGAGATAGATCCGGCTGTCCTTATCGTCGGCATCGTGAAGGATCAACAGAATCAGCCCGTTGTAGATGCGAGGGTCGTGCTGGCGGTAGACGGCGAAAATGATCCGGTAGCGGAGACAATAACCCAGGAGGACGGACGATATGCTCTTGTCCTCCCCAGGGTGTTCCCAGATACCCTTTCGGTGTACATCGAACGGTCACATTTTCAGGAGTATTCGCTGCAATTGAATCTAAACGAGATTCGGGAGTTAGGTGCCGGTGAAACAATCGTAATGCAGGATGTTACATTGCAGCGTCAAATCAGTCCGGCGTTCTGGATAGCGACTCTGGTTTTCTTATTGGTCCTGGCGCTGATTGCAACCGGTATCATCCATAATACACTCGCCGCTCTCGTGGGTATTACGGTCCTTTTTGGGGTCAGCTATCTGGGCCCCATCCTATCTGATGGCCTTTTCATTTTTGACTTCGCCAGTTCGATGCGATATATCGACTGGAACGTGATTTTCCTGATCATGGGTATGATGATCGTAATCGCGGTTGTCGAAAATACCGGGATTTTCCAATGGTTGACATTCTTCGCTTATCGCGTCTCGGGCGGACGCACCTGGCTTCTGCTGCCAATCCTTATGTTGATCACAGGCATAGCGTCCGCTTTTCTCGATAATGTGACAACCATGCTTTTAATGACCCCGATCACAGTCCAGATCTCTCTAGCGCTGGGCATTAATCCACTGGCACTGCTCATTCCAGAGGTCATGGCTTCAAACGTGATCGGAGTGAGCACTCTGGTCGGGACGCCGACCAACATCCTGATCGGATCGTTTGGGGATATCTCCTTCAACGATTTCCTTGTAAATCTGACGCCGGGCGTCTTAATGGCTTTCGCCGGTTTGTTAGTTTATAGTTTTCTTGTCTATCGACGCGAGTTGGTGGTTGCGCACGATGCCTCCCCACTCTTGATGGATAAGCTGGCTGAGCGGGGGCAGATCACTGAGCGCGAACAGCTCAGGAAAGCGGCTATCGTATTCGCCGGTATGCTCATCCTGTTCGTTATTGGAGAGCAATTCCACATGTTGCCAGCCGTAACCGCCTTGATGGGCGCAACCGTATTGTTAATCTGGATCAAACCAGACATCGAGGAGATGATTGAAGCAGTCGATTGGACGACTCTGGTGTTCTTCATGTCCTTATTCATCGTCGTCGGTGGGATTCAAGAGGTCGGCTTAATCAGTATGATCGCGGATTTAATCGGCCGGATGGTCGGCGATAGCTTGCTGCTGACCATGCTGGCGGTCACCTGGTTCAGCGCAATACTTTCGATGGTCATCGCCAACATCCCCTTCACCGCGGCCATGCTGCCGGTCATTGCTTTTCTCACTGCAACGGTTCCTGGCGCTGACAGCAAAGTGCTCTTTTTCTGTCTCTCTGTAGGAGCGGCGATGGGCGGGAATGGCTCGCTGATTGGCGCATCCGCGAACATGGTCACCGCTGGTATCTCCGAGGCGGCAGGTTATCCGATAACCTATTCGTACTTCATTAAGAAGGGGTTCCCAGCGCTGCTTATCACCACATCTCTCGCCTTGGTGTGGTTGCTGATCCGATTCCTGTAATTGGGACCTCGTCGCCCGGGTGTTTACAGCGGGTTAACGGGTCGATATTACAGCAGGGCAACGGCATCCGGCGCCCGTGGTTCTGGGCAGGTGAGATGTGCCCCAGCCGGGTGCCCCCTTTCTATTGGGGAACGCGGGCCGACACATGGAGCGGCTCCAACGTGAAATGAGATTTGATAGGTGAACCTATATGAATCGCAATCATCAGGTGGCTATTCTGATGGTTGGACGCCCGTTCCAGAAATCGGAGAGAGCCTTCCAACTGGAAGGCTCTCTTAACCTAGCGATTATCTCGAATGTCAGTCACATTCACAATAGGGAGCTCCTGCACGGGTGATAGGTTGTTTCCAAATTCCCCCCGCAGCTTCACATTGTTCTTGAGTCTTTATTTCGGAACTGCACATAGGAGCTAGAGGCAGCCCCTCCTCCGGAGCGTTCCACATCGGCACACCGCTGGTGTCGCCTTGCGGTTCCACACCATCCTGCAGCACCCAACAGAGTTCGACCGGGTTGTCGGGGTTTTCAATCACCCACCATTCATGCCGCAGATCCTGTGCGTAGATGGAGGACTCTTCCCCTGTTAGGAAGTAACCGCGAATTTCAGACTGCGGTCGAGGTCCGAAGCGACAAATGAGATCTTCAATAGCTTTTGCGAATGGCTGAAAAGGAGACAGTGGACATGTCCCTTCGAAATTTGTGGAGAAGGAGAGCGTCTCGGATAAAGGACCGTGCGTGCTGTCCTGGATTGCAGCCATGCGCCAGTAGTAAGTTGTGCAGTCGCTAAGGGCTCCCGTGATAATGTTTGTGCCCGGGATATAGAATTCCCCTAACTCGTTGATTCCGCTGAAGTCGGGGACGGTCTGCAGGTCGGCGAAGTAGCCGTCCGGCAGGCATCCCATGGAACTATGGCTGTAATGCAGCCATGCATATTCTTCAGTGACGGTCGCTCCATTCGCTGGTGAAAGCAGCTCCGGCGCACCAGTCTCACTGATTGAAGCGCATTCGGGACCTGTGAAAAAGGTTTGCTTGGGACTGAAGGGTCCGGTAGATATGCCGATCCAACCAGCTACCTGCCACCAATACTGTGTAGCGGGTTCCAGGGGCACACCGGGGCTCCAGGATGTCGCCGGCGTGCCGGTACCGCCAAAAAGGCTGGTGTCGGACATGTCAAAAACGTCGGAGAGGTGGATGGCATAGCTTCCGGGCTCGCAGCTGCCGGGATAATTCCACTGCAGCGACGGTGTGAGTGTGTTGACGATACCGTAATGGGCAGGCGCCACTGGATCGGGTGCAACTAAATCCCCAAGAGCGCAAGGGACACCAGGGCATGCCCCGGCGACATTGATGCTGAAACTTACCGGGTCGGACCAAGGTCCATCCGTACCTCCGTCGATGGCGGCAACACGCCAATACCAGGTTAAGCAATTACCCAGGGATGTGCCTGCTGGTGGATTCCAGAGCATCTCTGGGTTTTCATCCATCATGTCCAACCCTATTGTTGTGAAGGCAAGGTTGCTGGATGCCTGCAGATGGTAACCTGCCGGGGCGCAGGAGCTATCAGGGTAGGTCCATTGGTAAGAGGGGGCGTCAAGCATGAATTCATACCCTTCTGATGGGAAGAGCGGGGTAGGGGCAATAAGCGTTGAAAGCTCGCATATCGGTTTGGCGTTGAAGGACCAGATATCGGACCATGGTCCCTCGGTTGCGCCAACCGTAGCCCGCACACGCCAGTAATAGGTTGTTCCGGGGACCAGGGGAATCGGCCAGCCAAATGAATTTGGCATGGTCGTGGTCGCGCCGAGCATCGTTCCGCTGAAGTCGCTCGCGGTGTTGACTTCGGCTCTGTACCCTTCTGGTTCGCAGGTGGCATCGGGATAAGCCCATAATAGATGAGAGGTGTAAAGCACGAAGTTTCCCCCATTATTTGGTTTGGTCAATAGCGGTGCGACGAGAGTTGCGGGATTGCAGTAGGCAGGTGTCACTCCACCACCACATGCCCCCAGGAAAAGAGCGGAGAGTAGTAGGGCGAGACTTAGGATGAGATTGCGACGCATGGTGGGGCCTCCTTCAGGTACCTCTTGATTTTCATACGGGTGGTCATTTCAGATACTGTGGCTTGTATGCGGTATCTATCCCTGAAACGAAGATCGTACGTTGTTTGTGACAGTCCTCACAAAATGAGCACGTATTTTGCGGGCAAACGAATTTCACGGCAAGTGGAAAATATATTCCTTAGAGGTATTCTATTTATTGCATTTTTTGAATGGCAGTCTATTTGGAGCGGAGGTTTGTTCCTCATCGGAAGCTTCACGACAAGGAGATGTCGGGATCGGATTTTTGCATTGGCATGAAATCTGCACCCTGACCCATTAAGAAACCCAGACCTGAGGGGATGTACCTCTGGAGTGCAAAAGGAGTTAGGCATAATAATAGAAGGCCCGATGTGTAATATGTGAGGTTTGACATGGAATTTGCAGGGACAACCAAACAGCAAGAATCTGCTTTAGAATTCGACCGGATGCCTACCAGGCGGATCCTTCTCGTCGAGGACGAGGAAGCCAATATCGCCGTCGTGTGTAATATTCTGGAGATCATGCTCGATCAGGATGAAGTGCTTGTCGCCCGTGACGGGCATGAGGGCATTAAGCTGGCGTATGAGCACGACCCCGAAATCATCTTGATGGACTTGAGCCTGCCCAAGCTGGACGGTTGGGAGGTAGCGCGCTCACTTAAGAGCAACTCGCGGTTCAAGAATGTTCCGATACTGGCGCTTACTGCTCATGCCATGGTCGGCGACCGCGAAAAGGCACTTGAAGCTGGCTGTGACGATTATTACGCCAAGCCTTTCGAGGTTGACGAGTTCATATATTTCATGCGACCATATCTGACCGCGAGGTAATCCCGCCCGCGGCCAGAGGAGATGCATGAGATTATTGAAGACCTGGTGGATTATCTTCAAGAGCGCCGGGTCAGCCAAGAAGTCCGGTCGTCAGGGGGATCAAATCTTCCGGTACTTTGTCCTAGAGACGTTAAGCAAATTGGGATTTTTCGAATTCTTAAAGCAGCCGAGAGCATACGGCGAAATCCTGGCTGAATTCGATTTCTACGATAGCGAGTATACACAGGAAGTCTTCAATACCCTACTGCATGACTCGAACAACATACTCGTTCAAAACAGTGGAGCCTACGCGTTGAATCGAGAAGTCCCCCTACCTTCGCTTGAGAGCATCCTGTCTAGAACGGATCCCAGGGTGCGAGTCGCTTCGCGGATAGCGGAGCCGCTGTCCCATCTTATCCTTGATCGATTGCGGGATAAAAACCTCGGTGTGACAGAGGTGTTTGAGCGCGACGATTATCGCGTTGTAAATATGTTTGATGATGTTCTGGACGCTAGGATATACTCCGCGGTTCGAGAGGCATGTTTCGCATATCTCACAAGCAAGGAAAGGATGTGGTTGCGAGGTAAGGAATTGATCGAGATAGGTTGTGGAAGCGGTCGGGAAACCGCGGAAATATGGCTGCACCTCGGTGGTGATATCTCGATCACAGCAGTGGATCCTGTGCCAAGGATGTTGAAATTGGCTCGAAACAATTTCATGGGTTTGCTGAAGGAATTGGCCCCAACGCATCCGCCTGTAACGGATAAGAACATGCCAGTTTTCGAAGAAGGCAGTGCCACCCGGCTCCCCTTTGACGATAACAGCTTCGATGCCAGCTATTGGGCGTTTATGCTGCACTGGAGCGCTGATCCTAAGAAGGCGATCCGTGAAGCCGTGAGGGTGGTCCGCCCGGGAGGGTTGATCTTTGGATCCCAGATCCTCAGACCTTATGTAAATCAATACTTGAATCTCGTCGTAAGAAGCAGCAGGAACTCCTACGGCTTCTTCTGGCGCGAAGATTATGTAAAGTGGTTTGCAGAAGAGGGTCTCGAAATCGATATAGCCACGCCGGCTGGCATAATTCGTGTAACTAACAAGGCGTGAGGGGACATCCATGCAATCAAGTTGTGGATAGGAATTCTTAGAGAGTAGTCATCAGGAAAGACCATGAAATTAATGAATCCGTTCAGAACCCAATCCCCATATGAGGAAATTGAAACTGCCCGCCGCGGGCGTATGGTGATCGCAGTTTGTAATGCGGGTATTCTTTTCAGCATTCCTTTAATTGTCGTATCGACGATCGTGATGCTTCCACAATTTTCTCCCTCCATGGCGCTTGTCTATGGATTGTGTGTGGGGATTATTCCAGTTAACTATTTAGCGAAGCGGATCGCGATTTCGGGAAAGCCCGATTTCGGGAGTTACGTCTTCGTTATTTATTTTCTCATCCTATTGGCGATCAATAGTGTTGTATTGGATGGCATCTACCTGATGCTTGTTCCTGGTTACCTCCTTCTCCTTGTGGTTACTGGTATGATCCTCCCCCCAGCCCGAGGCTATAGCATGGCTATGCTCGCTTCGTCCATGTATTTAGTCGTAACCATTGTTTTATCGTATGTTGAATCCCCTGTGCGATTACCCATATCGGCGATCGAATTGTTGGTTACTTTTCTTGGAGTATTGACGTTCATCTTTGTGGTTTTTATCAACCAGCTCACAACGCAGGATCTGCGTAAAGCGCTTGATAATGCGACGTATGATCTTGTTGAAATGAATAAGAAATTGGAACTGGCTAGCGAGAGGAAATCCCAATTCACTGCCCGCACCAGCCACGAACTGAGAACACCATTGAGCGCGATCATCGTCTTCAGCGACCTGGCGTTGAGGGATGCGTATGGACCGTTGAATGGAAAACTTCGGCATGCATTGGAACACGTGTCCAATAGCGCCAAACACCTGAAGACGATTATCAATGACATTCTGGACCTATCCAAGATCGAAGCTGGTGAGATGGAAATCTTTGAGGAACCTTTTGAGTTGATGGACCTTGTCCATACACTCGAGAGCTCTTGCCTACAAATAGCCGAGGAGAAGAACCTCAGCAGCAGTGTTTGGGTATCACCGGAGATGCCAGAACGATTGATCGGTGATGATGATCGCCTGACACAAGTTTTACTGAACTTAACCGGGAACGCGATCAAGTTCACTGAAGAGGGCGAGGTGGAGGTACGTATCGAGCCGTATGGGAAATCGGAATGGCGCATGATTGTACGCGATACGGGTCCGGGTATTCCCGAAGACCAGTTCGCGACTGTATTCAAAGCTTACCGCCAACTCGACAGAACCGCCTCCCCCTCGAAAGTGAAAGGGACCGGGTTGGGATTGGCCATCGCATCGAACTTGGTCCATATGATGGGCGGAGATATCGAGGTGGAGAGCGATTTAGGTGTGGGCAGCACTTTTACAGTAATCCTGCCGCTCCGGCTGCCCGAGCCGAGTGGAGAGGAAGTCGAAAAAGTTCTTGCCTGATAAAGAAGAGTCGCAGTTGGTCGCGATATCCTGCTCAAACTCATTGACTGCTTCAACGGAAAATTGGATGGCTCCACGGGAGGCTTAATCAAACCCAAGCCCCCGTGTTTCGTCTCTAAATTCAAATCCCAAATTAGAAATCGGTATCATAAGGTTTTTGAAGGACTGCGAGAGTTCCCAGCGGAAAGGGATTCGGGCTCTTGCCAACTTGATTTTGCCACCTGCTCTGTTATGATTCACCCCTTATGCCGAAGGCTCTATCCAATATTCCTCGCTGGCAGCAAACGCTCATTGTCCTTTTCTTTTCCCAGATGGCGACGGCGGTCGGTTTCTCCAGCATTTTCCCCTTCCTACCTCTCTATGTGAAGGGTCTTGGATCTTCGAGCGGGATGAGTGTCGAGCTCTTGTCTGGCCTGGTTTTCTCCGCTCAAGCGTTCACGATGATGCTCGCCTCCCCCGTGTGGGGTTGGCTTGCGGATCGCTATGGGCGCAAGCTTATGGTTGTTCGCGCCAGCTTTGGTGGCTCGATCGTTCTATTGCTGATGGCGTTTGCTCAATCTGCAGAACAGTTGGTCGCTCTCCGAGCTTTACAAGGTTTGGTCAGTGGGACCGTCGCCGCCAATTCTGCTTTGCTGGCTTCACAAGTTCCAAGAGAACGTATGGGTTACGCTATGGGCATGCTTCAGGTAGGGCTCGGGGCTGGTGTTGCCTTTGGGCCTCTCCTCGGTGGGATCGTCGCGGATACCTTTGGCTACGCTTCTGCTTTCTATGTAACAGCGGCGATGCTCTTTCTGGCCGGTGTGGTGGTGTTCATCGGCGTAAAGGAGGATTTTCACCCCGAAATTTCGGGAGAGAGAAGGGGACGGAGTGTCCTCGCTTATTGGGGTCAGCTCCTTAACTCTCCTGGAGTAAAAATTTCTTACGGCCTGCGCTTCCTTACGCAATTGGCTCGAAACATGCTCGCCCCGATTATGCCGCTTTTTGTGGTGGAACTCATGGCCGATGCGGGGCGGGTGAACAGCTTCACCGGGCTCTTAATCGGTGCCCGCGCAGCAGCTACCACAGTAAGCGCTATGTTCTTAGGTCGCTTCGCCGACCGTGTTGGGCATCGGAAAGTGGCTGCCGTCAGCGCGATATCAGCTGGGATATTCTATATTCCCCAGAGTCTGGTCACATCAGAGTGGCAGCTTCTAATCCTAACAATCCTGGTCGGTGTGGCGCTTGGAGGCGTCATCCCAACCTTGAGCGCAATCCTGGCGCGTTATACGGAAAGCGGCGCAGAAGGAGCTGTATTTGGTTTGGACACTTCAATACGATCCGGTGCGAGCTCGGTTGCACCGCTCCTTGGATCGTGGATCGCGCTATCCTGGGATTTGAGGGGGACCTTCGTTGTGACCGGGCTTGTCCTCCTGGCTACAGGTTTGGTTGCCCGGTTATTCCTTCCAGAACCCACGCATCCGCGGAAACCTTCCATCCCCAGACCCCATCCTTCGAATTTGTAGCATCGCCGATTATGCAGTCCAACCACCAATGGGTTCTACCGACGAGCGCGTAATCCTATAGGCGATCGAGATCTGATAGACGGTGCATACCCCGGGTGCGACGCATTCATGGATGAATCTTTAACTGCGTTTGCCTGGCATCGATCATCATGCATGCAACTTTCAACGTCGTGAAGGTATATTATCCTTCAAGGGTGCAAGACGAACGGAGTGACAAGAATTTCACAACCCAAGCGGTCTCTGAGGTGTGTAAGCAGTATGCAAAGATGGGCAATCCCCCGGTTGATCCTGCTCATCACTGCAGTGATCTTTGCTGTCATCGCCTGTGATGCATCCAGCAGAATTCAGCCGACGCTTACCATCCCGCCGACGGTTGCGCCGGTTGATTCGCGGTCTGATGTACATCTCCAGGATGAGGACTATCGCAGGATCCTTGCCCGGGATACATTTGATACCTCCTTAGATGGATGGACTTTTTTTGCAGAGGATCCGGCGGTCGGAGAGGCCTGGCACGAGAGTGGGACGCTGGTGGCAGATATCGCGCTCGCTCCCGAGTCCTTCGCGGTTCTTTTCCGGGATGTGAGTCGCCTGACTGAACCTGTAGATGGATATTCCCTGACGCTCTCGGTTCAAGGTCGCCCTTTCTATCTTTTCCTCGCCGCTTCAGAAGCGGATGGTTCTAACTACCAACTGTTGCTGCCTGTTTTTCCTCAGGATGGGCTGCAGGAAGTCCATGCCTCGCTGGAGTGGTTCATTCTGGGGGAGGATAGCCAGGATGAGAACGAGCAGTTGGACCCGGAACAGCTTAGCCAGATTGGCATTCTGGACGCATCGTCTTTCTTCGGCGCCCTGGGTGTCGGGACGCTGCGTCTGGAGGGTGTGACCTACTGGACGGGATCCCCTGAAATCTCATTCCGCTGCGGTGGTGCTGGAGGACGGTTGGAACCGTTCAATGTTGGGATTGATGCTGGCTATCTCCCTCGCGGGGAGGAGGAACGCTCACAGTGGACTGTGAATGGATCTCCGATCAGTCCTCTGTCTCTCTTTGCTGCCCAAGGAGTAGATGCACTCCGACTACGCATCTGGGTAGGTGAGAAAGGGGAATCACATGCAGAGTATGCGTTGGATTTAGGGCGACGAGCTCTCGATGAGGGATTGGATATTTATCCCGTGCTTTTCCTCAGCCCGGATTGGGCTGATGTAAACAAGCAGCCTGCGCCGCCGGAGTGGGAAGATCTACCGCTGCTTGAACGAGCTGATGCCATCCGTATATACGCTGAAGACATCACAAGTCGGACACTTGAAGCAGGCATTGATCCGCTCTACTACGCGATTGGGAACGAGATCGACTACGGTATTTCAGGTGTGTTCGCTGCGCTCGAAGAGCGCTCGGTCGATAATCTGCGCCGAGATATCTGGCCGATGGAGGCCGAGCTCATCAAAGCCGGCATCGATGGTGTGCACGCTGCTCATCCTCGGGCGAAGATCATGCTCCATGTCGCCCTCAGCTTTGACCCGTTCTTCAGTGAGGCTTTCTTCACTGCAATGCAGGATCTCGGGGTGCCTTTTGACATCATTGGCTTATCCTACTACCCCTCGGCAATGGGACCCCTCAGCGCTATGCGTTTCTGTCAGACGCTGGAACGATTAAAACAAACGATCAACCTTCCTGTAGTAGTTGCCGAATTTGCCTATCCGGCTGAGCTGCCATCCGGTGGTCCTTTTGGGGGCTGGCGGTATCAAGTGCCAGGCTATCCTCTCACAACGAATGGTCAGGCAGAATGGCTTGCCGATTTTTTGGCCGACATGCGTAGTAGAGAAGAAGTCATTGGGGCGTATTACTTCAGCCCAACGTTCTACTGGAGCGGTGAGCTCTGGGGTCCCTTCGCCCTCTTTGATAGCGAGGGGGAGGCTCGTCCAGCCTTGGGCGCTTTTTCGGCAGGGGATCACCTCATCAGTCCTTAGAGCCTAAACAAATCCACTTGCTTCTCCAGTTAATCTGCCCTATAGTGCCGCAATTAGTCGGTTCTCTCAAACACTATCCCGGAGGTGGTCCATGGTGGTCTCGTCTTTCTCTACCCGCTCACTCTTCATCACCATCCTCATCATGATGCTCCTTGCTAGTTGTGGCGGATCTACATCAGAGATACCTGCGCCTGAATCTGGTTTAAAAGGTGATTCACAGGTCTTGAGTGGAGAGGCGGGCACAGCGACAATACGGATTGAACGCCAGGGGAAAGTAACTGGCGAGGATCTACACTGGGAAGTATCCGGAGAGTTTCCGATTACGATTTACTTCGATGAAGGGGATGATTCACCCATCTTTTTCTCTACAGGCAAGGGCACGGGAGTGATGGCGAGTGTTGACGCTGGAATATCAGGTATAACGGCGCATACGACGGCTATTTTTGATATCGACTTTGAGGTACGCGGGGCTTTCAACGCCAAAGATTGCAGTGTGGAAATCTATATTAAAGAAGTATGGGCGGAGGGCGCAGAGGTGACCATGGAGGTAGATGGCAACGTGCTTTCCGGGCAGACGGACGAGTTCATTATATTTACTGAAAACACGTATGAATACAAGTCCATGAAGTTCCCATTGGGTGTCGGGCAGGTAACCAAACAGCGAACGATTGGGAATACGGTGTGGGATGCAACCTTCACGATCACCAGTCTCAGCGTTCCTGAATCCACCGGCTGTGGTTCATTCGATTATCAGGATGAGTCCTTAGACTCGCCTGAAAATGGATCCTGAGAGGGGGTCCAAGCTGCTTACTTATGATAAGCCACATACACATCCGCTTCGATGATCTCGTCGTCGATGATGTAGTGGTGGATGAAATACAGATTGCCTTGGGCGTCTAGAGTAGGTTCACCCGCGAATTGTGAGAGGATGAGTTCGGGTTCAGACCATCCTTCCCCCAACCAAAGGGAGCGGAAGACGCCTGGTGTCCCAAGGTAGGTCCGAGTGATCCATAGTTCGCTGCCATCCTGTGTGACGAAGGGTCGGCTGTCGTGTGCGTCACTGTTGACCTCGCGCACATTCTCCGGCGGAGACCATTCCCCATTGACCCTATGTGTAACCCAAATATCATAATTGCCGTATCCACCCTCTCGGTCAGAGTGGAAATACAGGGTTTCCCAGTCAGCGGAAAAGTGGAATTCGCCCATCTCGTACTCGACGTTTAGCAGCTCTCCGGCATTCTCCCAGTCTAACCAGCGGCCGCCACGATATTCGGCGTGCCAGATATCGACGCCGCGGTAATTCCCCTCACGCGCAGAACAGAACCAGATCTCATCGCCTTGCAGGAATTGACACCCATCCAATGAAAGTCTCCCCGGCTCCTGGAGCACAATTCTTTCGGGCTTGGTCCAGACTCCGTCAATCTTCCTCGTGATGTAGATGCCAGAGACACCATCCAGGAGTTGTCGTTCAGGCGGAATACGCACGTCGGGGACAAATACGAAGGTAAAAATGTCTCCATCCGCGGAGATGAAAGGGGAATCCTCAGCGGCTGCAGTGTTGATGGGACCCTCCATGGGGATGGGGGGGAACCATTCGTCGGAGTGAAGGATGGGCGGGTGATTGTCGGTGGGTGGCGACATTTTAATGGCATCTTCGGGAATCGCTTCCAACCTGGTCGGAGGTTGAGTCGGAATGGGCGGAGGTGTTTGAGTCATTTCAAGTGGTTGTTGGCTATCACAGCCGACGAGTATGAAAGTGACCGAGAACCCGATGAGAGAGGCCAGGATGATGGTTTTCAGTAAATGCATGAATATGCTCCGCTATGTGAATCCGAAGGTGATGTTGCCAGTCTTCGAATGACCCTTTATGGATGGCTGACTGAACAAGCTATCCCTTTGGCATATAATATATACACTTCCACCCGCAATTGTTGCATTCTATGGATGAGGTGCACCCTGCTGGATCAATGGAAACCTTCCCGTGAAATGCTGGACGCGCTTTTGCTTCGCCATAGGACTCTTGTGTAATAAAATCATCAATACCTGTAAGCACAATTTCCTATAAGACTATCGGCTGGAGTGTGGTGAAATACTATACATGATCGTTTTCAATAAAGCGTAATGAGTTCCTGCCACATCCAGCAAGGGGAATATGCGATGCTTTCTTGCCAGCCACATCGGCTCCCACGCCTGCTATTTGTTATGCTATTCGCTTCCCTGCTGTTCCTCACAGCAGGTTGTGACCGCTTGGATGATCTCCAACCTCTTGTGCTTGACCTGATTGGCGGAGGGGCGACACCGTCCGCACCGGTCCCGGACGATGTCGTTGAAGCAGTAAAAGCGGTGCCCGATCAACTGGTGAATGTATCGCCCGTTCAGCTTCGGAAGGAGACGGCCGAGATCTTGAGCGCTCTCTCGATCTCAGCGCCGTCCCAAGAACTCACGGATGTTGAGACGCGTGTCCTAGAGGATATCAATCTTTTCCTCGATGAAAGTAGGCTGGAGGATTCCTCTGTATTACTGCGTCACGTGGAAGTCGCCAACCGTTTGCTTAAGTTGGTCTCTCAAAAAAATATGCAGCCCGAGATTCGGAATGCATATCTTCAAGCGTTTAAAACGCTCCTCCTTTCAGATTACCAGGTTGTCGCGCTCTCGGCAGCCGATGCTGAGGTTGTTGTGCGGTCGGCTCGCGTGGCCGGCGATGTGATTTCGGATGTCGGTGTGCAGGCAGCGGAGAATGAATTGGAACGCACCCGAGCTCTAATGGTGGCCCTGGATGGTGCCTGGCGGCGAGGTGACGTGCGCGGGGGGATTAACCTGCTTGTGCCAGCCTGGGAGTCATCCGCAGCCGTACGCTCCGTATGGGGCCTACGCTACGAAGGGGACTATGAAGAGGATGGTGTTATTGAATTATATGAATTGAGTCTTGGCTCCAGCCCCTTTGACACGGATTCCGATGAAGATGGCTTGAGTGATTATTACGAGATTGTTGTGATGGGACATCAAACCATGCCCGGTTTGGCGGATACCGATGATGATGGCGTGATGGACGGGGATGAAGACCTCGATCTTGACGGTGTTACCAATATTATGGAGCGCGACCTCGGGACGGATCCGATGAAGCTTGATTCGGATGGTGATGGCATCAGTGATCTAGCCATGGTCTTGGGGGAGAGCATGGGCTCCACAACCGGCGACTCTGATGGGGATGGTTTGAGCGATGAGAGCGAAGCGCGTATGGGAACGGACCTGCTCCATGTCGATAGCGATCGCGACGGGATCCCCGATGGGCAGGAATACCACCTGCAGATCATATCCATCGATGATATTGGGCTCACAATCGACATCCTGGGGATGGGAGATCACAGCCAGTCGATCACAGTAGATCGTATGGTCGGCGCGCCGGGCTTTGCTGGAAATTTTGGTCAGGTCGGTGACTTCGTGATCATCTCGACTGGATTGCCTTTTCAACTTGTGACAATTCACTTGACCTATGATGAGGCGCTTGTCCCCGCCGGTGATGAACTTAATCTGAGATTGTTCCTCTACGATGAAGAGCTAGGGCAAATGGTGATGCTCGAGAGCCCATCCGTCGATATGGAGGCCAATCAGATCCGTGGCGAGACCACCCAACTCGGTCCCATCGGTGTGCTTTACCTGCCGATTTGGCAGGCGGTAAATCCGCAGTAGTGAGAATCTCCTAAGGTATGATCCGGAGCCTCTTCCTCTAACCCATAGTAGTGTGCTTGGAGTCTCTTTTTCTCGTTGTGGCAAGAACGGATGTCATGCGGGTTATTCATTTAGAGTTATCTTTACTCCATCGTGAATTTCGAACAGAGGCAGTACCCCTCTGAGCCATCGCCTGAATTCCATGCAATTGATCTGGTGGCTTGAAACTTGCTGGTAATTTACAATATATTGAATTACGATTAAATATTCTGATCATAGGGGAGGTTTAGCCGCCGATCTTGATGCGCGTCTAATTATAGATATTGAAAATAAGGATCCCGTTTCGATTTGTTCTCTCTACTGCACTGAGTCTGCTGCTTGGCTGGCTCATTTTCAGCTCCCAGCTTCTTGCCCATGCAGATGCCATATTAACCATTGAGCCTATTACATGGAATGTCATTGGACTCGACAGCAATAACGTCAACGTTGGACCGAGTAATTTCCCGGTTGGTGTCCGGGTATGTAATACCGGTCCCGATCCAGCAACGAATGTGACCGCAACCTTTGCCTGGGATGATGGGAATGACCTATATACTGGGCACTCCTATATCAACCTGCGGACCGGCTCTTTAAGCAGTATTACCTTTTCGGATCCACTCAACAACGGAGAGTGTACGGATTTCTATTTTGAAGCAACCGTGACACGCGATGGTCCCCCTGACCCTGTAGCTTATGACAAAACTCGTCGCTACCATGTCGATGTTAGCTCGAATGAAGGGGTATCAGCGACGACTCCTCAACCGCGCGAGCTATATGTTGAGTATCTGATTTCTCAGAGCCGCAATTCGACGACGGATGTCCTGCTGGACACTGTTTCCGTCGCTCCAGGCGGGACGATGACGCTCATGCTGGGGGAAACCTACGACATTGAGCTGGTAGGGTCCACGGCAACGAATGGCTACGAACAAATTGAGAGCTACATCAATTTTCCGAACACCATTTTTCAAATCAACTCTGTGGATACCACTTATGTTGCCGATGGAGGGACTGATCTCGATGCAGATACGAAGGTGTATGCCGATGGCTGTTCCTGGGAGAATGACCCGAATTCGCCCAACTACCGCTCCTGTTTGAGTACAGGGAAATATGGTGGGAATATCACCGTCAACTACAACGTTACCATCATTGGTGGCGCGGGTACGAGCGAAACTCTCAATACCCTCATCTACGACTTCTCCGGCAGTAGCTACCATTACAACAGCGACTTCTCCGCTGCCGGACGGATTGCTCAAATCGTAAATGCATCCATTGATAAATTCTTCTCGCCCAAGACAATTACTCCCGGCGAACCCTCTACACTACACTTACGTTCACAATCAACAATCCCGGTCCGTCACCGATTAACAATGTTAACTTTACCGATACCCTACCGGGTGGTGCAGGCGGGGTGGAAATTGAGGATATCGGGGTTCCCAACAATGTGACCTATACCGGGTGCGGAGCCTCCCCCTCGCCGGCTTCGTTGACCGATGGCCAGCAAGCCTTATCGTTTTCGAACATCACCGTGGCCGCCTTGAGCACCTGCACCGTCGAGGTTACTGTCACTGCAACGAACGAAGCTCTCCACACAAATGACACGGAGAACTTATTCATCGGTGCCATAGATACCCAGGATGACGCAAGACACACTGGTGGTGACCTCCAAGCCGTCTCCACCTTCTTCCTGTACACCCAGCACTACCATGGTAACCTGGGATTTTGGTACAGCCGCAACGCCAACATTGGTCCCCGCGATCAACGTACTGGATGTTTCCTTAGCCACTGCATCTAGTTCCGGAGGTCCCTTTACTTTGGACACCGGGAACGGGAATCCCGCCAGTTCATGGCGAGGTGTAAACTGGTCGACATCGGGCACGGCAACGCCACCCAACCCTCCTAGTCCGTTGACATATTATCAGTTTGACATCGACACCAGTAATTACGGTGGTGTCATAATAACTTTTGACTATCGAATGCTGCCAGGAGAATGGGGTAATGTCGGAAATAACTATATATACGTTTACACCGACACGTCGACCTCTGGTCCTCCTTCTTGGGCTTCGGGTAGCGCTTATCCAGCGACAAAAAGCAATAGCTTTCAAGCTGCTGGTGTCGTCCATGCTGCCGCAACAACCGGAGCCACAAGGACTCGGTTTTTTATCAACGCTGCTGGTGCAAGAAATGCATCAAGCCAGTTTTGGATTGATAATTTGATCATCACAGGTTGCCCACGCCCCGACCCCCCCACGCTTGACAAAGCCTTTGCAGATACCTCCATCATCGTGAGCAACTACAGCACGCTGAGCTTCACCCTGACCAATCCCAATGGCAGCGCCCTGACCGACGTGGCTTTTACAGACACCCTCCCGACCGGGTTGGTGATCCGCAACCCGAATGGACTGTCCACCACGTGCTCATTTGGCACCACGCCAATCACTGCTGCCGTGGGCACTCGTACGATCAGCCTGACCAGCGCGATCCTGGCGGCGAGTGAAACCTGCACCATTGACGTCAATGTCCAGGGGCAGTCGCCCGGGTACTACAACAACGTCAGTGACAGCATCACCTCCGGCGAAACTGGTCCCAATACCACAGTCGACGGCTACGGCGAAGATGACCTGACTGTCGTTGCCCCGCCGGTGATCACTAAGGCCTTCGGTGAAAACCCCATCCTATCCGGCAATTCCACTTCACTAACTTTCGCTATCTATAATCCCAATATCGTCACAAACACCACCCTGACCGGCGTGAGCTTCACCGACAACCTACCAGTAGGTTTGGATATTGTAGTCGTTCCTCACTCCTCGCAATGCGGCGGTGGCACGCTTACTACGACTGATACTAATCCTGATACGGTCTCGTTGACTGGTGGGAGCCTGAATGCCGGTGAGACGTGTATATTCTCGGTGACCGTGACCGGCACGACCGCTGACCCCGATGCCTATGTAAATTCCGTGACTGTCAGTTCCAACAATGGCGGTACGGGGAATACAGACAATGCGAATTTGTTGGTAAGGGATAGCGTCGCTGATATCAGTTTCCTCAAGCAGGTTGGCCCGGCAGCCAGCGGACCGTGGTCCGCATTCCTGGCTGTTGCAGAAGACGATCCCGTCCATTATCGCTTCATCATCGAAAACATAGGCGATGTAAACCTAACCAATGTAGACATTTCCGAGACTGTAGCCATCGTACCTGCCGGCTTGGATGTGTCCAATTGTGTTTGGGAGGATGGCGATGGTGATTCTCTGTCTGCACCGTTTACCTTACCCTTCGCGGACGCCAGCGATGATGACCATATCGCCATCTGTGTGCTGAGTTCCGTTGCTGCACAAGTAGGTTCCCACGCCAACACGGCTGAAGCCGACAGTGATCAGACAGCTCCAGTTTCATCCACGGCTACTTATGCCACGGTTGAACTTACCCTGGCGAAGATCGCCCTTCCGCTGACCTATAACAACGTCGGGGACATAATTGACTACAGCTACGTAGTTACAAATACTGGATATGCGGCTTTACAAGGTCCGGTGACGGTAGCCGACGACCTGGCGACAGATGAGAGCTGCCCGGCGGTGGCCACAGTTGGCGATAATGATAATTTTCTCGAACCGACCGAGAGCATAACCTGTACGGCAAGCTACACAATTACAGCCGGCGATGTTGGTTCTGGCTCGGTAACCAATACTGCCACGGCAAGCGCTGACGGTGTGGATTCGAATACCGATAGCGAGACGGTGGAACTTACAAATCCCGAGATGACGGTGGAGAAGAGTTCGACGACGGCGAGCCTTTCTGCGCCGGCGACGGTGACCTACGACTACCTGGTGACGAACACAGGCAATGTGACGCTGACAGGGATCTCGCTCTCGGACGACAACGACAACGATGATGTGAGCTGCGGGGCGGCGACCTTGGCGCCGGGAGCGACGACGACCTGTACGGCGACGCACACCTTCACGCAGGCGGAGCTGGACGCCGACGGATCGCCGACGGCGGGCAGCGGCTTCTTGACCAACAACGTGACGGCTTCTTCGAATGAGGCGCCGGATGCGACGG
>DAOUEQ010000108.1:0-2329 GCA_034430395.1 Anaerolineales bacterium | reverse complement strand
GGGATTGGGAGGTCTTCTACAACACCGTTCGTCCGCATCATTCACTTGATTTGAGGACACCAGCAGAGTATCTTTATGAATATCACTCAGATTTGGCTCCAATTCCAAAACCGTCTCATATGTCCTGAACGAATACATCAATTTGACAAAGGCACAGCGATTATTGTACAATATGGAACCGGTTCCATTTTTCTAAAGAATCAAGGTTTTCTCGATGCCAGCGACAATCCGAGATGTGGCCAAGAAGGCTGGTGTGGGACTGGGAACAGTCTCACGAGTCCTCAATCAGAGCCCACAGGTCCGCAGTGCTACACGCCAACGGGTACTGGACGTGATTGACGAGTTGGATTACAGTCCCAACCCCATCGCCCGCCGGCTGTCTCTTGGAAAGACCCTCACAATTGCCGCCATCATCCCTTTCTTCACCCGCCCTGCAGCTGTTGAACGTTTGCGGGGTGTCACTTATTCACTCTCCGGCACGGAATATGACCTGATCGTCGCCGATATCGAGACTCCAGAACGTCGAGTCGCAGCATTCAAGGAACTTGCTCGCCGAGAACGGGTGGACGGGGTTCTGATTATCTCACTGCCCTTTTCGGAAGAGGATGCGGAACACTTCAAAAAATCCGGCATACCCCTCGTCATTATTGATGTTAACGATCCCATACTCCATGGTTTCAACCGCATCGTTGTCGACGATATCGAGGGAAGCCGAAAAGCCGTGCAACACCTCCTGGATCTCGGGCACAAGAAGATCGGTTACATCAGTGATGTACTTGAAGAATCGTTCCCATTTTCTGCCAGCCGTGCACGCTTCAGGGGGTATTGTCAAGCCCTCAAAGCAGCGGGGCTCGATCCCTGTCCAGATTTGCATCGTCATGGGGAACATAGTCGTTCTGATGCGAGGATCCTTGCGGCAGAGATGCTGCAAATGGCAGATAGACCGACAGCGATCTTCGCCGCGAGCGACACGCAGGCTATCGGTGTGTTGGAGGCCGCGCGCGAGTTAGGGCTGCGCATCCCTGAGGATTTGTCCGTTGTCGGATACGACGATGTAGAAATTGCTGAACACCTGGGCTTGACGACAATGCAACAGCGCTTGATTGAATCCGGGGAAAAAGGCGTTAGACTATTATTAGAAGTGATGGAGGACCCGTTAAGGGAACCCGAGTTCGAAACCCTTCCTACAGAACTCATTATTCGCAACACGACGGCTCCACCCGGCTGAGATCTTTTTAAAGAGGATTCTTCGCTGTTTGAAGTATAGGCAAACCAGGGGTTAACCTGGGTGCAAAATCCCCGCATATTGATCCTTGGATTTTCAGGGGGCGGCTAGATCGCCACCCAAGAGAGGAGGGAGCCATCTATAGGACAAGAGAACATTAGCGAACAGTAGCAAAGAAGCATACTGAACCAATATCTTGGAGGAAAAGAGAGATGAAGAAAAATTACCTATTACTGAGTCTCCTCATTCTAATGTCACTAATCCTAGCCGCTTGCGGGGGAGCAACTGAGGTCCCGACAGAACCTGCAGAACCAGCGCCGGTTCAGCCGGCAGCAGGTGAAATCGACTGCATGGGTGCCTCGGCAGGCGATGAGATCTCTATGATGTACCAATGGTCGGGAACCGAGGAGGAGAACCTGAACGCGATCCTTGCGCCGTTCATAGACGCTTGCGGGATCGTGCTTGCCCCCGAATCGACCCGTGACCAGGCTCTGCTGGACACACGTGTACAGGCTGGAACACCGCCAGACATTACGTTCTGGAACGTCACCCAGCTTGAACTGTATCAGGACCTCCTGGTATCCATGACGGATCTGGGTGTCCACGGAGAAAACTACGCCGATTACTGGCAATCCATCGGAACAGTTGGTGGCGAATGGCTGGGTCTGCCGGTGAAAGCCGACCCCAAGACGCTGATCTGGTACAGCCCGATCAACTTCGAAGCCTTAGGCTACACTGTACCTGAGACCTGGGATGAATTGGACGCGCTGGTCGAGCAGATGGTTGCCGACGGCAACACCCCCTGGTCGTTGGGCATGGAATCCGGCGACGCCACCGGATGGACAGGCTCGGACTTCATCCAGGACATCCTGCTGGTGACGCAGGGACCGGCGTACGTGAACGGGATCATCGATGGAAGTGTTCCCTATGATGATGCTGGCGTGCGCGAGGCCTACGAGATCTACGGGAAGTGGGCCAAGGATGCGACCTACAACGTAGGTGGTGCACAGGGCACGCTTTCGATCGGGTTCTTGGATGCAATCTACAAGGTATTCTCGGATCCGCCCGAGGCGATGATGGTGAAGCAATCCGGCTTCGCCGGTG
>DAOUEQ010000107.1:0-15972 GCA_034430395.1 Anaerolineales bacterium | reverse complement strand
CGAGCAATGAATTCGAGAACGTGCGTTGGAAGAGCAGCGGCATCAGATACTCAAACATCGTACCCGTCCAACTCAAGAGTGCCATCCTGCCGTTGATCGCGCCATAAGGGCGGTGCATCGAGAGCCAATGTTCATTGGGAACATCGCCGCGGGCGATGGCAACGAAACTACCCAGGCGGGCTTCACTAGCTAATAGATCGTAGAACGAGTTATCCAGCCTTCCCTTGGAGAGGTTATATCCAATCGAGAAGAGTCTTCGCTCCGGGTCGTAAAGGAAACGCATGTTGATCTCGCGAGATAGCGCGCGGGTCTGCTCACCAATCGCATCTACCTGCGCGAACAATTCGCCAGCTAACCGCTTCGCATCCGAGAATGACTCATCAAGCCGTTTTTGCCATCTTTCAACTTCTTGCGGGCGTTCTTCCCGAACGCTAGTGAGTAGGGCGATGGCCCGTTCGACGTCGGAATCGTCGGAGGCGAGCGCCCTGAGAGAGGGGGCTTCTTGTAGGGCGGAGTGGATCTCCTTGGTAGTGCTCCTCAACGACTCAACCCACTCTTGCTGCTCATCCAGGATCTCCACCCAGAGAAGATATCGGTCAATCAGATCGAGACGTGCCGAAGTCATTCTCTCGACCTGCCTTGCCCAATAGGCTGCGCCGGTCACAAATCCGGCATTTTCGCGCAGGTGATCGGCGAGTTTAAGCCCGACGGAATGCGCCTCGCGCAGCAGACGTATACGATCCATCAAACGCGTCGGGGCTCTATGCAACAGAACCATCATCCGTTCCAGATCTGGATATTTGCTGCCGGGTTGCTCCGCCTTCAACTCACGCGCCAGAACCTCAACGGAATCCACAAGACCGTCGGTAAACCCAGCATGGAGGAGCGGACGATCCAGCATCTCCCAGATCCCGTGCTCCAGAGACCATAGACAACTGAGAAGATTTCCGCTGTCAACCGCGGACACGTATCTGGGCTCCAACGGTTTGAGCGTCTTCAGATCGTACCAATTTAGGAGATGACCCTCGTGTCTCTCAAGACTGCCAAGCGTGGTGAGAGTATTACCAAGGCGATAGATCACTTGGTCGGGCGTGAGATATCCAAAATCAAACGCGCTCACTGCACTTAACAACCACAAACCAATGTTAGTCGGGCTGGTTCGCATCGCGAGCTGGTTTTGATGCGAAACCTGGTAATTATCAGGCGGCAGCCAGGATGTCTCCTCCCCCACGAAATCCTCAAAATAGCGCCAGGTATGGCGCGCGATGCGGCGCAGCATCCGCAGATCCCTATCGGCCAAATCCTGGGTTTGCGAACGGACAACAGGCTTGACGTTCATGCTCCAGCCGATGATCGGTGTGAGGAACCACAGGAGAAGAAATGGGCTGGCTACAGGGAGACTCTCAGGTGAGAGCATGAAGAGCAACAACCCCACCCCCAATGAGAACAGGCTGATTGAAGCCATGTAGATAATGAATATAGGCAGCTGGCTTCTGGATCGCCATTGAGTCATCTGCACCGTCGTCCACTCAAGCAAACCACGATGCGTGACGAATCGGCGATATAGGACGCGGATGACCGCATCCAGCGTCAGGCCGGCCTGGTGGGGTAAGAGTGCGGCATCAACGAGGGAGCGTCGGATATCATGCGCTATTTGCCATGGTGAGAATGAGCGTAAACCCCAGCGGCTCGTCGCCCAGGTCAGCGGCTGCGCCAGCGGCTGGAACAGAAGCACTGCACCCACCAAAATCGTCGAGGCGCTGCCCATCACGGGGGAGATCAACCATGATAGAACCATCAATGCCACACTGAACACCGGGACCACGCTGCGCCGCAAGTTGTCGAAGATCTTCCACCGGTTCAGAGAGGAAAGCGGGTTGGGAACCCGGCCTCCATCGGCCGATGGCACGCGCGGTAGTATCCATTCCGCGATTTGCCAATCACCTCGAATCCAGCGATGCTGCCGGCGCGTGAAGGTCAAATAATCCGGCGGGAAATCATCATACAACTCAATATCACTTGCCAACCCCACACCTACATGCGCGCCCTCGATCAGGTCATGGCTGAGGAGTTTTTGCTCAGGGAAACGGCCGCGCAGCACCTTATCGAAGACGCGCGGATCGTAGATCCCCTTCCCGTGATAGGAGCCCTCACCGGCCAAATCCATATAGGCGTCCGATACTGCCTTTGTGTACGGGTCTATGCCGACGGGATCGGTGAACAGGCGACTGAAAGGCGTCTGGGTCGCGCTGGGCAGCGATGTGCTCACCCTGGGTTGAATAATTGTGTAAGTTCCATCTAAAACCTTACCCTGAGGGGTAAGAACCGCGGTATTGAGAGGATGTGCCAGTGTCTCAATCAGCCGGCGTGCGACGTCGCGCGGCATCTGTGTGTCACTGTCCAAGGTTATCACGAAGCGCACATCCGCAATTCGGCGTGGGTCGCCCACGCGCACGATTTCAACTTCACCGGCATCCGCACCTCCAGCGATCAGCCTGTTCAATTCCTCAAGTTTGCCGCGCTTCCGCTCCCAACCGATATATCTTTGCTCAGATTCTGTCCATGTGCGTGGGCGATGAAAAAGGTAGAAGCGATCAGAGCCGTACTTTCGATTGAGGTCCTTTATGCCATCGACCGCCTTCTGGAGCATAACATCATCACCTGCTCGATGGGTCTCAAGCGCATCGCTGTAGTCTGTGAAAAGGCTGAAGATGAGATTGGCTTCCGGATTCGCCAGGTAGCGGGTTTCGAGCTTCTCCAGGTCCTTCTGAAGCGTTTCTTCATCGAGCAGCAGGATAGGGACGACAACCAACGTTCTGAACACCTCCGGGATACCGCTGCGGCGGAAGTCCATCTTCGGCAACGTGTTCGGCGGCAGGAGACGCGTGAGGAGGTAGTTCACGGCCTGGACCGCAAGCTGACTCGATGGACCTATCAGCAAGATCCCCAGGAAAACCAGGAGGAGGGGTGACATCCTCCGAGCGCCGATCATGAGGCCGAGAATTGTGAAAAATCCGCTGACCAACCCGATCGAGGTGAGGTAGATCCCTGTGGGGTGGCGGCGAATCCACTGAAGGATTCGGAAACGAAGTGGTTCGCTGCATTCAACGCTCTTCACGAGTTCGCCTCGCTTGGCACCGATGAGGTATAGGCCTATATGGCCTTCGCGCGAACGCCTCCCCGTCCGAGAAGTATGTGCCTCCGCGAGGTCAACCGCCATATGTGCGACGGTCTCCTCCGATGCATCACCCCCGCGAGCGATCTCCTCCACCGCCTGCCTGTATCTGTTGCGCGTCTCAAAATCCATATCGAGATATACGCGGGCCGGATCGCGCTTTAATATCTTGTCCACTGCACTATGACGTTCGAAGACTTCACGCCAATCGAGCAAGGATAATTGCCGCAGACTCGTAATCGCATTCCCGATAGACACCTGCTCCGCTGCCTGACGCCCCTGCTCGCGTAGGTTGATCTCACCTGCCGGGCCACGGAGTGTTCGTTCCAGCCAGCTTTGCATCGGAACCAGGGCGGCATCCTCATCATAGAGATGCCCCATAATCTGTGAGCCGAAATAAGCGCTCGGGTTCGGTTGATCTTCAGTTAGTTCAGCTAACACGGCGAATATCTGATCCGGATCCCTTCTGGCCGTCGTAAGCAATCGATTTGCCCAGAAATCAGCCTGCTCCCGCTCTCTCAACTCCCCCATCATGCGGATGGCCATCTGCTCAATCGACTCGACCAGCGTGATGCGGAGCATCATTGGAACTGCCCATAATTCACCGATTGTGAGGTTTGAAACCGACTGATACGCAGAGAGGAACTCATCGATGTTCTGCCGGTCGAGACGCGCATCGGTGTGCATGACAAGTTCTTTTGCCAGGCTATACACGCGCGGGCGGCCCTTATGCTGTTCGCTCCCCAATACGGGGAGTTCGAAAAAGAACTCCTTCGGCAAATTGATTTGAACATCGCGAATGTGACTCTGGATCAGATATTCATTGTCCAGCACCCACTCAGCGGAGGGGGAGATCGTCTGTTCGAGCCTCTCCACTTCTGCCAAATCTCGTCGAATCGATCGTATGGCCTGTCGGGCTTCTTCCATCTGGCGCAAACACAAGATATTGCCACGACCACCCAGGACGATGCTATGTTCTTGCGCTAGCTTAACCGCGTGCTGCTGAATCTGCGGCGCAGGAAGCGGGACCAGTTCAAACCGATCGTCTGCAGATGGATAACTCCGTTCAGGATGGATGGCAAAGATGGTCGGCTGAACCTCCCCATATTCACGCAGTATTGGGATCGCCCACCGGAGCGATCCGACATCCTGCTGCAGCAGGACGAGGAATTCGTCCTCCAGGATCCAGCGTACGTAACGAGCGATCAGATCGCGCTTTAACCCCAAATCCAATACGCGTACGAGAGAGAACCCCAGGACGACGCCGATCGCATACCCCAGCAATGCAGGGATCGCGCTGCCCCAGAGATGACCAACACCAAGTTGAACCCCCCCTGAGCGCCAGGCGACCAGGAAAGTCGGCAAACTTATCAGCAAGCCACCAAGAATTCCACCGATCAATCCGTATAAGTCCGTCGCCTTGTGGATTGAAACGGCGCCGTTAGTGGATTTTTTAAGCAGGGCTACTCGCCGGACTCTGCGCTTCCTTAGAGCCCGGTATGCCAAGGCTGCTGCTTCCTCTTCGGTATAGAAGGCCAGGATCAGACCCGGTTTCCGCATGCTTCCTTCACCCTTCCCGTTTTTGATGTGACATTCCCGCCCTCAGTACTTTTCAATCATAAATCGGATACAAACTGATCGTTGGTTGACACATGAACCACGCCGCGCTGATCCGTCGGAGCAATAGGTCAATATGTGTCTTATTTTAAGTTGCGCACTACCGAGCTAAAGCCCGGGATTATGTATCTTATCACTAACCCTCAAGATGCTCACAGTGCCTTTTCAAAAGCCCGCTCAAGCATAAGGGGTAGACATTGCGCGTCTGACGGACATAGATTATCTTCTCATCACTTTAAACGACCTGAGCAGCCCGAACCACACTCTTGAACACCGCGGGGCATCTACTCGAACGCGCAACTTCTTACATCGATAATCTGCGAGACGAAGAGGACAAATCCTCTTTGATTGCGACAATTAGCGGATAAAATAGGCATCATTCTCGTTTCCGTGAGGGGATAGTTGGAATCCCTAGTCAAGTCGGAATTCACTGTTTCGATAGATACCAAGATTTGCGACCGAGGTTACATCGCCCATTGATGATCATACCGACCAAACTTCTACTTGAAGATCAACGCCTGATCGATGCGCCATTTACAGCCCACTCGCTCGAAGACCTAACTGGGCTTGAGCCTGCTGGAATCTACACCACCGCGCGGACATATGATGCAACGAATGTTGTGATGCTGGATGCGCACTTAGATCGACTTGAGGAATCCGCTACATTGGAATCAATTCCATTTCAGTTGGATCGTGCGAGTCTGCGTGGAGCGTTACGAGATACCCTGGCCGCCGGCGGTTATGAAAATGCGCGCTTCCGCATAACCATCTCACGAGATAACCCGAATCAAATCCTTCTCGCAGCTGAACCGCTTAAAGGGGTTCCAGCCGAGATTTTAACGAAAGGAGCTGAAGTCGCCACTCTTTGCATCACCCGCCCAAACCCCCGCGCGAAATCAAACGCCTGGATAGGATTAAGAACGGAGGCAACCAAGTCGCTTCCAGAACATATCTACGAGGGGATCGTATGCAACTCGAGGGATGAGCTGCTCGAAGGTTTTAGCAGCAACTTCTACGCCATTAAAGATGAGAAACTGTGGACAGCGGGTGATCATGTGCTCTTCGGGATCACACGGAAAATCATCCTGGATGTCGCGCATGACCTTCTGCCTTTCCATCTTCACCCTGTCACGATCGAAGATCTCCCATCGATGCAGGAGGCATTCTTAACCAGCAGCAGCAGAGGCGTGGTCCCTATTGTGAATATAGACGGCTTTGTTATCGGGGAGGGAAAACCAGGACCGTACACGCTGGAATTTACACGGAGGTACAACTCCTGGGTTCAAGAGAACTCTGAACCGATCTAAGCCAGTTGACTATCGACTCGATTCAATATCCAGATTTACATGCTCTGAGGTTCTAAGCACTTTTGTCAGGATGAGCCTTAGCGGTGGTCACAAATCTCAAAAACAAAAACCCCTTCTTGCGTACCGGTCCTCGTCGGACATGCAAAAGAGAAGGGATTTATTCATGCGCTATTTAATGGGGATTGGCCGGGGCTTTGATAGGCGGAGAAGAAGAGTGAGGATATTTCGCCGCTCTTGGTCCTTTTACGGCGTGATTGGCAAAATTCTTAGCTTCTTTCCTCTCGCTTAGTTCCAGGCTTGATAGAAGAACCCGACCAGTAGTTTCAACTGTTGTCGTAGCGCACCAATGATCACGGTAAGAGCGATCGTGATAGCGTTGAAACTGCCGATAAAGTTCATCTATGTAGACACCATGCCTTCGGTCCGTCTACTTTTTCGCGTTGTAGCTTCATACTTCTCAGTGATTGGGTTGCAGGTGGTGCAAATGAGTATCTAGGTTGCTAAAACTAGGCTGCTCAGGTTGTTTAAAACAAACGATTTGAATGAAAAAACCCGGTGCTTGATACGCATCGGGCATGATTGATCGCATCTCGGAAAATCGGTTGATTATAGATCGGGGCTTTCAAGGATACGCACAAGGGCTTCGTACTCCTCAAAGCAATCGCGGCACATCTCGATATGTTGTTTTACCTCAGGAAGCATCTCGGACATATCTTCGCCGCGGACCACCGCCTCAGCGTAGATATCCAGCAGTTCGAAGACCTCGTCGCAGTCCAATTCCTGAACATTGGTCTTCTCGACCATTCCGAGTAATTTCTTGAGCATCCTTCCAGTATCCTTCATCAATATTCTTGTTTTCCGTTTGACAATGCAGCGAGTTGATTTCTTACACCTGCTCGAACGCTGCAAGTATCTCCTCGGTGGACAACTCCTCCGTTGCCATACTTTTCTTTAATCGCAGACGGGCATCGTGCAAGAGTTTGTATAGCGCATTGCGCTTCATATTCATTCTGCGCGCAACTTCTTCAATCGGCATACCGTGCACACCGATGGCGAGTAGCGCGGTTCGCTGCTTTTCAGATAGATCATCCTTGATAACTTGTTGGATTCGCCCCATGATATCTACTTGCTCAGCGGAGAGATCTGGATTGGGGGTCATTGCGGCGATTCGGTCAAATCCCGATGCTCCTTCATCACCTTGGGTCAATTCATCCAGAGACACATCTTCCCAGCGTTTGCGTCTTAACTCCGTGAGCGCAATCCGAACCGCGATTTTATGGACCCAGGTTGTGAATTTGCTGCGCCCCTCGAAAGACTCGAGATGATCCAATACTCGCAGCAAGGTCTCCTGAACAACTTCATCGGCAAGCGAATCGAAATTCGGATCTGATGGAGTCAGCCATTTCGAGAGTGAGTACGGCAGTCCTTTCCGGATCTTGCCGCGCAGATCCTCTAAGGCTGCATCTTGTACACTCCCTGATGAACGCAGATCGGAAATCCACTGCTCGTTTGTGCGATCCACTATCTAATCCTAGGATTCACATAGTTGTCGGTCATTTTGAGGGTTCGTATTCATGGCCCTGATAACAGGGAAAAGTATACCCGAGTTACTGATCGACCAGAAATCGTATTCACGCCGACGTTGACACCAGGTTCTGCAGTCTGATATTGCTTTCCAATGTTCGCGCGCGCTGCCCTCCACTGAGGAGGCAAACATCCATTAATGCCCGGTAATATTCGTTCAATATATGAACCAGACTTCAATTTGCCTCAATGTTGCGATGTAAGAAAATGGATGGTTAGCCCCTTCTGTAGATTTAGGAAGTCATTCACATCCGGCTCCCTGCCACTCAAAACATTCAGCCTAAATAGGTTGGTGAGTGGATAGGGAAAAGGCAATATTCACAGAGCACAACCAACGGAGGAGTCATGCAAGATATTTTCGGTTTTCTCAGTGCCAGCCATTGGTTAGCGATCTTACGGATTGCAGTCGGTTTATGGTGGATCAAGAGCGTGTTGCACAAGCCACTGCGCAAATTCATCGAGGGGGGTATGGTCGACTGGACGATTTCCCTGGCGGATAACCACCCCGTTCCTGCCTTCGCTTCTGTGATCAAATCTACGGTCGGAAAAAACCGCAGCTGGTTCCCCTACCTTGTCATCGCCGGCGAAGCGGCAACGGGTATTGGACTGACGCTCGGATTCCTGACGCCAATTTCAGCGCTCGTCGGGATCTTCTTGAACCTTAACTACCTTGCGCTTGCAGGCGTCAAGCCCAAGGATAGATCCGTCAATCCGGCGTATCAGACGGAGCAGGGTCAAAACTTGATGATGATCGCAGCTGAGGTAATCCTTATCGTGTTAGCATCTGGCACCGTCTGGAGCCTCGATAGCTTATTGGGTGTTTTCTAAATATTGCTTAATTGAAAAATAGGGGAGGTCGTGATCGATCTCCCTGCTCTTTAGTGCTGCGTTCCTTTCCAATCAGGACCATGCTCTCTTCCTTTCCATCCAAAAACCCGAGCAAGCTTTACATAATTGCTAATCCAAAACAACTACTTGACATTAATCCGCAAAACCTATAGAATTACTCAGCTTGTAATAACAAGATTACAAGTAGTTAATAACGTAATTACAGGTGATAAAAGGATGGGGATTGAACGTCGATGACGCCGAGAAGTTTAAAACCGGTTAAAGTAGGAATTTCCATCGACAGGGATTCCCCCCTGCCTTATTATCTCCAGCTTAAAAACACCCTGATCGAGCAAATCGAGACCGGGCACTGGAAGCCCGGCGACCAGCTTCCAGGTGAACCGGAACTCTGCCAACATTTCGGAGTCAGTCGGACAGTCGTGCGGCAGGCATTAAAAGAAATGGTGTACGAGGGATTGATCCTTCGCGAGAAAGGCAAGGGCACTTTCGTCGCTGAGCCGAAGATCAGCAGCACCAGCCTCGTGCACTCACTCGTCGGCTTCCATCAAGATATGACCGAGCGGGGATTAAAAATGGCAGACAAAATCCTCGAACAGTCGATCTTACCCGCCTCTCAAAAAGTCGCTGCTAATCTTCAATTGGAAGATCTTACACCGGTAATCAAGATAAACCGCTTGCGATTTGTCGAGGACGAGCCGGTTGTTCTGGTAGCTTCATTTTTGCCCTATGAACCTTGCCGTAAGCTGGTTTCCGCGGACCTCTCCGAGGAGTCACTCTACGCATACCTGGAGAAGGAGTATGACCTAAGGATCGTGCGTGGTCGGCGGCTGATCGACGCAGTCGGCGCCAACGAGCATCAGTCAAACCTGTTGGAGATCGAGGTTGGATCACCCCTAATCCGCATCGAGAGCATCAGCTATCTAGACGATGGCACACCCATTGAATACTTCCATGCGTTATTCCGGGGCGACCGGTCCCGGTTTGAAGTCGAGATCCTGCGCTTCCAAGGCCAGGGAAAGCTCCGTGAGGCCATGGGGATCAAGCAGGAAGAGGAGTTCCTGATCTGAGGGCGAAGTGATCGGCGGCACGATGCCCCGCGCACTTGGCTTTCAGTGTTTAGGAGAAATCATTCGTGAGCGACGAGAAAAAAATCCGCAATCTCGTTAGCCGAGTCGTTTACCGGACATTGGGAAAACCGAACCCCTCCTCAACGCTTTCAAGAAGCACGCCCCGCGGCCTGGTCACTGAACTCGATGTGAAAGAACTCCCCTATGGGGGAGAAATCAGGGTTCCAAAAGATTCAATCATCACACCTCTCGCTCGACAAGCGGCAATGGATCGCCACATTTCCATGATTATAGATAGCGAACCTGCATCTCAAGCGCTATCAATCGTTCCCGACTCAAAAGTCAGCATAGAGAAAATCGAGGCGGCAGGCAGACATTTCAGCCCGCCTCAAAGACCGGCGGACCAGTTAGTCACCGAAAAGGACTTCGAAGATCTTCCTTTTGGCGGATCCCTAACCGTCTCGCCGGGAACGATTGTCACACCCCTTGCCCGCCAAGTGGCAATGGACCGCCATATCACGATCCGCGAAGGCGATTCTATTGCCTCGCAATCGCTTGCGCTTATTCCCGAGTCAGGTGTTAGCAAGGAGCGAATCGAAAAAATCGGGCGGCACTTCCAGCCTACGCAACGAGCGACAGAGCAACTCGTGACGGAACTGGACATCAAGGACTTACCGCATGGCAGCGAATTCAGAATTCCCGCGGGGTCCATAGTCACTCCCCTTGCGCGGCAAGCCGCCATGGAACGTCGAATAACGATACTCAAAGGATCACTGGCTGCATCTCCGATGAAGGCTGCCGTCCCTTCCCCGACACCAAGCACAGGCGGTGAAAAAAAGGTCGCCATCGGGGCGGATCATGGTGGATACACGCTGAAAGAGAGTCTGAAAATATACCTGGGAGAGCTCGGCTACGATGTAATCGACTGCGGAACCAATAGCCTGGAATCAGTGGACTACCCGGATTTCGCCTTCGCTGTGGCACAACTTGTCGCTGACGCCCGCGCCTGGCGCGGGATCATTATCGACGGAGCGGGCATTGGCTCATGCATGACGGCGAATAAAGTGCCCGGCGTCCGGGCGTCAATGTGCTATGACCAGGCAACAGCCGCAAATAGCCGGGAGCACAACAACGCGAATGTCTTAACCCTCGGCGCAGGGCTTTTGGGCATGAATTTATCGAAGCAGATTGTGAAGACCTGGCTGGAGACTGCATTTGGCGGCGGAAGACACGCCCACCGCGTGGATAAGATTATGCAGATCGAACGGCGATACACAAAGTAATCATACTTAATTCTAGGAGCTAGATTGGTAATGGAAATGAATTCACAGGTAAAAAAGACGAGAGAGCTGGATGACGCGACCATCGAACGCATCATCGAGCAAATCACACACCAGGTCCTGATCCTGATCCAGGACGACCAGGCGATGCCCTCCGCTAAAAACGGCGGATCACGCGCCCCAGACATCTGCCCCGACACCTATATGGACCACGTCCATCCCGTTGTCACCGCAGGTGCTGACCGCGTCGCCAGCACGCTTGGCATCGCGCCGACGGACACAAGCGTCGCCCATTTCATCGATCACACATTGCTGAAAGCGGAGGCGACGCACGATCAGATCGCCCAGCTTTGCTACGAAGCGCGGAAATATCAATTTGCATCGGTATGCATCAATCCGACGAATGTAAAACTCTGTGCAGAGCTTCTCGAAGGAAGCGGGGTGCCTGTATGCACAGTTGTGGGTTTTCCGCTCGGCGCAACGCCGACGGAGGTCAAAGTTTTCGAGACTCAACAAGCCATCCGCGACGGGGCGACCGAAGTCGACATGGTCATCAACGTCGGCGCATTGAAATCCCGCGATTACGAACTTGTCGAGCGCGACATCGCCTCAATCGCACGAGTGTGTCACGCTGGAAACGCGATTCTAAAAGTCATTATCGAGGCTGCTTTACTCACGGATGAAGAGAAAGTCATCGCCTCTCAGCTCTCCAAAGTCGCGGGGGCGGACTTCGTAAAAACATCAACCGGATTCGGACCCGGCGGCGCAACACCCGAGGATGTCGCCCTCATGCGCCGGGTCGTCGGACCCTCAATCGGCGTAAAAGCGGCAGGCGGCATTCGCACCTTTGAAGATGCCCAGAAAATGATCGCCGCTGGTGCTTCTCGTATCGGCGCCAGCGCTAGCGTCAAAATCACCCAGGGATCCGAGAACGGAAATTAGAAGGAGGATCATCTATGACCGTTGATCTGCGCACCTACGTTTTTCTCGATAATCTGCAGTTGCAGCACGCTGGTTACTTAGGCACCGTCGTCAAGGGATTTCTCCCCCTGCCTAACGACACATCACTGTGGGTGGAAATTTCACCTGGCATTGAAATTAATCGGATAACCGACATCGCACTAAAATCAACGCGCGTGCGTCCTGGTATGCAGATTGTGGAGCGTTTATTCGGATTGCTCGAAGTCCATCATAGTGACCAGGCGGAAGTGCGCGCAGCCGGCGCAGCGATTCTGGAAGCGCTTGGCCTTCAAGAATCGGACCGTATAAAACCGCGTGTCGTTTCCAGTCAGATTATCCGCAATATCGATGCCCACCAAGTCCAACTTATAAACCGCATGCGTTATGGCCATATGCTTTTGGCCGGGCAGACCTTGTACGTTTTGGAAGTGGAACCCGCCGGCTATGCAGCTCTCGCCGCCAACGAAGCGGAGAAAGCCGCCAACATTAACATTCTTGATGTGCGCGCCTTCGGGAGTTTCGGTCGTGTATACCTCGGCGGCGAAGAGCGTGACATCATGGCAGGATACAGCGCGGCGGTGGCCTCGATCGAAGGTGTAAGCGGTCGTGAAGTGGCATCGAAACGCAAGGAGTGAGTTCGAAAATTATACAAAGGTGACGTGAACAGTTTTCAATTCACGTCAGGTGAAACTAGATTGTCCAAGTGTTGAGCCGGGAATATCTATCTTAGAAAGTAAATTTTGCTCCTCAGGAGGATCTCATGGCAGAAGAATATGGTATGACGGAAGCACTCGGCATGGTCGAATGCAAAAGCTATCCGGCGATGGTCGAGGCTGCGGACGCGATGGTTAAAGCCGCTAAAGTCGAGTTGGTCTCGTACGAGAAGACCGGTGGAGGTTTTGTCACCGCCGTCGTACGAGGCGACGTCGCAGCGGTTAAAGCCGCCGTTGAAGCCGGCGCACGCGGAGCGGAGAAGGTCGGCGAAGTTGCCGCCATCCATGTCATTCCTCGCCCGCATGCGAACGTGGACGTCACGCTGCCGCTCGGTCGGCAACCAGCTGAGGGATAAACTCACGCTGCACTGACCGACGACATAGGTGATCGTGTATTGAGGGCGATTCGAAATATCTTGACGGGGAATCGAGCACGAATTCCTCGAGGAAGCGGAGCAGGACAAAACCGCATCTGACAATACGGCTTGCTTCCCCGTCAGCAGCATCGTTTCGCCCGAACTCAATGGTCACCGAAATGGAGTGTCCTATGCTACTAGGTAAAGTTGTTGGCACACTTGTCGCCACTCGAAAAGAGGAAAGCCTCGAGAGTCTCAAGTTTCTTGTGCTCAAGCAACTCGACATCGAGGGCAAGGAGACTGGCGGTTATCGTGTAGCTGCGGATGCCGTTGGCGCAGGCTTGGGCGAAGTCGTGCTATACGCCACAGGCAGCGCTGCCCGGCAAACGAAATATACCCGCGATCGACCTTGCGACGGAGTCATCATGGCCATCGTCGATGTCCTCGAAGTAGATGATGTCGTCAAGTATGACAAATCCGAGGCCGGATGATGTTAGACGATACACGAATTGACGCCATCGTTCAACAGGTTATGGATGAACTTCAGCAGGGGGAACGCGTGCGGCATGGACCGCTGCCGGAGCCAAAAGATCCCGTGCAGCCGCCCCCACCGGCACCCGTATTGCGCCATGGCGATAACCTTTTCCCGGATGTTGATAGCGCTGTCGCCGCCGCAAGATTGGCGTATAAGCAGCTTAACGAGCTGCCCCTCTCCATCCGCGAGCAGATGATTCAACACATCCGTCGTGTGATGCGTGAAAACGCTCAGCTCCTCGCTTACGAAGCCTGGCAAGAAACGGGCATGGGGCGCTATGAGGACAAGATTGATAAAAACCTGGTGAATGCGAATAAAGCCCCTGGCACCGAGATCCTTGACCCGAAAGCCTGGAGCGGAGACGGGGGACTTACGCTCGTTGAATATGCCCCCTACGGATTGATCGGCGCCATCATTCCCAGCACCAACCCAACTTCAAGCGTGATATGCAATGCGATTAGCATGGTCGCAGCCGGGAACGCCATTGTGTTTAACGCACACCCGGGCGCGAGAGCATGCGCCAATCACGCCGTACAACTGATCAATGAAGCCATCGTTGAAGCTGGCGGTCCGCAAAATCTGGTCTGCGCTCTTGCAGAACCAACTATAGAAACCGCACAGCAGATCATGAAACACAAAGACGTGAACCTTCTCACCGTGACCGGCGGGATAGGTGTCGTGCGCGAGGCTCTGAAAAGCGGGAAACGCGCCATCTGTGCTGGACCCGGAAACCCCCCTGTTGTCGTGGATGAAACCGCCGATATCGAGCAGGCTGGCAGGGATATTGTGCGTGGGGCATCCTTCGACAACAACATCATCTGCACGGACGAGAAAGAGGTCTTCGTCGTCCATTCTGCCGCCGATGCGTTGAAGCGGGTAATGTGTGCCCATGGAGCCTATGAGATCGACTTGCAGCAGCTCGAACCTCTGATGAAATCTATCTTCACAGAAATTCCCCCTGCAGGCAAGCATGGGATGATGAACAAGGCTTTCATCGGCAAGAATGCCAACGTTCTGTTAAAAGAGATCGGGATCGAAGTCGGGGACGAAATCCGCTTGATCATCGTAGAAGTGCCCCACGACCACCCGCTCGTGCCATCAGAGCAGATGATGCCCATCATGCCCATCGTGCGCGTGCGTGAGGCCGATGAGGGCATCGATCTGGCAAAACATTACGAACATGGTTTCCGGCACACAGCAACCATGCACTCGAAGAACCTGGACAACCTCAGCCGCATGGCACGGGAGATGGACTGTAGCATCTTCGTGAAGAACGGTCCCTCCTTTGCAGGTGTAGGTTTCGGCGGCGAGGGTTTTTGCTCCTACACGATCGCCAGCCCGACCGGAGAGGGGATCACCAATCCAATCAGTTTCAGCCGCGTCCGCAGATGCGTGTTGAAAGATTCGTTCCGAATTGTGTAGAACGACATGGCTAAGAAAAAGGTAACCTCTGGGAATTTACTCGAACCAGCACTTGCGCTGGTTGAATTCGACAGCATCGCCGCCGGTATCCATGCCGCGGACGCCATGATCAAACGCGCCCCTATTTACCTGCTCAGGACTGGAACTGTCCAGCCGGGAAAGTACCTCGTATTGATCGGGGGCGAAGTCGCCGACGTGGAGGAATCTCTCGCCGAGGGTCGTGACCTTGGCGGATCGCACGTCATCGACTACGTCTACCTACCCCAGGTCCACCGGGATGTTGTGAGTTCAATTGGCGGGGGACGGGTACCCGAGAAGACGGACGCGCTCGGCGTGATTGAGACCAAGACTGTTGCGGCTGCGATCCATGCCGCCGACGCGGGCATCAAGGGCGCTGAGGTTCGATTGCTCGAGGTTCGCCTCGCCGATGGTTTAGGAGGTAAAGGGATCGTGCTTTTCTCTGGCCTCGTTGCCGATGTTGAAGCAGCAATCGAGATCGGCGTGGGCGCTCTTGAAAGTCGCGACATGCTCGTGTGGGAAATCGTAATCCCGCAGCTGCATGAAGAGATGTGGAACAACCTTGGAGATGCGACTCGCTTTCGCACTCGGGTGATGGACAAATTATGAAATTTGGACGCGTTGTCGGAACGGTTGTCGCCACAAGAAAATATGAAGACCTAGAGGGGGTGAAATTCCTGGTCGTCCACTTTTTGGATGAGAACCAGCAACCCACAGGGAATTTCGAAATTGCCGCAGATGCAACCGAGCAGGCTGGTCCTGGCGAGCTTGTATTCATGGTTGCCAGCCGTGAGGGGTCGCAAGCGCTACCAGAGTGGTTCGTGCCCATAGATCTTGCGATCACAGGCATCGTCGATGAGGTTGAAGTGGAAACCGGTCCCCGCCGGAACGAGCCGACAGCACACTGGTATAACTTAGACGAGGGAGATTAGTCGATGTACATTGGTAAGGTCATCGGCACAGTCGTCGCCACAATCAAGATCGATCACCTCGATAAGCGCAAGCTCCTGCTCGTGGATATGCTGGATTTGAAAGGGGACGAGACGGGGTACTACGACATCGCCGTCGACGTCGTCCAGGCTGGTCCTG
>DAOUEQ010000106.1:0-4055 GCA_034430395.1 Anaerolineales bacterium | reverse complement strand
GCTTCAAGAGGTTTTCCTGCGTCTTCACCGTTTCGCGGAGCGCATCGATCCCTCGCGTCCGCTGCAACCCTGGTTGTATCGGATGACAGTCAATCTCTCGTATACATGGATCAAACGAAAAAGTCGCTGGATGCGATATATCAATGAGATGGCTGAACGCATCATCACGGAGCGTCGTCCGCCTTCCCCACACAATATCGCCGAGCAAGATGAAAGTTGGCGATGGGTCCGGCAGGCGATCCTCGCCCTTCCTATCCAACAGCGTATGGTTGTCGTTCTGTATTACATCAACGATCTCTCTTTAAAAGAGATCTCTGCGATCCTGGAGATCCCGGTCGGCACGGTTAAATCGCGATTACATTACGCCAGAAGGGTGTTAAAGAAACAGCTCGGAACACACAGGGAAATATTGCGGACGGTATTCTATGAAACGACGTGAAGAGTATATTCACGATGCGTTTGACAGTTATGTGGGTCGTTTTTTTAAGAATTGGGTGCTTGCATTTCCCCTTCCGGTCAATGGTCGAGTATTACTGCTTGAACAAATCACGCAGAAGACGAAGGGTCCATTTCTCTGGCTGAACCTGGCTCTCGCAATCATACGTTGGTCTTTCCGCAAACTTATTCTTCAACCTATTGATATCGCCTTCCAACCTGTGCTATACTCTTCCGACATTGGCTTGTATCCTACCTATGTCATCCATAAGGATTCATCAACACTTCATCGGCTAATGATGGTAAAGACCATATCGTCCGGTTTGATGCTGATCAACGTCATCGTCTGATTTTGTAGCCATAACGTATCATGGGGAGCCTTTGTAGGGGGTGCAACGAATAGAGTATTCACGGCCATTTTTTTCTGGCCATATATCCTGTTAGGAGTGTGTTACCATATTAGACGGTAGCAGATCTCACAATCTTGGCTTCGGAGAGCTGCTCACCTTGTGGACCCACCCAGATATTGAGCAGCAGAGGATTACACATCCTGATACTCAAATATACATCCCAAACAATCCTTGCGATTCTATCCATAAGGTTTGCATACAAAGATCACTTGAGCATCCGAGCGATTACGATTTAAAATTCGGCGTAATACCCCGTAAATCGACAGAGGAGAGAGACCTTGGCGGCTAAAGTCCTGGAAGTAAACAATCTAAAGACCCGATTTCACACGCAAGAGGGGACGGTGCATGCGGTGAATGGGGTCTCTTTTTATGTAGGTGAGGGGGAGACGCTGGGAATCGTTGGGGAGAGCGGGTGCGGGAAGAGCGTGTCTGTGCTTTCTGTGATGCGGTTGATCCCGGAGCCTCCCGGGGAAGTGAACGCCGACAGCGTGATGTTCTATGATCGTAATTTAGTGGAAGTGGAAGAGGATGAGATGCGACAGGTGAGGGGGAGCCAGATCGCGATGATTTTCCAGGATCCGATGACATCGCTGAACCCGGTGCTGACGATAGGATTCCAGATCATGGAGCCCCTGCGAATGCACCTGGGGATGGGGGAGGAAGAGGCCCGGGAGAGGGCGGCTGATCTGCTGAACCTGGTCGGGATATCGGAGGCGGCCGATCGCTTGGATGATTACCCGCATCAATTCAGTGGTGGGATGAGGCAGCGGGCGATGATCGCGATGGCGCTGGCGTGCAACCCGCCAATGTTGATCGCGGACGAGCCGACGACGGCGCTGGATGTGACGATCCAGGCGCAGATCATGGACCTGGTGAAGCGGCTGAGGGATAAATTAGGGATGTCGCTGATCTGGATCACGCACGATCTGGGGGTGGTTGCTGGGTTGGCAGACCGGGTGATGGTGATGTACGCGGGATTCGTCGTGGAGGAGGCGGATGTCCGCCCTCTGTATGAGGATCCGCGGCATCCTTACACGTATGCCTTGCTGCAGTCGCTGCCGCACATGGACCGCAGCCCGGGAGAGGCTTTGATGTCGATTAAAGGTATTCCGCCGGAGCTATATGAGCTACCGCTAGGGTGTGCGTTTGCACCACGCTGTGCATATGTGAAAGAAAAATGCTGGGGGGAGATCCCGCAGCTGGAGGAGGTAGCCCCAGGGCATCGGATCGCGTGCTTTGTGGACATCAAGACAGGTGAACTTCGATGAGTGAGAACGGGACGCTGATCAAAGTCGATAAGATGACGAAGCACTTTCCGATCACGCGTGGGATCGTGATCCAGCGCGAGGTTGGGGCGGTGCAGGCTGTGGATAAAGTGACCTTCGACATCCGCAGAGGGGAAACGCTTGGATTAGTAGGGGAGAGCGGCTGCGGGAAGTCGACGACAGGAAGGACGATCCTCCAATTATACAGGCCGACGTCTGGGAAGGTTTACTTCGAGGATCAAGATCTGACGGAGTTGAAGGGGGAACAGCTGCGCCAAGCAAGACGCAACATGCAGATGATCTTCCAGGATCCGTACGCCTCTCTCAACCCCAGGATGACGGTGGGCAAAATCATTGCCGAACCGCTGGAAGTCCATGGCATCGGAAATTTGAAAGAACGGCGGGCGAAAGTGCAGGATCTATTGAAGCTGGTAGGGATGAGCCCCTACTTCACCAATCGCTATCCGCATGAATTCAGCGGTGGACAGCGACAGCGGATTGGTGTAGCGCGCGCGCTGGCATTGCAGCCAGAATTCATCGTGTGCGATGAGCCGATCTCGGCGTTGGACGTATCGATCCAGGCGCAGGTTGTTAACTTGCTGGAAGAGCTGCAGGAGACATTTGGACTTACATACCTATTCATAGCACATGACCTGAGCATGGTGCGGCACATCTCGAATCGCACCGCGGTGATGTATTTAGGAAAGATTGTGGAATTAACAACGCGCGATGAATTGTATTCGCATCCACTGCATCCTTATACGCAGGCGCTGCTGAGCGCGGTTCCGGTGCCGAATCCGGCGAAAGAGAGAAAGCGACAGCGGATTATCCTGGAAGGGGATGTGCCGAGCCCGGTGAATCCTCCGAGCGGATGCAGGTTTAATCCCCGGTGTCCTTTGGCGATTGACATCTGCTCAGAAGTGGATCCCGAGTGGCGAGAGATTGGCCCAGATCATTGGGTTGCATGCCACCTCGTCTGAGGCGTCATTTGTATTTGGTAGAGTCCCTGGACCCTTATTGGTTCCAGATGGATAACGAAGACTCGAGTAGAAAAAGGAGGTGAGGCTATCGGATAAGGAAGAGATCGAACTGAGAAGGATTGTTATGAGACGTGCTTACTAAATACGAAGGAGAAGAGAGCACAATGAAGAATAAAAGTCTTATTATACTGGCGCTGCTCCTCATCGCCAGCATGGTTCTGACGGCATGTGGAACGACAGCCGTTGAGACCGTGATCGTAGAAATTGGGGGCGAGACTGTCGTGGTAACCGCTACGCCTGAGCCCGTGGAGCCTGTAACGCCCATATCGGCGTTGGATGGCTTGTGGGTTAGCATCGGCACCGAGCCGCCCACACTGGACACCCAGCTGGCCACCGACACCACTTCGCACCTGATCATCCATCAGACCATGGAAGGCCTCTTTGAGTATAGGGGCGACGGTTCCATCGAACCCAATGGGGCCACCGGCTACACGGTCTCCGACGATGGACTGGTATACACCATCACCCTGCGCGATGATGCCGTCTGGTCCGATGGCGTGCCCGTCGTGGCACAGCACTTCGTTGATGGCGTCGTCCGCCTGATGCTGCCGGAGACGGCGGCCGAGTACGCCTGGCTGATGTACGACGTTCTGGGAGGCGAGGAGTTCAACACGGGTGAGACTACCGATCCCGAGTCGTTGGGTATCAAGGCATTGGACGACTACACCCTGGAGGTCACGCTCAAGGCGCCGACCCCTTACTTTGAGACCGTCCTGCCCTTCTCGACCTTCTACCCCGCCCGCCTGGACCTCATCGAGCAGTACGGGGACGCGTGGACCGAGCCGGGCAACTATGTGGGCAATGGAGCGTACTTGCTGGACTACTGGGAGCACGAGGCCGAGGTGGGTCTGGTCAAGAACCCCACCTTCCACGACGCCGACAGTGTCAAGATCGAAAAGATCACC
>DAOUEQ010000105.1:0-24211 GCA_034430395.1 Anaerolineales bacterium | reverse complement strand
CCGCACAGGCTGCGTACACGTGGAACATCCACTCCGCGATGCGGCGCTGCTCTGGATCCTCCACCAACGCAATCTTGCCCCGATGCTGTGCTGCCGCCGCCGATAGATCCCAACGATGCGTCCGGTGGGCGGCCGGGTGATCAAGATCGGAGAGCGCCAGATCGAGTGCGCCAAGGATCCGCCCAAGATCACGCAGCTGCTGCGGACCGGGCACGCCAGCCTCACACCATGGCGTTCCCGGTACATATTCAAGCAAACGGGCGCGCAAGTGAGTGCCGTCTGCCATGGTGTATCTGGTGACGATGCCCTTGGCACGATTGGTGATGAAGCGCGGCACGTCCAGACCTATGCCTGCTGCGTAGACATGCTCGACGACCAGATGCTCCAGCTCGAGCATCTCGCTCGAGAGGTCATCGCCCGCAAGTTTGAGCACGTAGGCTTGGTCATCCTCGGTTACGATCTGGTAGTTGTAGTTCTCCCCAGGCAAGCGTGAGATTCGCCCGGTTAGGTCATATTCACGAGCGCAGAGCTCAGCAATATGCTCAACATTGGGAGATGGAGAATCGTCTTTCATGGTTCGCACCCCGATCGCTTATTCTGCGTACGCCATCTCAAGACAGGGCAGCCCGAAGCATGCCCATTCACATTATACGAAAGCACGCCATCAAATACATAGCAGATTGGCATTTTCTCGGTTTCGTGGAGAACCGGTCCCTACCCACCAGAGGCGGGTTGGCGGGGGCTAAATGTTACAGGTTTTACGCTAGCGTGAGAGGCTAGAAGAAGATTGAACGCATCGAAGGGATGTTGATAGCCATATACCCGCCAAAGACGACATAAACCAGGTATAAAATGGGTAGCATCCATAATATGGCCATCACAACCAGGAGCCAGCGCCCTATGGTTGGGTTACAGAAAGCGAGAAGGTGAGCGTCCAGAACATCCTGCGCTGTAAGTTGGGAATTTTCAATCGATAATGATTTCTTCCTCTTCCATGATGCCTCCACCTACCAACTCAGTCTAACGGGATACGCTCAATCCAAACACCTAAGGATTACGAGGGTTATCGGTCACTGTCATCTCCAACTTTAAGTTCTCCATCGGTCGCATAGTAAGAAGCCATACGTGGCAATGCGTATGGCTTCTTTTGGATGATCCTGCTGTACTTGATGACCCGTTATTTCGCTTAATGGATTTTTAGATCCAACCCCGAGTGCCGCAGCTGGATCCGCATCGTCCTATTCGCCCATCTGGTTATCGCAGATGACGGTTCGCTTTCGCTAGCTCAGATCTTTGCGCAGCCCTTGTCAATCCCGCCACCCCTAAGATGGCCACCGTTTGAATGCTTGCGGCACAACCGCTGATTACGCCTTAACCTGAGCCAGTAATCTCCGCACGCAATAAACCCTCTGTCCACAAGCCATGTGTGACAAACTGCGCCAGTTTTTTGCCCCCCCAGGTAGATTGTCCTTTACTGCGGGGCCTCCAGAAGTGGTTCAAAGATGCGTTCGCTAAATTCAACGGACATGAAATATCTACTACCCAGAGGGTAATATGTATTCCCTATGGAATAGTAAGGTTCATCCAGCGCGATATTCACTTTGGTAATCTCAGCGATGTCAAGATCATCAAACGCGAACCAGAACCCGGCAAGAACGCTCGTCTCGGGCAGGATATCTGGATTGAAAGGATTGATGTCGTCGCCGAAATACCCGCCTTCAAGGATAAACTCCTCCAATCGTATCTGCTGGCCGCTGGTTGCGATAATCAGGTCTGACAGGAATAAGGTGATGATTCGTTCGGTCTGTTTATTCGTGATCCTGAGGATGATCTCGCCAACTACCTGTTTGTCGTCGAAACTCGGCGCACTTAGATCGGGCGGCGCGATCTCCTCGTACGCCAACTGCGGATGATCGCTGAGCACGACGTCTTTTTCGCCAATTAAGAAACGCACTACTTCCAACTCAACCTTTCCTCGTTCCTGGACGACGGGATTATTGCGCGCCAGAATCGTCTCAGGGCTTAACGGTGTGGGAGTAAATTTAGGCGTAGGAAGTGGCGTGTTTGTCGGCTCAGGCGTTTCAGAAGGTGTGACGGATGGAATCGGGGTCTCAGTTGGCGGCAAAGTTGCCGTTGGCGTAGGCTCGGGCGCACCCAGCTGGGAACATGCTGCAAGTGCACCGATCAACAGGATGAAGAGAGCTAGCAACGATCTACGCATGATAAAACCTCCCAAGTGAATGTACGATTTCGAGCTCAATGAATAGATAAGGTTCCAATCTCCACAAAATCCTTCACGTTGTTTCGATACGTCGACAATCAAGGTGATCAGCCATAACGATCATTCTCGCAAAGCGCAGGATCACCTTGTTCGGCATGCCGCCCAATCAAGGTTCGCAGATCGGGTTCTTCCCGATCGCCTTGACGAATTCATAACCAGCGATTTTCAACTGGTAGGTGTCTTTCGACTTCTGCCAGGGCACTGGCCAGAGCGAATCTCCCACGGGGGCGGTATCTTCAAGGGTGAAATCCCCTTTATACAGCCACAATTTGAATGCTTGTGGGATATCGCTCATATTGCGCACGCGCATCTGGCCAGTGTCCTTATCCAACCGGCACATCGAGGTCAGATTGAAGGCATTCCGTGGCCAGGAGGTGACCTCGCCTTCGATCAGATCGATAATTTCTTCCGCACGTGTGATCAAATCGATCGCTGCCGATTCATCGATCTTCTTGCCGCTCTGGGCCTCCACGTAGTTGATGAACGCACCCAGTTGATTCACCGCGGTGTGGTCGTTGCCCTTCTCCAGCGACTTCAAAGCAGCGTCGAGCTTACTGAACATGCTCTTCTTAGCTTTCGAATCAATCTCGCCCTGGGTGATGTATGCCTCGATGGCGGCCTTGATCCCCTCTATGCCCTCTTTCGGGGTCAGCTTTGCCCAAACCTCAGCCGAAAGCGTAACCGAGATGCACACCCCATCATCATCGCAGACCATTACATCGATCGTGTATAGGCCGGACGCAGAATATGTATGCGATCCACTCACTACACCAGCGACCTGATTGACCTGCCCGGGCTCGACCGTCCCATCGCCCCAATCGACCGTTGCAGTGTGGGTATCACTTACGCCAGGGTCTGAGAAGGTGGCTAGATCAGCTATGAATTCTTCGCCTGCATCAACCTTGATGTCGGCTCCAGATTCGACCTTTGGCGGTTGATTTTCAACAGTAACCACCAGGGTGTTACATCCAATCCCAGCGTCATCATCTTGCACACAGACTGTGACCGTGTAGAGACCATCCTGTGGGTATAGGTGTGAACCCGTCACGCTACCAGCGCCCGGCTCAACTGCTTCTGGACCCTGGCCCAACCCCCAATCGATCGTGGCGGTGTGCGTATCCGCGCTGCCAGGATCGCTGATCGTGATCGCTGGAAGCACAAAGGTATCACCCTCATCGATGGGCACGATCGAGGCGGTCTCGACCGCAACAGTCGGCGCCACGTTCAGGACCGTCGCCGTGAAGCTATCTTGCGCATCCACACTGCCATCGTTCACTGTGAGGACGACTATGTACTCGCCGTTGTCAGCATAGCGATGATCACCCGTAAGATCCTGACTTCCGGTCGGGATAACCACACCTTCCGTAAGGCCATCTCCCCAGTCGACTTCAGCCGTGTAGACCTCAGCAAAGCCAGGATCGTTGAAGCTCGCGCCGCTCAAGTCGACAAGCTCACCCTCATCCACCTGCCAATCAGAGCCTGCCTCCACCGTTGGCGCCACATTTGCCACGGCTGCCCGCACCGTCTCGCAGCCCACACCGCTATCATCATCCGTCACGCAGACCTCAGCGTTGTAAATCCCATCTTCTCCATAAAGATGCGAGGCGGACACTTGCCCCGGCGCTGAGAGATCAGGCGAACTCGAACTGTCATCTCCCCAATCTACACTTACGGTATGCGTATCCAACACCCCGGGATCGGAGAAGGTAGCGGTGACCTCGATAGGCGTCCCTTCCTGACCGGAAGCGTCTGGTCCGGGGATCACAGTGGGGGCCACATTCTGAACCGTGACCTGGATCGAGGCGCAACCTGTGCCGAGGTCATCATCCGCGACGCATCCTTCGAGCGTGTACGCGCCGTCATCAGCGTAGACATGCTCGACCGTGAAGATCCTGTTAAGAGGGGCAACGGGTTCCAGCGGGCTGCCATCACCCCAATCGACCTCGACCGACCAGGTGTCTGTACCGGGATCGAGGATCTCGATACTCTGGTTCAGGGCGGCACCTTCATCGATCGAGATGTCGGTTCCAAGAGCAGGTTCGGGTGGGACATTCAGGACGGTGACGTCGAAAGAGCCCTCGTCGACGAGGTCTTGATCGTCCGTAACGCTGACCGTTACCTCGTATAGGCCATTGTCTGTGTAAGTATGGGACAGGTCAATGGGTGCTAGCTCATTGAGTTCGATTGTGACCGAGTCCGTCCCATCCCCGTAATCCACATCGACCATCCAGCTTGACGAATCCGGATCGGTGAACGTCGCCGATGTGATCAATTCTTCGCCCTCGTCGAGGGTCAGCGGCTCGGGCAGCGTCAATTCCGGCGCCACGTTGGCTGTAACCGTAAGGGTATAACTTGTTTTACCCTCCCCACCGTCGTCATCCGTCGCCGTCAGCGTGACTTCATAGTCTCTCCCTACGCTGAAGGTATGATCGACGATGAGCTCAGCACCAACCATTGGTGGTGTACCATCCCCGAAATCCCAGGTCAGGGTGTGGGTGTCTTTTACACCCGGATCGAAGAGGAGCGCTTCGAAGACAACGTTCTGACCTACGGAGGGTAAAAATGGCTCATGGAAGAAATCGACCTCGGGCGGCACGTTCTCAACGGTGACAAGCAACGTATCCTGGCCAATGAGCCCATGCACGTCCGTCACGGTCAGCGAAGCGGTATAGACACCATCATCCACATAAACGTGGCTCGCTGAAAGTGTATCTTCAACGGTGGCTCCGTCACCAAACTCCCACAGCAGCGAATGCCCGCCGGGGCTGTCCGGATCCTGGTAGCTGCTGGAAAGGAAGGCATAAGAACCCTCGCTGATCACCAGATCATCGCCTGCCTGCACCATAGGGGGTTGGGGCTGCGGTGCGGTAATGCGGAAGGGCCCCGTGCCCGGTAGATCCTCACTTCCGCCGAGATGAATGCGGTAGGGATAGAAGGCGCCATCGATGCGCAACGCGACCGTGAGCTCCTCCACACCAAGATCCAGTGCGAAGGTCACCTGATCCCAATCATCCCCTTCGCTGGCCTCGATGACCAAAGATTCTCCACTCATCCCAACCTGATCCCCGGCTTCTAATCCCTGTGTCCCAACCAGACTTATACCACCGGGTGTCTGAATGCTCCCCTCGAACTCGTGCGACCCAGCACCACCCGTCCAGGCTAAAGTCCACTCGAAGGTATCGGGGTCGAGCCAGAGCCAGTAGCCATACCCACCGCTCGATTCAAGGGCTGGCAGGCCGCGTGGATCTATGTCGAAGGAGGGTGTCGGGTCAGGCAAGGACCCGAAATAAGCCAAACCGGCATCGTACGCCGCCAGCCATAAGCCTCCCCGGTCATCCAGCGCCACATCGAGGATGTCATCCTCAGGCAATGGAGTATTACTCGAGTTGTAGGTCATCCATGATGAACGATCGGCGCTCAGCCGGCAGACACCGCCACCAAGCGTACCGAACCACAGGTTATCAGATGGATCAAGGTAGACGGCCTGCACGAAATCGCCGCACAGTCCGGAGTTTGCGCTGCTGTAGAGGGTCCAATTCGTATCGCCCGCATCGAGCGCTACCACACCTGAACCATCCGTGGCAAACCACTTCACGCCAGCAGCATCGACGGCGATGTCGGTGATGGCATGGTTGGGGACGTTTTCAGTTAGCGAGAGTGGGTTGGCGATCGTGAGCGGTGGCTCATAGCTCACCCATGTACCCCCCTGGTAGGCGGCGATCCCATAGCCCATCGTCCCCACCCAGGGCGTGCCATCGCCCTCGAGCCCGACGGCGTAGATGTCATTAAAAGGAAGTCCATCCAACTGGGAGAATAGCGTCCAACCCCCCGCGCGCCTGGCGACCCCACCGCCCAGCGTGGTGACCCATACGTCCGATCCACGTGCGGCGACCGCCCAGGCGTTGCGATCGGCCGGTGCGGGCGGGGTCAGGTTGGAGAAGGAAGCCCCATCGGTAGAGCGTACGACGCTGCCATCGAGTAGGGTCACCCAAAGGTTCCCGCTCCCATCGCGGGCGATCCCGCTGACGTCCGAGCCAGGCAGGCCATCACCGCTGGTGAAGCTCTCCTGGAAGCCGTGCGTACGATCCCAGCGCCCAAGCCCACCGCCGTAGGTGCCGACCCAGATGTCGTCCCCATCGACCACCAATCGCTGAACGGGGTTGTCCATCTCCCACACGATCCAGGCGGACTCCACCCCCTGCTGGGACGCACTCCACTTTCTACCCTGCTGATCCAGCATGCGGTGATCCGCCGTGACCGGCAGGATCACTGCGAGCGTGAGAACCAGCGCAAGCAGCAGGTAGATCGATCGGCGCATTAGTATCACTCCTGTAGAAAGTGCTAGAAAATTAATAGAAAGCTAACAATAAATCCAACTCATAAATTCAATCTTCATTTACTAATCTGAAAAATCAGTCTGATCGCTGAAAACCTTCAAGACCCAGTACTGTTGAGATCCGTTGGTAAGTCTCATCGATATCTTCTTTTTCAATGAATGGATTATCTTCAACTGCGAGAAAGAAGCCGTTGTCCTTGAGGTCATCTACCTTCCAAGCAGGTAACTTCGAAAGTTTAGACTTAGTAAAGTAATCTGATAAATCTTGCCCAAAGAAGTTGTATGTATATAGCTTGGTGGGTACCTTTTCATCATTTTCAATTACCCTCGGAAAGTCGGTAGGGGAAGTAATTCCATATCCGTATATTGGTAAAAAATTCTGATGGAAGCTGATACATAATTTCAGGAGATCCATACACCACCTATCCTGCTTAAAAAAAATGTAGCCTGCTCGAATAAATGACATTCTTTCAGAGGTGTCGATGGCTACCTTCAAATCCATATCATCATCGTTATCCAGAACAAAATTCATAGATAGTTTGTGGGTACCATCGTAACTAGTGTTAATTAATTCAGTCTTAATGAAATGATCAATATCTACAGGGTGATACCTGGGAAATTGATCATTACTATCTTCTTTAAAACCATATTGAACAAGCTTGAACCCTTCGCCACTCATGGCTTCCTGAATGAAACCCCTAATAGAGCCCTCTAGCGTTTTGATGTTATTAATGGGGCTCAACACAAAAAAGAAATAGGTGCTTCTTGTACTCATGGTATCTGGAACCTCACCGTCAGATTTATACCTTCGCTTATGAGGGCTTCATAAGCCTCAACGAATCTTTTTGCAATTGGATAGACATCATATTCTGGTCTAATTCCTTTGAATACAACATCAATATAGGAATCTTGCCCATACCTTTCCAAATGCTTATATATTTGAGTCGTATGCTGCTCGATAAAGTCCTCAACCAAAAAGTCTGGCATATCTTTCATTTTGGCCCAATCATAGGCTTTGCCTTCAATAATTCGACCACTTCTCTTGATAATATCAGCAGCTTCTTTCCCGTCTATTACATCAGATACCTTCACGATGTTGTCGGATCCAATTTCAGCAGCCAACTCTAGCTCAAATAATGCATATTCTTCGATTTCTCCGGAACTGTTTATGATCTTTTTTACAAGCTCATCAATCCCATCAACATTTTGTAGACCACCTATGCGTGCTGTAACTACATCATCAACTCCAAATCTATCGACAACCTTTGCCAAATCTCCAAGCCTTTCTCCGTTCCAACTAACACTAGAACCTCCAAAGATATCGAAGGTCTTTGCAGCTACTTCATCGGAATAACCAGCTATTTCTTCTGCTAGATCAATTCCAAATTCATCTGTGGCTCGAAGAATGCCTGTGCCTGCTTCTCTAGTCCAACCCTCCCCTGCTTCACTCGCGATAGCAAAGACTCGCTTCGATAATCCCGGCTCATCTGCATACTTAATCAATGCATTTGCGAGCTCTTCTTCGGGTAAAACTTTAGCAAGTCTCTCAAATCCGCTATTCGCTAAATCATCCCAATCTGAAATGGATTTAAGTACTCTTTCGAATAATTCTGGATTACATACAGATGAAAACCTTGCCCTTGCAAGCTTCACTTGTCCATTGGTCAGGAAGCTAATCCCACATCCCCCACCAATCACATCGACCAATCGCCCAAATCGTTCTGGGTCAACTCTTCTCGTGAGAATTCCAAGCCCATCCGCCGCATCATCCCCCAGTCGCGCTCCAGCAGATGCCAGGGCATCTCCCACATCATCAACCGCCCTGAGAGCTTCATCGCTGAGGTCAGCTCCCTGACGGAGGATTCGTCCCACTAAATCCCCACCTTCATCAAAGCCCATCTTCACCAGCGTGTCAGCGCCCACACGGCGCACGAGGGCGATAAAGTTGTCCCAGAGCTTGAAATCGCCGGTAAACAGCCTGCGTAGGAAATCCAACACCTCATCCAGGCTTCCGCCCAGATCGCCAATCCCCTTCAAGGCGATATGCAAGAAATCAAGGATGACTCTGAAGGCCTGCTTCAATTTGAGGCCGTTTAACACGAACTGCGCAATCTCGTCTGCGGCTTTAAACAGCCCCTTCATCACCTTCGAAGCGGCGTTACCGAGGAACGAGGCGCCGGCAGCCGGCTCAAGGCCGATCAACGCTAATAATTCGCCGAGGCCACCGATAATCCCCACAATCGCAAGCGCTTTAAGAAAGATGCCCGGCTCGGTGACGAGTGTGATGATGTCTTGTATCGAACCAAGGACGGGGATGAGCCCGAAAAGCACGCTGGCCGCAAACTGCGCCGGGGTCTCCGTATCGCCGGTCAGAATCGCCTTGATCCAGGCGAGCATCGAGCCATCATTGATGAATTCAAGGATCTCCAGTGCAGCGAGCAGGATGTCCACTTCCAGCTGGCCCCAGAATTCCAGACCGGCTGCGAAAAGATAAAGCATCTGGTTGTTGGTCTCGTCGAGCTCTTCAATGGCTCCCACCTGATCGAACGGGGGGAGTTCCTCGGCACTATCCAGGCGATCCTGTATCGATTCGGCGTGGAGGCTGACTGTCTTTTCATCTAAAGACCAGGCGACGTGCTCCCTTATCGGCACGCTACTAACTAGGACTGCGGCAAGTTTCGCCAGGCCACGGGTGCGATCATGTTGATCAGCGACAAATGACTGTGCGTCAGTTTCGAATGCCAGGAGCTCGACCAGCCCATCCAGTTCGGACTTGACATAATCTGGATCACCTGCCCTCGCTGTTACCGCCAAGGAGGCAAAGTGCATGACGAAGAGTAGTTCTGCAACCAGGCCGCGGTTCTGTGAATCCAGGACTACCTCTTCAAGTCGTTCAGCCGCCCGGGTGGCATAGCGCTCGATGAACCACCAATCTCCCTCACCGATATCCAACCGCGGATCATCACCCCAGAGCTCCTGCAGGTGGGCTGCGTGGATCAACAGACGCAGCTCGTCCTGAGCAAGGGAATCCAACTCTTCCTGTGTCACGGCGCGGGGTTCTACGCCATTAACCTGGCGCACTAGAATCTGTTTTCCCAGCAGCTGGACGTACGCAACCAGTGCCTGCGAACGACCAGAGGCAAACTCATCCCGTGCGGCTTCGAATTGGTCCTGACTCGTATCCAGCGAGCTATCGACAACTCCCCAGGATTGAAGCGCCGATTCGACTTCGTCAATCTCAGCCGCAGTGAATCCAGCGTCTGACAGCTGCGCCACGTTTTCGGCTGGCAAGCCTCCCGTGGCAAGCGCGAAACGGCGCTGCGCATGCCCCGTTAGTTCAGCTTCAATGCCATCCACTTGAGCGATACTCAATCCGGTCTTGGTGACAAGGTCCGAACGGGTTTCCTCCGGGAGACCGGCTTGAGCTTCTGATTCCACATCCAATGCATCAATCGCTGGGAGCCCTAACTGTGAGACCGAATGGGATACACCTGTGGCACCTCCGATAGCATGCGATAAGGAGCTTGCGAGATCCCAGAGGTTCCCACGCGCCTGGACCAACGCGCCCTCGGATAGTGTCGCGATACTCGAAGCGTTGATCGCGTCTATGCGTTTTATGCTTGAAGCGGCATGCAACATCGCACCACCAACACTATCAATGTATGCTTCACCAGCATCCACGACGGCGTCGATCGCCTCTTGTTCCGGTGAATGAATAGAATGCGCCGATACGGTTAACGGCTGAGATACAAGCAATGCGGTAAGGAAGAGCAGCAGTGCGTCACGCAATCGCCTGCGCATCCGGTATGAAATCCTCATCGATCAGCCCTCCTCACGCACTGACGCACCTGCCCTGGCAAACCAATTTCTGACTGCATGTGAATTCTGCCTATCTTATGTGTATCCATTCGATTACTCCGGATCCACGGTTACGACAACGTAGAAGAGGCCCAGCCTGGGCGCGACGAATTGCGTATCCACCACTTCAATGAGCTCGTCACTCAGGATCGTCTCACCTTCTGCAAGGGCATCAAAACGGCTGCAGTAGATTGGCAAACCGATGGGCTCACCCGTCTCTTCTCTAACGTCGTAATAACAGAACTCAATCTCGATCGGACCCGAAACCGAGAAACCTTCATTCTTAATCTCGGCGTGCACCTGCGCTTGCTGATGGAGCAGCGATACTTCGTTCTGCCAGACTCGTTCAACAGAAAGATCCGAGAGTACATTTAGATCGATCATGATCGCGTCGCTATCTTCCAATCCAGGTGCTAATCCTTTAGCAGCAACAGTGATGCGAATCGAACCGCCCGCCTGCGGCTTCCACATCACGTTATAGAAGCGATCACCCGCAGCAAGATCTCCATGTCCTTCCAGACCATCGTTGAAAAGCAAGATCGTCTCGTCTTCGATCAACTCCGCAGAGGGGTCTAAGTACTCAATTGTCGCCTGGGCATCATATTGATCAACAAAGGGATCTATGTCGTCAAATACATTCGCCTGGATGTTTACAAACCCGCTGGTCGACGGTTGGAATTGCAGGCCATCCTTGGGCCACGTGATCGCTACCGACATCTCCGATGCAAGGGCACTCATATCGCAGACCTTACTTGCTGCCTGGAAAGCTTCCTCCGGTGATGCCGCACAGACGTACATCATCGCACCTTCCAACGCTGCCTGGAGCTTGAAGCCCGTCGCGATGGTGTAGTGCGCATCATTGGGATGCTCACTGTGGAGATGGAGATTCTGAACGATAGTTCCCGCTTCGAAGGTGCCTCGATATGCGCTCGCAGGCACATCGAATCGATAGGTCCCCTGTGGGATTGGATCATCTGGAGATCCGATGTACGTCGAGTTGAACTTCAGGTCTACTGAATGAGGTAATGCTTCAGAACTGGGTCGGAAGGATGCCGCAAGTGAAGATCCTGAGATCACCTCCGGTCGGGCAAACCAGGGCATCGGGAAGGGGATATCGATGTCTGTCCGGTTGGTGCAATACCAATCTCCCGCACTGCAAGTAAGCACTACTTGATCGAGTGCAAGTGGGTGAACCTGCTTCCCTGAGGCCAGACAATCAATTGTCCCGAATACATTTCGCAGCACACCACCGGCTTCAACCAATAAATCGAAATCACGCACACCCTGCCGACGGACTGAGAAGAGCCCAGGTGCACCCGTACTTACGATAGGCTCGGCGACATCCTCCGGACCGAAAAGTGGGAAAACGGTGAACTCGACAGTGCCATCCGTCCCTAGGAGTGCATGTGTGATACTGGGTGAGAGAAAGACCTGCGCCGGCTGGCCTGTTCCAGGATCAATGGCTCGCACCGATAGGTCGGTAAGTGTCGTACCATAGTTCACAACGCGGTACTTCACGGCTTCACTCACAGGATCGCGCGAGACCTCCTCGACCTCAAAATCGGCATCAAATAGCACGCGGATATCCAGCGTGGCGGTATCGCGGATCGGGTCGCCGGGCTCATCGGACTGTACCACGGCTGTGAGTTGGTACTGTCGTAGCTCGGCATCCTGGGCGTGGACAGCCATCTGCACAACGTGCGCTTCGCCGGGCAGCAGGGTGACGGTCTCATCCACACTGCCGCGCCCGATGAAGTTGAGGATCAGATCCTCATAGGGATTCTGCACGTTGAGCTTGACCGCATGTGCTACAACGTCGGTGTTGACGACGGTGACGCTGAAGCGTTGGTCATAGTCGCGATCGATCGTCACGTCAACTTCTCGCTGGCTGAATATCACACCATTCGTCACAGTAAATTGACGCTCGGGGCTCAATCCAACGCCGTCGCAGGCGGAGGTCGCCTCCACCTGCCACACGTAGGTCGTGTCGCGCGTGAGCCCCTCCACGACCAGACTATGATCCGTACCTTCTAGGGTATTGAAAACCTGGCTGGACGCCGGTTGGCCGAGCGGGTACAGTGTCACGCTTCCGGTCGACGGTACGTCAGTTTTCCACTGCAGAGCGACATCGGGCGAGCCAAGCTCGGTGCCGTTCTGCGGTTGGAATGCGCTGAACACGGGCTCGAGCTGTAGCGTGAGCATGCCACTCGCCGACTCGACACCACCCGTAGCGGCCGAGACAGCGCGGATGCTGAAAGGGTATTCCCCTGTTGACCCACAATCCGCTACCGAGATTTGCAATTCAACCTCGGCGGTGCCTCCAGGTGAGAGCCCTACTTCTTCAGACTCGAACGAGTACCAGGTTGATTCGAGCCCGGTAAGATCAAGCGTGAAGCTGTCGCCGAGCAGACCGGTATTCTCGACGATGACCTTGAAGGAGCCTTCCGCACCCAGTGCGATTGTCTTGGCTTGCGGTACCAGTGCAACGCTGTGCTCATTGCCATCGACAACCTGCAGTCTGTGCGTAGCGCTGTTATTCGATTGATCCGGTTCGGTAGAGCTCGTCGTCACATTGACGGACGTTTCCAACACCGCCTCATACGGCGTGTCGCCGGGAATCTCTACGCCCACGTTGAAGAGCACGCGCTCGTCGACCGCAAGATCGTCTAACAACCAGGTGAGTTGATTCCCGTCCCGGTTCGGTTCAACCGGTGCGTTCTGAAATTCGAAAATCACTTCTGGCGGCAGGGTCTGGATCAGGGTCACTTCTTCGGCGATGAGTTCACCGCTATTACGCAGATCGATCTGATAGGTGTAGATTGCGCCTGGCGCAGTCACTTCCGGTCCAGTCAGTCGCAAGTCAAGATCCGCTCCGGTGAATTCCACCTCAAATACATCATCGATGGCAACGCCATCAATCTCTGCCGATACCATGACTGTCTCTATAACGTCGTGAGTCAGCGAGCCGGAGGTGATCCCATTGGCAGCGGTCAGGTCGACCGGTTGGGTCACTGCTGCACTACCTGTTGAGAAGAGTTCAACTGTTAATCCAGAGATTTCGTTCTCAAACTCATCGAGCGCTTTGACCCAGACTGAGACCAGTGTGAGCCCATCGGCCGGCGCAATCGCTGGCGTTCCCCAGATGGTTGATAGCGTTGGATCGACGGGACCGGGTACAAATTCAACACTTGCCGATTGGGTGAGCAGCACCTGACCGCTGCGCGCCCGCAGTGTGCGTGAGCCGGCTGCTTCGGTGTAGAGCGACCCAGTAGCCTCGCCATTAGCGTCTGTGATACCGATCGAGACAAAACCACCAATCTGCACGCTCTGCCCGTCGATAAAAATCGGCCGGCCGACGTCCAGGCCGACCTCCACGGGTTGGCCTGGAAGAGGATTGCCGCCGCCGTCACGTAGGGTGACGAGCGCTGTTGCGGTGCTGAAACCGTCGGTGGGAACTTCCGCAGGTGTGATCTCAATCGTAGATTGCAGTGGATCAACCCCACCGAAGTAGATCGTTCCCGGGCCTCCCTGGCTAGGGAAGGTTGTATCAACATCGAAGGTAAGCGCCGGGTCGACCTCTGTGGCATAAACGGCGATACGCCCGCCACCGCCACCACCATCCCCACCCCACGCACCTCGTCCACCACGCGCGGCGATTGTTCCGCTACCGAGTACGGCGTCCGCCTGGATCCAGATGCTCCCACCTGCCCCGTTTTCAGCACCGCTTTCAAAATTACCTGCATCCGCGCTGATGCGACCGCTCTCCGTTACGGTGACCGTTCCCCCAGCAATAATCCTGATCGCCCCACCGCCGTTTCCGTGATATTCACTGAAGCCGGCTGAACCAAGTGTTTCGGGTTCAGTCATTGAGCCATACGTGATTCCGCCACCCGGATCTCCGCCAGCACCACCGTGCCCGGCACCTCCACTGAAATCGGTCGGGGCACCTGGCCCTTTTTCTGGATACGTGTATCCCAGCTCATCAGCGGTGAGATGGCCGCCGACGGTCAGCTCTCCTGTGTTTATGACAGCTCCAGCGCCCAAGATGGGATCACCCGCCAGTTCCATACGTGCCCCGTTCTCAATATTTAGTTCGATGAAGCTGAAGTTCCTTGGATCCATAGCCAACGTTGAGGCCTGAGGACCAAAACGCACATCCGCGATCGAACTAACGTCGGGTATGAGCGTCAAGTTCTCAACCCCTGCGATCATGCCAAGCACGGTTAACGGCACACCCTTGACGGTGAAGTCCTGCGGCAGCGTGAGCGTCGTTTCTTCAGGCACATGGAACCCAAAGCCGTGGATCTCAGGAAGGGTGATGCTGTAGTCGTCATAGAGGTAAAACTGCGCACTGCCATCGCCGGCCATGTTCTCCAACGAGAGCGTCACTGTATCGCTCGGATTGAGAGTTCCCAGATCGCCTCCCCCGATCAACTCGATGCGATCAAATTCCCAAACCGTAGTCCCAGGATCGGCCAATACCGCTTGTTCACCCTCATAGCCGGCATTATCGACGAGAAGGCTTTGCTCCCCGTTCGCCTTAGAATGGAAATAAATCGTCCCAGCACCGCCAGGGTAATTGTGATATTGATTCGGGTAAGAATGCGCGTCTAGCGTGCCTTTGAAACCGTTCTGGTTAAAGTGGATCGCAATGCGGCCACCTGCACCGCCGCCATCCTCCTTATTATGGAAGCCCGAGCCCCCATTGGCACGGATTGTGCCGAATCCCGTCAGAAAGTCGACATCCAACCAGACGCTGCCACCGGCGCCGCCGCTCCTGAGACCATTGGCAGAGATCGTCCCATCAACAACAAGGTCTCCACCCACAACGTGCAGGGCACCACCCCCGGGCGCGAGCCCTCCGCTGCCGAGTTCGATTGGGGAGTACACGGATCCATAGGCCGTCCCACCATTTGGTCCTCCACCATAGCCACCATGCCCAGCGGCGGACCCCTTTCCAGGTCCCTCATAATACGGATAACCCGTGCCATCTGCATCTACTACGGCTTCATAAGCGACGGTCATCTGGTCAGCGTAGATCGTGACCCCACGCCCACTTTCCGGATCACCCTGAATACCCAACACCTGTCCCTGCTCAAGCGTAAGCGTTTCAAAGACAAATGTGCCATGAATCACCTCACCCGTGTGGTAGCCGGTAGCCGCGAGGTCCAGCCGGCCCGAATGTCCAGAGCCTGCCGTAACCGTCATGCGCTCTCCACCGGTGAGCTCACCTTCGACGGAGAGCTCGGTGCCGCGCAGCGTCAGGTCTGAAGCGAGCGTCAAATGCCCATCCGGGGCGACAACGAAACCGAAGCTATCCAGCTCTAGCGGTGCATAGGTAACGCTGCCGTGCAGCGTGATCTGCGCCGTCGCGTCTCCGATAATCTCGGCTGTTGTCAACGGCAACGTGTCATCGGGATCCATGAGCTCGAGGTTGCCTTCTCGGATTAATTCAATGCGGTCGAAGAGCCAATCCGTCGGTTCGGGGTCGGTGAGTCCAGCCTTCGAGCCATCTTGATCCTGATTATCGATGACCAGGCTGCGCTGACCGGCAGCAAGGTCCGTCAGCACAACAGTTCCGGGTCCGCCGACTCGCACACCCGCGCCCCCCACTGCCTCGATCGTTCCGCTAAAGGTCGAAGTCTCAGTCGTCAGGGAGATTCGGCCTCCACCACCGGACGTGTCTGCACCAAAGGGATAGCGCTCGCCTCCATTGGCTTGCAGGACGCCGCCGCCGCTGAGCGAACCGACCTCCAGCCAGAGGCTCCCACCTGCTCCAGCCCCTCCGCTTCGAGGCGCTGGGTCGCCATTCGCGCTGAGCATTCCTTCTAAGATAAGCTCATCAGAGATCAGGTGCAGCGCACCACCACCCGCGCCGGAACTTGCGCTGCCAAGCGTGACCGGCGCTATGGCGTTTCCGTAAGGCGTTCCGCCATACTCACTCCCGCCGTAACCACCATGGCCTGCACTCGCATTTACAGCGGAGGTTCCTGGACCCAGGAGTCCACCCGGTTGATACCCCAACCCGTCAGCAGAAAGATGACCATTGCTCTGTATCTCCACCTGCACGGTATTGATGGTTACGCCCAGACCCGATAGCGGATCGCCTTCCAATGCCAGGGTTTGGTCTGGTTCGATCAATATTGTGTTGAGAGTGTATAGCCCCTGCGGATCTCCCACCGTCCCGCCGCGTGCACCGAGAGTCAACGTCGCATCCGCATCCCCATCCGGGGCAAGGAGAATGTCGCTGATACCCTCAAGGGCGCCATGGATGCTTAATTCTGTGCCTTGTACGGTAAAACCGCCAGAGAGTCTGAGCGATGTCCCCTCCGCCATATAGAAACCAAAATGCCGCAATGAAGCATAAGGGTAGACAAGATCGCTGTGAAGGTGCAGTTGTCCAGTACCATCCCCGGCCATGTTCCCCGGGGAGAATAAAAGAAAGTCATCCGGGTTTGGAATCTCAAGGTCGCCATTTCGAATGAGCTCGATCGTGTCAAAGAACCATGGGGTGGATTCTGGGGCAGTCAACAGCGCTGGTTTGGTCGAACGATTGAAATTATCGACGCGTAGCTGCGTCTCACCCGTGCCTGCATCACGTAGATATATCGTTCCCGGCCCAGCGCTATCCCCCCGGCCCACTGCAACGATAGTACCTGTGAACTCGTTGGTACCTGACTGTATGGAGATCCGTCCACCCGCCCCAGAACCGCGGTAGACAAATGGATCATCGAACGTTCTGATCAGATAGGAATCCCCACCTCGAGCTTCGAGCCGCCCATTTCCCTGGAGAGAATTGGCTTCAATCCAGATACTCCCACCCGATCCTCCACCACCGATCGCATCAGGAATATACCCCCATCGCATACTCCCGGCGGAAAAGATTGAACCATCATTTATAAGTGTTGCAGCGATATCCAGCCGCACGATCCCCCCACCGCTTCCCCCGGAAGCCCGATCGGTATTCTCTGTTGCGCTGGCATCGCCACCGGCGCTTCCCAGATACATCGGTGCCGTCGCCAATCCATATCCGAGGCCACCCTGCGCACCTCCCGGATCGTCGCCACCGTAGCCGCCATAGCCGCCCCCCGCCACGTATCCGCCACTACCCGGACCTTCACCAGATCGAAAGCCCAGAGCAGTCGCATCAATGATCCCCCCTGCTTCAATCGTCAGGTTCTCAGCCCGGAAGAAGACGATGCCACCGGTGTCACCATCCCATGGGTGGGCACTGATCGTGCCGCCGTTTTCCACAACGACATCCCCAAAATAGGGTACTTTTTGAACAATGGCCTTGGCCGAAAAGCCACCGTAATCATTTTCAAGTGGCGCGTCCAGGAGAAGATGATCCGGGAGGACAACTGCGATCGTCCGTACCTCATGGGTACCCATGCCGTCACCCAAAACATTCATAATTAGGATCTCGTCTCCAACACCAAATCCCGGCATCGAGTAATAAGGAACCCAGGGATCACCAGCCTTAGCGAAAAGGCTTAGCACATAGCGCGCTTCATCTACAAACAGCGTTTCGCCATCCCCAACAGTCAACACGCTGCGCGGCTGAACATCAACCGCTTCAGTCGTGGTCATCGATTCAAAACCAGTCGCGGGATTCGATGCCGTTAATGAGGACGGACCAACCTCATTCCAGGTTATTAAAAATGAAGTTGAACCATTCTCTAGGAATACAATATCTGGATGACTGGCTGAACCAGGGTCGGTTTCGAGTATGATCGGCCCTGTAAATGATGCGAGATTCCAGGAATCATCGACTGCCAGTAGGGTAACTTCAACAGCTCGTGTGGCTTCGATGGGCTCGGGGATCCCCGATTTTCCTGGTGCTGCGCCAGGAGCGTGGGTTTCACCGGGAAAGAGCATGACGAGCTGAGAGGCTGCGCCTGGTAGGAACTCAACTGATGCGCTCGTGTCAAGGATCTGACCCTCCGCCCGAATAGAAATCGCTTTCGATCCAGCCTGTGTAGAGCTGATGTCTGCAGTAACCTCTCCATTGACATCGGTAACCCCTATCTCCCGCCATTCACCGGAGGCGATAGATGTACCATTCACAGCCGTATGCTCCCCTTCGATCTTTATCGTTACGGGTGTGTTGACGAATGGATCACCAATCGCATTTGCCAACTCAATGGTTAAAGCAGTTGTCGCGATCCCATCGGCTTGTGGAGTGATCGGATCAAACGAAAGATCTGTACCGCTGAGGTCCAAATAGGTTAAACGTTCGGTTGGAATCGCTGTACGGGGCGTTGATGGGGAGCTCCATTCAAGCCGGACCACGGCATCGCCGCTCCCCTCGAAGAAGGCCAGACGCACGTCGACAGGCACCCCTGCTTGCAAGTCAACCTGCCCTGAATTCTCCGCGCTGCTGTGGAATGTCCAATTATCGATGACGAGTTGATCGTCGATCCAGAGCCGGATGCCATCATCGGAGAGCGTGTAGAAGGTGTAAGTCTCGCTGTACAACGGCTTAACCACACCGTGCCACACCACAGAAAAGTTATCCGCATTCACACCAAGCATAGGACTTCCAGGCCAGAAGAAGTCCACTTGCGAATCGTAGCGGGTGGCGGCTACTGGAGGTTCAAGATTGAGGTTGTTGTAGTAAGTCCCTAGCAAGCCCGGGATGCGGTTGGACAGGATCTCTAACGTACGCTCACCATTGATCCCCGGCTGTGCAGCAACAGTGGCGGAAAGCGTTTGTACTCCCTCATTATTCCAGGTTGCCTGGAAAAACGACTCGCCTCCGGTTAGGGTGGTCGAGCTAGGAAGAACGGCACCCGTGTCGGATGTAGCGAGGATCACCTCCCCGTTGAAACTTGGGACGAGATTCCAATAAGTATCAACTGCGCGGACATGGACTTCCGTGCTCTGACCCCGCACTAGTGGATCGGGGTTCCCCATCTTTCCCGGTTCATCACCGGGAGCAGCTTGCTCACCCGACAGAAGAATCTGCAGCTTGTTAAGCGCACCCGGGCTAAAGGTGCATTCAAGCGCAGGAAGGAGCACGACATCTCCTGCCTTAATCAGGATGTCCTTCTGTTCAGCAAGGGTTGAGGTGAGCGTCCCATTGATGACGCCATCCGATTCGGTCAGCCCCAGCGAGGACCATTCGCTTGGGAGGGCTTCGATCCCTTTTACAGCATTGAACTCTCCGGAAATCTGAATGGAGACCGGGAGATCTGGAATTGGATTATCAGCTTCGTCCAGCACTTCAACGTCGATATATATTGGCGAGGCGCCATCTGCGATGGCGGCTGTATCTGAGCATGTGCGGTTGATGTGGCCGGTGTCCGGATAACGCAACACACTTTCAGGGATCACAGCTTTCGATGTAGAGGGTGAACTCCACTCGAGAATCATGCGCGCTTCACCCCCGCCCTCAAAATATTCCAAACGGATGTCGTACCAACCACCTGCTTGCAGCGCGACGCTGCCGGTGTCCTCCGCTGTGCCGTGGATCGTCCAATTGTCGATGAGCAGCTGACCATTGACCCACAAGCGGACACCATCATCGGAGAAGGTATGGAAGGTGTAGGTTTCGCTGAATTGCGCCTGGACCTGTCCGCTCCAGCGTACTGAGAAACCATCGGGGGGGAGGGATACATCCGGTGGATCGTATGCCCATAAGAAATCAACAGTATTGTCGATGCGGGATAAAACCATGGGGAGCTGCAGATTCGGGTTATCGAAGTACTCACCTTGGAGGCCGGAGACCAACGCTCGGTATGGCACCTGGATAGGTGTGGCATGCGCATCCTGGAACCCCATACCAATCAGTAGGAGGCAGAAGAGCACGGAGAACGCGACCAAGCGGTGAATCTTCAACCTTCGATTTCCTCTCTTTTGAAGGCGCTCCTCTTTAACAAGCGAAGGTTGGTTCCAAAGGAGTTTGGGTGTTTGGACCATGAACCCCCTCCATATGGTGATTACTTGGTTTAGATTGGGCATCATGACACCTATCTTCTGCGCTGCCTCCTAAGCATCAAGTCAGCTAAGGGTAAACTTGAGAGACAATGGATGAACAAGTATTGACAACCAAGGCCTAGATTGCCCTGGTAAAGATGCTTTATCCTTTGTGCGCCTTCCGCGTGGAATTAGTCCGTTTAGCTTTCTGCTGAGAAGGTTTTGAGTGCAGCATCACCCCCTCCAATAGCTACACTGGCTGATTGGAACAGTACCACAGTACTATATATAGGGGTAGTTGTCAAGTGAGTTACCTCATCGCCTTCCCTGCCCTACCCAAACCCATCCAAATGATTGGGAAATACCTTTCGCGCTAGTTAGCGAAGTGAATTCGACGATAGGTGGTTCGCTGCGCTTTGTGCAGATCTGGATCACCCCAAATAGACCGGGGTTATCTCCTCATTATCGCTCAAAGAAATTTTCAAAGAATCCTCGCAAGAATAAATTTCAACTGGTTGCCTCTGGAGAAACGCTTGATAATGCAATCAAAATACATCAAGATGCTAATATCTACATCGCTGAGCTTGAAAAACATAAGCAAATGACAATGACTAACCATGAGATGCGCCAATCTTATCTGCTTTGTTTAGAAGGGAGTTTGGCGGGCAATGGGGTCGAATTAATCAGTTGTGATGCGTTGAGGCTTCGGGGAAAAGAGTGTTTTCCACTTACCGCGCTCGAAGAAAGCCATATCTTGATTGTTCAAATCGCTAAGGAAGACTAACGCATCACCGTGCGCGAAAGGTTTCGCAAGTAACCAAGGGCCAGACCAGCTTCTCTTCCTTATCCCCCGCGAACCTGCGATTAGTTCACTTGTACGTGGTCAAACTGGCTGTTGTAAAGCTCAGCATAGAAGCCATTTTGAGCCAGCAATTCCTCATGTGTACCTTGCTCGACGACATCACCTTCGTCCATCACCAGGATCCAATCCGCATTACGGATGGTGGAAAGTCGGTGGGCGATGATGAAACTGGTGCGATTCTGCATCAAGCTATCCATGGCCCGCTGGATCAAGATCTCCGTCCGCGTATCGACTGAACTGGTGGCCTCATCCAAAATCAGCATCCTGGGATCCACCACAATGGCGCGGGCGATGGTTAGCAGCTGTTTTTGACCCTGTGATATGTTCGTGGCCTCCTCATTCACCACCAGGTTATACCCCTCAGGGAGCGTGCGCACGAAATGGTCCACATGGGCGGCTTTGGCTGCAGCGATGACCTCATCGTCACTGGCAGCAGGCCGGCCATAACGGATATTCTCCATAATCGTGTCGTTAAAAAGCCAGGTATCTTGCAGCACCATGCCAAACATGCAGCGCAAATCCTCACGCCGGTAATCTTTGACGTTGTGCCCATCGACCAGGATCGCTCCGTTGTTGACATCGTAGAAGCGCATCAGCAATTTGACCATCGTGGTTTTGCCAGCACCCGTCGGACCTACAAGCGCGATCTTCTGCCCGGGCAAGACATCGGCGGAGAATTCCTTGATGACGATTTTGTCAGGGTTATAGCCAAATTGAACGTCCTGGAACTCCACATGGCCCTTAACCTTATCTATCTGGACAGGATCATCGACTTCGAGGATCTCCTCTTCCTCAGCCAGGAATTCGAAAACGCGCTCTGCCGCGGCAGCGGTTTGCTGGAGAACATTGGATATATTGGCGATCTGCGAGAGCGGCCGAGTAAAGGAGCGGACATACTGGATGAAAGCCTGAATATCTCCAAGGGTGATTGCATTTTGGATAGCCAGGTAACCACCAAGGATGGCGATCGCTACATAAGCCAGGTTTCCAACGAAGTTCATGATCGGCATCATCAAACCAGACAAGAACTGGGATTTCCAAGCCGAGCTGTAGAGGGTGTCATTAATCCCGTCGAAATGCTCGACACTCTTGGCTTCCCCGTTGAAAGCTTTCATCACCAAGTGCCCGCCGAACATTTCCTCAACATGACCATTGATATGACCCAGGAAATCTTGCTGCTGTTTGAAGTATTTTTGCGACTGTCGTACGACCAGGGCAATGATGGCCATCGATAGAGGCATGGTCAGCAGGGCTATTAGAGTCATCTGCCAACTGATGGAAAACATCATGACCAAGACACCGATCACGGTTACCACTGAGGTGATGATTTGTGAAAGGCTCTGGTTGAGCGTCTGACTGATCGTATCCACATCATTCGTGATGCGCGAGAGCACTTCGCCCTGGCTGGTGCTGTCGAAGTACTTAAAGGGCATGCGGTTGATTTTTTCGGCAATATCCTTACGGAAACGATAGGTTATATCCATCGATATGCCGGACATGATCCAGCCCTGGATAGCACCAAACATCGAAGAAGCGAGATACAACGCCAGGGTGATCAGGATGATCCGGCCAATATAGTCGAAATCAATCCCCGAGCCGGTCCCGGCAATCTGCGCCATCACACCTTCAAAAAGCTTTGTGGTCGCCTGACCTAAAATCTTGGGGCCAGCGATGCTGAAGATGGTGGAGGCTACTGCGAAGAGCATCACGATCACGATGGCAATCTTGTAGGATCCAAGATACTGGATCAGGTTGATCATCGTGCTCTTGAAATCGCGCGCTTTTTCGCCCTGCATCATGGCCATGGGGCCATGGCCTCGGCCCATGGGACCACGCCCTCTCATGGGGCCTCTTGTTGATCTGGGATCAGAGGATGAACTGGAAGTATGCTCACTCATGCTAGCTCATCCTCGCTCAACTGTGACAAGGCAATTTCCTGGTAAGTTTCGCAGTTCTCCATGAGTTCGTGGTGTTTTCCCTTTCCAACAACCCGCCCTTCATCAAGGACGATGATCTGATCAGCGTTCTTGACCGTGGCCACACGCTGGGTCACGATCAGCACACTGCTTTCTCCGGTTTTCTCCTTGAGCGCCCGGCGCAGTGCCGAATCGGTTTTGAAGTCCAGGGCTGAAAAGCTGTCATCGAAGATGTAAATGGGCGGTTTTTTAACCAAGGCACGAGCAATCGAAAGGCGCTGCTTCTGCCCTCCTGAGACATTCGAGCCGCCCTGGGCGATCTCAGCCTCAAAGCCCTCCGCTTTAGAAAAGATGAATTCACTGGCCTGGGCGATATCAGCGGCTTCTTTCAGCGTTTCACCGCTGGCATCTTCATCAGCGTAACGCAGGTTACTTTCAATCGTGCCTGAGAACAGCATCCCCTTTTGCGGAACGTAACCGATCGTATCGCGCAGATCGCTCTGTTTGACTTCGCGGATATCGATTCCATCAAGATAAACCGCACCCTCGGTAACGTCGTAAAAACGCGGGATCAGGTTGACGACGGTGGATTTTCCGCAACCCGTGGAGCCGATGAAGGCTGTAGTCTCTCCAGGCCTGGCGGTGAAGTTGATATCGTGGAGCACATCATCGAGCGCCCCTGGGTAGCGGAAGGAGACATTACGGAACTCGATTTGGCTGACGACTGGGTCCTTAAATTGTTTGGGGTCTTGCGGGTCGGTGATGACCAGTTCGGTATCCAGCACATCGGCGATGCGCCCGCCTGATACTGCTGCCCTGGGTAAGAAGATGAACATCATCGACATCATCAGGAAGGCCATCACAATCTGCATCGCATACTGCAGGAAAGCCATCATGTCGCCCACCTGCATGGTCGCTTCAGCGACCTGATGCGCACCAACCCAGATGATGCCCACGGACAATCCATTCATCAGCACCATCATTACGGGCATCATGGTGACCATGACTCGGGCGACAAACAGGCTGTTGTCGGTTACATC
>DAOUEQ010000104.1:0-9264 GCA_034430395.1 Anaerolineales bacterium | reverse complement strand
GATGGATGCCTTCCGATCTCTCGTTCCAGAGCTTGACGGATTTCTCCTAAGCTATTATTTGAGATCTCCCCGAGAAATTTCAATGTGAGATGGATCCCCTCGGACCGTACCCAGCGCACGGGCTCACCACGGATGAGTGTGCGCAGTCGACCGATCTCCTCCTGTAGTCTGCCCTTCACATCCTCAGGAATTCTCACCGCAATAAACGCTCGCATCATACGCATGTTTTACCTGAAACTCTCCAACCCGTCAAAATCACATTTGAGCGAACCATGTCGGTTTCTAATGAAAGTTACTTATGTCTAATAAAAAGAGGGGGCATGGGAGGGCATTCCAGGGAGATCTCACCCAACGAGCCTTTCCTGCGAAACCTCACCTAGTTGGTGGGACGAAGTCCCCAAAAATAGGGAGTAAAGTCGAAGGACCGAAGGGAGAAACACGCACTGGGTTACGCAGCAGATTACCCTGCACCAGCCGGATTTAATACACACGACCGAAAACTCATCTTTGAAAATGCAACAACGCAAGTCGTGTTTCGAGTTATACTTAATTTGAAAGTTCATTAAAAGACTTCCGCATAGTCAGACAGGACCATTGCATATCAAAATTCACGCACTAAAGGAATCCTGGAAGAAACGTACAACACGATCGATGTAAAGGAGCGCTTAATATGTTCGTCGGTGAACGCATGTCTCAACCGGTAATCACAATCCATCCAGATGTCCCCATTCATGAGGCTGTGGCATTAATGGCCAAAGAGAGGATCCGTCGACTTCCAGTAATTGATCAACGAGGTCAGCTAATTGGGATTGTCACCAATCTCGATCTACTCCACGCTTCCCCCTCAGATGCCACAAGCCTAAGTGTATGGGAGTTAAACTATCTCATCAGCAAAATCACGGTTGATGAGATTATGAGCAAAGATGTGATCACTGTCACCAAAGACTTACCCGTTGAAGAAGCCGCTCGTATCATGGCGGACAACAAAATCGGCGGGCTTCCTGTTCTCGAGGATCATGCAGTTATCGGAATCATCACTGAGACCGATTTGTTTAAAATCTTTCTCGAACTTCTGGGCGCGCGTGAAGCCGGAATCCGAATCACGGCACTTATGCCAGATATGCCAGGCGAGCTTGCGCGACTCACAACGGTTATTCGGGATATCGGCGGGAACATCATTGCGTTAACCCAAGTGCTTGGTGAGAGTTCAGAGAACCGGCTTGTCACTGTTAAAGTGTCTGGCGTGGATATTAAGGATTTACAGAAGGCAGTTGAACCAGAAGTTGAGAAACTAATTGATATTCGAGAAACAAAACCCTCTAATTGAGGAGACACCATTGCAAGTGTAGTATCATTTTCACAAGCTTTGTACGATTTGGTCAATATCTAAAAAAACAGCTCGATTGCATCATCGTTGGGCTGTTTTTATTAATTCAATAACCACTTTAAAAAAACTATCGAAACCCAGTGCTCTTTATGCCTTACAAGCAATATTATTATGGCTATGCGCAGTTTCCCTGTGTATAGAAATAACCTCGTTATTCCCGATAAATGGTATCTCCTATTGATCCAATCCCACTCAATAGGTAGAATGCTGTTATGGTGCTCAAGCTAGAGAGGAGAGATTTCGTGAAGCTGGCAGGACTCGCTGCTGGCGTTTCCGTCATAAACCCCCCTCCTCCAACCTCACTTTTGAAACCTTACGGCCTCGGCCGGGTCGCGGATTCCTGGGTTGGGTTATATAAGGAACCGAGCTTCCACGCCCCTCTTTTGACAACCATCAATCGGGATACCCTACTTACGTTGCTCAAACGCGAAGTCACCGATGAAGGTCCGCTTCATAATCCCCTTTGGTATCGTGTCCCCGACGGTTACATTCATTCAGGGAAAATTCAACAGGTAAAATGGAATACGCAGGTACCCTGGAGGGAGATTCCCAAGACCGGCGCCGTATTTGAAGTCTCTGTCCCCTATACACGCAGTTACCGCAAGGCTGATCCGCAATCCGATCCCTTATATCGCCTCTATTATCAATCGATTGCATGGGTTGAGGCACTCGTTGAGGGCGCGGATGGTCGTCCCTGGTATCAATTACTCGATGACCTGCTCAAGGTCAACTACTTCGTCCGCGCTGAACACCTGCGCCGGATAAAACCGGAAGAACTCAAGCCGCTATCCACCGGAGTGCCGGCAGGGGCTAAACGAATCGACGTCTCCCTCGCTAGCCAGGAGTTGATGGCGTACGAACATGATCGTCTGGTTTTTCGAACGAGGATCGCAAGCGGCGCTCCGGGTTCGCGTCCTCAACCCAATGGAATCCCGACCGCGACACCACGGGGTCAATTTTACATCACCCAGAAAATGCCGCTCCGTCATATGGGAAATGGGCACATCACTGCAAATCTCGAGGCTTATGAACTCCCAGGCGTACCCTGGGTATCCTACTTCCATAACACGGGCGTAGCCTTCCACGGCACATATTGGCACTGCGATTACGGACGTCCCCAGAGCCACGGTTGTATCAACATGCGACCTGAGGAGGCGAAATGGCTCTTCCGCTGGTCCACGCCCGTTATCAAAGCGGATGTCATTATGGGTACGGGGCATGGGACATCCGTGTATGTTTATTGATCAAGCTCTAATCCGACAGAAAGGGAATCTAACCGAGGAGGATAACACTGGCGAGGTTTTGCTGAAAAATAGTTAGCGTTTTCCGTTCTCCTCCTTCATACGGTCGAATAGATCTTGCAATTTCCCCGTCTCACCATATCCACTTGCACCATGACTGATCGCCGCCTGCCCTTCTTCATCCGAAAGCGCATCGGCAATGACATAGATCTCCATCTCCTCCGGAATCTGCCGTAGTTGATAGATCAACCAATAATCTCGCTCCTGGGCCAGCATAGCGTTGGTAATCACCAATCCAATCCGCACGCGTTCAGCTAAAGCAACCGCCTCCCCTGCTGAGCGGGCCTCAACTACGGGATACCCAAAAGCCTGGATGCGGAGGATCATGTTCTCCCGCAGAACATCATCCGGTTCAACGATGAGCACCCTAGAAGCTGGATGTATGCCGCCATGCAATGCAGTATGGATCGTCGCCAGGAGCGCACCCGTGCCCTCTGACCGGAAGAGAAAACTCGCCGTCCCCATCTGAACCTCACCTTCGGGCCCAGGATAGGTGGTTAGAAAGAGGACAGGTATCTCCTGCGTGCGGTGGTCCCCTTTCAACAGCATCGCCAGATCGAATGCCGAAGGAGTCCGAGCACGAAGATCAAGGATGATCAGATCGGGAGTCTCAGACAGGGCTAATGTAATTACATCCTCTGCATTAGAGGACACTATTACTCGATATCCTGCCCCAACAAGATCACTGGATAGAAGATCGCGCAGGCCCGAATCTTCAACGAAGACAAGAAGAGAGTTCGCAGTTTGCGAGCCTTCTGGAATGTGGGTTTCAACCGCCCTGCGAATTTCGGAGATGTCAGTCCTGGGTTCGATTGCTGCTCTGAGCGGTATAGCAATCCAGAGTCGGATGCCCGATCCACTCATCGTCTCCTGCCATAGATGACCATGAAATCCTTCGATTGCACCCCTGCTTTCCTTGAGCATGAGTTGTTCAGGCTCGTGGTCGGCTTCTCTTCCTTGATCACCGCCATCTTCGACTTCAGCAAATGGGGCTTCAATATCTGAGATGGAGAGCAGCATCCATGGACCAGTTTGGAGTGTTTCACCGGACACTTCAGTCTGTGAGATGTGGTCGATTGAGGGGCTGTTGCCAGGAGCAATCTGTGCCCGAATGCGAACTTCCGTACGGGTAGTCCCAGCGACTACTTGTGAGAGCAGGTTACCAAGTGCATGTACCAGAATGGCTTCGTCCGCGATTATTGCCGGTAAGTGCGCGGGGTATTCCGCAATTACCGCAACCGGTTCTTCCCCGGCGGTATCCGCAATTGAAGCTATCGCCTTTTCAATTGCTTTTTGTACATACACCCAATCGGACATATTTAAACCCAATAAACCTGCGGAGCAATTAAATGTTACACAAGAGGAAACGCCATTCTACTCTACCCGATAATTCAAACATCCCACCTTGCTAAATAATAACAAATTGGACACTGGCTCCACAGCATTGTAGAATCCATTTCATGGAAGCTCAAGTAGCTGCTGTAAAAGTTGGCAAATACGCAACGTCAGAGAGCGGTGACACACTCGAAATGATCGAAAGACCTGGCGGGGGTTTATCCTTCGTTCTGGTTGACGGCCAACGCTCCGGCAAATCTGCAAAGCTAATTGCAAACGTTGTCGCTCGGAAGGCAATCAGCCTTCTAGCCGAAGGCGTGCGCGATGGCGCCGCTGCTCGCGCCGCCTCAGATTACCTGCGCACCTACCGCTCCGGGAAGGTTATGGCGACTCTGAATATCCTCTCCATCGATTTATCAAGCCAGACGATGGTGGTCACACGCAACAATCATGCGCCTGCAATTCTTATTGAGGACCAACAGATCCGGGTTCTCGATGAGCGTGTCGATCCGGTCGGGATCCGGCAGGGAATCCGTCCATCGATCACTGAAACTCCGCTCAAAGTCGGTCTTACAGCGATAATTTTCACCGATGGTTTGATGCACGCGGGTGCGCGCTCTGGTACCGCCTTCGACGTACTCGCGTTTGTACGAATGCTCTATGAAGAGGGTCCACCAAATCCGAAGGAATGGGCAGATCGTTTGCTCAAGCGCGCAGTCGAGCTTGATCAGGGACGTCCAGCGGATGATATTAGCGTTCTTATCGCCGCAGCGCTGCCCCGAGATGGTAATGGTGAAACTCGTCGGCTGCTGGCACGCATGCCGCTCTAAAGCGGTTTTTTCTGGGATTGTTCCCCCAAAAAAGAACGGTCATAAATCAGAATGATGATCGCGATTGTAGGTCCCTGCGGATCTGGGAAAACCGTCCTCGCCAATGGACTGCAGCGACACGACTACAATGCACGCCAGATCGCACAGGAGCACTCCTTCGTGCAGGATATGTGGCGAGTGCTGACAAAACCGGATATCTTAATCTACCTGGACGCGAGCTACGAAACGTGCACTTTGCGGAAGCAATTTAATTGGCGGCAGGATGAGTACGAACGGCAACTTCAACGACTGTCAAACGCTCGAGAACATTGCGACATCTATCTTCAGACAGATGATCTTTCGCCCGAGCAAGTCTTGAGAGAGATATTGGACCACCTTCAAGGGATATCAAGCTAAGGCTGCATAATCCGACACAAATCGCCCACCGATTCCAACGCAATTCGTCCACCGATTCCGACGGAAACCGTCCACCGATTCCAATACAAATCGTCCACTGATTCCGATTGAAATCGTCCACCTGGTGACCGGATCTTTCGGGCACTTTCAATCTCAAGCAGCAGCGCTGGATAATTGAACAACTTCAGGGCATCCTTGCCTCTGTATGCACAAGGAGGTCACGATGCCCAGGAAAAAGTTATCCATGCGAAAAATCCGCGAAGTTCTTCGTCTCAAGTGGGAAGGTAATCTCAGCCATCGAGCTATCGCCCGGAGCTGTGGCATTTCCCATAGCACAGTCACGGACTACATACGTCGGGTGCAAGATGCCGGTCTCTGCTGGCCACTACCAGAGACACTTGATGAAGACCAACTCTACTTGATGCTCTTCCCCAAATCAGCCCCGACCCTGGAACAGCCGACCCCACAGCCCGATTTGCAATATATCCATCGAGAACTGCGGCGCAAAGGTGTGACCCGGCGCTTGCTTTGGCTGGAGTATCGTGAATCCCATCCAGATGGATATGGCTACAGTCGATTCTGCGAACTCTACCGTCTTTGGGCGAAGAAGCTAGACCCTCCCATGCGGCTCACTCACAAGGCCGGAGAGATGATGTTTGTGGACTACGCCGGTCAGACGGTGCGCGTCGTCGATCCGGAAACCGGCGAGATCCAGGAGGCCCACATCTTCGTCGCCACCTTGGGGGCCAGCAGCTACACCTACACTGAGGCGCACTGGGCCGAAGATCTTCCTAACTGGATCGCTGGCCATGTGGCCGCTTTCGGCTATTTCGGTGGGGTACCTGAGATTGTTACCCCGGATAACCCGAAGGTGGGCGTGAAACATCCTTCTCGCTATGAACCTGATCTTAATCCGACCTACCTGGATATGGCCGAGCACTATGGCACCGTGGTGCTGCCAGCGCGCATCCGCAGACCCAAGGACAAGGCCAAGGTGGAAGTGGGCGTGCTGGTGGTGGAGCGCTGGATCCTGGCCCGCCTGCGAAACCGCACCTTCTTTGGACTGGGCGAGCTCAACCAGGCGATCCGCAAGCTGCTGGAAGATCTCAACCATCGAACGATGGAGCATCTGGGGAAATCCCGCTATGAATTCTTCGAAGAACTCGATCGGCCGGCGCTCAAGCCGCTGACCGCTGAACCCTACGAATTTGCGGTCTGGAAAAAGGCCAAGGTACACATCGACTACCACGTCGAGTTCGAAAAGCATTATTACAGCGTCCCGCATGAGCTTATCAAGGAGAAGGTCTGGATACGGGCGACCAGGTATACCGTGGAGATCTTCCACAAGCACCGCCGAGTCACTTCTCACCTGCGATGCCGTGTCAAGGGCCGCCACAGCACCCATGCAGGGCACATGCCAGCTAACCACCGCCATTATGCCGAGTGGTCTCCCGAGCGTTTCTTGCGTTGGGCGGAGGAGATCGGGCCTCAGACCCAAGCGCTGATCGAGACCGCGCTTAGCACTCGCAGGCACCCCCAGCAAGCCTACCGCACCTGTCTGGGAATTCTGGGGCTGGCAAAACGCTATACCAAAGATCGTCTGGAAGCGGCCTCTGGTCGCGCGCTGGCTTCCGGGATCTGTTCCTACAAGGGCATCAAGAACATCCTGGACACGGGTCTGGACCAGGTACCTCTGGAAAAGCCTGTTTCCAAACGTCTTGGTCCCCATGCCAACATCCGTGGACCGTATTACTACCAATGAGGAGGAATGCTATGTTGAGGCAACCCCTATTAGAGAAACTAACTCGCCTGCGTCTGCCCGGTTTCCGGGAAGGATTGAAAGAACAGTCCGAGAATCCCCATTATGCTGAGCTCACATTCGAGGAACGGTTGGGGATGCTGGTCGATTTAGAGTGTACCCGCCGGGACAATAGCAGTCGGGAGCGCCATTCCAAAGCTGCCCGCTTCGCTCTGCCCGCCAGCATCGAAGATCTGGATCTCTCCCCTGTTCGAGGGCTCGAACGCAGCTTCGTGCTGGATCTCGCTCAGGGGGAGTGGATACGCCATCACTTGAACATCCTGGTGCTGGGATCCACCGGCGCAGGAAAGAGCTACCTGGCCTGCGCACTCGGCCAGGCCGCTTGCAGGCAAGGCCTCTCGGTACGCTACCACCGCACCTCCCGCCTGCTGCACGAGATCATGCTTTCACATGCCGACGGGTCCTTCCCAAAGATGCTGGCCAGTCTGGCCCGGGTCAAGCTGCTCATCCTGGACGACTGGTTGCGCGATCCGCTCACTGCATCTCAAGCCCGTGACCTGCTCGAGATCATCGATGATCGCTATGGCCGTTCCTCAACGCTGGTGGCCACTCAGGTGCCTGTGGAAGATTGGCACGCTCGCCTTCCGGATCCCACCCTTGGCGATGCCATTCTCGATCGTCTGATCCACAACGCCTATCGGTTAGAACTGCAAGGCGAATCCATGCGAAAAACTTACTCGCCGTTGCAAATGGGAAGCAATTGAGGTTATGATGTTTCAGACAGCGCCGCTGAGCTTATTCCAGATGGACGATTTCACCTGGAACACGTGGATGCAATCAAATGGAACAAGTGGACGGTTTGATCTGGAACTCGTGGACGATTTCATCGGAATACGCACTAAGGCTGCTCTTTTTTATCCACCATAGCAAACTTTGACCTAAGTAATATCATTCTGAGAAGAAAAGCGACGAAGAATCTCGTTCCTGGCAAGAGAAGCAACCTTATATTCGAAGTACGGAACTTCGCTTGAATATATTTTAAATACGCGCCGAATGAACTTGCAGTGACAGGCTGAGAATTAGCAAGCATAAAAGAGGGTTATCTAAAAAAACTTTCTAGACAACCCTCTCGTAACTAACGTGATACAGATGCCATATTGCCTTGCATGCACTAGCCTAGGATGCCTTAGAACGCGCCCAGGCGGCCCTGGGAGCGCTTTTATCCCCATAGAGCATGCGTACACACCATTAGATTTAAATAAAACTGGCTGAGTATTCAACCTCAGCCAGTTTTTATAGGTAGTCGCTATAGAGAATGCACTTAGGATAAACGACCGGCGAAGCGTATGCGTCGGTATAAGGTGTATATAAACGGACCAAGCATCATCGTCAGAGGAATGAGAAGTGTGAAGGTTGCCTCTGTACTGGACGGTGCACCAACCACCGGTGTGGGTGTGGGTGCCATTACCGGTATCGCGGTTGGAAGCGGACCACTTTCCTCTGTCGCCGCGGGCGCAGGTCCAGATGGCGTTTCCGTGGGCGCAGGTCCTAAAGGCGTTTTCGTGGGCGCAGGTCCAGACGGCGTTTCCGTGGGCGCAGGTCTAGACGGTGTATCTGTTGGCATAGATCCAAGCGGTGTTTCCGTCGGCATAGATCCAGACGGTGTTTCTGTTGGCATAGATCCAGACGGCGTTTCTGTAGGCGCAGGTCCAGACGGCGTTTCCGTTGGCGCAGGTCCTGACGGCGTTTCCGTTGGCATAGACCCAGACGGCGTTTCTGTTGGCGCAGGTTCTGACGGCGTTTCCGTAGGTGCAGACCCAGACGGTGTTTCCGTTGGCGCAATAGGTGTTCCCACAGTTTCTGTAGAAGGCGCTGCCGTCGCAGTACTCGTAGGTACTGCCCCAACCTGAACGGTGGCTGAGGGTGTGACCAACCCACCCCCAGGATCCCCGCTCGTTGGTGGGAGTGCGGATGCAGTTGGAGTTGGCGTGTCCTGCAGGGGAATTGAAAGTACGTTGTTTAGACCCATGAGGGAAGGCGCTTGTAGTGTTGGGGTCATCGTCTGCATTGATACAGGTGCACTCGACAAGCCCAGCATCAAGGGAGCCATAATTGGTGTCTCAGTGGGCGTGGGCGTATCCACGCTCATGCTCATCATCGATCCCCCGGCCATGCCCAGCATCACAACAGGTGGTGTAGCTGTGGGTGTGACCAACCCACCTCCAGGATCCCCGCTCGTTGGTGGAAGCGCGGCTG
>DAOUEQ010000103.1:0-3782 GCA_034430395.1 Anaerolineales bacterium | reverse complement strand
ACCTGCTAACGCTGTATGGGGCGACATTGACCGCTTCAGCCATATCGTTCCAGCCTGAGATTCTTAGCTCACCAGTGGGATATTGCGCGTCGTCTCGCTGTGCGTGCTTGCGCGCCCAGACGATGAGAAACGCCAGGCTAGGGGTAAGGTGGGGCAAGAATCTCTTGATGAAATAGTGGGTAACCTGTCTGAAGTTGGTGGTTACCCAGCGGTTATGCAACTCAACGCAGGCAAGCTCGAGTTCGTTGGGAAGCTGTTCGGAGGGATCGCGCAGTTCCCTAACTATGCCGTCGATCGTCTTTGGCGCTGTCGGTAAGACAATACCATCGGGCAGCTCAGCCTTTTTGGCAGAGATGGCCCTATGCAAGAGCTGCAGCCATTCTTCGTCATTGCTGGGCAGGTTCGACTGAAGATAGTGTTCAAGGCGAGCTTGATCGGCCGGAGTCAAGGGAACTTCGACTCGCACAAGATAGGTCGGCGCCTTGCTCCTCCTCCCCGGGTGCTGACCCAGAGGTGCACCATCCTGGCGGCGGACAAACCAGTGCAGATACTCGGCGCGCTTCAGCACCTTGCCTACATGTTGGAATGTGAGTCCGCTCCATCTAGCGAGACTCCGTAGCGTAGCCTTCGCTGGCATGGTGCCGACTGTATCTTTGCTGCGTACGACAAATGCAAGCTGGCGGAAGGAAAGGACGACCCAGCCCTCGGCGGCGTCGAGTAGAGGCACCCACTTATCGATGAAGTAATCGGGCACCTTGAGAACCTTATAGTCCTTGACGATCGAGTCATAGGCCCGTTGTTCATCGGGAAGGAGAAATATAGGAGCGCTGTCCTTACCGCTCTCCTGCGTCTGCTGATCGACCTTGCTATGTTGAAGGGGTGAAGAATCCTCAAACGACATAAACCGCGAGCTCCCTGCTCGTGTGATATCCCCTGGGAAGCGCGCGGCCACATCGCTTGACAAGTGCCGCAGAATCGTCTAATATCTGGGCAATCAAGCCAAGTCTAACCGCGCACTCCCCCTCAGGCGCCCAACCTCCAGGGGAGTTACGCTTTTAAATGGGCAACTGCAGTCGCCCCCGACCTTGAATATCCCCCTCGGGAGCGGACACAGACAGCTAGTAAAACTCTCTCATAACAAACACACCCCCGTCATAGGCTCGTCATATTTTCCCCTTGGAAGCGATATGATCCTCCTCGAAGGACTAGCAAACTAAACGCTCCCTAGAAGATTTCATGCAGCGTGACGCGTTGTAAAGAAGCTGCGGACCCCATGCAGTTAATCATCATGCCGGCGCCATTATTCTTTTTAGGTGACTCGATAGCGACAACATCATCGTTGTCATCATTCCTCTTTCAGGGACTCCTCTGTACCGGTCTCGACGATTTCGCCAGAAAAGGGGGTGAATGAGGCACGGCTCGCGCTTGCGGCACGGGCTATATCGATGTCGATGAAAGTTCCTTGAAGCGATCGCAGATCCGCAATCGCGAAGTTACACAGGTCGACGAGATCCTCTGGGACGCCGCGTGCAGCCTCCCACATAAACTCCATCGCCTCTTCCGAGAAAGGAGGATCATCACGACCCGCGACACGGCATCTAAAGCCAATGAGACCAATGGCGTCGCGAAGTGAGAGAGGCGTGAGCGTAAATCGAATCGCTCGGCTCAATGCCTCTGGTAATTCGGCTAGCGCAAGCCGTACCTTCTCCTGACCGAAGAGGAAAGTTGGCGCAATTTCCTGTGAGACCTTATCGATGGCCGAGAGAGCAGCTGGATTGAGAGTCTCTGCCTGGTCAATGATAAAAAGCACCACGCGCCCGTCCTTTGTTGTGCCCGTGACGAAATCGCTCAGCTCGGACAACTGCTCATTAACACCCTTTCGTGGCAGTAGATTGAATGCTGTGCATAGGGAAACATATGCGGTGTATTCTGATACGAACGATGGATGATCGATGACGGCCACCTCGTACTCGCCGGACCTCGCGCGATAGAAGGATTCAAGCCGGCGAGCAATCATGGTCTTGCCCAAGCCGGCAGTTCCATCAACGATGGCCAGGCCTCGGCGCCGCTCGACAAGGTTGTGAAGACGATCTAGAATTGGGCCATGCTGGCTCGACAAGTAGAGGAAACGGGGATCAGGAGCGATGTCAAAAGGATCCTCTGCGAATCCCAGCGCATTAAGCCATACTGCCCTAGCAGGATCTCGGGGTACCGGGGGCATGCTCAAAGTCTCTCCTCCAGCCTCATTGCTATGTTATACAGCGATGCTCTGTCAAAGGCAAGCGATCCTGTGCTTGGTTTTCTAACCACAAGGCGATAGCACCCGCCAATTTTATGGCAACTTAATCAGAGAGTCAAACGCTTTGCAAACCAAAAAAACTACCTTAAAATATCTTGGTGTCGAAAACAGGATGCGCAAACGGTTGAAATAGTATATACTCTTGGGGTATACCAACACTATTGGGAGGGTTCATGCCAGCCAAAATCATTGCACTGGTCAATGAAAAAGGCGGTGTAGGAAAGACGGCTACTGCAGTTAATTTAGCTGCCATGCTAGCAGAAGCCGGCGCGCACGCAGGGAAGAAGATCTTGCTTATAGACGTGGATCCCCAGGGCAGCGCAGTTAAGTGCGTTGGGCAGACCACGTCATTCGCTGAGGATGGATCGATCGCTCAATTGCTGCTTGCGGAGCCCCCCGGCAGGCTTCCCCTGATGGAATTCGTGCAACGAAGCGAGTGGAATGGCCATCTCGATTATGTCCCCAATCATTACGAATCCATGTTGGTCGCAGAACAGAGGCTTACAGTCATTCACCTGAATCCCGTTGCAGTCCTACAAAAGATACTCGCTCCAGTGCGTAACTTCTACGATCACATTATCATTGACTCAGGGCCAAGCGCCGGGGTATTCTTATGGAACGTTCTGCTTGTGGCGGACTATGCCATTGTGCCAACAGTGCCTGACTATGTGAGCATAGAGGGCCTGCCGCGCACCATGGGAGCCATGAAAAAAATCCGGGCCGAGTTTGGCCGCCAACCTCAGTTGATGGGAATTCTGCCAACGATATACAGAAAGGGCGTTGAGGCACACGAGGCGAATTTGAAGATGTTGCACAAGGCGTTTCCCGAGAAAATACTTCCAGCAATCCCCATAAATATCGATGTTCCAGAGGCCTTCTCGCGCAGGCTTCCCGTCCACAGATTCAACCCAGATGCGCCGGCAACAAAAGCGTATGCCTCTGTGACCAAGGAGGTGATCCGCCGTGGCTAGGAAGAAAACGCATCTGCCTGAATTCGACCCCCTGGCCGGGGAGGGAGAATCAACAACCAGCGTTTTAAGTGACGTTCATGTACCCATCGCCGACAAAGCCCAACATGGCGCAGAGGGCATGGTCGTTGCGGAATACAGCCTAGACCATATCTTACCGGACTACTTTCAGAGTCGGGGCGGAGTCTTGCCCAGGAGTATTTCCGTTGAACTCCTCAAGGGGGAGATAAACCCACAGGAGGCGCTGGCTGCTTGGAAGGAGATCACTGCAAAGGAAGAAGCCCAGGCAAAGCAGTTTGTGCCCCTTCAGAAGCTTGCGGATTCAATTAGGGCAAACGGGCTCATCAATGCTATTCATATTGCGGAAGCCGAAGACATCGAAGGCTATTTAATCCTCGCTGGCGAGAGACGATACTGGGCGTTCTGGCTGCTTCAGGATCAATATGGCGGCTACGAGCGAATTCCAGCGATTCTCCACCCTGACCCACTACGTTTCCTGCAGATAGCCGAGAACG
>DAOUEQ010000102.1:0-26569 GCA_034430395.1 Anaerolineales bacterium | reverse complement strand
GATCTTGCCAACTTCGATGATGGCGCAGTAACACGCGGCGGGTGTTTGGTCACCGACGCGATGACGCGTCCGCTGGAGTTCTGGGTCAGTGGCGGAATCCACCCGAACAGCATTCAAAAGATGTTGTACGGGGATACGCTGCACGAATACATATGTACCGATCTAATCGGGATCCCGCTCCTCTCTAAACTGGAGTCGACCCCCGATTTGATCCTCGTTCGCGATGCAGAATTCTTAAAGATCCGGCTACGCATGGAGGTACCTGTCCTCTGGGTACGGGCGACCGTAGATGGCCAGTATGTCCTGCAATCTCTCCCCGGATATGAGAATGAAGCCGAGGCTGGACGGGACTTACTGCCTCGGCGACTGCGGGGGCGCAATATCATGGAACCCTTCCTGCGTATTCGGACTGCCGTTGAAGAAGCCCACAACCTGAAGGTTGGCGAGGAGAAGAAAGACTAATTTGTCCCCGCTAAAGATTCAACCTGCCAACAAGGCTTCGCGGATGAAGCCGGCTAAAGCATATCCCGCTCGGGGTTCTCGGATTACACCGACGACAGTACATCCCTTTCCGCCCTCAACGCAGGTTCCACCAGAAGTGAGAGGGGGGTCGTTTTCTGTTAATTTGCTCCCCAGGACATCTTTGGGGAATACACCCGTTCAGGCAGCTCTCTTGCCATCTGAACCTATCGAAATATCGCCTGGATTGACGGATACTCGTACGATCGAATCCCTCGCGGTTACGTTGGATCATCCTCCGGTGATGGGCTGTGCTTGCCGTACTTTGCCGGAAACGCTTGATGATGGAGCGCTAACGCTGGCTCTCTCGGACCGCTTCGATCGGGAGCATAGTCAGGTACACGTATCGGATCCTACCCCGGGGATAGAAATGTTGCTGCCGTTTCTCGAGCCGAGTGTGCTCAACGCGCAGACTGCGGGGCTGATCCTTCCAGGGGAGCTGCGCGGTTATCAGATTGAAGCGGTCAATGCGCTGTTAGCTCAGGACGCGTTTCTGCTAGCGGATGATCCCGGCACCGGGAAAACGGTCTCTGCTTGCGTTGCGCTGATGGCGAAGTTCCAGAACGGAGAGGTCCATCGAGCGCTCTACGTCTGTAACACGAGCGGGTTACGACAGACGGCGGGTTTGTTGGAGCAGTGGGCACCCGGATTAATATTCACTGTTATTAAGGGCGATCCTGAAATTCGTAAGCGTCAGTGGAATGCCTCTGTGCATGTGTATCTTGTGGATTATGAGACACTGTCTGCGGACATCGAGCGGGAACATCTCACCGGTGATTTGCTGCACTATGATCTCATCCTTCTTGATCAGATTCAGACGACTGGCCTACGATATCAATCCTTCCCCGGAGTGTACCAGCGGCTTGACGCGCCCATCCGATGGGCTCTGGCAGGTGCGCTGCCGAAGGAAGTTGATGATTGGGTGGGATTGTTTTCATTCTTAACTCCAGACCAGGTTCGTGGAGCGGCTGGTATTACGCTGCCAGACATCCAACGCAGACTCCGTCCCTACATCCTGCGTCGAGCAAAGGATGAACTGAAGGCGGATCTTCCGCAGCGGGTCAGACAGGAGATATGGGTTGATCTTGAAGATGTGCAGACTCGGCGCTATGAGGATGTGCTGGCTGAGGAACGATACCGATTGGGTCAGCTCGGAGATGCTGTCTCCACAAGCCATATTGACACTGCGATTGGTCGTTTGAAACGGGCGTCTAACTTCGCGCCCGAATCGCTCAGTGGGGCGAAAGTGCGAGCTCTGGTCGACCTTGTCGAACAAATCGCTGCGGCGGAATTGAAAATGGTGGTTTTTAGTCAATTCAGCGAAGGAGGGGTCGATCTTCTCCAACCCGTCCTCGAGCCCTATGGGGTTTTAAAATTGGTAAAGGAAGCCCCCGAAGAGCAACGAGTAAAGGTCCTGGACGCATTTCGCGCTCAGGAACATTGGCATGTTCTCCTGCTCGAGATGGGTACGCGGACGGGAGATGAGGCGTTGGTTGAGGCGACTTATATTGTTCATTTTGACCATCAATGGAATCCAGCGGTACGCGTGAGAGCGGAGATGAGGCTCCACCCGCAGATTTTCCGCTCGATCCCCTTAAATGTGTATGAGTTCTGGGTAGCGGGGACGATTGATGAGCGAATCTACGCGCTGCTAACCGAAAAAGGGCTGCTCCCCTCAGATGTTCCAGAAGAGACGCAGCCCACCGAACTGGAAGGGCGGATTACACTGGATGAGTGGCTTCACCGCATCCTGGAGATCCCGAGCGGGAAAGAACCGGAGCGGACACCCGTAAAGCAGCCGATTGGGACCGGGATTCTCCCGGGTACAGCAATCCTTCGTGATCGTTTGGCGGAACTGTCGCCAGATACGTTGAACGCCGCCGTTGAGACCTTTATCAAAGCTCTTGGCTATACGGAGGTTGAGCCTCTCGACGAGGGGGATGAAGAAGGTAATTATCTTCTTGCCTGGCGCGAAAGTGAAGGGGAGATCGAGCGGGTCTTGGTGCGCTCGATGAGCACTCAGAAAAATGTCGGCATTGCCAAAGCGCGAGCGCTCATGAAAGCCATGGAAATGCGTCGTGATTGTGTTGGAGCGTATCTCATCACCACCTCCGACTTTACTTCCTCTTGCCGGAAATTCGCCGATGATTCTGATGGACGCCTCGCCCTCGTTTCCGGTTCTGAGCTCTATCGCCACCTCCATATCCTGGGACAGTTCTGACCGTAGTTGAGGATTTGAACCATCATGCCCTCAATCCTGTTTGTGTGTTCGGCGAATCAATGCCGGTCGCCTATGGCTGAGGTACTCTTCAGACAACTGCTCGAAGAAAAAGGGGAAGCGGACGACTGGCGCGTGGAATCAGCCGGTGTTTGGGCTTATGACGGTTCCCGCGCGACCACAAATGCTCAAAAGGTAATGGAGGAGCGTGGTCTGGACCTCTCGCAGCATTTCTCTCAACCTGCCGAATCGACGCTATTGAAGCAATTTGACCTGACTCTGGTGATGGAGCAGAGGCATAAAACGGTACTCCAGGAGCAGAACCCTCAATTAGCGGATCGCATCTATCTGATGCGTGAAATAGCGGGCCAGGAGGGTGATTTTGCGGATCCCGTTGGAGGATCCTTGGAACGATATCGTGCTGCGGCGAATGAGTTGGAGAGACTAATCGAATTTAGTTTTGATCGGATCGAGGGGCTTGTTACGAATTTTGAGTCATAGGGGGCCAACTAACTCTGGCTGTCTAAGGTTTTTCACCCTCACCTATCTGCTTTAATCCGAATTCTTTTTTCTATGCCAAGCGAAGCTCGTTCCCAGATGAACCCACGTGCCTCTAGCGACTACCGCGACGTCTACGAACCACCCGAACGCCTAATATCGATAGGACAACTGCTCCAACACTAATCCCAAGGATTGTAGGCCACAGTAGCGGATTAGAGAAAACGAGACCTCCTCCGGACTCCGAATCACTGGTTGCACTATCCAGTTCCCCTGCGGAGGCGGCTAAAGCGGTTCCCGTTGCGGCAACCTGCGCATCGATTTCTGCGAGGGCAGTCATGGTCGCCATGATCGACATCTCGATAGATTGAGCCATCTCCTTCGACACCACTTCATCTGAGGTAGGAGTCATGTCCATCTCGATGGAAGACGTGGCGGTCATGTCAACAGTCGGGGTATAAGCAGGAGTGTTCTTAGATGTTGAGATCAGGGTGGGTTTCAGCGTCGGCGATGCAATGCCGGGGGCTGATGATGTATTGGTGGCGGATAGGGTCGGGGTTTGGGTTGCGCCTCCTGATGGCACCTGTGTGGCTGTCGGTGTGCGTGTGCTCGTTGGAGTTGGTGTATCAGATGGTGGTGGTACCGGTGTAGATGTAGGCGGAGGAGCGGTCACGGTAAATGATCCGTTTGACAAGCTCAAAGTGACACTGGTGGTGGCACCCGGGTCCGTGGCGGCGGCATTACCTAGAGATAACGGTGAAGTCCCTGGGGCTGCACTTGCGCTGACATTGAAGATGATGTTCGCAACGACTCCATCTGGGATCACGTCCTGATTAAATCCGATGATAATAACGCTGACTCTTCCGGGTGAAGGGGTGGAGTATGAAATAGATTTGCTTGCCGAGGAGGCTGCCGAGCCAATCGTAACACACCCACCAGGGGGTGGGCATACTGAGATTAGGCTGTTATCGAAGGTCAGATCGAAACTCAAACCGGATACCTGAGTCCCCGGGTCGGAGTTCAAGGTCACTGGTATGGAGATGCCGGTATCGCCAGCCATCCCGGAACCGCTTCCGGATGACAATGTCGCACTTGAGGACTGAGCCCCTGTTCCGATTGCAGAAGCGTGGGACACGATTAAAACTAGGATGGCTGGAATGATTTTCGCTCTCATTGCTCGCTCATTTCACTCGAATAATTATTTTATTCATTGTCTCTCGATCTTTCGCACAAGATGACGGTTTCCCCGATTTTATTTACGTTCTAGCCCAAGAGGATCGTATTGACCAACTGCTGCACGTCCAAAACATTAACGCTGCCGTCAGAATTTACATCAGCTCGTGTGGTGATACCAGCATCCAGCTCGACACCCAGGAAGACATTGATGCAGAGCTGAACATCCACGATGTTAATCATCCCGTCCGCGTTGAGATCCCCGGATTCCGGTGAAGATATTGGTGTTGGTGTTGCTGCAGGGGTGTCTGTCGGTCCTGCGGTCGCAGTTGCAGAAGGCGTTGTTGTAGCTGAAGGCAAAGTCGTTGGTGTTGGCGATACAACTGCGGTTTCAGACGGTGCCGGTGTGTATGTGACTGTAGGCGTCTTGGTTGGTGTATCTATCGGCGTTGCAGTGGATGTGGCGGTAGGTGTCTCGGTCGGTGTATCTGTAGGCGTTGTAGTGGATGTGGCGGTTGCTGTCTCTGTCGCAGTAGGTGTGGGCGTAGGAGTCGATGTTGATGTCGGTGTTGTGGAACCGGGCGTTGGCGTGGGGTGAAGGATGCCGAATGGATTCTCGGAAGACCACTCAGGACCGGCAGGCGAGCCGCCCATATAAAGCCACCCGTTACTCGTGCCGCTGTCATATCCGCCGGTATCGTAAACAACATTCCCGGATCCGGTGTTGAAACGCAGGAGTCCAACTGTCTGAGCATCGGCTACATGCGGCTCAGTAGGAGGTGTGAAATTAGCGAGATAACGGAGCCAGCCTGAAGTACGGATATCATCGATCCCCCCTGTGAAGGAAAGACCGATACCATCCCTTCCACCACCGATAACTAGATAGGACTCGTCTTTGCAAACCTCGGTCCCAAATGAACCGCAAGATGCAGCTGGCGTAGCGCTGTCGGGATAACTGATATCACCTCGGGGTCCCGCTTCTGTCGCTTGGAGTACGCCGTCGATAAAGAGCCAGAGCGACCCGTCGAAATAAGCGCCACTTGAGGAATCCCAACGGTTGCGTTGGATCAAGATGTGATGCCATTCGCCATCATCCACGCGGGCGGTACTGCAAATCGTGAGTCTATCCCCGGAGGGTCCGGTAACACCGAAGGTAATATTTCCTTCTGCAAGTGAGACTCCCCACTCGTGAGTCCCCGCTGAACGGGTGCGATCGAAGATGATGTTACCCGCCTTCCAATTATCATTCGCACCGCATGTTATAGCCGGCGCTGAATTATCACCGGGGTTGGCTTTCATCCACCACTCGACAACAAAGTCATGATACCCGAGGTCCAAAGGCGGACCGGGGTTTGCGCGTGCCGGGTCGTCGATGGGGATTTTCAGCCGGTCGACGTCGCTGGATGTGTCACCGAAAAAGCGCAGACTGTAATCCAGAGTGTTACCGTAATAGATTTGATAATCGTTCGTCAACCAGTTCCAAGGGGTCAATGTAACCCCATCGCGTTCGAAACTCCCAGAAAAATATGTGTTTTCGCCACTAGGTCCTGCATGAATTGTCCAGCCGGATAATTTTAAGCCTTCCAAATCGTAGGGGGCACCGTTGTAGAAGAGGGAAAAATGGACGTGGGGACCGGAGGCCCAGCCCCCATTGCATGTCTCAGTGCCTATTCCTCCGACAAGTTGATTACTGCTCATTGGACCCACTGCTCCGCTCGATCCCAGGTTCACCAGGTGGTAATAGTGGGTACTCCATCCGCCGCCATGGTCGATCTCCACCCAGCAGGGTATGTCGGTGATCGCAGGGTTTGGTTCATGGATAACGGCATCGCCAGGGGCTGCAGCGACGGTGTTCTTGTAGGGTGCGTCAGGGTAATTGCTCCACGGAGTGGAGAAATCCAAGGACGAACGGTCCGGGTACGCGTCCCCTCCTGACCAGCTGTGAACTCCAGAGAAAGTCCAGGTCGCACCTAGCGGAAATGGAAGCTGGAAGTAGTCATCAGGGGGCGTTGTTTCCGGTTCTAAATTATTCGATGTGTCGAGGGGATCGGTGTCAGGGAAAAAATACCCAAAAGCAGCTTCAAAGTTTCCAATTCCTCCAAGCGCCTGCGAGTTGAGCCTGGGATTCTGAAGTCTTCCTTTCGACTCCACTGCAGCCAGGGCGTAACTGGCTGAGGAAGGGCTCCATGTCAATTCTGCAAGCGTGCCGTCTTCGAACTTGAAACTTTGGCTGCTCTGGGCGAAAAGTGGTGCCCTGCCTTTCCGGCGGGACCCCAACTTGTACATGTGTTGGTAGAAGGCTAAAGATAGGTCAGCGCTTGTTTGTTCAATGAGCTGGTGGACAGTGTCCGGGTTGGCTGAAGAATCGAATTTTGAAATTAATTCGAAATTCGATTCAAGAAGAGCCAAGACAACTCTGGGATTGATGGAGTAATAACGCGCCCAGCTTTCGATACTCATTGCATAGGAAGCGAGTGGAGAACCCTGTTTGTTGAGAAACGCTTCGATGTTGAAGTCGCCGACATTGGGTCCCCAGACGAATTGATTATCTGATAAGAGTGATTGCACAGACTGGAACTGGACCGTGTTTGACCCTTCGGTATTCGTTAGGCTGCCCTTTGTTGGGTAAATTAAATGTGCCAAGGCGTGTGGAGGGTTCCAGAAGCCCGCAAAAATTCCTGCGATGAGAATCGCCGCAAAGATGGGCAAAGAGAGCCAGTTCCATGGCTTGCAAGAACCGTGGATTTTTTGTGCTTTGCGGATAAGAGATCTCATCAATACGTATACTTCGTTCGATTCTAGTTTTTCTGCCTAATCTACAATGCTATTCCTGCAACCGCGTGGATTCAATCATTCTATAGTCCTCGCTGGAGTTGGAATAAACTCAGACTCAATGACGAGTTCTTAGCATTTACCTTTATTACTACTCAGCCGTGCTCTGAAGATCACTCGATTGTGCGAGATTCTTCGTCGCTCCTAGAAATGGTAATACAGTGATCAGCCTGAGTAGCCCCTAATCTTCTTTTTAATTGTGCATTATCCATGCCAAATTTGTGTTCTCGCATGCGGAAGAATACACGGGTGATGATCTCCGCAGATCTCTTATTTATGGCAGATACGTAACATGTTTTCTTTTCCTGACCCAGGAACCCATCATAGCTTGCTTGGCTATTCCACCACTGTGATTTCTACAAGGTTTGTGATTCGTTATCTCAGTAAGGAACTATCCCATCAGGATGGCATTCACAATTTGTTGAACGTCAATAACATTGATATTCCCATCGCCGTTAATGTCAGCCTTCGTAGAGATGTCAGGATCTAACTCGACTCCTAAGAACACATTGATACAGAGTTGGACATCCACGATGTCAACCTTTCCGTCCGCATTGATGTCTATAGCTTCTGGTGTGGGGGTTAACGAAGATATGGGTGTCTGTGTTGGAATTGGTGTAGCTGAAGGTGAAGTTGGAGTCGGCGATGGGGTAACGGGAGTTGGAGATGTTGTGTAGATTGGCGTAACCGGCGACGGGGTGGACGTATCAGACATTGGGGGGGGAGTCTCCAGCGTCGGTGTAGGTGAAGCCGAAGTCGGCGTCTCCGGTATCGGAACGGGAGTATCGTGTGTTGGGGTGGGAGTCTCCGGTGTCAGGGAAGGAGTATCAGGTGTCGGGGTGGACGTCTCCGGTATCGGGGTGGGGGTAGGTGTCGCCGTTGGCGTCGGCGGTGGGACATACCAAATGGTGTCCAGGCTCCACTCGGGACCATTGATGGCGCCGCCATAGATGCGAGAACCGTCGCTGGGTCCGCCGGTCGCGCTGGAAGTGTCGTGAATTAAATTCCCGTAGCCCTCATTCAGTGTGTAAAGCGCCACGGTGTCTGGGTCGGTGTCAAACGGATCGGCAGGGGGGCTAAAGTCCGCACTATAGCGTAAGACATTCGAAAAACGGATCTCATCCAGCCAGCCGTTGAAAGATGGTGACGTGACATCCATGCTGTGCTTCTCGGCGCCGATGGCCAGCATGGGATCGTAAGGCGTACAGGAACCCGTCCCTAAAGGGCCGCACGTATCGGGTGGGACGGCATCGTCGGGGTAGGAGATGTCACCGTCAGGACCGTCTGCCTCAGCCTCCAACACACCATCGACATACAACCAGAGGTACCCATCGGAAAACCGACGCTGAACAGCGACGTGGTGCCAGTTGTCATCCGCAATGTCTGTTGTGCCGCAGATACTCAAATCACCGGTTCCGTCACCTGACACACCGAAAACCATCTGACCGTTGGCCAGTGAGAGACCAAAATCGCGATCGGCACCATTTCGGTCTCGATCGAAGAGTAGATTCCCTTGCTGCCAGGCTGTATTAGGACCACAGGAAGCGGAGGGTGCGTTGTTTTCCCCCGGGGAGGCTTTAATCCAGAATTCAAGCGAGAAATCATCGCCGCCTACGTCGACCGGCGGCCCAGGGTCGGTCGTGGCGGGATCATCCACAGGGATTAGAACCCGATTCTCCTCGTCGTTGTAAATCCCATTGAAGCGCAGAGAATAGCCTCCGGGTGGGTTCCATACCGGCTCGAGAGCTGCGGGGTCATAATAGAAGAGCAGGATCTCATCCCAAGTCCAACTGTTCAAGGCCTTATCACGGGAATCCCATTGGCCCATGCAGTCCGCGCTTCCACATTGAGAATCAAAAGCTCGATATTGAGTCAAAATAAACTGCGAATCACGCATCATCAGCCAGTTCCATGTAAAATCGACGGCTAGGTTTGTACTTTCATACTCAACCGCCGGGTTGTAGACTTGATCACAAGTGCTGTCATAAACATCAGCATCATCCCACTTACCCCCAGCAGCGATCCAATACCATGCATACATCTTGGCTGCCATTGCTCCAGCCCTCAGGGATTCCCCCGGCCATGAAGCCCACCATTCATTCGGGAGTACATGTTTTACGTATTCCTTGAAGTCGACAACTTCGACGGTGTATGGAATGGTGGTGTTGCAATAGGGGTTGCCAGTCACGCGAACTCGAATTGTGTGCGGGATGGGGAAATCACCCGGCGCGCCAATAGGTCCACCAGATTCGGCTGCCCCCATCGCGGCTAGAGGATCGGGGGGTAAGGTTCGCTCATTCGATGGAGGTGGGACGACGATCGTAACTGGACTCTTCTCCAGTATTGCCTTGATGATCAAGGTCTCGTCGCGCAGAACACGCACGTCTTGTAAAGTCCAACCCCCAAAGTTCTGGGCAGTGACATGGACCGTCACCGGCACCACAGCATCATTCAGGGGAATCGCCTCCCACGAGAATTCGCCCGCTGAGTTCGTCGTGGTCTGTAGTCCCAGGAGGGGGATGGTGACTTGTGCATTGGGAATCGGAGCCCCGGTAGTGTCGGCTGTTACAAGCCCTCGAATCGTTGCTGAGGAGAGTGTCTGAGCGGTCACAGAGAGGAAAACTGGGGTGAGGATTGCTAGAAGAAAGACCGCAGCGAGCACTGCGCTCAGGAACTCGGAGCGGTCTCGAAGATCTGGGTAGTTCTTTATACGGTTCATAATAAGAATTAGTCAGGGTTGGTCAAGTGATGATAAATAAACCCATTAAAGCGTAAATTTTGATGGATCGGTGAGTGCAATTTACTTGCCGTAATACCCCTTGAGTCTTTCCTGTATAGGGCATCCTGTCAAGAGCCCATGGGTCATGTCATCACCTAGCGGTTGAAGCTTACGGTCTGGACTGTGCATCATCAGACAGGAACGTGCGTGAGAATGCCCTCATGAGGGTGGGCCTACCCCCATTTTCTCTCTTTGGCGATTATGTGACGCATCCACCCTCCTGCTCCAAATTGACACGTAAAATCCCGCATGGTATGATTCCCGACAACAATTCAATAGCCCCATGACACTCTTATCCAGAGAGGTGGAGGGAACGGCCCTGTGAAGCCTCGGCAACCTGCCGTGAACATCAAGCGGTGTGGTGCCAATTCCGACAGACGGAGTACTGGAAGATGAGAGGGTGGCCAACGCATGTTTTGTTGCCCCTTCTCAGGTTGAAGGGGCAATTTATATGAGGAGGCCAGATATGAGCCTGACGTTTATGACGTCTCCATGCACTGTTTTTACATCCGAATCCGTTACAGAGGGGCACCCCGATAAGCTCTGCGATCAAATTTCAGACGCCGTTTTGGACGCCTGCCTGGAGCAGGATCCACGCTCACGTGTCGCTTGCGAAGTCGCGACCAAAACCGGCTTTGTCATGCTGCTGGGTGAGATCACAACTAAAGCGGTGATTAACTACGATGAGCTTGCCCGCAAGGTGATCACAGAAATTGGTTATGATGACAGCTCGAAGGGCTTCGATGGCCATACTTGCGGTGTTCAGGTTGCCATCGCCAAACAAAGTGGGGATATCTCCCAGGGTGTAAATCATGCGCTCGAGACGCGCTCGGGCTCCGTGACGGATGAGGAAGTTGAGACACTCGGCGCGGGGGACCAGGGCATGATGTTCGGCTACGCGTGCAACGAGACTGAAACCCTCATGCCCCTGCCGATCGACCTTGCCCACCGCTTGAGCCGCCGCCTGGCGGAGGTGCGCAAAGCAGGGACTCTCCCGTGGGTGCGTCCAGACGGTAAATCCCAGGTAACGGTCGAATACAGCTACGGTAAACCCGTGCGTATTGATACCGTCCTCATCAGCACGCAGCATGCTCCAGATGTAAGCCAGGACGAAATTCGTCAGGGTGTGATCGATCATGTGATCATGCCGATTCTCCCAGCAGATATGATCGATAGCGATTTAAAGATCTACGTGAATCCAACCGGCCGCTTCGTTACGGGCGGGCCAATGGGCGATTCTGGCGTCACCGGACGGAAGATCATCGTCGATACGTATGGCGGGATGGGAAGGCACGGCGGTGGATGTTTCAGCGGAAAGGACCCGACGAAAGTGGACCGCTCTGGTGCGTACGCCGCGCGCTGGGTAGCGAAGCACATCGTTGCCGCGGGACTGGCTGATCGCTGCGAGATACAGGTGGCCTATGCCATTGGCGTCGCCAGCCCGCTATCTGTCTTCGTGGAAACATTTGGCACAGGGAACCTTCCGGATGAAAAGATCAGCAGTCTGGTTGAGGGGATCTTCGATCTCCGGCCGGGCGCGATCATCCGTGACCTCGATCTCCGCCGCCCGATCTATAGACCGATCGCGGCGTATGGGCACTTCGGTCGTGATGACCTGGATTTGCCATGGGAGCGGCTCTCGAAGTTAGAAGAATTGAAGAGTGCAGCAGCGTTGTCCGTGGAAAACATCGCAAAAGCGTAAAGCAGCCAGATTAATATGGATCTCCAGGTGGTCAATACTGCCTGGAGATCTGTTTTTGACAGGCCAATTTGCGGTGCCTATAATTTCGAAAGAGTATCTGAATCAAGTATAGTGTGCAGGGGGTAACAGGAATAGCTATCTTTCCCCCAGCGTTTACTGGATTTCGCTATGGACTTACAAGAACTAACACAACGCATGCATTCGTTTGTACAGTCCAAAGGGTGGTACGCCTTGGATTCTGTAAAGCCCCAAACGCCAAAGAATCTCGCCGTATCCTTGGTCCTTGAGGCGAATGAGGTCTTAGAGCTTTTCCAGTGGGCCGACGAACTGGATGACCAGGATGAACTAGCCTCCGAGTTGGCTGATGTAATGCTCTTTCTCATCCAATTGGCGAATGTGAGTCAAATCGATCTCGAAGCGGCGGTGCTTTCCAAGCTGGATGAGAATTACGACCGTACATGGTAATCCGATCCGGAACCACTGAGGCGCTGAGGTAGATGATTTCGCTGAGAAAAACTTGTCGAATTTTCAATTGCGGTCTATTTAATATTCATCATTTGATCATTCAGTTTTCACCGGAGATAAACCTTTTTTGGAAATTCAATAATGATGATTTCCAGCCAGACCATCTCACCTGATAAGCAAGAGTGGAACTGGCCCTTCAGCCTGGCCAACCTCACTGCAGGCTGCCGGCGTCATTTCGAGGACACTTCAATCCATGTAGAACGGGTTGAACCATACCCGCTTCACGATCGCCGACCATCCATCGGCCGCATTCGGGGCATTAAAGTCCATTATCGGGCGTCTGATGGACCAGGGGAATGCATTCTCGTGGTGAAGGAGACGCATGGCACGACACGGGCTGGTCTGGCGGGAGCTGGCCGCCGGGAAGTGGGCGTTTACCATTCGCTATCTGACCATCTGCCATTAGCAACACCCTCGATGATCACAGGTTCCCCCAGCGGCGATTGGCTTATCCTGGAGCTTCTCCCTCAGGCGTCCGATCCAGAGCAGTGGAGTAAAGATGACTATCTTCAAGCGATCGATATGATGGCTGTACTTCACGACCGCTTTTGGGCACTTGGAGAGGATCTCTATGCCTTCCCGTGGCTGAGCAGGGCATTAGAGGGGGATTTCGATGTCCATATAACTGCAGCGGCTCAAGCGCTCTCGCGCATCATGGAAATCAAGCGCCCGATTTTAATTGCCGATAAACCCCGCCGAATTGAGCTGTATAAACAACTCATTGAGAAGGCTGAGCAAGTGATCGCTCCGTTGATCAGCCAGCCCAGTACACTGCTGCATGGAGATTACTGGCCAGGCAACATCGCTGCTGCACATGGTCGTAGACAGATTGTCTATGATTGGCAACTGGCAGGAGTGGGACCGGGAGTGCTAGATTTGATCGTATTCATCAATAAGAGCGCCTGGTGGTTTGATGATCTACCCCTGAGCCAAGATGAGATGGTGGAGTGTTATCGAGACAACATGATGAGGCGAGCAGGAATTCGTTGGGAGGAAGATGTTTGGTCCGAGATCTGGGATCATGCACTGATGTGGCGGTTTATCCAGGACTGGATCGACTTGCTGGCGGTAACTCCGGAACCCCTCTTGCTAACGAGAGCAAAGCAGCTTGAATCCGTCTGGCTTATACCTGTTGAAAGTGCGATTGAGAGGCGTCTTAATTGAAAGGATTGTATGCCTCGGATAGTCTTCAATTCAGCTTTTCTGCAATAGAGATGGCGTAAAAAGGTCAAGGTCAAAAACCCAAGAGAGGATTTGATTTTCAAAGCCTGCCATGCCTGCGGTTAACCCCGAGAACCTGAGCCGACGAATAGAGGGCGTTCTTATGCTCCTGGGAGAGCCAGGGCGGTTCGCGCGCGCCTGCTATGAACTGCTTGAGTTCTACGCCGACCGCACAAAACGCAGAAATACCGCAATAGGACAGGTAGAAACAGCGCGTGTTCTCCGTGTCTCTCGACCCGTAATGAGGACACTGTGCATGGATATTCAGCGGTTCGAGCACGAGGAGCAAAGGGACTGGTTGGAGGCGGCTGAGCTAATGTGGAACACAGGTGTGCGTGAGGGGCGTTTTGTTGCCGCGTGCTTGTTGAATAAAACCTCACCAGAGAATGCGTCCATCTACGCTGAAGCGTGGGCGGAGACCTGCGAGGATGTCGTCGCCTTGGAGTGGCTTGCCTCGGATGGTTTATCTGTTTGGCGCGAACAAGATCCTGAGATCTTTCTTCAGATGCTTAAAAGATGGATTAATGACCAACGACTACAAGTGCGCCATCTCGCGCTTCTTCTGATCACGAACGCATCCCGGGACTCGACATTTGATAAATATCTCCCCGAGACCTTCCGAATCCTTCACGGAATTAGCGCGAAGGTTCGCGGGGAGAGTGTTCAATCCCTCTATGGGTTAATGCGTCAGTTGGCTAAAAAGTCTCCTGCAGAGACAACGAAATTCCTCTTGGACGAAAATAAAGCAGGACATCCAAGTGTCAAGCGTCTTATCCGGAGCACGACTGAATCCCTGCCAGATAACTATCGTGAGGCGATCATTCGCGTTCTGTGAGCCGAGCGTGAGTGGTTCTGGTATAATTCGCCCATCGTATGACTAGACTGGCTTGCGGTTGGGTTTAGTAGGCAAATGAACTTCAGGCCGAGTGACCTGCGGAGGAGCAGATGTCATGGCACTAACAAAAGAAGATAAAAACCAGCTTATCGGTGAGTACCACCGTCATGAAAATGATACAGGCTCACCGGAAGTCCAAATCGCGATCTTGTCTCGTCGAATTGGACAACTTACAGATCATCTACGCCTTCATAAACATGACGAATCATCACGACGGGGTCTATTGAAGCTTGTTGGAAGGCGAAGGAAACTGCTAAATTATTTGAAAAGGAAGGATGCAGCTTCCTATCTAGCAATTACAGAAAGTTTAAGTATTCGCCGGAAATAATAATGTCGAGAACAGAGGAGCAGGTGAGTTAGATACTTGCTCGTATATTTCTCTATAAAGAGGTCGTCAATCGGAAACAAAGGCCTCAGAAAAACAACCTAGGAAAACGCATCTGACTATTGGCTTGGGTTGGGAATTGGAGAACGCCCATCAGTGAGGATATCTGCGAACTGACGGTCATTCCCCAGTCCCTGACTCGCATAAGTTGAAGATGCGGGAGAGATATTTTTATGTATGAAGAAAAGTCATTTGAAACAACAGTAGGCGGTAAGACCATCACGCTCTCCACGGGCAAACTCGCCGGTCAGGCGGGCGGTGCCGTAACGGTGCGCCAAGGGGACAGTGTCCTCCTCGCTACTGCAACGATGAGCAAGAAACCCCGGGAAGGACTGGGGTTCTTCCCACTCACTGTTGATTATGAAGAGCGGCTTTATGCCGGAGGGCGCATTCCCGGTTCCTTTTTCCGTCGGGAAGGTCGACCGACCGAGGGTGCGATAATCACTTCGCGATTGACAGATCGGACGATCCGTCCACTATTCCCAAAGGATATGCGCAACGAGGTCCAGGTGATCCTGTACGCGCTCTCATCCGATGGGGAAACACCACTGGATGTCCTTGGCCTTCTGGGAGCATCAGCTGCCCTCACGATTGCGGATATCCCCTTTGCCGGGCCGGTAGGCACCGTCCGTGTGGCCATCCAGGACGGAAATTTCGTTATCAACCCGTCTTTTGAAGTCATGGATGAGTCCGACTTAGATTTGGTGATCGCCGGTACAAGCGAGGCGATCATGATGGTGGAGGCTGGAGCAAAGGAAATCGAAGAGGCAGAAATCATCAAGGCATTTGAGGCTGGGCAAGAGGCGATTAAGTCACTCATCGATCTGCAAGCGCAAATGCAGGCTGAAGTCGGTAAACCGAAATGCTCCTACACATCCTTCCAAATCAGCGACGAAATCCAAACGAAAGTTTCCGAATGGCTCGAAGGGCGTGTTCAGGAACTCGTCAGTAAACCTAGAAAGAAAGCGGAGCAAACCGAGGCTTTGAACGCATTGCGAGACGAAGCCTTGGAAGCGTTCGCGGATGAGGAAGATTGGGACGTCGCCAACGTCCGTGAAGCTTTTGAAAAAGTACACAAGGCTGCCGTGCGATCGCTTATTCTCGAGACAAAGACTCGAACGGACGGTCGTGGTCCAAAGGATATTCGCGAGATTCATGCTGAGGTAGATTTCAGCCCGCGAACTCACGGCTCTGGGTTGTTCACTCGAGGGGAGACACAGGTGTTAACGCTGGCTACGGTCGGCACTCCGCGTGAGCGGCAGGAGCTTGATGGTCTATCCCCGAGGAATGAGAAGCGATATATGCACCATTACAATTTCCCGCCCTTCTCGGTTGGGGAAACCAAGTTCTTACGCGGCGCCTCCCGAAGGGAGATCGGGCATGGCTCTTTAGCCGAACGCGCTTTACTGCCCGTAATTCCTCCGCAGGAAGAGTTCCCTTACACGATGCGCCTTGTCTCTGAAGTGCTCTCATCGAACGGCTCCAGTTCGATGGCTTCAGTGTGCGGTTCAACTCTCGCTTTGATGGATACAGGCGTGCCGATTAGCGAACCAGTGGCAGGGATCGCCATGGGGCTGATCAAGGAAGGCGATCAAGCTGTGATCCTTACCGATATCCTGGGCTTGGAAGATCATCTCGGAGATATGGACTTCAAGGTCGCTGGGACTCGCAAGGGCATCACCGCGTTGCAGATGGACATTAAGATCTCGGGCATTACCTCCGAATTATTGTCAGAGGCTTTAGCACAAGCACGCGATGCGAGACTCTTCATACTCGAGAAGATCAAAGAGGCCATCTCGGCGCCGCGCGAAGAACTAAAGCCGCATGTCCCGCGGATGACCATTGTCAAAATCGATCCTGAGAAAATTGGCGCGATTATCGGTCCGGGTGGAAAAATGATCCGCAATATTCAAGAGACGACCGGTACACGCATCGACATAGAAGATGATGGAACGGTATTCATCTCTGCAGCCGATGGGGATAGCTCCAAAGCCGCAAAAGAAATGGTCGAAGGGTTGGTCGAAGAAGCAGTCTCAGGCCGGATCTATACTGGCAAGGTCGTTCGAACAACGGATTTCGGCGCATTCGTCGAGATCTTACCGGGGACGGATGGGCTGGTCCACATCTCGCAGCTGGACAGTGAACACACGGAAAAGGTGGAGGACGTCGCCCGGGTTGGTGAAGAAATCACCGTTATGGTGACGAATGTCGGGCAGGATGGAAAAATCCGCCTCTCTCGCAAGGCTGTTCTAGAGGGGTGGACGCTTGAGGAAGCAATGGAGAACGATCGCCGTCCTAGTGGCCGACGATCAAGTGGGGGAGGAGATCGCCGACACAGCGGAGGGAGTTCCAAATATCGAGGAAACAAAAAGTGATCGTTGGGCTCCTATTAAAGGGATAACCCATCTTGGAAAAATCAAAACACGCCCTCTAGATCGGAGGGCGTGTTATTTAAGGATTTTAAAACTCCACCTAATGCTATTTGTAATCTATCACTGCTTTGAATAGAATCGACTCACTGGTATCGACCAGAAGCGAGATCCTTTCATAGGTCGGCGGGATGGTCGACCTTCACGTACATATTGGATTGGTCGCGAATGACAGATCAGACTCCCCGAGGACATTTAACCTCTCCGCCCTGGCAGCCAGCTACCAGGCTGGTCGTGGCTATCTTGGGGGCGTTATTGGGCATCCTGTTTATCTACCTTCTCAGGAGCCTGTTACTCCCTGTAATCCTTGCGTTTCTGTTTGCCTACATTCTTCATCCCCTGACAAGTTGGGTGACGGAGAAAACGCGTATGCCAAAGGGTTTGGTAGCGTTTTTCATGCTCCTATTATCCGCTGTGCTTATTCTCAGTGTGACGACTGGCTTGGGGGTGGCGTTTTCACAGCGAGTTGTTGATTTGGCCTCATATTTGTCATCCATCGTAGAGCAACTTCCAGCCATGATCGAAACTCTGGCAAATCAAACTATTAAAATCTGGCGCTTTGAAGTTGATTTGAGGGAGATGAATGTTTCTCCTCTCCTCACAAACCTTGCTTCATCCTTGAGCCCGCTGCTCACAAGAGCAGGTTCTTTGATTGGCTCGTTTGCCGTCGCGGCTATCTCTGGCGTCACAACATTCCTTTTGATGATTGTGATGAGTTATTACTTCCTCGTGGATTTCGAACTACTCAGACCTGCCTTCCGTACGATTATCCCCGCTTCCTATCAACAGGATTTTGATCACCTTCTCACCCAGACAAACCGGATATGGCGGGCTTTTCTCAGGGGGCAAGTACTTCTGGGTGTGATCGTGGGTGTGATTACTTCAGTTTTGATGACTATCGTTGGCTTGGACTTCCCCATCGCTGTTGGTGTAATCGCTGGCTTTATGGAGTTGATCCCCATGTTTGGTCCTGTCATCACCGGGATATTCGCAACTCTTATTGCCCTCTTCCAACTCCTGAACCCCTGGGGCTTGACGCCATTAGGGTATACATTATTGATTGTTGGGATTTTCTTGTTAATTCAACAAGTGGAGAATCTCATCCTCGTCCCGCGCATCATGGGGGAGAGTTTGGATATTCATCCATTGGTGGTTTTTATTGCAGTATTAGCGGGCGGTATTTTGGCAGGGTTCTTTGGTATTCTATTGGCTGCACCTGTTGTGGCAACCTTGCGACTCGGCAGCGGTTATTTGTATAGTAAAGTGGTTGAAATTGCCCCTCCTAGAACGAAGGTTGTTAAGCCTAGCACATCCGGAGATCGACTTGAGTCCTTGAGGGGGTGGATCGCGCGTCTGCGAAATTGTTTTCAAGCTGCGGAGGAAGATGTGGAAAATGAGGATGTCGAATGACTGAGAGGCTGGAAGATTCACCGAAATGGGGTGTAGCGACGAAGGCACTTGTTGCCCTGGCAGTGATGATGATCTTGGCTGGGATGTTGGTTCGATTCCAGCATGTCATTCCGATTCTCGTTCTGGCTCCAATCCTGACCATTGTCATCGTCCCCGTTGTGCAATTCATGTGTGTAAGGATGAAAATACCCTGGGGTTTGGCGGCGACAATCGCGATGCTGCTTCTCATCCTGCTCCTAATCGGCGCTTCAACGATAATGGGTTTTGCTATCGTACAGCAGCTCCAGGCGTTATTTCTTATCGTTCAACGATTTCTGCTCGATTTACCCGTACAACTTGAACACCTGAGTCAGCAAACCTATCAACTCGGACCATGGGTGATTGAATTCTCTCAGTTTGATCTTGCCGCGGTCGGAGAACAGGTAATCGCGGCCATTCAACCGGCGCTCGGCGAAGTCAGTTCGCTAATCACATTCCTCGCCAGTGGCGTGATTGAATCACTGTCTCGAATCCTCCTTGTCCTTGCGATTACTTCCTTTTTGATTTTCGATTATCGCCGTATCCGAGCAGTCCTAAAGAATATCTCAATACCTGGTTATAAGCAGGATATCCAGCGGATGCAGAGAGAACTGCTCAGGATCTGGCAAGCTTTCCTGCGCGGACAACTTATCATCGTAACCATTACAGCATTTCTCACGTATTTGCTCATGCAGATCCTGGGTGTTCGATTCCCTATCGGCCTGGGAGTTTTAGGTGGATTAGCGAAGTTTGTCCCCATAGTTGGTCCTGTAACAGCAGGATTTATCGCCGCGATTGTCGGTCTATTCCAACCGTCGAATTGGTTTAGTTTGCTGCCCCTAGCCTACGCCGGAGTTATCGTTATTTGTGTCGTTATACTGGATCAATCAATCGATATATTCATTGTTCCACGCATCATGGGCACCACGTTGAATCTGCATCCTGCCTTGATCCTGGTGGGGTTGGTCGTAGGCGCAAGCCTGGCGGGGGTCATCGGGTTGTTGCTCTCCGCTCCTACAATAGCCTCATTCATCCTCTTGGGGCGTTATGTTTACCGGAAGATGTCTGATCTCTCCCCTTGGGATCCGCCGATCGATGTCTTAGCGGAGCGCACTCCAAAAGAAACGATTCTCCCGAGAATCTGGCAAGCCATTAAGACGCGATGGGATCAGGGCAAGAACTCGCAGGATTGAGTGACACGGCTCTATGTCGCCGTGCTCTACCACGCGATTAACTGGAGGCTCCCGTATTCTTAAAAGGCATTTAGGAGTGTCATGATTACATTCCGTTCTCGCCTTTTTCAATACCGGCTCATATACTGAGGAAGCCCGATCACGTTTCTCGAAAGTATTGAAGTCTTCAAGCGATTCCATTCACTGGAGGTGTGCAAAAATGACAGATTCCGAAGAAATCTCAACGAAAATCTTATCTGAGACGACTAATTTCATCGTCTGGATGGCAGAAGAGCCGGATGGAGAAACTACAATCCATGTTGAGCTCGGGACCGTCACATTGCATTTTTTCCGTGAGGAATGGGATGAATTCCTAGAGGCGATTAAGGCTTTATAGCGACACACCAGAGATTTGCTAACTCGTTCTCCAATTATGGCACGGTTGATTAAGGCAGATCTCCATTGGATCAAATCAAATTGCGGTCCGCAGATACCACCCGCATTTGTCAATGATATTCACCGGTGCTAATATCCGCTTCCACGCTATTCTTGGTGAATTAGAATGCCTCAACGGACAGAATTGATCTCCTGGGAAGAGGTTGAAAAGCTGATTGACCACCTCGTCCCACAGTTTCAGATGGAATTCGAGGCAATGGTGATCATCACTCGTGGTGGGATCATCCCGGGCGGATTGTTGTGCGAGGCGCTCAATATTGAAAGTGTACTTACCGCCGCGGTGGATTTTCCTTTCGCCTCAAAGATTGATACTGCGAAACTCCTGGCTTGGCCACAGTTCATCCAATTTCCAGATGACGATCAATTAGATGGTCGCAAACTGCTCGTTGTTGATGATGTTTGGGGATCGGGGCGGACGATTACAGCCGTTCGTAACCGGATCGTTGCGGTAGAGGGGATGCCCCTCACATGCGTCCTGCATTACAACCCATATCGAAATCTCTTCGGCCAGCTGCGGCCTGATTATTTCGCCGCAAGCACAGATGCCCATATTGTCTACCCCTGGGAAGTGGACCAAGGACCTGACCGGGTGCTCCTCGACGAACCTGAATAGATAAGGACTGTCAGTTTCTCCTGTGAGCAAGATGATTTATGTCAAGGGAGAAGCTGTCCTTGCGGCGGATTCCATATAATGATTGAGGAATGCCTCAGAGCGTCTAAAATTCCCTTGTTGATTGCTTGTAAACAACGCTTGATTGACATTGCCCAGGTGGCTGAGTATAATGGCAATGCGTTCGCAGGCCAGTATAGAATTTGGTCTTTGCGAGATTATCAAAGGAGTGCGCCAGAGCGAGCATCCGATTAACAGAGTTCGTCGGATTAACATGGTAGCCTGGTCGGTCTGGGAATGCGCTGACCAGGTGATTTCATTTAACCGGGGTGAGTAAGGATGACCGACGCGGGGGATGATCTAAAAGCACTGCTCGCGAGTGATGACCGCTTTGCGGCCCCTGAGCGAGGGGATTTGCTGCAAGGTACTGTGATTGCTCAAGATTCCCATGGGTTGATCGTCGATTTGGGGCAGAAGCGTGATGGCGTTATTCCGCAATCGGACCTTGATAAAATACCTGAAGAGGATGCCCGTTTGAAGTCAGGCGACCTGGTTTCTGTGATGGTCATTGATCCGGTTGATCCTGATGGCAATTTACTTGTCTCAATTTCGCAAGCACGTGAGAGCGGAGATTGGCTCGAAGCTCGGCGTGTAATGATTAATGATGAGCTCTTCAATGCAGAGGCGACCAGTTTCAACAAGGGTGGTCTCCTCGTGCCATTTGGAAATATCACGGGTTTTATCCCGGCATCTCACCTGAGCGGATTGCCGCGCGGGCTGAATGAGGAAGAGCGGCTGAGCTTTTTTAATAAGATGGTAGGAAAGCAGATACCGCTTAAGATAATTGAGGTCGATCCTCAACGCAGGCGCCTCGTTTTGTCAGAGCGTAAAGCAATCCGAAAATGGCGGCAGGACCAGAAAGCGGATGTGATCAAAGCTTTAAAAGAGGGTGAGCATCGAAAAGGGGTCGTTACCAGCCTGCGTGAGTTCGGTGCATTCGTAGATATCGGTGGCGCAGATGGATTGATCCACATCTCTGAACTTTCTTGGACGCGCATCGAAGATCCTTCGGCGGTCCTAAAAATTGGGCAGGAAGTGGAGACACTAATCATCCGTCTGGATACCGCAAACAATCGTATTGGTCTCAGCCTTAAACGGCTTGAACCGAACCCCTGGGAAGCGGCCAAGGATCACATCGAAGCCGGGCAGGAATTGGATGGCGAAGTTACCGTACTGAGCGCGCCTGGCGCCTTTGTACTTGTAGAAGAGAATCTCGAGGGTTTACTCAAGACGCCAAACGGTCCGGGGGATCTGACCCCTGGCTTGAAGGTGAAGGTTCGTGTCGTTGATTTCGATCCAGAACGCGAACGGCTCGACCTTGAACTGGTAGATCAAACGAGCTGATCCATAGAGCTCGAGCGGGAGGAGGTGAGAGAAAGTGCCGACAGTTGTTATTCGGCCTAACGAATCACAGGAGCAGTTACTAAAACGCTTTCGCAAGAAAGTGGCGAAGAGCGGGGTATTGAGCGCGGTGCGGAGAAAGCGCTGGTTCATATCAAAGAGCGAGCTGCGTCGGATTCAACGTAAGAAAGCCATCCGGCGCCTGAAACGCCGCCAGAATAAGGTAACGACAAGACGTCGTTAGGTGGCGTAGGGAGAGTGGACAATCTGTAGGAACAGGTCCTCTCTCTGGAGGTGTGCATGACAAAGAAAGAAGAAAAAATCGTCATGGAAGGTACGGTCTTGGAGGCGTTGCCCGCAACGCAGTTCCGTGTTGAGTTGGAAAATGGGCATGAAGTGCTTGCATATCTTTCAGGCAAAATGCGTCGATATTACATCCGAATTCTGCTTGGGGATCATGTGCGAGTGGAATTATCTCCTTACGATCTGTCTCGAGGGCGGATTACATATCGCTTCAGGAAGCAAAGACCGGCTAAAGCCGATTAATCGCGTCAAGCCCCTCCGTTTTACCCTTTTGTTTCGATCTGCCCCGGCGATAAGCGGGGCAGTTCTCGTTTAAAGATAAGGGCTCGCCAATCCTTTTCACTACGGGCTTCTATTAACTCCAGGTCCGCATCTGCTGCCAGATTCACCAAGGGTTCGACTTGCTCAGCAAGGATGCCTGAGAGGATGATTCTCCCCTCTGGCTTAACATAGGTGGCCAGCCCAGATTGGATCAAATCCATTAAGACATGAGAAAGGATATTCGTAACAATGAGGTCAGGTTTTTGAGCGTCAGCTTGAAGAGTTTTCACTTTCTCGAGGCTGCCAGGTTCAACCCGGATGTATTTAGCGACACGATTCCTTGCTGCGTTTTCTCTCGTTGCCTGCACCGCAATAACATCGGTGTCCACCGCCAGTACATGGTTTGCTCCCAGTAGAACCGAGGCAATACTCAGAATGCCCGTGCCGCAGCCGATATCGAGAACATTATCTCCGTGTTGTAAGAAATCCTCAATGGCTTTAAGACACATACGTGTTGTGGGGTGAAGCCCGGTGCCAAAAGCCATGCCCGGCTCAAGGACAATTATCTTACGGTCGCTTTCTTCGATTGTGATCCATGGAGGGGTGATCAGTAAATTTTTGCTAATAGGAATCGGCTGAAAGTGCTTCTGCCAAGAAGTTTGCCAATCCGCTTCATCCAAAATTCGGAATTCATGTTCAGGAAGTGGTTGGATCTGGCTGAGGTGCCAGAGACCTTCTTCAATACGCCGTTTTTGTTCACCTTCCTGACCGTCGATAGGTATATAGGCTCTAACGAGAACATCATTGGCGGCTGGAAGATCATCCCCATCATCCGCCGCAATCTCGATGGCGATACCTCCCAACACATAGCGGGATAACACCTCAGTGACCGCTTCAGCAAGCTCGCCATTGAGATTCAGGGAGAGCTCGAGCCAGCTCAATCGGTAAGTCCTCCGAGCAGGTCCTTCAAAGTGTCAAAAAAACCGCGCTCCTGAGGCCGAACCTCGGTACCAAGGGTTTCAGCCAGGCGTTCCATGATTTCACGCTGTTCCTGATCCAGCGAGCGGGGGATCTCAACCGAGAGAATCACAAGTTGATCGCCTCTGCCGCTACGATTCAGCCGTGGGATGCCTTTGCCACGCAATCGCAAAATCTTGCCGGGTTGTGTGCCGGAGGCGATGGTCAGCGTCTCGTCGCCGTCGAGTGTTGGTATCGTGATGTCAGCACCCAAAGTTGCTTGAGCGACGTTAATAGCCAGGTCAAGAAGCACGTCGTCGTTCCGTCGCCGGAAAAAGCGGTGGGATTTGGCGTGTATCACTACGTACATATTTCCGGGTGGTCCCCCATTCATCCCGGGCTCACCCTCGCCAGCCAGGCGTATTTGGGTGCCCTCGTTTACACCTCCGGGAACTGCGATAACCTTCTTGATTTGTTTGCGTTCCAGACCGCGCCCGGAGCAGTTCTTACAGGGAGTGGTGATGGTATGCCCTCTCCCACCGCAGTTCTGGCAGGGGGTGACGCTAACCATCGAGCCTAAAAAGGTCTGTCGCATCTGGCGTACTTCACCCGAGCCGTTACATGTTTCACAACGAATAGGCGAAGTGCCGGGTTCTGCGCCCGATCCCTGACAAATGGAACAAATAGCTTGTCGAGAAAACGAAATCTCTTTTTCGATGCCGAAAACGGCTTCCTCGAAGCTTAGTGTGAGATCGTAGCGTAGATCGGTCCCGCGCTTGGGTGCATTTCGTCTCTGACGGCCTCCCATGCCGAAGCCAAAGAGCCCCTCAAAGATATCGCTGAAACCGAAGTCGAAATCAATGTTCATCCCTCTGAGCCCCTCATGACCAAAACGATCATAGGCGGCTTTTCGTTTGGCGTCAGAGAGCACGGCGTAGGCTTCGTTGATCTCTTTAAAGCGCTCTTCAGTGCCGCTTTCCTCGGCGACATCGGGGTGGTATTGTTTTGCTAGAACACGGAACGCATTCTTAATTTCATCGGGTGATGCGTTTCGAGATACCCCCAGAGCTTCGTAATAATCTCGTTTGCCAGTCATAGATATTGGATAAGGAAAGGCGCCTTTAGGCGCCTTTCTGTATAGAGAAGTACTCGCTTAGACATCTTGAAATTCGCCGTCAACGACATCATTCTTGTCCGAGGTTTCCTTGCCATCAGGCGCGCCGTCCCCTACCTGTCCCCCTGTTTGGGTGTTGATATCGACCCCTGCAGCTTCGATAAGCTGACGGAGATCGTTTGTCTTCTGCTCCACTTCATCAGAACGATCGGCGTTAATATCAGCCCGCAGTCCATCTATCTTTGCTCGTATGTCGGCTTTCATTGATTCTGAAAGCTTATCGCTGCTGTCATGCATGAGCTTTTCGGCGGTATAGATCGCTTGGTCAGCCCGATTCCGGGTTTCGGCGGCTCCGCGGCGTTCAAGATCATATTCGGCATGTGTTTTAGCTTCATCGCGCATCCGTGTGACCTCATCTTCAGATAGACCGGATGAGGCATGGATCGTAATCTGTTGGCTCTTTCCAGTCGCCTTATCCGTGGCGCTGACTTTTAGAATACCGTCGGCGTCGATATCAAACGTCACCTCAATCTGCGGTAATCCGCGCGGCGATGGCGGTATGCCCTGCAACGAGAAACGACCGAGCGACTTATTATCAGCTGCCATGGGTCGCTCTCCCTGTAAAGTGTGGATTTCGACCTCCGACTGGTTATCTGAGGCAGTGGAGAAGACCTGACTCTTGCGTGTTGGAATGGTCGTATTGCGATCGATGAGGGATGTAGCAACCCCTCCCAGCGTTTCGATGGAAAGGGTGAGAGGCGTGACGTCGAGCAGGAGGATATCTTTCACCTCGCCGCCAAGGACTCCCGCCTGGATCGCTGCTCCAATCGCAACCACCTCATCAGGGTTTACGCCTTTATGGGGCTCGCGTTCGAAGATCTTGCGTACCGCCTCTTGAACTGCTGGCATGCGCGTCATCCCGCCAACGAGGATGACTTCGTCAATATCCTCTGCGGTGAGACCAGCATCCTGTAGCGCCTGCTTACAGGGTCCGATCGAGCGTTCGATGAGATCATCGGTGATTTGCTCAAGCTTCGCTCGAGTAAGGGTGACGTTTAAATGTTTAGGACCTGAAGCATCTGCAGTGATAAAGGGGAGGTTGATCTCGGTTTGAGTAACGGTCGAGAGCTCGATCTTTGCCTTCTCAGAGGCCTCTTTAAGGCGCTGGAGTGCCTGACGGTCGCTGCGCAGGTCAATGCCCTGTTCACGCTGAAATTCATCGGCAATGTAATCGATAATGCGCTGATCGAAGTCGTCGCCTCCGAGATAGGTGTCACCGTTGGTGGACTTCACCTCGAAGACGCCGTCACCGACATCCAGGATGGAGATGTCGAAGGTGCCTCCACCCAGATCGTAGACGGCGATGGTCTGATCCACTTCCTTGTCGAGACCGTAAGCGAGTGCAGATGCTGTCGGTTCGTTGATGATGCGCAAAACGTCAAGCCCGGCGATCTTTCCAGCGTCCTTCGTTGCGTTGCGTTGCGCGTCGTTGAAATATGCTGGGACGGTGATAACGGCCTGAGTTATGCTCTCACCGGTGAACGCTTCCGCATCGGCTTTAATCTTGGCAAGGATCATGGCCGAGATTTCAGGGGGGGAGTATTCCTTTCCCCCAATCATGACGCGCACATCACCATTGGGTGCTTCAGAAACCTGGTAAGGAATGAATTGCAGACCGTGCTCAACTTCTC